>JAUSEE010000001.1 GCA_030650095.1 Candidatus Buchananbacteria bacterium
TTAAGTCGTCAAAATCCTTGCCAGAAAGCAAAAACGACTCGTCCAGCAAGCCAAGCGATTCTTTATTATTAATTGAATTGTCCTCCTTTATATAAGCCCTGATTAAACTGTGCAAATCAATTTCTGAGTTATCCACAGTTAAGAGGGATCTTGGGTCAACGCTTTTAGTATAAAATAACACTAATCTTTTGTAAAGGTCAAGCGCTGTAGCCGTATACAAATACTCCACCAAGAGCTCATCTATCACCTTGCCCAGAAAGGCCGGATATTTTAAAATAACAGCTAAAATCTTGCGAAACAACTGCAAATCCTTGGGCAAAATCTCCGCTTTGGCTCCGCTTGGCGTATTTACATTTTTCACAGCCGGAGCATTAGCCGACAGTTTAGCCCTCTCCTCTCTTAAAATATCTTCGGAGATGCCTATTTTTTGCGCCAACCTTTTTAGCCAATAATCCACTTCCACTTTGCTGTTGATTTTACTTATCTGGGGCAAAAGTTGCCGCACGGCTTTAAGCTGTTGATTAACATCGGAGGGATCAATCCCCTCCAGCGCTTTGTCAAAATAATATTCTATAATCGGCCGGGCGTTTGAAACCGCCTTCTGCCAGCCCTCGGGATTTTTTTTGATCATTTCATCGGGATCTTTGGCCTCTTTTATCTCCACGATTTTTACGCTGATGTTGTAGCTTAAATTGGAATCGATGTAAGAATGTTTTCGTCCTCTTTCATCTATGGATTCTACGATATAAAGATCCAAGGCCCTGGCCAGAGCCTCGCCTTTGAGGGTGGCGTTCTGTCCGGCTAAATCCGCATCCAGCGCGAACAAGAAATTATTGGTGTATCTTTTTATCAATTTGAACTGCTCTATGGTGAGCGCCGTGCCGGAAGAGGCTACCACATTGTTAAAGCCGTTTTGGTGGGCGGTGATGGCATCCATTTGCCCTTCCACTATCACGGCGCTGTCTTTTTCTTTGATGTGTGATTTGGCTCTGGATAGGGCAAACACAATCCGGCTTTTGTCGTAGATGTCGGTCTGCGGACTGTTGATGTATTTGCCCATGGTTTCGGTGGCTTCATTTTGCGGGCTCACCCGGGCGGTAAAAGCCACAGTACTACTGGAAACATCATCAATGGGAAACATTATCCGCCCCCTAAACCGGTCGTAGAAACCAAAGCCGGTTTTTTTCTTGAGCGCCAGCCCAGCCAAAAATATTTCCTGATCGCTAAAGCCGCGCTTTTTTAAAAAATCATAAATGTTGCTCCAGCCGTCAGGGCTGTAGCCTATCTGCCAATCAATAATCGTGTCCTCGGTGAGGCCTCTGTTTTTTAAATAATCCAAGGCCGGTTTGGCCGAGGCGCTGTTGAGTAAAACATAATGGTAATATTTTTTGGCCAGCTCCATGGCTTTTAAAAGACGTGATTTTTGATCGCCGGACTGATAATCATAATCTTTCAAAACCACGCCGGCTTTTTTGGCCAAAACTTTCTTGGCTTCGGGAAATTCCAAGCCTTCTATCTTCATCAAGAATTCAAAAATGTCCCCGCCTGCGCCGCAACCGAAGCATTTGAATATTTTTTTCTCCGGACTGATGATCAGGGAAGGCGTTTTTTCATTATGAAAAGGACAAAGAGCCCTAAAATTGGCTCCTGCTGGCGTTAACTTAATATATTCCGACATCAGATCGGCAATATTTATTTGATCTTTTATTTCTTCAACTTCGCTTATCATAATGGTTATAATTTATCAGCTTCTTGAAAATGTATCTTAACACAAACAATATCAATAAGCCAAACAAGACATAATATCTGGCATAATTATTGTAGCTGCTTAAATAATTCCAGGACACGCCCATGACATAGCCCAAAAAAACAACTATGGCCAGCCAAAGCAAAGTGCCTAGGGAATTAAAAATAAAAAATTGTTTGTAAGGTATTCTTTGGTAGCCGGAAGTAAGCAGGGTTAAAACCCGCACGCCATAGACAAACTTGCTCATCACCAAGAATTTTTTATAGTTGACGTTGAATTTTTCCTTGAAAGAAATTATTTTAGCATGGTAGGCTCCGCCGTGGAAATAACTCCTAAGCCGGCCGAAGCGGTTGTTTAATTTGCCGCCGACATAATACCACAAGTTGTCGGAAATAATCGTGCCCAAGAGGCAAACTATAATAACGAAGTAAATATTTAAGAGTCCCAAAGAGGCCAAAAAAACAGCGGCTAAAATCACCAGCTCGCCGGCCGCCATAGTGCCCAAAAAAATAATGGCGTAGCCGTATTCATTTATAATTTGCATTAGAACAGGAATGATGCTTTCCATGTGTGTTTATTGTGGTGTTATTAGATTACCAATTTCATACTTTTTTAACAAATCCCAGGCAAAATTAGAATGAATGGAGGCGAACAGTCCGGTGACTTCGCGGCCGCAGTTGCCTTCGATATTCCTTCGGTCGCCCGGATGCTGATTGACAAAAGATGAAACATCATAAACTTTTTGATTGACAATCAAGTAACAATCTTCGGGCGCTGAATGCTTGGCCACCTCTTGAGCGGTTAAAGATATTTTATTATTTATTTGTCTGTTTATATTTTTATCGGCATCAATATCAAGCAAACTTAAAACGAAAATACCAGAAACAGTTAAAATAAAAAATATTAAGGCTACGAGAGTGATTGTCTTCATTGATGTTAAAAATTAAATTCTTCGGAATGGATCAATTTTTTATCAATGCCACGACCGATAAACTGTTTCTTTAATGATCCGATCATCACCGGCGGCGCGCAGATAAAAATGTCTTTTTCAGAAAGCGATCCGGCGATGTTATTTATTATGTCAATGTTAATGTAGCCGCTCTTGTCATAACAAAAAAGATGAACCCTTAATTTGGGATTAATATTTTTAAGCCAATCCAAATAGACTGATTCGCTTTCATTTTTAAGGCAATAAAATAAATCAATGGAATAATCACTATTGTCCAAAAGCGATTTGGCCATGCTTAAAAAAGGCGTTATGCCAATGCCACCGGCAATCCAAATCTGATTATTGTAAATGGAATTTTTATGCGAAAAAAATCCAAAAGGGCCTTCTACCTCCGCCGTTGTTCCCGGGGAAAGATTGGCTAATTTTTCGGTGTAGTCGCCCAAAACTTTGGCCGTGATTTTTAGTTCGCCGTCGCTGGGGCCGGATGAAATAGAAAAAGGATGGCTTTCCTGGCCGACTTTGCTGTCTAAAAAACTCACAAAAATAAATTGTCCGGGGTTGAAATCCAATTTACGGCCTTGGGGCTTCATGATTACTTCCAGCACATTGTCGTTTAAAGACTTTACCGCGCTAACCGTGTATTTGTATTTTTTAATCAGGTATTTGCCAAACAGAGTCCGGTAGGCAAAAACTGCCAAAGCCAAAAATGACAAGCTTAGCATATAAAAACGTAAGGGAGCATATCGGGAAACATCACTGGGTATTAAAAAAACATGTAGGGAGGCGAAGAAAAAAGACAGCCCCAAAAACTTATGCGTCCATTTCCAGATATTATATTTAGGCTTAAGATACAGAGTTAAGACAATCAAGCTAATCATTAAAACCAGCGCCAGCCAGCCCCAATTTTTGGGCCAGTTGGAACTTAAAGATAAAAACAGCATAGCGCCGGAAAAAGAACCACCGGCGTATTTAAACAGTAAAAGCAAAGGATGGAAGAGCAACAAAACAAAAGCCACTTGCCCGATTAGGCTGTGTTTGGCGTAGACATTATTTAGACCCTTAAAATATTTATCCAAAAACCTAAACCGCGCGCTTAAAATCAAGCTAAAAGAAAATAAAGCCATGCCAATTAAGCCGGCTAGTTGTCCCAGATCGGACATAACAGCTCTTAAACTGCCCAAGCGAGGCAAGAGTGATGGCGAAAGAAGCCAGAGCAAGGCCGGCACAAGCGACAATATTACAATGGCCAGCCAAACATAATTATGTTTTATTTTTGTCATATTAAGCGAAATTATTTTTTTAATTTTAAATAATAAGATGCTAGATAGGTTGATATGGGCAAAGACATGGCCACACCTATGCTACCGACCAAAGATCTAACTATTTCCGTAGCGATTATTTCATTATTTATAACCTGGTTAAAAGATAAAAACGGTTCCTGATGAATGGTAAAAAGCAAAAGAAGTGGCAGCGATGCTCCAGCATAAATTAGAAAAAGAGTGTTGATTATCGCTCCCAGATGGGCATTGCCAACTTGATAAGACATTTTAAAAACCGCCCCAGACGATAAATTGGGGTTTGCCTCTTTAATTTGCTGTACAGCTTCTATTTGTCCGACAATAACATCATCTAGAACACCAATTGTACCAATAAGCATGCCAGCCAAAAGCAAGCCTCTAAAATCAATCGCCTGTTGTCCAATGCCGATTAAAAAAGTCGATTCTTCTTGAGCTAGGCCTGTCAAACGTGTTAGGCTGGTAAAAATTATAGATAACGCCATGGTAATTACCAGAGAAAATAAAACACTTACAATAGCCAAATGAGATTTTTTATTTAAGCCTTCGGTTAAATAAATCATCACTACTAAAATAGCAAAAGATCCTAAAACGCCCACTAACAATGGGCTAGTGCCTGATAATATCTGGGGCAGAATTAATTTAATAATTATCAAAAAACTTACCGCCAAACTTATTAAAGCCTTTAAGCCTTTAATTTTTCCCACCGCCACAATTACCAAGGCAAAAATAAAAGCTAATAAATATAAATAACCGCGCCTGACAAAATCAACAATATAAAATTTATCTTCATTTTCACTCGTGATGCTTCTTTGAACCAGTACTTTATCACCTGCTTTATAAGTATTATTACCCACGACATCTAAATCAGAAATACCCTCATACTTTATCTCTTTATTCTTCCATTCACCTGTTAGTCCCAATAAAAGAATATTCTGTTGAATGGCTTTAGAGCCGCCTTCTCTTTCTATTTCTGTTTGCTCTAATATTCTTATCACCTTAGCTTCAAAAACTTCATTGCCAATATTTTGCTCCTCTTGGGCAAAAATTACTGCCGGCAACAACAGGGCGATAAAAAATATTACCACGATTATTTTATTAGACATGATTTTAAGCGAAATTATTTTTTAATAAAAAATTTTATTTTATTAAAATTATGCCTATCTCACCAGAAAACTCCACCAGGGTTTCTTAATATTTTCCAAATCTCCCGTTTCAGTATTTACCTCGGTCTTTATGGTCATTTCGGCCTTAAATAAATATAAAATTTTCACTTCTTTTTTACCGCTAATTTCATAAACCGGTTTGCCGGTATCTTTAAGTTCTATCACAATGTCTTTTTTCAATTCCAGAGTGGCTATGGCTTTTTCTGAAGCCGTATCCGGCATGATTTTGATTTCCTGATTATTGATAAATAATTTTTCATCTCCAACTCGAACCGCTTCTTTGGTTGAAACGGTTACTTTGCCTGAAATAATAATGGTATTTTTGCCTGCCGGATTTGATTCAACTGAAATATCTTTCTGGCCAATACTTGATTCCACCGAAATCAAAGCCTTTAACCCTTCTTTGGGAGCAACAATAATATCTTTTTGGGCATCAGTTTTAAGTGTCACTTCACTGCTGGAAGCGTCAAACTCAGCATTTATAAAACCAACAGATGGAGCAATAACCACTGTGGGCATTGTGGGTTTCAAACATTTCGTGCCATCTTCATTGATAATATAACTATCGTCGCATTCTCCATTGATAGGAATAATTTCTGTTGTACCACTGCCGCTAACCCCAGGTAGATCTTCGGTAACTGAAACAACGGGTATTGAAAGTGATCTCACTTTTAAACATTCCTGGCCATTGGAACTGATGATATATTCTTCTGGACATTGGCCACTAACTGGCGCAATGATTGTCACCTTGCCACTAGAGACAATACCCGGGGTTATTGAATCTCCTAAAAGTGATGTGACGAAAGTGGCGCTGGTGTTCTCCAAACTATACAATTTGATGCTCACGCCATAAGCCTCTATTTTTTCTCCTTCCATGAGAGTGCGAACATCGGGCTCAGTAGTCAGTGAGTATTTTTGGCTGACGATTATCTCAACACCTTGGGGGCACGGAGCCTTGAAACAAGCGATTGGAATAATTTTAGAAAATTTTATCTTTACATCTTTGATCCCAGGATAAAGATAGCTGGATTCTTGGCCAACAGTTAAAACCAACAGGCCGTCCTCTCCATAGGGAATTTTTTCTGCGCTAGCTGCCTGAAACAAAAGCCCGAATACTACCGCCAGAATCAAAGTAAATAGAAGTGTTTTTTTCATAAGATTTAATTATTAATTATATTTATTAAATTAAGCAATGATATATTATTTTTTCTGTCTGATTTTTCATTTATTCTAATTCTTTCCTTGATTAGTTTTGTATCAACTGAGCTGGCTATTTTTATTAATTTATCTTTAAGGATTTTATTCATTATTTTAAATGAAATTATTTAATATCCAATAAATTACCTTGCAAAATTATCGGCTGCATCCCCAAAATCTCCTCTTTGAAAGAAGATGTGTCCGGAAGATTATTTAAAATAAATATATTTTTTCCTCGGCCGTAAGCATAGCCAATTTCCAGAAAGGTATTGCCGCCGATATAATTCGAGATGCCTTTTTTCTCATAATTGGTAATAAGCACGCAATCGCTAGAATCAATTTTTCTAAAATGCGCAGTGATAGCCCTCCCTTTCTTTTTCCAAACATCATGATCGGGCGGAAACGCATCAACGCCGCCGTTTCGATCAAAAAAACCGCCGTTCGAGGTATCATCGCCGTTGGTTTCAAATTCCAATTCTGGAGCAACAACCATATGCCCCATTTCTTCCAGCTCTTTTTTAAGCTTAGAAAATTGATTATAAAATGACATTGATGAGCAAATGCAAATTTTCATATGAATTGAAACTTATTTAACATTTCCAATGATTTTATTTAAACAATGTATGTATCTATTCCGCTTCCTTAGTTTCGAGATATTTTGATATTTTCTCGTGCAATGACTGGACGATTGGGTGGCTAAGATCTTCGGCTTGTTCATAGCGATCTTTTAGGTCATCCCATTCGTTGGTCTCAGCCGCCTTATCAAGATGTCCCCAGATTTCATCAGTGGGAACACCAACTCCTTGTAAAGCACCTGTTAAAGGATTTACTTGGGCAATATCGACATCATTAACACCGTCATTTGGATCTTTAAAATCCGGACTATAAATTTCTAATACGGTTCCATAAATCACGGGGGTAGCACCTTCTTTTTTCGCATAGAATTCTGTCAGCCTTGCTTTCGCTTCTTCTGCATCTACTTTAAAATCATTTCGCATCCAAGATGGTATTGGCATAATAAATACATCTATAACATTTTTCTTAACAATATAACCATACTTTCGAAATGTTTTACCAATTAACCCTCCTTGTCTTATCTCATCATCAATATCCGCCAGTTCTTTGTTACCTTTATCGTAAGTTAAAAAAGTTAAAGCGTAGGTTCTTAAAATATCTTTTTCATCCACAAGTCTAGCCTCTCGAATTCTTTCCGCGCCTTTCTTCATTTCTCGAACATTATCATGTCTTAATACAACAGCATGAATTGGACCGTATTTTTGCTCAAGAATATCCGTATGAAGTTTTTCCTTTACCGGAAAATGTTCCTGATTAATTTTTTGTTCAATTGCTTCCATATTATTAATGTTAAGATAAAAGTTTATAGGCGGAGAATGAGGGATTCCTCTTCCCCCATCCTCGCCGCAAGTCGGCTCGTCCTCCTCCAGAGCCGGGCGCTCGCTGCGACTGCCACCGGCAGTCGGTCGAGTCGCCTTCAAATCCCAACTTATTCAAGAATTAATTTGTTGGCTAGATAAACCCAGTCAACAAATTATTTTCGGTGTGTTTACAAAAAAATTCGAACCGATTTCACCCCCAAAAATTGATGATCGGGCGGATTTCCTCCCCCAACCCCTCCATCCGCCCGCCCTTTCGGATTGGCGATTTCCAGTTTTCTTTGGCTAAATAACTTATTACTTTGAAGATTTTTTTAACCCTTCTTTTACTTGTTCACCCGCATCCCTGCCAATTTTTTTAAAATATTTGATATTTTCTAAAACAATTTCTCTTTCCATCCTATTTCTCGGCCTTATCACTCTCTGTCCTTCATAAAGCTGATAATTTTTATCATTCTCATACGTCACGACAGAAAAAACTCTAGAAGCTGATTTAGAAACAAAAGGTCCAGTCCCGCGGTAATCACCAAGTTCTAATTTTTCGACTTTTTTTATTTCTATTGATTTATTTAGATTCTTAGCCGCTTCTTCTATAAAATCTTGAGCTATTTTGGCAGACATACCAAACCCCATCTCATCGAACACTAAAATTTTATCACCATCTTTTAAATATTTTTTACAACTTTCTTCAATTTCTTCTTTGGTTTTTAAAACGAAGGGGTTTTCCTGAATCTTAGTATTAATAAATTTTTTTAAATCATCAGTTTCATTAGGCCATACACCAAATTTTTCCATTGATTCTATTTCTGGTTCAGGATGACCTGTTTCGAGAGCATATTCATGATATATCCTTTTTCTCCATTCCCAGTCTTTTTGTAACGCCCTTACTCCTTTAGGATTTACAGTAAGAAATAAGGGTTGTTTTTTATCAGGGAAAGCTGTTTTGTATGCTTCTTTAAAAATTATTCCATAGGGAATTGATGAAGATTGGGTTAAAAATATCACGTCGAAATTTTCTCGATCTAAGTATTTAGTTAGATGTTTAAATGTCCCAATATCTCTTTCTCCTTCCAACCACTTTTTTTCAAATTCATTTATTTTTCTAAAATGTAAAACATTTTCTTCAATTGACGGTTCTTCATTGTTATTAGAATCAGGATTTTCTCCACTCGCCAACCCATCAAATCCCGCCTCATTTTCCGTTGGATACTCAAGTCCTTCGTTAAGATTTTCTTGATTGATTTTTGGTTCTTCAAATCTTGGCATATTTTTATTTTATTAAATCATCGACAGAAACACCTAACCCTTTAGCAATCTTTGCCATAGTTTCAATCGTTGGATTCGGAGTTGCCCCCGATTCTATTTTAATAATCACATTATAAGCAATATCAGCCCGCTTCGAAAGACCGTCTTGCGAAATACCCAATTTATCTCGGTATTTTTTAATATTTCTGGCTATTGTTGGCAATTCTTTTGGTTTCATAGTATAATTATACTAGTATAGTAGTTAAATAAGTTTTACTACTATAACTTTATCAAAATTCGAGTATTTTATCAATAATTTTTTAAAGCCCGCTTTTGGCCAAAATGAAGTTCGAGCCGATATTTTTTCCAGGTTCTTTGGCGGTTTTTAATCCGAAAGGGCGGGCGGATGGAGGGGTTGGGGGAGGAAATCCGCCCGATCATCAATTTTTGGGGGTGAAATCGGTTCGAATTTTTTTGTAAACACACCGCCAATCGGTATTTGCCCAGTTTTCGGGCAGAAGTTTCAGAATTCGCCAACCAGTTTTGGCCTGAAATTCAAATTTTTTGGCTTCTAATTCTTAAAGAATTGCCAAAAGCGGACTTTAAAAAATTATTAGTTTAATCTCAAATATATGAAGTATTTTATCTACGCTCGCAAGTCCACTGATAGCGAAGAACGGCAGATATTAAGCATTGAATCCCAGATTGCTGAGTTATATGAATTTGCCGCCAAAGAAAAACTGGAAATCGCCGCTTCGCTGTGCGAAGCGAAAACCGCCAAAGAACCTGGCCGAACGGTGTTCGGGGAAATGCTGGATCGGATTTGCGCCGGTGAAGCCGGAGGAATTTTGGCTTGGCACCCGGACCGGCTCGCAAGAAATTCAATTGACGGAGGCAAAATCATTTATCTTTTGGACACAGGCCAGATCAAGGACTTAAAATTTCCCACCTTTTGGTTTGACAGCACTCCACAAGGGAAATTCATGATGAACATTGCCTTTGGCCAAAGCAAGTACTATATCGACAATCTTAGTGAGAATATACGGCGAGGTCATCGGGCTAAGCTAAGGAAAGGTATTTGGCCAATCTTTGCCCCGTTGGGCTACCTGAATAACCAACAGACCAAAGGCATTGATCTTGACCGAGAAAGGGCGCCTTTGGTCAAGAAATGCTTTGAGTTGTACGCTACGGGCGAATATACCCTTAAAGCCCTAAGGGATGTAATCAGTCAAGCGGGGCTAAGAAGCTACCGAGGCAATGTTCTGGCGGTGGCCTGTGTCCAAAGAATGCTCAAAAACTCAATTTACTACGGCCTTTTCAAGTTTAACGATGAAATGCACGAGGGAACGCATGAGCCGATTATTTCCAAGAAACTTTTTGATGAAGCTCAACAAGTGATGAATAACCGAGGCAAGAAGAAAAGAAAACGAAAACACGAGTTTACTTTTTCTGGACTGATGAAATGCGGGAAGTGCGATTGCCTCATTACTGCTGAAAAACAAAAAGGCCACAATTATTATCGCTGTACCAAGAAAAAGCAAACCTGCGACGAAAAATATCTGCGGGAAGAATCACTTGTTGAACAGATGAAAGAAATTATTCAAAAAGTTTCCTTGCCAGACGATTGGGCAAAAAACATGCTCGCCGAGATTGAGCTGGAAAGAGAGCAGGCCAGAAAAGATGGCGAGGTTTTTGGGCAAAAGTTGGAAGTGAGAAAAACAGAAATCGAGCAAACTATGGAACGCCTGCTTGATTTGTTCATTGAAGGCAAAAATATTGAGCCAGAGGAGTATCACGCTAAAAAACAAAAACTTCTCATTGAGAAGTGTGAGGTTAGTCAGCAAATCAAGGATTTTGCCCAAAAAGGAAATAATTGGCTCGAACCCATGAAAGAAATGATTCTAGCCAGCAGCCAAGCCAAAATTCTATTGTCGCGGGGCGACAATTCGCAAATCCGAGCATTTCTAAAAAATATCGGCTCGAACTTCATTTTGGAAGCCAAAAAATTTGAATTTCAGGCCAAAACTGGTTGGCGAATTCTGAAACTTCTGCCCGAAAACTGGGCAAATACCGATTGGCGGAGAGTGAGGGATTTGAACCCTCGATACCTTTCGGTATACACGCTTTCCAAGCGTGCGCACTAGACCAACTATGCGAACTCTCCAAATTATTGGCTAACCGATTGGTTAGCCATTTGTGCTTTTATTAATATTCTTTCTTGTCTTGTCCCTTAAACGGGCCATTATGCTTGATTAATGGCTTCGAAATGTTCTTACTGCCGCACTTGGGACAAGTACGGGGAATATTTTCGCCTTGATCACCTGCCGGTCCACTGGTGGTGCAATCAGTGCATTGCCAACTGGGGTTGTATTGGTATACCATCTTTCGTACCTCGCTTGAGTTGGTGGATTGATAAACATTTTGGATTTTAGTACCTTTTCAAAGAATCTTCGTCAAAGGGACCGCCTTTTTTAAGCGGCGTACAAAGTATATTCTTACTGCCACAATTGGGACACTTTGAAGGAGTTATTGTTTTGATAGATCCAGAATGATTACAATCCGTACAATACCAAAAAGGTTCTATTTTTTGTACCATGTCTTACACCTCCTGTTTCTTGTTTGGGTTTCTTAAGACTAAACAAATTTTACCTAAAATAATCGATTTTGTCCACAAAAATAACTAATTTAGCCATTTATCACAACAAATAATGAACCCGACCCCGCTCTAAAGAGCGGGGTATCCGGGCAGCAACATTATAAAAAACCAAAAAGCGGCCTCATCAGCCGCTTTTTTTATGAGAAACTATTTAATTATATCTTTAATTAAAGCTTCAAATTCTGATTTCTCAGCATTCAAATCATCTTGCTGTTCAAAGCCATTGCCTATTCTGGAATATTTACAGCCGAAAACAAAAGTTGGGATTGATCCGCCCGGATTGAATTCCCTGTAAATAGCCAAGTCTTTGGCGGGCACGACAGATTCCTTTTCGGGAGTTAGGGCATTATCATTAATGTCTACTTCCCAGTGATACGCTACGATTTTTCCGGCCTCAACATATTTTTTAACCACTTCGTCAAAAGCGTCTTTTATCCACTGACAATGAGGGCACCAGGTTGTAGAAAACAAGTAAACAACCGGTTTGCCATCTTCCTTGCAGATTTCAGCTCCGGCTTTTTCCGAAAAAGTAGCTACTCCAGCCACATTAGCCGGGTTTTGAGCTGCTGGCTGAACTTGATTGTTCTGGCCCGTGGTATCCTGTTGTCCGGCCACTTGCGGATTGGTGTCATTTTTAGAAGTTAAGAAAAAAACACCTAGGATTATTAAACCGATAACGCTCACCGAGGCTATGCCGCCGAAAAGCCCTAAAAGAAATTGCTGATTTTTTGGATCTTCACTCATATTTCTTATTTTATTTATTATTATTTTTTAATTATTATTTTATATTTGGTTTTTGCTGGTGCCAATCAGTAGCCAATTGATACTGATAACCGGCCCGTAAAATAGTCTTTTCATCGAATCTTTTTCCCAGGAGCTGTACACCAACGGGTAAACCGCCGACTAAACCAGCCGGGATGGCTAAACCGCAAATGCCGGCTAAAGATGCCGGAATAGTGAAAACGTCGGCCAAGTATTCTTTAAGCGGATCAGACATATTCTCGCCCATTTTCCAGGCGAGCGCAGGCGACACTGGAGTAAGTATAACATCAACATCAGAAAATGTCTTGTCGAAATCCTGTTTAACCAAAGTTCTAACCTGCATGGCTTTCTTGTAGTAAGCGTCATAATAGCCGGCCGAAAGCGCGTAAGTGCCGATCATTATTCTTCTTTTAACCTCATCCCCAAAACCGCTTGATTTAGTGTTTAAATAAATATCCAGCAAATCCTTGCCGTCCCTCTTAGACAGGCCGTATCTGATGCCGTCATATCTGGCCATATTAGAGCTCACCTCGCTGGGACAAATAATGTAATAAACGGCCACAGCCAAATCGGTGTGAGGCAAGCTTACATCCACAACCTCCGCGCCCATGTCCTCAAATTTTTTAGCCGCCGCCAAAACAACATTCCTCACCTCTTCATCCAGGCCCTCGATAAAATATTCCTTGGGCAAGCCGATTTTCAAGCCTTTAACATCTTTTTTAATTTCTTTTAAGTAATCATCCACTTTTTCAGCCGGAGTCGTTGAATCTTTTTTATCATATCCGGCAATTTGTTGCAAGACAAAAGCCGCATCTGCCACATTTTTAGTTATAGGCCCGATAGTATCCAAAGAAGAAGTCATAGCCATGACGCCGTATCTGGAAACGCGTCCATAGGAAACTTTCAAGCCGGTCACGTTGCAAAATGAAGCCGGTTGGCGAATTGAGCCGCCGGTGTCTGTGCCGAGGGCGTAAATGCACATATCCGAAGCGGTGGCCGCCGCCGAACCGCTGGAACTGCCGCCGGGCACACGCTCTAAATCCCAAGGATTATGAGTGGGGAAAAAACCTGATTTTTCTCCGGAATTGCCCATGCCAAATTCGTCTAAATTGGCTTTACCGATTATTACTCCGTCACCTGTCCTGATTTTTTCTACTACCGTGGCATCATAGGGCGGAATATAATTTTCCAATATCTTGGAAGCGGCCGTAGACCTTAAATCTTTGGTGCAAAAAAGATCTTTCACCGCCACCGGTATGCCGGCCAGTGGCGACAATGGTGATTTGTTTTTAATTTTCTTATCAACTGCTTTGGCCTGAAGAATAGCTCCATCTTCATTTATGGTAATGAAAGCCTTGATTTGGCCATTGAAAGACTCTATCTGCTTTAAGCAACTTTTAGTTATTTCTTCGCTAGAAAACTTTTTATCCCTTAAGCCTTCAAAAGTTTCTAAAACAGTCAGTTTATTTAAATCCATATAAATTATAATTACAAAATCTTTGGCACTTTGATGTAGCCGTTGCTGTTTTGGAAAGAAGAGGCCACCAGTTCATCACTGATGCCCGATTCTTCAATTTTATCTTCGCGCATAATATTGGTTAAGCCTGTCACTTGTGAGGTTTCTTCCACGCCGGAAGTATCCACGGCTTGTAATTTTTCTACGTAATCCAAAATATCAGACAATTGCTGGCTGTACAATTTAGCCTCATCTTCGGACAGATTTAATCTGGCCAATTTGGCGATATGCTCAATTTCTGATTTAGATAGTTTCATTGGAATTTTATGATTAATAACCCGTGTTGAAAGCTCTTATTTTTAGCTATAAATCCAACGCCGTAAACTAAAAAGATTCTATCATTTATAGCGCCTTTTGGCAATGTGTTCATTTTAAACATTTAGAGCATTTTTAAAAATTCATTCTCATTTATAATTTTCACTCCAAGTTTATCCGCTTTATCATATTTAGAACCGGGGTTATGGCCGGCCACCACAAAATCAGTTTTACGGCTAACCGCCGAAGAAACATGTCCGCCCAATTTTTTTATTTTGTCTTTGGCTTCATCCCGACTCAAGGAACCTAATTCGCCGGTTAAAACAAAAATTTTGCCAGCCAGTTGGCTGGATATTCTTTTGGCCGGATTATTAATCTTAACTCCCAGCTTCATTAGATCGCTTATGAGGTTTAAATTCTTTTTGTCAGAAAACCAGTTTAGGATGCTCTCTGCCACTCTTATGCCCACATCTTTGGCCTGGTTTAAATCTGCTACGCTGGCACTTTTCAACTTATCGATCGAGCCGAAATAATCAGCCAAAACAGAGGCTGTTTCCTCACCCACATGCCTGATGCCTAAAGCATAAATAAATTTGGCCAAACTTATTTTCTTGCTCTTTTCTGCAGAACGAATCAGATTTTCAGCTGATTTTTCCGCAAATCTTTCCAGTGGTTTAAGATCATCCTCTTTTAATCTAAAAATATCAGCGGCATTTTTTAGCAAATCGGCTTTCTGCAACTGATCTAAAATCTTTGGTCCCAAACCGTCGATATCAAAGGCTTTCTTGGAAACAAAATGATACAAACTTTCCTGTTGCTGGGCGTAGCACTTTTTATTTTCGCAATAATAAGCCACCTCGCCCTTTCTTCTAACCACTTTAGAGCCGCAAATCGGGCATTGGTCCACCATCTTGAATTTCTTTTCCCGACCGGTCCTTAATTTTGGCAAAACTTCTACGATATCAGGAATGACATCACCGGCTTTTTGCAACACCACTGTATCGCCTATCCTCACATCCAATCGTTCGATTTCATCTTGATTGTGCAAAGTCGCCCGCTTAACCGTGGAGCCAGCCAGCTGAACCGGCCTTAAATGAGCCACGGGAGTCAGGGCCCCGGTTCGGCCCACTTGCACATCTATATCTTCAACCACGGTGGTAACTTGTTCGGCCTGGAATTTATAAGCCACCGCCCAACGCACGCATTTGGCTGTTCGGCCCAGCTTATTTTGATAAGCTATATTATTAACCTTGATGACAATGCCATCAATGCCAAAGGGCAGACTGTCTCTTTTTTTATGCGCAGCGGCAAAAACTTTCTTGGTTTCATTTATGTTAGAAACTTTTTCCCAACTGGCATTAACCTTAAAGCCCAGCCTTTTGAGTTCGTTTAAAACTTCTTCCTGGGTTTTAAATTTTTTTGGCCCGTCATAACTGTACATAAAATTATCCAAATCACGCTCGGACGCAATTTGAGGATCAAGCTGTCTCACTGTGCCGGCGGCGGCATTGCGCGGGTTGGCAAATATTTGGCCGCCTTTCTTCTTTTGTTTCTTATTTAATTTTTCAAAACTGCTACGAGGCATAAAAACCTCGCCGTTGACTTCCAAATCAACCTCGTCTTTTATTTTAAGCGGTACGCTTTTTATGGTTCTAACGGTGTGGGTAACCACCTCCCCGATTAAGCCGTCGCCTCTGGTAGCCGCTTTATCTAAAATGCCTTTTTTATACAAACAAGACATATTCAAGCCGTCTATTTTTAATTCGCAGATATATTCCATATCTTTGTCTTCGGGCAAATTTAAAAACCTTTTTATCCGGTGATCAAATTCTAAAACCTCGGCGAAAGAAAAAACATCCTCAATGGAATATTTGGGGATTTTATGCTTGTGCTTTTCAAACTTGCCCAAGGCTTTGCCGCCAATTCTTTGAGTGGGAGAATCAGAAGTTATAAGTTCAGAATAGGCTTTTTCCAAGTTTTCCAATTCATCTTTCAAGGAGTCGCGAACGGCATCGGTGACAATAGGACGGTCTAAGACATAATAAGCATAATCAACTTCGCGCAGTTGATTTTTAAGCTTTTCAATTCTTTTTTTTGCTTCTGGTTTAGTCATAATTTAATAGCCTTTGGTGATATCTTCTTGGGAGAATAAGACGAAACCGAAGAGTCCGGATGAAGGATCACGAGGCGGTATATTGGCATAAACGGCCTGCCGGCTGCCATGATAAGTGCCAACGGCTTTAATGGTTATGTTGGAAATTCCTTTTGGATTGTAACTGTTATTATAATTAACGCTGTTGCAACCACTCAAGCCTTTCTTTTCATCATAGGCGGTTACCACTAAATTATCAACAAAGTCGCCGCTGGTGCCCAAGACTTTCAGCTCCACCAAATAATCTCTGGCCGGCAAGGAATTGCCTTGGATGTCTTTATCTTTAAAATCAAAACAAACAGGATTATTAAGCTGGGTGCTGTCGCTTATTTCTATCTTATTAATATCGGTGTAATAAACCAAAGCGCCAGCTTCGCTCACCGGATTGATTTGAGTAAAAATAACCTGCAGCTTGGGAGAATTGACGCCCTTAAACCAAGCTATTTTTATGCTCTGGGAAGTATTGGTGCCGCCGCTCCGGCCGATAAAATATAATTTTACGCTCTGGCCGTTATAAAGACGTTGCCTAAAAAAAGTAGATTCATAATCAGACGATTCCCCGATAGTCCAATCACTTAGGCCGTCACCATCAAAGTCGCTGCTTTTATCAATAGCCGACAAAGAATCGGGCGCGCCGGAAAAATCGCCTATTTTCTCTTTGCCTCCATGCCTGAACAAATAAAGTGTTCTCTCTATGGCTGAATCAGCAAAATAATAAGAGACGACGGAATTATCGATTTCTTGGGCTTGGCGCAAATCCGATATTATAAAAACTCCAAAACTTAAAGCAATGGAAAGCAGAATGGCCATGATCATTAGAGCCATTATCAGTATAACGCCTTTTTCGTTTTTGTTATTTAACATAATTATCTTTTGTAAACCCGGCTGGATATGGTGGTTTGAATGGTGATTTCCTTTTGAAACGCCGGATTGATGCTTTTATTTTTCAATTTAAGAAAAATTATCACCCGAAGCTGGCTGTTGGTTATCGGCTCGGTGTTCCATTTATCTTCTTGGGTGGGAATAATATAAAATTTGGCATCTATAACTTCCACATCATCGGCGTTAAGATTAGCGGCTAGGCCGTTGACGCTGTATTCCAAATTATTGCCGCTGGTGGATTTAGTGATAGAAACATTATTACCCAATTCATCTTTTAAAAATTGAATGTAATCTTGGGGCTGTGTTTGCTCAATGGGATATTCTATTTCTCTGGCTCTTATCTCTCTGGCTATTTTTTCTACCATGTAGCGTCCGTCATTTTGCAATCTTTGGTAATTGGCCGTATTCCTATGAAGGTTGTTAGCATTAAAATAAACAGCGGCAATTATAACCGAAGCAATGGCAAAAATGCCTATAACCACCACCACCTCGGCTAGGCTAAAACCAAAGCGTTTGACGCCTAACTTATAACGCCTAACGCTAATATCTTTATTTTTTAATAATGCCTCGGAGCATTTTGCCAATTTTTTCATTTTAATTTTTTACCTTTAAGCTATTTCCAATTAAAAAACCTTTCATTAACAAATGTCTGCCTGTTTTGACCATTAATACTCCAAGACACAGTTGATTTTACATCCAACCCAACTTTCAATTCTGATTCCAAACAAACCGTATCTTTAACTGTAAAATCAACTGATAAATCATCACATTTCAAATCGCTGTTTACATCAGCGCAGCAAATATTTTTAATTTCAATAAAACGACGATAAATCGTCGGCTGCCCTAAATTGTCATGGCTGTACAAACCGGAAGTCGGATCTTGATAAATCTTCGCCTTATCATCACTAATATTATCAACATTGGCATAATCAATATAAACACTGTCGGAAAATATATTCTGAGCCACGCCGGTGCCGTCACCGCTTAAGCCGCTGTCCCAATTGCAAGGATCATAATCTATACCGTTATAAGAACAATTGTCATTATTATCTATATAAAGCCAATTGGAATCCCTGATGTTTTTAACTATTTCTACGCCCTCACGAGCTAAATTAATAGCTAAAACCCTGGCGCCTGATTCCTGTTCACCATTAAAATTAGAAATAAAAAGATTCCAGACGCTGAATAAGCCAACGGTGATTACCCCAATAGCCACCACCAGTTCCAATAAGCTTTGGCCATTTTGATTTTTATTTAAACAAGGCATTATCTCGATTTTAATTATTCAATATATCCATCCGGCCCGAAACGCTATTTATCCTTATCTTTTTGGAAATAGTTTGATCACCGGTGTGCTCCAGATTGATAGAAACTTCGCTCGCCCCAGACAGCACGTCATCAATATAAATCTTAATATCGCTTCTTGGCGGAGTAATTTCTACTCTTAAAACATTGCCGGTTATATCCACAATGGATTTATCAAGCGCCACATTGTCGATGTCAATAATTTCACCGGTGGCAGTTTTGGCTTTTAAATTATAAAAGCAATCAGTTAAGCAACTGTTTATTTCAAAAATATAAGCTATGGGCACTTCGCCTGAAGCCGCTTGTCCGGAAAGAGAAGACGTTTGCATTCTTTTTATGCCATCCAGTAGCAAACGGGCCTGGTTATCCATATCCCTGGCTTTTTCATTGCCGCGAAAATTAATAATTGTTAGGCTGGAAAAAATAGCAATAATGCCAATAACGATTATCATTTCGGCTAAAGTAAAGCCCGGCGACATTTTAGTTTTTTTCATAATTTTAAAACCAGCTTAAATACCAATTAATTATGCCCTGTCCCCAGAATAGAGCGATGATTGTTCCAATAGCCAAAAAAGTGCCGAAAGGAATCTGGGATTTTAATTTCTTTTTTCCGCCTATAACAAAGAGAATGGAAATCACAGCCCCGATGATATAAGAAAAAAACAAAGCGACAATAACAGCTTTAGCTCCCAGCATCAAACCCATCAAAGCGCCCAGACGCAGATCTCCTCCCCCAATCCAACTCCCTTTGGAAATAAAAAATTGCAAAGCGAAAAAACCAAAACCGATAATTGCGCCTGTGAACAGATTAAAGAAAGAAAAACCGATGATCAGATTTAAAATCAAAGCCACAGCCATGGCCGAAAAGGTTATCCGGTCTAAAATAAGATACCACCTTAGATCATAAACAAAAATAACCACCAAAAAACTGATAAAAATAAGATTCCTAAGCCAAATCAAAAAAACCGATGAATTGTAAAAAAGATTATCAAAACTAAGCGGGCCGATAATATTATAGGTGGCTAAAACAAATAATAAGCCGGTGGTCAGTTCCACCAGCGGATACTGCCAAGATATTTTTTTATGGCAATAGCGGCACTTCCCCGCCTGGATTATAAAGATAAAAATAGGGATGAGATCAATGGGTTCAAGAACATGGTGGCAGTGGGGGCAACTGGATCGTGATTTTACAATATTACCGCCCTCATGGATTCTAATGATAACCACATTTAAAAAACTGCCGATAACTGCCCCGAAAATAAATATTAATAGATAAAGCATTGGATATAATTCTAAATTTACCTGCCCAAACCTTCTTTAGTCAAAGCATACTTACCACTGGGCAGGCCCAGTAAACTGCCCTCCAAATAAAATTCCACTCTAAAATTATCATCAGCCATTTGCGCCACCACATACCTTAAGTTGTCTAAATTAACAGGATCAATTATGTTAGCCGTATTTAAAGTTTTATCGCCCTGGCCGGCGCAAAAGTTTATCAGAGAGCCTTCACTGCATTCCGGTATCTTATAAGTATTGAATTTAAAAAAGTAAATGTTCATTTCCGATTCCAAAACTCTCATATCGCCCAACCTCTCATAATCTCGGCTTCTGGTGGAATTATAAAAAAACCACCATAGTAACAATATTATGGCAAAAATTAATAAAATGAAGTAAATAATGGTTTTAAGACGTACTTTAAAAGGCATAATAATAAATCACAAATTAAAAATCATAAATAACAAATGAATTACAATAACCAAAATTACAAAAATATTTTTTAAATTTTGAATGTTTTAGGCTCTTTTTACCTGCCATAAATACTATTTGGACCTGCCCGCCATTGCCTAAAGACATGGCCGATGGCAGGCGGGGCTTGATATTTTTAATTTGATATTTATACTATTATACCATAAAACATGGTCATAACAAAAATCCCCCAAAAATTGGGGGATTTTATATCAAAACCGGATAAAAACTAGGGGCAAACCGGAGAAGCAGCCGTTGGATCGGTAGCACTTTCTACGGCTTGACCGGTAGAGTCAACGCAGAAATTACCGGTGGCCGAACACAAATCAGCATAAGCAGCCCAAGCTGTGTCGCCAGTTCCGCCTACAACCACCTGATAAGCGGTTTCGTCGCTACAAGCTGGTGGAACAATAGCAGGAGTAACATCACCAACATCAAAACCGGTGTAAACACCTGTTTCAAAAGTCACAGCGGCGAAAGTTCTAAGTTGGGATAAATCGCTCTTGATTTGAGCATCGTTAGCCTTATTTCTGGCCGTATTTAAAGAAACAACAGCCAAAGAAGAAAGCAAGCCGATGATAGCAATAACCACCAACAATTCAATTAAAGTAAAACCTTTTTTATTCATAAAATAAATTATTAATTTTCTTGATTTTTGTCCACTCGAGTGGATGAAAACCTGAATTGGATACTTATCCAATCAAGCATTCTTAGACTTTTCTCGACCTTTTATTTTTTAATAATATCCACAGTCTGATTACATTATACCACAAAAAACATAATTGTCTTAATTAAAATACAGCTGACAATTGCCACATGGGCAGTATGACAGCCGCCACAAACCCGCCCACTACTATGCCCAGGATTATCATAATGAGCGGTTCTATCAGTACCGACAAATTAGCCACCGAATTATCAATTTCCCGGCTGTAAAATTCCGTAATTTTATCCAAAATATCTTCCAATTTGCCGGTTTCTTCACCCACGTTTATCATCTGCGAAACCAAAGCCGGCATATATTTATTAGCTAAAATACTTTCCGAGAGCGAACCGCCTTCGTCAACATCTTTAATCGTCTGATCAATCATCTCTTCATAGATAACATTGCCCACAACACGCTTAACCACCTTCAAAGCTCGGGAAACCGGCACGCCGCCCTTGAGCAGAGTATTTAAACTCCTGGTCATGCGCACTACATAAATATTGACGGCAATCGTGCCAAAGCCTGGCACTTTTATTTTAAATAGATCAAAGATTCTTCTGCCTTTTATTGTTCTTCTGGTAAAAAAGAAAAAGCCGTTGACAATTGCTACCACTAATATGACAACTAAGAACCAATAATATTTAAGGAAATCGGCTAGGCCGATTAAAATCCTGGTAACTAGTGGCAGACGCGCTCCCGAATCCTTTAAAACCTGAGTCATTTGCGGAACAACAAAAATCATAATAATCAAACCGACAATAAACAAACCGGCCAAGATAATAGCTGGGTAAATCATGGCGCCTCTTACTTTTGATTGCAAATCATAATCCTTCCCTTGCTGATCGGCTAAATAAATCATCACCTCGCTCAAGCGCCCGGAACTCTCGCCGGAAGCTATAATATTAGTGTAAAAATCGCTAAAAACATGGGGATAAGTCGCCATGGCTTGGGATAATTTAGCGCCGCCATCCACCTCATCGGCGATGCCGGCTATGATGGATTTAAAATATTTGTTATCAGACTGTTTAACTAATATCCCCAAAGCTTTGACAATGGGCAGATTAGCGTCCACCATCACCGACAACTGCCGGAAAAATATGACTTTTTCCTTAACTTTAACTTTATTTAAAAAACCAAGAATTTTATTCTCAAAATATTTATAATTTTGTTTTTTAATTTCCAAAACTGACAGTCCCTTTTCCAACAGCAAAATAACCACCACATCTTCCGATATGGCGTCAACCACGCCCTCAATCAGCTGATTTTTTTCATTTTTAGCTTTGTAGGAAAATAATGACATTGATTTTAATTTATCTTAAAGATGATTCTAAGATCTTCTTATCGGTGGCGTTATCCAGGGCAACTTCCCTGGAAACTTCCATGGATTTTACTAATTTTGCTAGAACATAATTAAAAGATACCATGCCTTCATTTCTGGAAGTCTGAATTATATTTTCTAGGCCGGCTACATTGCCACTTAAAATAATGGATTTAATAGCTTCATTGATTATTAAAATTTCCTGGATAATGGTTACACCGCCTCCTATTTTAGGAATGACTTTCTGGCAGATTATGGCTTCCAAGGAAGTAGCCAGTAAATCCCTCACCCTTTCCTGGTCATAGGCTGGAAACATATCCAAAATACGAGCAATCGTATTGGAGGCCGAATCGGCGCTGACCGAGCTAAAAACAAGCGAGCTCCTGGCTATTTCCAGAGCAGGCGGAATTACTTCCGGTTTATTCATCTCCTCCAAGAAAAGGACATCGCCGTTTTCTTCTTCAAAATATTTCAAAGCCTCCACAAAAGAATTGGTGTCAAGGCCCACTTCCCTTTGTTCAATAATGCTCTGATTATTGGTAAAAACATATTCTATCGGATCTTCAATGGTTATAATATACTCTTTACGAGACCTATTTATCTCTTCAATCAAAGCGGCAATGGTGGTAGACCGGCCGGCGCCAAAGGGACCGGAAACTATGATAAGACCGCTTTTCCTTTTAACTAAATCAGACAAGATGGGGTTTAATTTTAATGATTCCAGCGTTGGGACTTGGAGGGGTATATACCTTAAAGACACCGACAAAAAGCCACGCTGATAAAAAATATTTATTTTAAATCTTAAGTTACTATCAAAATTATAAGCCAAGACAATTTCTTTATTGTCTGATAACTTCTTTTTATTCTTGCCGTCAAGCAGAAAATCCACTACGGCTTGCATAAAATCCTGGGTGATAACCGCCTGATCATCCAAAGAAACCAATTCGTCATCTATCCTTAAAACTGGATTATTGCCAACCGAAAAATGGAGATCGGAGGCCCCCCTTTTGACAGCATCGGTTAAAATATTTTTAATGATTAGTTCTTGACTTACTGACATAAGTTTACATCCTAGTAGATTAACTGGTTCATTTGATTTTTACCAAATCCTTTATTTTCGCCACTACTTCGGAGGGCATAAAATGAGCCTTGATTAAATAATCATTGGCTCCCAAACTCAAGCCCCTTTCCACATCGGCTTTCTGGCTTAAATTGGTTAAAAGGATAATGGGAATATCCTTTAACTTATGATCTTTTTTAATATTTTCCAAAACTACAAAACCATTTATTTTGGGCAAAATCAAATCCAAAAGAACTACAGCCGGTTTCTTTTTAGAAACCAATTCCAAACCTTTCTCGCCATCATAAGCCACATAAACATCAAAGCCTTCCAACTCAAATTTGGTTTTATAAAGATCGGCCAAAAAAACATCGTCTTCTATAATTAAAATAGGAATGTGATTCTTTTTAAACATAATATCTATAATAAATTATTAATCTAACTAGCTTTGGGAAGCTCTGATAATTTCTTCCACCGTGGTGATGCCTTTCAGGCATTTGATGATTCCATCCTGCATTAGAGTTACAAAGCCCTGTTTCTTCATCAAGGCCCTGACATCATCCATGACAAAATCCCTGGCTATCAAATCCCGGAATTCGCTGCTGATTTCTAGAATCTCGGCCACAACCGTTCGGCTCACATAGCCGGTATTGCCGCATTCAACACAGCCGGCGCCTTTATAAAAATCATACTGGCCGCGGAATTCTTTCAAATATTGTTCGGGCATATCTTCTATTTCTTTCATAACTATTTTTTCGGCTGTCGACGGCAATTTCATCTTTTGCTTGCAACTCGGGCAAATTTTTCTCACTAGGCGCTGGGCCATTAAAATATTTAAAGTGGAAGCCAAAAGAAACGGCTCTCCTTTCATATCAATCAAGCGCGGAATGGCTCCCCAAGCGCTGTTAGTGTGAAGGGTGGAGAAAACCAAATGGCCGGTTAGGCCGGCATGAACAACCAGCTCGGCGGTTTCATTGTCTCTTATTTCTCCCACCATGATAACATTGGGATCTTGGCGCAAAATAGCTCTAAGGCCCGAAGCGAAATTAAAGCCTATTTCCGGACTAATCTGCGATTGGTTAATGCCTTCGATATAATATTCAATCGGATCTTCCAGGGTGGTGATATTTATGCCTTCGCCGTTTAGCATATTTAAAACAGAATAAAGAGCAGTTGTTTTACCGCTGCCGGTCGGGCCGGTTAACAAAAATATGCCGTGGGGCTTGGTGATATTATTGTCTATAATTTTAATATGATATTCGCTAAAGCCTAATTCGGTAAGATTAGGTATGCCGGCTGAAGTGTCCAAAACCCTCATCACCACCTTTTCGGCATTTAACATGGGGAAAACAGAAACCCTCAAATCGATTTCATCGCCGTTTAATTTCATTCTAATACGTCCGTCTTGTGGTTTCCTGGTTTCATCTAATTTTAAATTTGCCAAAACTTTTATCCTGGAAACAACGGCATTATAAAGATAGCCGGGCAAAGTGATAGTGGTGTGTAAAACGCCGTCAACCCGATACCTCACGCGCCCATCGCGATGTTTTGGTTCGATATGAATATCAGACGCCCCGCCCTCAACGGCGTGCCGGATTATAACCGAAACTATCTTGGCTACCGGCGCTGATTTTATAACATCAACACTGTCACCGGTTTCTTCCAAGTTTATATTTTCAGCCTGCTCGCCTTCGGTGAACTTTTCTCGGGCTGATTCCAGCGCTGTGCCGATTTCTTTTTTAAATCCGCTATATTGCCTAACAATACTTTGATAATCAGACAAAGAGATGGAGAAATATTGAGGTGTAAGGCCTTGCTGGCCAGCCAAAAATTCAATAGCCTCTTGCGCTTTAAAATCTTGCGGATTAACCAACCCAACCTTAATAATTTCATCTTGCTTGTCAAAAATAACCATTTCATAGTTTTTAGCCACTTTTTGAGGCAATAGATTTAATATTTCCGGTTCCACCTTGGCATCCGATAAACTAATCGACTCCATATTAAAAGCTTGCCCCTTAATTTTCGCGAAATCATCAGGAGAAAATATATTTTTAGATACAAAAACTTCTTCCGCTGATTTAGCGGAAACTTCCATTTCTTGTTCTACAGCCAAAAGCTGTTCTGATGTTATCAGGCTTTTTTGCAGCAGAAAATCTTTTATCTGTTCTAATTTTCTTTTATTATCCATGGTTTATGGTGTTTTCGGCTTAAACGGATCACCTCGATTCGGGTTGGCTTGGTCAATTGATATCGGCCATTCGCCGTAATGCCTTAATTGGCTAAGTTCACTAATGATTTTTTGTTTTAACTCCTTATCAATAGTCGTTCTAAGCAAAGGAGTTGTCACAATTTGATAATCATTGCCTAAAACCAATTTCTTGATATTGGGCCAAAATAGCCAGCCAATTATAAAAATAATTATTATTATCACAATAATGGCTAAGAAACTTTTAGATAATTTTTTATGGCTTAAAATCATAATTCTACTCACTGGGATAATAATAAGTTGATAATTCCAATTTATAACCGGCTTCTTCCGGCGTGAAACTGATGGCTTTGACGTCAAAAATCATCAGACTTGATTCCAAAGCTTCTATGAATCTGCCAAAATTGCCATAATTATTTCCGCCCAAACCGCTGACTTTCATTTCCAAATCAACTCTTTTTATATGGCCGTCTTTTAAGCCGTTATCCGCCGCCTCACTCGCTTGGATATTTTCCACGATAAAACTATGCTCACTCGCCAATTGGGTTAATTGGATGATGACCGAAGATAAATCAAACTTTCCAGGCAAGGCCAAACTAAGCTGCCTTTCTTCCTCGGGAGTAAACTCAATTATTTTATTGGAATACTGGCTTAAGAATTCGCTATCGGCTTTGAGTTTGGCCACTTCTTCTTGCAAGGCCGTAAAAGATTTATCTTGAGCTGATTTCATTTTCCATTTGGGCGCAACAATTAAATAATAGCCGACCAGCAAAATAATAATGACAACTAAAACAACAATAAGCTTGAAATATTTATTTAAAGCTTCGGCATATCTTTTACCCGATTTGGATTGGTGGTTATTATTTTCCACCGCCTTGTTTATCTCTTTTATCTCGGCCATCTATGTTGGATTAATATTATGATGTTACTTTTGAATTTATTTGGTAAAAACCCCGTCAGTTAAAGCCAGATTTATCTCGAATTTTACTCCCTTAACTCCGGCATTATCACCGCTGACAACCTCCAGATTATTGACTTTTATTTGGCTGACAAAATCATCAGCCTGCTCTAAAGCGGTTATTTGCCGAGCGGCTTTCCTATAGCTATCAGCTATTTGTTCTTCAACCGTATTGCCGCTGCCAATGGAGGCCACGGCCGGCAACATGAATTCTCCGGATGTGTCGGCAGTAAATTCGGTATAATAAACATCATCCAGCGTGTATCTTTCCAGCAAGCTAAAGAATTTGGTCCAATAAATATGCTTTTGAAGCAATTTATTTATAGCTAATAACTTGTCCTGCAACATGATATTTTTTTGCTGAATATCCTTAAAACCGTTAATATACGAAACTAATTCGCCCTTGTTTTTATTAAGCTGGGAAATTTTTTCTTGAGTGGACTTTTGTTGTAAATCAATGACCGTATAAGCTAAAGTGACTATCAAGGCCGGAATAACTACGGCTAATATTATGCCGATAATTTGTTGGCGGCCCTTGGGATATTTTCTAAATAAAAGCTCTTCGGGTATCAGGTTTATATCCAATTTTGATTTTTCCATTTTAGGAGCGGTGTGATATTTACCCTTTATTTTTTCCGGCGCCTTGGGAGATTCAATTGTCTTTTTCGGCCAGGCTTTTTTATCTATTTTCGCCGGCTTTGGAACCCTGGGCTGGGGAGAAAAAATATTTTTCCACTTGGCAAAAAATCCTCTCTTTTTAGGGGTATGGTTGTATTTAAAGTCTACTTGCCTCTCCAGCGATTTTCTTATCGGTTCGCTGGGCATCTGTCTGGGCGCAATTTTTTCGGCACTAGGCTGTTTAACCGGTTGCGCTGGACCGGAGCTTAAAAAATTACCCTGGGGCCTGTATACAGATCGTCCCCTATTTTCTTGATATTTAATAGTCTGGTTTTTAACGGGTTCCGGCCAAGTATTTTTTTGTTCAAACAGCGGAGTCTTGGCTAGAGAAGCTGGCTTTATTTTCCGGCCGAAAATTTCCGACCACATGGATCGGATCGGCTTAGATGGCTTTACCTGGGCAGTAGCACTATCTTTTTTGCCGGCTGACAAATCAATGGTAAAAACTTTAGGCTTTTTAGCCGCTCTAAGCGCTTCTTTTTGTTCTCTGCTTCTCATTTCTTCCGGCAGAAGATTTATATTAGCCATGTTTTTTACTTAGCTTTTTAGTTGATCAGCTAGTTAGGATTTAGTCGTATTTATTTTATAAACATCGCCTAACAAGCCTTGAAACTATGATCTAATTAGATTACTCTATATCCCTCATGGACAAGCCCACGGCTATGGCGAACTTAGCGCCCAACCGGTCTAAAATCGGTTTTAATTCGGTAGGAAAAATAATTCTAGCCCAAGGATCGCCAATATAAGTATTAATATTCAACACTTTAGAAATATAACCTGGCAAATTGCCCAAAAGAGACGAACCGCCGGTTAAAATTATTTTTTCCACTTTTTTCTTGTTTTGCTCTTGATAAGAATTGAGGGTGTATTTAATTTCGTTTAAAATAGGAGAAAAGGCTTTTTCCACGGTTTGAGGCAAAGAGTTATCGGCTGTTTCGGAACCCAAGGATAAATCCTGCTTAAATTGCTCGGCTCGGTCAAAATTAACATTCAAACTGTTGGAAATAGCTCGAGTCATAACCGTTCCGCCCATTTCCAAACTGCGACTTAAAACCGGTATGCCTTTCTCCACCATCGCTATGCTGGAAGTGCTGGCGCCGAAATCAACCAGCATAATAGTTGATTTGTCATTGCCCACCAGCGATCTGATTAAGGCAAAATTTTCCGTTTCCAAGCTTAAAAGAGTCAAACCGGCCACATTGAATATATCAACATATTTTCTCACCAGGCTCTTGCTGGCCCCCGTGAGCAGAATCCTTAAATTTTTTTGCGGCTTGGAAAAGATCTTGCTCATGGGTTTATTAGCTTGGTTTTCACCATAGCTTTGACTAAAATCTGATATTTTAGAGCCGTCGCTTTCCTCTATTTCTTCTATTATTTTCCAATCCAATATTATATCTTCCAGCGGCATGGGAATTATCTTTTTCGCTTCCCAGCTGATAGCCGAAGCTAGTTCTTTTTTAGGCAGATTGGGCAGATTTAATATTGAAGTAAAAACAGAAAAATTGGGCAAAGCCGCAATAACTTTTTTGGAAGATGTTTTGGCTTTAGCGCATATTTCATTGATAATAGCCGCCGTGCCAGCTGTATCGTCAACCAAATTTCTTATTTCAGCCGGCTTTTTTTCTATAAACCCATAAGTCACCAATCTGGGCCGGCCCTTGAAATTAGAAAGTTCAATCACCTTGATAGATGATGTTCCTATATCAATTCCTAAATAACTTGATTTTGAAGAAAAAATACCCATAAACTATTACGCTTTTATTTAAAATTAGTAGGCAAAATCCCTTATGACCGGCAAACCTTCTACAAAACCGCTCAAAGCTTTGGGCGGATTGGCTGTTAGGCGGCCATCATAAATAACTCTTTCAGACCCTTGTAAAATTTCAGCAAAAGTTCGGCCGAAATCAAAGGCTTTAGCAATCACTAAACCTAAAACGGTAAAAGATTTATCGGAATCGCCGGAAAAAAATACACCGCAGCCGTTTTGTTGGTATTTATGATAATCAGGGCTAGATGAAGCTGATAACTGGCAAGCTGTGACTCCATCGCCTAAAACTACAAATACGCCAACAACATCCGTGACACTGGGATCAATAATAACATCGCCTTTTACTATCCACACCACGGAAGCTAATTCATTTAATTTTGAAGGAATGCTTGAACTGTAAGAAATATTACTTTCAATCTTTAAATTGCCATCTACAATTATTATACCATTTCCTGGCACATTAGCGCTACCATTTACAAATTGCAGTTGACTGGTAATTTGCAGATTATCTTTAAAATGATAAACCTCACCTTTTAATACGTCTCCGCTGGGCCCAGTCCAAGAACTTTGCGACAAATCATTAACTATTTGTCCGTATTTATTTCTGGTTCCACCGGATGCTACTTTATTAATCATGCCAGCCATATCAATTTTACCCAAAGCATTCCTATAAATACCTCCGCTAGGTGATTTCTCTAAAAAACCGGTATCCACGCCTTGCACCAGACCGCTGGCGATATCTTCGCAATTTTGGGATTTGATGTTGGCATTAATATCTTCCGCCAAGATACAATAAGTGGCATTGTTGCCGGAAGAGCCGGCTTTCTGCCTCACCCATTTGGGCGTATAAATAGAGCCATAAAGAGTTTGCAGCCAAGGAAAGACAGTATAACCGGAGCCGAATTCGGAATTAAAATGCACCCAACCGGCTCCGTTCAAGCCATCACCCGTTCCATTCCAGGACCAGCCCACTAATTGGCCATCGCCCAGATTTTTGTTGACACCATAGAGTTCACAACTAGTGCATTTGCCATTGTAGCCGCCATCGGTATTGCAAACTATTCTAGATGTGCCAGAAACTGCTCCACTTATCTTGTGGCAATCGGAACAACTGGTGCAAATATTGCCACTGCCGTTTACTACTGATTCTTCGTTGGGATTGGGTATGTTAACGCCGTCAAAATTAGTTTTGGTAAAACAAGTATTACAACTGTCAAATTCCGTATCTGAATAAGCTAAACAGGGCGGCACTTCCACCGGCACAGGCGGCGTGCCTTGCATCACAATAGTCCACTGTGTGCATTTGGGCTGACAATCGTAGCAAGCTTCGCCAAAAGACGCTCCCTGATAACTGCCACGGCCCAGTTTCATCCAGCCATCGCCGTCCAAAGATAATACTTTGGCCCAGCCGGTTATCTTGCCGGTTAAACTGTCCATGGTGGTATCCAAACCTCCAGTGGGAGGAGCGCCCAAGCAACCGACGCTGGAATCGCCTCGGCCATTGCCAAAACAAACCCAACCGACATTCTCCGACCAGCCATAACCGGAAATATTGTTGCCGGAATCTATTTTAACGCTGTAATCTACTCCGCTGGAAAGACATTCACCGGGATTAAGCAACAAGCAATTGTTGGAATTTAAAGATATCCAGCCATAATTATCCGACCAAAGCCAGCCGGCAAAAGAAAAAGTTATGCCTTGTGATTCAACCGGCCTAAAACCATAACCAAATAATCCAACCAAGCCCACTAAGGCCACGATCAGAATAATTAAGATTGGTTTAATTATTTTATATGTTAAGAGCATTAATCTTGGTAAAAAATAAAAATTATTCTTTCAATTTAAAGTATTATGGCTCTGTTTGATAAGAATGTTGGCTTATAAATTACAACAATAAATTCTTTGTTCTTGAGTGCCACCCGCACCAACTTCTCTAATGTCAACGCCAGCCATATACTGCACGCCAGGACATACCGCTCCAAGTTGACTCCAACCTGTCCAAGTACAATTCCCTCGAGAATTACTATCCGCTGTGATATTGCCACTCATAGTTATGCTGCCATTTGAAGTGGAATTACCATCAAGAAATAAGTCACCTGATATTCCCGTATTGTCGTTAATAAATAATCTGCCCGAATTAGCTGTACCGTCATTGTGAATGCCGTAGCGGACATCCATCCAATCGTCAACTAAAACATCACTTTCACCAAAACCTGGCCAAATTGAACTAATAATAGAATTGCCGTTGGTCTCTAGCCGCATAGTCATATTGTGATTGCCCAAATTATCACTGGTGGCAGCGGCATTAGCCGGAGCCCAGGCCGAACCGTTCCAAGTTAGAACTTGGTTGCTACTTGGAGTAGTCGCCGAAATTACGCGTCCTTGCAATTGATTAGCATTCCATACAGCCGAACCGATTTGAGCTGAAAATTGAGTGCCACTTAGTGTTAAGCCGCTACCAGCCGTATAAGTGTTGCCAGAGCTTGGAGTTGACGGCACCCAACCCAATAATGAATCATAAGTCAATACTTGTCCGGCGGTTGGACCACCAGACCACCCATCAGAAACATTACGCCCTAATAATTTATTGGCGTTCCATATAGCCGAGCCAGCTTGAGCTGAAAATTGAGTGCCACTTAGTGTTAAGCCGCTACCAGCAGAATAAGAAGTGCCGCCCGTGTCAGCTGCCGGAGCCCAAGATGAGCCGTTCCATTTCAAGACTTGTCCGCTGGCCGGAGCGGTAACCGCAATTGAGCGTCCTTGAAGCTCATTAGAATTCCATAGGGCCGAGCCAGCTTGAGCTGAAAATTGAGTGCCAGTTAAAGTTAAGCCGCTACCAGCAGAATAGGTGCTACCACTTGTGGGCGTGCCGCAAACCAAGCCGCCATTGAAGCCCGTGACATATTGGCCAGTCGAACAATTGGAGTTTGCGATCCTTGCCACCGGCACAGAACCGACAGCTAAGGTTCCGGACTGATCCACTCGGAATATATCGGCGTTATTGGCGCTATTTCTAATATTAAATGGACTCCAACCGCTAGCTGAAATTAATCTTAACCTCTCCCCATTGGGAAATTGGTCACTGCCATCAATTTGAAGTTTAGCTCCTGGACTAGTAGAATTTATCCCCACTGATCCAACTTGTGTAATGGTAAGAATTTTTTCTCCACCATAAGCACTTGCCTGTTCAATATAAAAATTTTTATAATCATTCCATGCGGAATATATTTCCCATGTTGCGGTATCATCTGTTTGTAATCTCAAACCTGATTTGCCATTTCCAGGCACACTACCGCCCTGGAGTGTTAGCTGGGGTCCATTAACATCGAGCACATGTAATTTGGTATTAGTTGTGCCAGGCTGGCCAATACTTAATTGCCCTTGGATATAAGCTCCATCCACAATACTTAATTTCCCACCGTAATCAGTGCCATCATTATGAAGATTGCCCCTTACATCCATACTGTCATTAACCACCACATCGGTTTCGCCAGTGCTTAGATAGTTAATAATTTGTTGGCCATTGGTACTTAAAACTTGAGTCATGGTGTGATTACCTAAATTATCGGCTCCACCACTAACTGTCCGCCACTCGGCATTACCAGTATTATCAATAGCTGTTAAAACTTTATTATTGGACGGACTGCCATAATTAATCTGAATTGGGCCTTCAATCCTAAGTTTATCATTTCCATCACCCACCCAAATAGTATCAGCACCGTTACCAGTGCTATAAATTGAATTTGTATAAAGACTGCCAGCGCTTGATAAAAACACATCGCCAGCAACATCCAGTCTACGATTAGTAGACGGATTGGTTGTACCAATACCAACCTGGCCTAAAGCATTGCTAAATATTACTGAATTACCAAGAGTATCGGCTGCCGTAAATTTCGGCACATAATTAAGTGTTCCACTACCGCCGATTCCACCGGCGGCGCCACCCGCCAAACTAACCCAACCTGTGGCAGTACGGCCTTCAAAACCAGATCCTGTATAACGGATTGTCCCAGGATTGTTATTAGTCGTGTTGCCTAATTTAACCGCCCCATTAACTTCTAATTTTTCCGCCGGTGACATAGTCCCGATGCCGACATTGCCGCCGTTTTTAATAATCATTCTAACATTACTATCTAGAGTGACATTATTAATATCATTTGCCGCTCCGGAGGGCGCCGTAGAAATCAGCCAATCGCCGCTTGGATTGCCATCACTGTCGGCGCTAAATGAAATTCTTCCGCTCGGTCCGTCATATTCGTAATACCAATTTCCCGTCACCCTGTCCCAATTAGAATTGGAAAAGATGCCGCTGGAAAACTTATCGGCTGAAGTGTAAGCACCTAATAATTGAATGACGCCCCCGCCGGCGCTGGAATTGTTGGTATTGGGAGAAATATTTAGTGTGGGAGAATAAATAGCCACTACGCCATTTTGATATATTGTCATTTGATTGCCGGCACCGTCGCCTCCGCCCAAACTCCAAAAATTTAAGCTCTTGCCGTTTTGATCAACATATATGCCCCAATGATCATTATCATTTCCGCCATACTGCAACTGAAGTTCCGGATTTTGAGTATAATCAGAAATTCTAGCCTGTGCGATCCCGGTAGTATCATCATTAATCTCTAATTTTACTTGCGGACTCGCTGTGCCGATGCCAATTTTGCCATTTTGGCTGATATAAAATCTAACAACGCCATTGGACATTGGGTCCCCATCCTTGGCGTTGGATTGACGCAGACTAAAATCGCCATATTGGCTCATACTGGTACCTATTGCCCAGTTCCTATTTCCACTATCATTAAACGTGTTATAAAGACCCAAAGTGGCATTGACGCCTGATATGGTTAGTCTTTGCTCCGGACTCGCTGTGCCAATGCCGACATTCCAACTCAAATCATTGGGATAAAGTGATGAACCTGTTTGAGTAAAGTAACCAGCGCCGGAGCTAACCGGCCAACTGGATTTGCAATTATTGCCAATGCATAATTCACTGGCGCTGAAATGCCCGCTGGAAGTGGCATTGCCACCGGTATCAACTATAAACCTGTTGGTTCCGCCTTTTTGTAAAAGTAATAAGCTGCCGGCGGAAGCTGAAGCGCTGATATTGCCATAAAGCAAATTCTGTCCCGCTCCCAAAGTTTCGGCCAAACCGCCAAACATCAATTGTTTGCTAACTTGTAAATTACCATAAACATTCAAACCAAATCCAGTGGCGCCGACTGCCCAATTGCCAAGATTAAAATTAGTAGAACCGGTTCCATCAACTCTAATAGCTTTACCGTTATTTACGTAAATATCCTTGGTCGTACTGACATTGCCAGTTATTCCAACATTACCGCCAAATAGAGCATTGCCGCCAACACTGATTGAACCGGGTTGCGAAGATGGATAATTAAGATAAACCGGAGTATAAATACTGCCGCCGGTTATCGTGCAAGTGGAACAATCCAGAGATTCGTGCGGGGTTGGTAGTCCAGCTGCGGGACGGCAAATACCGCCACAAACAACATCTGCGCCTTCACACACTAAATCACCCTGACTTGCCGGGCAATGAGAAGCCAATACCGGTTGAGGTGAAATAAAAGCCAGAGTTAGAACAATAAGAGCAAGAGAGGTTAGTGATAAGCAATGGGATGCTAATTTTAATGACATATTTTTAATTAGAAATAATTTAGAAATAATAATTTTTATTTACAGCAAGCAAAGACCTTAGAGTAATTGCAAGATTTTAAAAGCGCCTTACCGCCTGTGGCGCTAAATTGCCAAACAGAAGCAATGGAATCACTAGTAGCCACATTCCAACCTCCACAATCATTGGCAGATTTAGCAAACTCCGGCGAACCACTATTTATCCAAGCTTCTGTGCCACTGGGCATGGCTACACCCGAGCGAATGCTGTAGAGAATTTCTTCGGCGCTGCAAACATGGCTGCCGGCTATAATTGTATTGCATGTGTCATTGGCGCCGACATAACCGCCTTGGTTGCCATTAAAAGTTTGAGTGGTAACTCCCTTATACTGCCCCAAACCGGCACCGGTATCGGCTAAACATTGGCCGGCATCGGTACAAAAATTAGAAGCCGTTACCACGCCAGCGCTGGAAAACTTAACCCGGTCATTGCCGCTGCTCCAAAATCTTAAATCATTAGTGCCATTGCCAGCCGGGCCATCATGATAAATGCCCCAATAAGCTCCAACTCCAGCTACGCTTTGAATGTCAATTTCGGCATTAGAAACGGTGTTATAGATATGTAAATCCTTATTAGGAGTATCTGTGCCTATACCTATTTTTCCACTTTCGTGAACTCTAAAAACCGGGTTGCCAGATTCATTTTCTATATTTAAATAAGAATAACCTCCAGCAACCTCACGAGTTATATATAATCCCTCTTTATTACTTGGATTTCCCATATTTATGCTTAATTTAGCAAAAGATAGTGGCCAAACCCCAGTTAAAACCTCGCCAATGCCGACATTGCCACCATCATAAAATATGCCGGTCGTCGTGGCTTTCCAGGTTAGAACATCAGCCCAGGTTGTTTGGCAATCAGTGCCTCCTGTGCCAAAGCATAATTCACTGGTGTTAATGGTTGTTCCTATTGTTAACCCGCCTGATTTTGTTTGATCTATTGGCCCGGCATTAAGCGGAGGAGCAATATTGCCGGAGGGCGGCGGCAAGGTTGGCTCTTGCCAAACGGCCAAGGCAAAATTAAAGCTGATTGAAAACACAGCTAAAATAACAGCGGCAAAGATGAAGCCGGCTAAAAACGAATACAATTCCCCTCTGTTTTTATTGCCTTCCATAGAGTAATAAGTCGTGTTGACTTATCAACAGTTATAATATACAATTTTATTATACAATAAAATCGTGATAATAAGAAGTAAGTTTTATTTATTATAACATAAAATCAACTTCCAATTAAAGCGATCTAATAACTAATTAAAAAATATGGAAAATCTCATTTGGATTATCTTGGCGGCCATAGTAGTAATAGCCTTCTGGCTAATCGCTGTCTACAATGGCTTAATCACTCTTAAAAACAGAACAGATGAAGCTTGGTCCGACATTGACGTCCAGCTCAAAAGACGTTATGATTTAATCCCCAATTTAATAGAGGCAGTCAAGGGTTACGTCCAGCATGAACAAGGAACTTTTCAAAAAGTTGTAGAAGCCAGAAACGCCGCCATGAACCAGTCTGGCAGTGTGGAAGACAAAGCTAAAGCGGAAAATATGCTTTCTTCAACCTTAAAGTCTATTTTTGCCTTGGCCGAAAGCTACCCTGATCTAAAAGCCAACCAAAATTTCTTAAAGCTTCAAGATGAGTTATCCGATACCGAAAATAAAATCCAAGCCTCCAGAAGGTTCTACAATGGCAACGCCAGGGATTTCAACATTAAAATTGAAGTTTTTCCTAATAACTTAATAGTTAACATTTTGAAATTCAAAAAATTTGATTATTTTGAAGCCGAAGCCGGAGAAAAAGAAAACATTGCCGTAAAATTTTAGTTATTATTTAAACTTAATAAATCTCAAATCCAAAATTACAAATATCAAATAAATTATAAATCTAAAATTCCAATGTATTTGTAATTTATAATTTGGTTATTGAAATTTATTTGGAGCTTGAGGTTTTTTAATTTGTAATTTTTTTAATGTATGTACAATCAAATTGATTCTAACAAAAGAAAAACTTGGCTACTTATAGTTATTTTTATTGTTTTGATATCGGTTTTGGGCTATTTTCTGGATTATGCCACAGAAGCCGGTAGTGGCATACTGATTATAGCCATTGTTATATCCATATTAATGAGCCTGTTTGGTTATTTTTCCGGTGATAAAGTGGCTCTTATGACTGCCGGGGCTAAACAAATCAAGCCAAATGACAACCCTTATGTTTATAAAATGGTGGAAAATCTTTGCATCACAGCCGGCCTGCCAACTCCTAAAGTTCATCTTATAGAAGATGAGGCCATTAACGCCTTTGCCACCGGACGTGATCCCAAGCATGCTTCTATCGCTATCACCACCGGAGCTATAAGCAGATTAGAGAATGAGGAATTGGAAGGCGTTATCGCTCATGAACTTTCTCATATTAAAAATTATGATATTAGATTAATGACCGTGGTTATTGTTTTGGTGGGTATTATCGCCTTGCTTTCCGATATGTTCTTGCGTATGACTTTTTTTGGCGGGGGCAAAAGAGATAATGGCAAAGGCGGCCATCCGGTTTTATTGATTGTTGGATTGGTACTGATAGTACTGTCCCCTATTATCGCCCAGCTGATAAAATTTGCGGTTTCCAGAAAGCGCGAATATTTGGCCGACGCTGCCGGCTCGCTTCTAACCCGTTATCCCGAAGGACTAGCCAAAGCGCTGGAAAAAATCAAAAATGACCAGGCTGTTTTAAAACGAGCCAACAATGCCACCGCTCATCTTTATATTTCCAGTCCGTTTAGAGGCACCAAAAAATTCCTAGCCAACGCTTTCTCCACTCACCCGCCACTTGAAGACCGCGTAATTAAATTAAGATCAATGGCTTAAATTATGGAAGAGACTTTTGAAAAATTTTCCAACAACTATAAAAAATCATTAAAAAAAGCAGCCGAACTGGCTACTGATCTTGGGCATGAACTGATAAACCCTTGGCATATACTCTACGGTCTCATCTCCCAAAGGGGCAGCGTGGGCGCAGAACTTTTAACCTCTTTGGAAATAAAAACAGATGATATTAGGAATAATATCGCCAGAATGTCGCAAGGCGATTTTAAAATAGAATTAAAAACAGCGCCTAAATTTTCCCAGCCGGCTAAAAGAATAATTCAGAAATCCATAAAGATTGCCTACATCAACGAACATAAATACATCGGCACCGAACATCTTTTGGCGGCTATTTTAGAAGCCAATGATGCTAACGTGGAAAGTTTGCTTAATCTGCTCAAGGTTTCTAAAAATGAAGTTTCCCAGCAAGTTATTGCCATTTTAAAAAGCGCCTCAAAAATACCGGCCCTAACCGAAACCTTCAAAGTCATAGAAAAAGAAGAAGATTATGAAGATTATGACTTTTTGGAAAAGAAACAATCGGTTTTGGATTTATTCGGCACCGAACTAACCTCCAAGAGAATGCAGAAAAAGATTGACTCCGTTATCGGCCGAGACGAGGAAATACTTAGGATTATCCATATACTTTCCAGAAGAAATAAAAACAATCCCATCATTTTGGGCGAACCGGGCGTGGGAAAAACAGCCATTGTCGAGGGCTTGGCTAAAAAGATTGTAAATGGCGAAGTGCCCGAAACGCTTTTAAATAAAAAAATTTATATGCTGGATTTAACCTCAACTGTTTCCGGCACTATGTACCGTGGCGAATTTGAGGGCCGAATCAAACAAATAATTGATGAGGTTAGAAACAGGCCGGAAGTTATTCTATTTATAGATGAAATACATAATATCGTCGGCACCGGCTCGGCTTCCGGCTCTATGGATGCCGCCAATATTTTAAAACCGGCTTTAGCGCGCGGTGAAATAAGATGCATCGGCGCCACCACTTTTGGCGATTACAGGAAGAGTATAGAAAACGATCCGGCTCTTAACAGAAGATTCCAGCCGGTTAAGCTGGTTGAACCGTCAGAAATCCAAACCAAAGAAATTCTGCAAGGCATTAAAAATTATTTTGAAAATTTCCATCGGGTAGAGATAAGCGATGAAGCTATAAACTTTTCCGTGGAACTGAGCCAAAAATACATCACCGACAAATTTTTGCCGGATAAAGCCATTGATCTTATAGATGAAGCCAGCGCCGCCATTAGGGTCAACAAAAAGCCTTCCGCTTTGGAACAAAAAATAAAAAAATTAAGATTAGATATCTTAGAGTTGCAAAAAAAGAAAAATCAAGCCGTAATAGATGAAAATTATGATTTAGCTATCAAGCTAAAAAACCAAAGCCAGGAATTGGAAGATGAATTATCTAAGATGGAGGAGCGAATTAAAACGCAAAAAGATAAAATGATCGGTACCATCTTTGGACATGATATCGCCAAAATAGTGGCTAAATCAACCGGCATACCAGCCGAAGATTTAATCGCCTCGGAAAAAAGAAAAATCATGCGCTTGGATAACTCACTGCAAAAGAAAATTATCGGCCAAGATAAGGCGACCAGCTCTATTGCGCAATTCATAAAAAGAGCCAAAGCCGGACTCACACCAGAAAACAAGCCTCTGGCTTCATTTTTACTCCTAGGACCAAGCGGCACGGGTAAAACCCATACAGCCAGAATATTGGCCGAGGAATTATTCGGCCAACGCGATGCTTTGATCAAAATAGACATGTCCGAATACAGTGAAAAATTCAATACTTCCAAATTAATAGGCGCTCCGGCCGGTTATGTCGGTTACAAGGAAAGCGGCCAATTGACCGAAAAAGTAAAACATAAGCCCTACTCCATAGTTTTGTTTGATGAAATCGAAAAAGCCAACCCCGACATTTTTGATCTTCTACTGCAGGTATTGGAAGACGGTTATTTAACCGACGCCGCCGGCACTAGAATAAATTTCCGCAATACTATCATTATTATGACTTCCAATATCGGCTCCCAGCACTTTAGCGATAAAAATGAGATGATTGGCTTTGATTCTCAGACTGGTAAAATTAACAGCCGGCCGAAAGAAAAAATAATGGAAGAAATTAAGGATTTCTTTAAAATAGAATTCATCAACAGACTGGATGAGATTATTTATTTTTCTCCCCTCTTGGAAAATGACTTGGAAAAAATAACCAAACTTGAATTTGATGATTTAGCTTCAAAATTATCCAGAAAAGGCATCCAGGCTGAATTTGATCAATCAGTGGCCAAAATCATTGCCAAAGAAAGCCAAAAAATTGATCAGGGCGCCAGAGGCATTAAAAAAACCATGCAAAAAATGATAGAATCGATTATCTCACAAAAAATGTTGGAAGATGAAATAACTGCCGGCTCAATTATAAAAATAACAGCTGAAAAGGGAAAGATTAAAATTAAGGTTTAATATTTATCGTTTAGCAAAAAATCCGCTTTAAGCGGATTTTTTAATAACAGAAATTTTTTGTCATCCCGAGCCTATCCTTACTGTCATTGCGAGGCACGAAGCAATCCCGTGTGATATGAATATATCTGTCATCCCGAGCGTAGTCGAGGGATCCCTTTTTATTTAATATATAATTCCTCTTGTTACTTTTGGTCCGCCAAAAGTAACCAAAAGCTCGCGAACGTAAAAAATCATATCATTTGGCCTCCCGATATATCGGGAAGCACAATATTTTTTAATGTTCGCCTTATTTTATTATAATTTTATAAATAAACATGGCGACAATTGAAAAGACTGTCATTGCGAGGGAGCGGAGCGAACGAAGTAATCTTATGTTTATATCACCTGGGATTGCTTCGCTATGCTCGCAATGACTTCTTGAAACATTTTGCGGCCAAAAGGTTTCAAGAGGATATTTGGCGGACCAAAAGTAACAGAAGAAAATTTCCTTGGCTTGTTATTATAAAAAATGTTATAATAAATAAATAATTTAAGGTAAAAATGTCAGATAATTTAGCCCATAAATTAAATAATTTTGGTTTAGGCTCTCCAACCCGTCCGGCACCGGAAAGGAACGATTTTTATGATTCAACCTCACCGGAATTAGCCCTTAACAGAATGAAATACCAAGCCCGCCAGCCACAGAACGAAACAGCTAAACCGGATAAACCAGCCAGAGATAATAAGGGTGGAAGCACGGCTAATCAACTTAGCCAAGCTAAAAATATCGCCACCAAAGCCCTGTCCGGCGAGGGTGATACTGAAGAAGTTGCGGAATTAGGAGCTAAAACCGGAACAGCCTGGCTTTTAACCACCCTCTGGGGCTCAGTTTGGCTTGACTACACACTACTGTCCCTTTTGGGACTAAACGCCATGTTGGTTGTTTCTCTGGTTTTGCCCAACTATGTCTGCCAATTCGGCGACGATTATCTAATAGGCAAATGGATACCCAGCAGGGATTTAGCCAAATGGACAGAAATAATCATACTCATGGTTATAAATGTGATGGTTTTCTCAATTATTATCATATCGGTAGTGTTTATTTATAAGCTAGTCGCTTGTGGCACATGGGATCTCTTCAATATTGCTCTATCTGGAGTATTGCCAGGCGGAGATACTGTTCTTTCTGAAGCGCAAAAAAGATGTTTTCAATAAATCAATAACTTTAAAATATGAATTTAGATTGGAAAAAAATAGGCATTATCGCTTTATTCATCGGCGCTGTAGTTTTGTTTGGCTTTTTTATTTATTACTTCTTTTTCCGCCCGTTATTTTTGCCGACCGCTCCTGGAGATGAAAATATCAACCAAGTAAACGGACAACTGCCGGCCACTGTCAATATCAATGGGCGAATATATATCGTAGATTCCAATACCGGACTGCCGATACTCAATGCCAATGCCGATGATATAACTAATATTCCTACAAGCGAACAGCCATCAGCCACGGCCCAAGGCGGCCTAACCCAAGTTAGCCAACTAACCAATTCGCCGTCGCTTTTTTCGGCCACCTATAACAACGGCCAAGTAATTTATTACAACCCCAAAGACGGAAAATTTTATGTTATTTCCGCTGATGGAACAATTAAAGAGTTTAACAGCCAGGTATTTCATAATGTCAGCCAAGTGACTTGGTCGCAAAATAGAAACAAAGCTGTCTTAGAATATCCGGACGGATCAAATATAATTTATGATTTTACCACCGGCAAGCAATTAACCCTGCCTCAGCATTGGTACGATTTTAATTTTTCTCCCACCGATCAGCAAATAGCTTTCAAAAGTGATGCGCTTGATCCGGAAAACAGGTTCTTGGCCGTTTCGCAATTAGACGGCTCCCAACCGATTATTTTGGAAAATATAAGTGATCAGGGGGATAGGTTTACAGTTAATTGGTCGCCCAACAAACAAATGGTGGCCACCTACTCCCAAGGCAAGGATTTGGATAAATCAGAAATTTATTTTGTCGGCTTGGACAACGAAAATTTTAAATATATGCTGGTAGAAGGCCGTGATTTTAGAGGCCAGTGGTCCCCCACCGGGGACAAGATGGTTTATAGTGTTTACAGCTCCAGTAACAATTTCAAGCCTCAACTTTGGATTTCCGATGCCAACCCTGATTCCATCGGCAATAATCGCCGCAGCCTGGGATTGGAAACCTGGTCTGATAAGTGCACCTTTTCCGGCAATAACAAAGTTTATTGCGCCGTACCGACAATTCTGCCATCCGGAGCCGGCTTAAACGACAAAATAGCCAATAGCATAGCCGATCAGATATACGAAATCAATCTAGAAACCGGAGCTAAGACTTTAATAGCCAGTCCTAATGGTGATCATACTATTTACAATATGATTGTTAATGAAAATCTTAAATATCTGATATTCACCGATAAAAATAACAATAGAATTTATAAAATTAACTTGTAAAACGTCATTGCGAGGTACGAAGCAATCCTGTGTTTAATAAACCAGAAGATTGCTTTGGTCGTTTCACTCCCTCGCAATGACAAGAAAGCCATTTACCTCGTCATGAACAATGGTATCCTAAATAACCAAAATATAAAAATGCTTAGGCATAGAAAACCAAATTATTTAAAATTTATTTTGTTGGTACTGGGAGTTATATTTATTTCTTTTCTAATATTGGCTATGTTCACTCGTCCACTGGAAACAAAAAGCGATCCCCTGGCTGATGCTTTAAAAAATTTTAACCCCCAGTCAAATATCGAATCATCCAATCTTATAAGTTATGTTAAGAAAAATATCATAACCGAGCCAACTGTTAACCCTGATTCGCCTGTTTTAGGGCCCGCTGATGCTCCCGTAACCATATTTGAATTTTCTTGCTACGGTTGTCCCGCCAGCCGGGATATCCAGCCAATTTTAAAAGAGGTACTGGCCAAATACCCGGATAAAGTTAAATTGGTTTGGAAAGATTTAACCCTGCCCGATCTTTACCCTCAAGCCGAACTGGCCCATTTAGCTTCCAGATGCGCCCAGGAGCAAAGCAAGTTTTGGCCATATCAAGAACAGCTTTGGCAAAATCAAAATGATTTTTCACTCAACAATCTAAAGAAAATCGGCCAAGATATTGGCCTCAACGCTTCTACACTAAATGATTGCATCACTAGTAAAAAATTCCAAAACTTAATAGACGCCGATGTCAGCGAGGCTGCCCAGTTGATGATTTCCGGCACTCCCCATTTTTACATCAACAGCCAAGAAATATTCGGCCTAGCCACTTTGGAAGATTTTGAAACTGTTATAAATGCAGAATTAAACAGATGATTAATTTGATAAACAGAAAAATAATTTTTTATTCTTTTCTATTAATAATTTTGTTATCAACTATTTTTTTTAATTTTAGAGCTAACATTGCTTCGGCCCAGGATGCAGTAGAAGTTGGATCAACAAAACAACTTTTCGTGCCCAATGTTCCTATAGGAGAATTCAAGGGCGGCCAAATTGATAATGAACTACTGGGCAAATACTTTGGCGCTTGGTACAATTTCATCGTCGGCACTGTGGGCATACTAGCTACGGTTATTATTATGTGGGGCGGATTCAAATGGCTCACTTCCCGGGGAAACTCAGCCGCCATATCCGATGCCAAAGACCGGATTTATTCAGCTTTAATTGGACTATTTTTAGTTTTTTTGTCTTATACTTTGCTCTATCTTATCAATCCCAAATTACTCACCATTAATCTGCCTACGCTGGAAAAAGCCCAAACAGATATTATTGAAACACTTCAAAGGGAAGAACCGCAAGGCCAAGATATATCTAGTGGGACTCAAATAGACCGGGCCAAACAAGATGCCAACCTGGCAACTTTTACCGGCCAAGGAATAGATGTTCAAACTCCACAAGTACGGCTTGACGGCCTAACACCGGAAATTATGAATGTCACCCAGCAAGTCAGAGAAGATTTTGGCCAAGACATAACTGTAACTTCCGGCTATGATCCTGAAAGATCAAACAGAGATTCCCAGCATATTGTGGGTGAAGCCGTTGATTTAGAAAGAAACACTCCCTTTGATAATTTTATGAGAAATGAAGTGATTGGTAATGCGCCAGAAGTTTGGAGATATAATGACCAGCCAGCCTATAGAGTTAACTACCATGGAGTAGAAATAATAGTCATAGATGAAACTGTAAATAACTGTTGGCACATAGACACTAGATACTAGCAATTAAATATTTTATGCTAAAACCAAAAAAATTCTTAGCAGTTGCTCTAATATTATTTTTGATGTTGCCCTTAATTCTAGCAGCCCAAAGCCCGGACCAAGCAGGAGACCAAAATAGTTGCGACAGCACTGAAGGTTTATGCCTCAATGTGCCCATAGGCAATGTTAAACATGTTTCTGGCTTTGAGGAATATTTCAAGCTTTGGTATGAATTTATTGTCGGCACTGTGGGCATACTAGCTACGGTTATTATTATGTGGGGCGGATTCAAATGGCTCACTTCCCGGGGAAACTCAGCCGCCATATCCGATGCCAAAGACCGAATTTATTCGGCGATTATTGGCTTGTTTTTGGTTTTTTTATCTTATAATATTTTAGCTATTATCAATCCTAATTTGGTCTCTATAGGCCTCCCCACATTGGGCACGGCTAAAACAGTAACAGTTAGCAGCTCCGGCCGTGGCACTGGCACTGGAAGCAGTTTGCCTCCATTAGAAGATATAGATACATCGCCGCTACCGGGCTCAATCAACATAGATTACGAATTTATACCAGATGATCCTGAATTAGAAGATTATTGGGAATTTAATCAAGAAGTTAGATTTTCACCAGACGGCTTGGGCGAATACTGGGCCTCTTGGGATAATATGGGTGACCAGGCAGAAATACTATACTTTTTAAGAGCCTCCAGAGATTTGGGCATGGACTTTACTATCACCGGAATTCAAACGGGAGAGGGGTTGTTTGAAGTAACTGATAATGGTACAGTTAACCCCGATGATCCGTTTGATCAAACTTATGTGAGTTTCACACTCGATGGAGAGATTGTGGGTGACATATTGGGAGTCAGGATATCACTGCCCGAGTATTTGCCCAATTTTGATTAAAAATAAAAATTAGTTCAATGAGTAAAATATCTATAGTTCATGAATGTTCCAATTGCGGCGCTCAATTTTCCAAATGGCAGGGCCGTTGCAATGAATGCGGATCATGGGGCACGGTCAGCCAGGAGTCAATTAATTTGGAAACAAAAAAAGACACCCTAGTATCGCCTGACAAGCCAATAAACTTTAACGACATTGGCTTGCAGGAAAAAGAAAGAATTAAAATAGGCCTAGGCGAAGTGGATAGGGTTTTAGGAGGCGGCCTTGTTGCCGGCTCTTTAGTTTTACTGGGCGGAGACCCAGGCATAGGCAAATCAACTTTGGCCTTGCAAATAGCCCAAGGCGTGGGTGATACGCTTTATATTTCTGGTGAAGAATCAGCCCACCAGATTAAAATGAGAGCCAATAGATTAAAATCAAATCTATCCGGCTTAAAGTTTATACCGCAAACCAGCCTGGAAAAAATCATCGCCACTATTTTGGATCAAAAGCCAAAATTAGCCATAATCGATTCCATCCAAACTATTAATTCGTCTGATTCAGCAACCGGCATCGGCTCGGCGGCTCAAATCACCGCCTGCACTAGCAAGCTGATGGAACTATCAAAAAAATCAGGCATTCCTATAATCATCATAGGCCATGTCACCAAAGAAGGGTTTGTGGCCGGACCAAAAACATTGGAACATCTGGTAGACACGGTGCTGTATTTGGAAAGCGACAACCGGGATTTCTATAAGATACTTCGAGGCGTCAAAAACAGATTCGGCTCCACCGGAGAGATAGGCGTTTTTGAAATGACCGAAGTTGGACTGAAAGAAGTGATAAATCCAACTAATATTTTTGTCGAAAGCCACAGCTCCCCTGCTTCCGGCACAGCCATATCTATAATTATGGAAGGCACGCGCGCTTTTCTGGTAGAAATACAAGCGCTGGCCTCCAAAACCAGTTTTGGCTATCCACAAAGAAAATCAACCGGCTTTGATTTAAACCGCTTGCAAATGATCATTGCTGTTATTTCTAAAATGGCCAAGATTAACCTGGCCAACCATGATATTTATTTAAATATTGCCGGCGGTTTAAAAATAAAAGAAACAGCTACTGATCTGGCTGTCTGTTTGGCCATAGTTTCGGCTTATTTGGAAAAATCAATAAGCCAAAATCTATTGATTTTAGGCGAAGTGGGACTCTCGGGTGAAATAAGGGCCGTATCACAAATAGATAGAAGGATAAAAGAGGCTTCTAAACTTAAATTTAACCGTATAATCACTGCCAAAAATCAAGCTATCAGAAATGTAGAGGACTTAGAAATTATCCAAGTGTCTAACATAAGCGAAGCCATTAGAACCATATCCTAAATTATTACTGTCATTGCGAGGCACGAAGCAATCTCATATTTACATTACCTAAGATTGCTTCGCTACGCTCGCAATGACAGAAAACGTAAACAGAAGCAGCAAACAACATGCCTAAAAAACTGCCACAAAATTTTTACCAATCAGATACTCTTAAAGTAGCTAGGGAGCTACTCGGAAAATATCTAATCAGAAAAATTGGTAGTAAAAAAATAATCGGCCAAATAATAGAAACCGAGGCTTACTGCGGACCAAACGATTTGGCGTCCCATGCCAGTTGCGGACGCACCGCCAGAACAGAAATTATGTTCGGCCCGGCCGGTTATTTGTATGTTTATATGATCTATGGCATGTACTATTGCCTCAATATTGTCACCGAAGAAAAAGACAATCCCAGCGCTGTTTTAATCAGAGCCGTGAAACCTGTTGCCGGCTTAGACTCTAAAATCAAAACCGACGGGCCGGGCAAATTGTGCCGGGCTTTTAAAATTGATAAAAAACAAAATAATACTAAAGTTTTTGGGAAAGAAGCAGAAATCTGGATTGAAGATTGGCAGGAGAAAACAAATAAAATAAAATCTTCACCCCGGATTGGAGTAGACTATGCCCAAGAGTATAGGGATAAGCCTTGGAGATTTTATATTGAAGATTAAAAAATTCTGGGTAATTTTTGTTACGTAGCATGCTACGTAACATTTTAGTTTTAAAATATTACTTCTGTCCCATTAAAATACCTTTATGAAACACCATGGCCTTAGAATATTTCTCTTGTTACTTTTGGTCCGCCAAAAGTAACCGAAAGCTCGCGAACGTAAAAAATCATGGCTAAATTTCTCCCCAGCTCACTAAAGACAATAATCAAAACAGCGACAGAATATTGTCTTCTTAACGTTCGCTGGTAGGAGAAATTAGCACAATATTTTTTAATGTTCGCCTTATTTTATTATAAAACCGGCGACAATTGAAAAATTTAAGGAGAAGGCAAAACGAGAGCACTGCGTTGGCTTATTGTCTATAAGCCGAATCTTCAATGTTTGAGCCCAACCCGTTCAATAGATAATTAAAGGGGTTGGGCGAGTTTTGAAGATTAGCGGTGCGAAGTTTTAAATTTGACTATAAATTTTTCACTGTCGCGAGTTTTGGGGAAACCTTTTGCGGCCAAAAGGTTTTAAAAAGAAATTATGTATTAAAAGTCATCTAATCGTCATTGCGAGGGAGCGGAGCGAGTGAAGCAATCCCAAGTAACATAAACATAAGATTGCTTCGTGCCTCGCAATAACAAATAAAAAGGGATCCCTCGACTACGCTCGGGATGACAGATATATTTATATTACCTGGAATTGCTTCTCCGCCCTGGGCGGATCATAATGACAGTAAGCAGATCTAGATAGTTGAATAAAAGTATTACTCCAAATGCGAGCTAAAACTCATACTCTCTAGTTTTTCCCCAAGTTTGGGAAAATCTTCCAATTTATAATTATCAATAAAATCTTCGGCCGCTGAACTAGCTGATTTGGCTAAAACAAAATCATCCAAAGTAGCTATTTTAAGGCTAGCCAAGCCCGATTGTTCATAGCCGTAAATCTGTCCGGCGCCGCGGTATTTTAAATCCCTTTTAGCCAATTCAAAACCATCGCTGCACTCGGACATAACATTTAATCTTTCCATGGTTTTTAGATCATTACTGTCGCTAAAGAGAAAACAATAAGACTGATAATTATTCCTGCCTACTCGTCCTCTAAACTGATGAAGCTGGGCCAAACCGAACCTCTCGGCCCCTTCGATCATTATCACGCTGGCATTTTTAACATCAACCCCCACTTCAATAACCGAAGTAGACACCAGCATTTTGGTTTGTCCTCTGACAAAATCAGACATGGCTTTTTCTTTTTCCATCGGCTTCATTTTGCCATGAAGCAAGCCTATAGCTAAATCAGGAAATACCTGTTTGTCCAGCTTGGCAAATTCTTCCGTTACAGATTTGGCTCCTAATTTATCCGATGGATCAATTAAAGGACAGACCACAAATACTTGACGGCCAGCTTTAATCTGCCGATTGATAAAATCATAAGCAGCTATTCTTTTTTCTGGCGGCACAACCTTGGTAATAATTTTTTTCCGGCCCAAGGGCATTTGCCTGACAATAGACAAATCCAAATCTCCATAAACAGTCAAAGCCAAAGATCTCGGTATGGGTGTGGCGGTTAAGGACAAGAAATGAGCAATCTTGTGGCTTTTCTGTTTGATCTCTTCCCTTTGGGAAACGCCAAAACGGTGCTGTTCATCGACTACCACTAAAGCCAGCTGATCAAATTCCACGCTTTTTTGGATTAGAGCGTGTGTTCCTATAATAATATCTATTTCTCCTTTTTTACATTTTTCTAAAAATTCAGATTTAGAAACGTTTTCACCGTTTATTATTCTTTGGCTTCCGGTTAATAGACCGATGTTTAATAAACTGCCTAATAAACTATTGAATGTTTCAAAATGCTGTCTGGCTAATATTTCCGTGGGTGATAAAAAAGCGGATTGTTTTTTATTTAAAGCAATATTATAAGCGGCGATAGCGGCTACTATGGTTTTGCCGGATCCGACATCGCCTTCAACCAGCCTGTTCATCGGCAAACCGTTTTTCATATCAATTATTATTTCCCAAGCGGCTTTCCTTTGATCATCGGTGAGCGTAAAAGGCAAATTGGCTACAAATTCCTTAGTTTCGTTTTCAAAAAAAACTATTCTGTACGATTTGCGCTCATTAAGCTGTTTTCTTAAAATTTTCGACCAAAGTTGAATAACAAAAAGCTCATCAAAGGCCAATCTTTTTCTGGCCCCATCAATATCATTTTTATTTTCAGGAAAATGAATATTTTTTACCGCTCGATTTAAGGAGAGCAGGGATTGCTTTTTAACTATGGGAGCGGGCAAATAATCAGCCACATGATTAGCTAAACTGATGACGCTTTTTATTAAAAATCTTAACTGCTTTTGGCTTAGGCCGTGAGTTAAAGGATAAATCGGGACTATCCGGGCGGTATGAGTAGGACTTTTGCCTACTTTTTCATATTCGGGAGAATTGAGATAAACATTAATCAAGTCACCCGACACTTTGCCCGATAAGCTCACTTTATCTCCTGGTTTTAAACTTTTAGCAATCCAAGGCTGATTAAACCATATTACTTTTATAGAGCCAGTGTCATCTGTCACCATGGCCTCGATTAAAACCTTTCTTTTTCTAAAACTGCGCCGGCTGGAAATCAATTCTATTTGGCCGACTACGGTAGCTAAACTATCTATCTCTAAATTTTTGATAGGCGTAATTTTCGAAAAGTCCTCGTAACGGAAGGGATAATAAAAAATGAGATCGTAGACGGTCTCAATTCCTAATCTTTTCAGTTTTGAATAAGTAGATAATCCTACCTTATTCAACTCTTTAACTTTTGTCTCTAAACTGATCATTTGCCAAAAATATGTTACTGACAAATTATACTTGTAGATTTATACCAATAACTAGTGTCCTCAAGAGGAATTGAACCTCTATTTCAGGCTCCGCAAGCCGGCGCTCTATCCTTTGAGCTATGAGGACGAATAAAAGAATAATCTTTTAAAAATTAAATCCTCAATAGACGGCGCAATCTTTCAGATAATGGTTCAGCTTCCCTTTCCAAATCTTCTTTTAAGAATTGCAACAGGAATTCCCTTATCCCAATAACATCCAAGCCGTCTAAATCAACAACCAATCTACCCCTAAGCGGATTTTTGAAATCCACGTATAAATTCTTAATGCCATGATCCTGATAAATGATAAAGAAATTATCAATATGTTTATAGAAAAAGAAGTTCTTGCCATGCTTTATGCCATCATTGGTGATAGTACAATCCACCAACTCCGGTTGCTTGAATTCATACATTATGACTACCAAATAAAACAAGACCAGGAAGACGGCAAAAAGATAATTAATGGTGTATATCGCCCAACCAACCATTAGAGCAATAATTAAAAACGATATTAAATACCAAGCTACGCTCTTTTGATATTTAACATAATCATGGCATTTCCAAGAAAAAACCACCTCGCTTAATTGTTGATTTTCTGTTTTGTTTGGCATGGACATATTTTTAATAAAAATTATTTTATAATCTTTTTAAAATACCTATAAACCGCACAAATGCATGCTAACAGCGGCTTTTATGGCTTTAAACCTATCTTCTGATAATTCCGGAAAAACATCTCTGATTTTTTGTTCAAATTTATTCCAACTGCCATCATCATCTTTGTTTAAATCTTCTTCGACAAATTGTTCTATCCTCTCATTAAAGAGAGCTAATTCTTCAGCCGCGGTCATTTTTTCTTCATCAACTTCACTTTTATTTTCAAAATTCATGGTTAGAAAAATTATTAATTACTTTATCTCAAAAATTGGGATAAAAATTTATATGCGGAGAGGGTGGCCTGGCCTGCCGGTAGGCAGGGATTTACGGAATAATTTGCCACCAAAAAGTGGCAAATTATTCTGTCCTGGGTGGCCGCCAATCCTGCGCCAGCTCGGATTGGCTTAAAGTTTCGTTTCGACGCTCGGCTTCCGCCTTGCTTCTCACTCAACTTGCCACCCGTTCAAATCCCGCTATCTCATATCTAAATTTTTATCCTAAAAATTGGGATAAAAATTTATATGCGGAGAGGGTGGGATTCGAACCCACGGTCCCCGTGAAGGGACTTCAGTTTTCAAGACTGACACATTCGACCACTCTGTCACCTCTCCATCTAAAATTGTATTATCACTTACTGCAGAGAAGGAGGGATTTACGGCATAATTTGCCACCAAAAAGTGGCAAATTATTCTGTCCTGGGTGGCCGCCAATCCTGCGCCAGCTCGGATTGGCTTAAAGTTTCGTTTCGGCGCTCGGCTTCCGCCTTGCTTCTCACTCAACTTGCCACCTGTTCAAATCTTAGCTTCTTTCATAAGCTGATTTGAGAATGAGGATAAACCACATTATCAAATCATCTGCGGAGAAGGAGGGATTCGAACCCTCGATACGCTTAAAAAACGTATAACGGATTAGCAATCCGCCGCTTTCAGCCACTCAGCCACCTCTCCAGTTATTCGAAGATAACTAAAGCATTTTATCACAAAAAAGTCGTCTTGTAAATACCCTAAATTAAAGATAAAAATGTGCAAACTGATGCTAATCTTGTCTTTATTATAACATAATACCGCTAAGCTATCAAAAACAGTTTATTTTATTAACTTCTTATTAAAACCAAGCCCCAAACCGTTTTATAGCCCGCTTCTTTTAATTTTTTGGCGCATTCCTCCAGAGTTGATCCGGTAGTATAGACATCGTCTACTATAACAATCGGCTTATTATAATCGGCTTGCAAATTGACAGTGGTTTTGAAACTGCCGGTAATATTAACATGCCTTTTACTGGCGCCCAGACCCACTTGATGGCGATTGTACTTTATCTTTTTTAACAATTGATCATTAATTTTATTACCACCAATACCGCTGATGATATCGCAAATCAATTGCGATTGATTAAAGCCTCTCTCCAAAAATCTCCTAGGGTGAAGCGGCACGGGTGTTAAAACAAAAAAATCCCGCCAAAGGGGATTCTTGCCAAAGTATTCCACAAATCTTGGTTTCAAATGATTAAAAATATCAGGAATAAAATTATATTTTACCAGATGTATCATTTTCTGGCTTAACTTGTTGTTCTCCAAAATTACCAACAGTCCATCCAGATTGGAAATATGACGGCAATAGCCGCAAACCTGTCCGTCTTTGTTTTCCAAACCGCAAATCGGGCATAAATTATAATTATACAACCTTAATTGGCTCAAACATCTAAGGCAAAGCCAGTCGCCTTCAGCTCTACAAGACAAGCACTTAATGGGAAAAATAATGTCTAAAAATATTTTTTTTAATTTACTGCCAAACAGCTTCATCTACTTTCCAGTCATCGCCTGTTTTTAAAACACTAAGTTGAACTTTGGAATAATCAATTATCGGTTCGGCTTGCTCGCCTTGGAATTTACTTAGCTGAAGCGATATTAAAACCATGGCCTTATCTGCGCTTAAATATATAAGCTGGTTATTTAGAGCCTTGGCTTCTTGAGCTTCAAAACCATTAGTTCCTATTCGAGAAGTGGCGATGAAACTATCAATGGAAGATTGCATTTTAGATGTGGACAATATTTTTAAATCTTCTAAATTCTTAAACTTGGCATCGCTGGAATAGCTGGCAAACCTCTCGGCAAAGGAAGAAGTAAGCGATTCTAGCCCCAAAGGGTAATCCTTTTCCGTGCTTTGTCTTTCGGCGCTAGGCGGAGGCAACAAATCAATTTGGCCAAGAGACGTGGGCTGATTGCCATTTTCATTTTCTGGCGGATTAACTTCGGCCGGTTTTTTATTGAAAAAAAATAAAAATATCAAAACTGCCGCCACTAAGGCCAGCGCTGAAATTAAAATTATTTTATTTCTTCTGGACATGTTATTAAATATTTAATATTTATTCTCTGGCTAACGACTGCTCGAATTCTTTCTTGGCTTGTTCAATTTCCAGTAGCTGCCTGGGATCAGAAGTTATCAATTGATCTTCCGAATAAGAAGCAACTACTCTTATGGCCGCATGCTTAGCGCCGGCAAAAAAGATGCCTTCACCCACACCGCATTCCAACAGCAAGTATTTTTCCCCTTCGGTAAGCAGGAATGTCTTTTGAATCAAACTGGCGGCAGCAGGCGACTGCTTCATAAGAAGCTGTAAAGACGAGTTATTAACAATGGCTTGGCCATAAGGAGAAGTCAAAAAATCATTAACATCTTGGGTAATCGTGGTAACGCCCAAATAATACTTACGGCATCTTTTGACCAAGGCAAATATAAACTTGGCGCTATCCTCTCTTTGCATCAGCCACCAGGCTTCATCCACTACCAGTATCCTTCTTTTGGTTTCGCTTCTAACCACATTCCAAATATAATTAACGATGGTATAAATGGCCAGGGGTTTTAATTCATCCTCTAAATCACGCACACTGAAAGCCACCAATTGATTATTCATGGCCACATTGGTGGGATTATTCAAGAGTCCGGCAAAAGTGCCTTCGGTGTATTTTTTTAATCTTAAAACTATATTTTCACCATTTTCCATGCCTTCCAAAATCTCTGCAAAATCCTGCATAATAGGCGGTTCCACCAGAGATAAATCAGTATTGGCTGTTATATCTTTTTTGGCGTAAGTCTCCAGCAGGGCTCTGTCGATTATGGAATCTTCTTCCGGTGTGATATCGCCGATCATCAGTTTAATCAAACCCTTGACTGTTATCACCGCTCCCCTGATGATATCATCGGTCCTGGCATCTTCGCCAATGGATCTGGGCAAATCAAAAGGATTTATCTTGCTCTCGGAATTAAGGGAAACATCAATATAGGTTCCACCGACAGCATCGCACAGATGCTTGTATTCCCTTTCGGGATCAATAATGATAACTTCGGTGCCAAACATCAAGCTTCTTAAAACTTCTAATTTTATGGCGTATGATTTGCCGGCGCCGGAAGTGGCAAAAACAACCGAGTTGGCATTTTGCAGAGAAAATCTGTCAAACAGAATCAAACTGTTATTATGCCTATTGATGCCAAAGAGCACTCCGTTGTCAGAGGTTAAATCGGAAGAAACAAAGGGAAAAGAACTGGCCGCCGGAGAGGTGTTCATATTGGTTAGAATCTGCAGATCATCGGAAGCAATGGGCAAAGTGGAATTAAAGCCTTGTTCGGCTTGATAAAAAACCCTTCTGGAATAAACCAAAGTGGAACCCAAAATATTTTCTACGCTTTCACAAGAATTGTCTAAGGCCTCCAGAGTCTTATCATAAACAGTTATATACAAAGCTGTCTGAAAAAAATGCTCAATGCCTTGGGTTAAATCATCCCTTAATTTTTCCATATCTCTTAGAGCCGTTTCCCGAAGCGGATCGCGAGGAGCGCCTTTTTCGGCATCAGAAATAAGTCCGGCTTGCAAGGCGCCGACTTTTTTCTTGAGCTGTTTTAAAATGATAGGAGCTTTAACCGGATAAAAATAAATAGCCATATCAGCCGTAACATTAAGGTTGATAATGGGGGCAAACCAGCCCACATTTATATATCTGGGATATTCAATGACAAAAATCGTTTTGATAAAATAATCCCCCAATTTAATATACGAGCCGGTTACTTCCAGTGAAGCCGGAGAAATAAAATCACGCACCGAAACAATGCCCCGCCTATAAACCCTTTCTTCCTCCAGGGCTTTTTTGCTGGTTTGTATCTCTTGAGAGAGCATTTCTTTTCTTTGGCTGGCAGTCAAAGCCGGAGCCCGGTCCAGTTCCTGTGCTCTTGTTTTATCAACCTTATTCAGTTGACTTGGATCAAACATAAATAAAAAAATAAAAAATTATTAACTACTGCTCCACATCTAATTTATTGATATCAGCTATCTTCTGGCTTTCAGAAATAGTCGGATTATAGGTATTATAAAATAGTTCTATCAGTGATTGGGTGTTTAAAATAGAAACTCTAAGTCCCATGCTCATTAAGCCGGAAATTATTTTATCAACTTCAATGAAAAGCTCCTGATGGCGCTTGGAAAATTCTTTTTGGCTTAATTTAATCAGTTTGGTCGGTGAAACAACATCGGTGCTTCTTTCCCAAAAATTTCTTTTTTTGCCAAAAGACGCGTTATAATAAACCACTACGTAGAATTTTTTGGTCATGATATCTCCTAATTCCACTAATTCGGAAATATATTTTCGGTATTCCGATGTTTGGAGTTTGAGTAAATCATTGGCCTGCTCCTCTTCGGCTCTTTTGATATCCGCCAAGTAATTATCCAAATTCAACTTCCGGGATTGTATCACTATTTGCAAAGTGGTATCCAAGGAATTTAAAAAAGATATATAGCCGGCCACAATGGCATTTTGTTCTTCTTCTGATTTCAAAGCAAAATTCATGCTGGATACCAGAAGAACGGATCGAAGAGTGCCATCTTTCATAATAACAGCATCATCCCTTATTTCAGAAATAGTCATGTAGCTTTGGGTGCTGGGTGTGGATTTTGTCGCTTTTCTGTTAGCCATACTTGCTTAACTTTAGCTATTTTATTTCTTTAAATTATTTACATGATTGATTACGCCTTCTCCTTGATAAACGCCGCCGGTATCAACTATCAGGGCTAATTCAGACAGATTAGAAGCATTGATAATCTTTTTTCTAACAGCCACTTCCGGCCCCTTTTCTTCTTTGGGCTTTTTTAAACTCATTTTTATATCCGCCTCACTGATGGTTTTACGCCAAATTTTAAGCTTGGGATTTTTGATGGTAGTTATAAAATTAAGCAGGAAATTATGAAAATGCTGGCCGTTTATTTTAATGAAAGCAAAGGTAACGGTGATGACCAAAACCAGCAAGCCGGAAACCACAAACAAAGAAAAATCAAAAATTTTATAAAAGATAAAAATAATGATTCCTCCTATTACCATCTCTATAAACTGGCGGACAGTTATGGGGCCGATTATCCTGTCTTCAACATCTAAAAATTGTGGTACGGTTATTTGTTCCATAAACCATGAATAGTAAATTATAAATTCAAAATATCAAGCTCCAAATAAATATCAAATCTCAAACTCAAATTGGCTTATTTTTGCTCTTTTCTATTATAGCAGCAAATATTTTTAAAAGCTGACAGGTTTCATCCAAAAGCAGCTCCATTTTCACCTTAAGCCGCGGATTGGCTTCAATAATCAGTTTTAACCAATAGACTGTCTCTTTAGCTTCTTTACGACATATCCTCATTCTAAATTGAAAATCTTTTTTTGTTTCAGTTTCATTAGCTTCTCTATAATTAGCCCCTAGCGATAACCCCGATCTAACCACCTGCCTTACCAATACATTATTAACAATGTTTAGTGGAATATTCTTCGCCATTTTTATTATTCTCTTGCCATATTCCAGTGTTCTATCTTCAAGGTCATAACTATTTGTAATTTCTACCATTGTGATTTATTTGATATTTGAAATTTTGAATTTGTTATTTTATATTTTTAGTGTTTAATATCTTAAATCTTTATTTATCTCCCCAATAGAGTTGAATTCTTCTATAGATAAGGTGGGCTTATGGCTTTCTATTCTCTCATTAATTATATCATCAATGCTGCGTCCCTGTCGCATGCTTTCCTGGCCCAACAACCTGTAAAATCTGTTAATTTCATTTTTATGCCAGGCTTCTACCGCTTCTAATTTCTTTATATAGGAATCTTTCTCCAGCAGTTCTATCTTGTCTTTTATTTTAGCGGTAGCCTCATGAGGCGTCTGTCCCAGCCGGCGGAAATTTATCAAAGTCATAGTGCCCAGCTCTTCCACTGGCCCGACCAGTGTAGTGTTTATCCTAACGCCATCCACCGATGGCTTGCCAAATCTGATATTTCTGGGTGAGAGTGTTGATTTGGCCATAGGCTGAGGCTGTGGAGCAATAGGAACTTTAGTTTCCAGCGGTTTTATGGCCGCTGGCAAAACTAGTGGAGTTGGAGCCACCGGCACAGGAGGAACAATTTTAATTTTTTCTGGAACATTAATGGGTTGAACTTTTCTGATTTGATTAAAATCAGTTATCTTCGGCCGAATCATTAAATCATCGCCTTGCGGTGATTTTATCACCGGCAAACCGTCTTCTTCTTCAATTTTAGGCGCCAAAGACAAATCCGGTTTGACTAGCCTTTTTTCTGCCACTTTCGGCTCACTTACCGCTGGCGCCGGTTCTTTTATTATCGAGCCATTCTTTTTGGCTTCCAAAGTGGTTTTAGCCGGAACAAAGGGCTTTTTAACCGGAAAGTTAATTGGTTTTTTTTCACTGGATGTTTCCCCTTCTTTAGGCAAAAGTCCTTGGCTTATTTTTTCACGAATTAAAGCAATCACTTTTCCCGCTTCGTCCTCGGTCATGGCCAAACCGCCTACCTTACGGCTTTTCTTTAAAACTTCCAATGTTTCCATTTCGTCTCTGATATCTTTTAGCCGCGCCATAATTATATTTTTAAAACGGCTTAAAATAACTTCATCTCCATTAATGCTGTAACCGGACTGCGAAATAATAAGTTCGGCCAAAGAAGAATAATCATGTGCTTTTGGCTTACTAGCAGAAGAAGAAATTATTTTTTTTATTTCTTCGTCGTCTTCGGGTGAAAAAGAAATGTGGGTATTAGGTTGAACTGGTTGTTTTATTTGTGGCTCTTTACTGTCTATTTCAGCCGATCCGCCCAAGCCGTTAAGCAATTCTTCCACCCCGCTGATTTGATCTTTGAGCGGCATAAACCTGCTTAAAACGGCAGCCAGAGCTATTTTTTTTACAGTCTCTTCGTCTTTTCTAACCGCTTTTTTAAGTTCGGGCAAAAAATCAGCCAGTTTAACCGAACCTAAAATAATTCTGGAAATCAACTTGATTATTTCTTTGATTTCACTATCGGTCAAAGCAAAAGATGCCAGCCAAGCATTGGCCTTTTTTAATTCTACCACATCATCAAAAATATTTTTAATTTCTTCCGACATTTTAGATTATTTTTAGATGTCTTTTAACTGATCAGCTCTCTTTTGTTCTGTAGAAGCAGGAGCTGTACCAACTGCCTGTCTTCTGACTTCGGTAGCGATCTTGCTAGCCAAAGCTCCACCCTCAGTGGAAGTACTTAGTGTTTTGATAACATTAATATTCATTTTTTCACCAGCTATTTCCATTTGGGAACCACTTCTATTTAAACCTTTCATAAATTCAGCGTCTTTAGCTGATACAGTAGCCATAACATCTTGAAGTATGGCTCGTTTTTCGGCATTAACTTTTACGCCACCCACGGTACTATCAGCAATATTAACTTCATTGAATGAGGCGCCAGAAGCTAGAGCATTTTTAAACGTTCTTTGGTATTGTAATTTATCACCAGTGGCAATCTCGGCTTCTGTTATTTTATTAATAACAGCTTCAAAACTATCAGATAATTTCTTTTTGATAATTGGTGATTGATCTTTAAACTGGTTGGGACTAACCAAGTCACCAAAACTCTTAACAAATTCCTCGCTGACCTCCTTCATCTTTTTGCCAATATCACTGCTATTGTTGGACACAAAAGTTCTAATAGAGTCAACATCATCGGTATTAGTCTGGTCAAAGGTCTGCATGACATGATTAAAGCTGGTAGCTTTATTAAATCTGTCACGCATTTTTTCACCGCTATCAGTAAGTTTACCACTGCCATCACGTTCAAAAGTGTTATGATCAACCTTGCCATAAATCGCTGTCTTTTGTTTATCGGTTAAATCACTATACATTTCACTTTCATCTTTTTCTTTGGTATGTTTAGCCATGAATGTAGCCAATTCATCACCTTTGGGTGTAGAACCTTTAGGCGCCAGGGCATCGTTCAAAGATAAAAGCTGAGTTTCACTCAAACTGCCCATCATTTCATGAGCTTTAACCTTGCCCGTCCTAACATCAGAAGTAAAGGCATCTGTGCGGAAAGTTTTGCCGTCATCACCCATATAAACCGTATCATAAGCCAAGCCCGGATTATATTTTTTGGTGTTGTCCATAAAGGTAGCAGCCAACTCTGGCGGCAACATCTTTTTGGCATCGTTGATCAATTTAATATTTTCGGCTCTGTTGGCTGTGTCATCATCTCTAAACATGCCTTGCTTCATCATAGCTTGAGTAGCGGCAATCTTAGCATATTTATCACCTTTAGTAGCCAGTGATCGCAAGTCTTTTTCACTCATGTCATCAACCTTAAGGGCGCTGGCTCTAGTAGTAATCCTTTCTTGTTCGGCTTTAGCTTTGGTGGTAGCCAGTTTAATTTGTCGTTTGTCCACTGCTTGCCCACCTAGCCTGCCAAGTATGGGTATTTTTCTAGCTAGCGGTATAGCCATAGCACCAGCTAATACTCCGGCGCCAGCCAAGCCGGCGGTGCCAGCTACAGTACCAATAGCGGCCTTTTTGCCCCATTTTTGCAAACCAGCCACGCCTTTGCCGGCCCACTGGGCTCCGGCCACACCGGTTTTTTGGCCAAAAACCAAACTGCCCACCATTAAGCCGATAATTATTAAGAAATCAAAAACGTTTACCGGATCTTCTAATTCCGATAATCCTATTTTCTTATTCAAATCATCTGTTTTACTTAGAAGTATGCTGGCGCCATCATTAACTTGGTATGCTCCCTCTTTGCCACTGCTAATTGTACTAGGATCTTGAACATTAATTGAACCGCTGAAAAACGACAGGTAAAGAAAAAACAACATTATCGGTCCCACCACCAAATATTTAGTTATTTCACTCCACCACATGCCGGCGTATTGCTGGCCTTTGGGGAAAGTGGTGAGAAGATAGGCCAGGGGTGACAGAATAATCAAAAACCAGAGCATAACGATCCTATAAACCAAAATAATGGTAATAATGGCAATTACCACTACAGCCACCACCGATAATATTAGGGCAAATAAAAGCGTTTTAATGGCTGCCCCAGGGCTTAAACTGCCAGGAACTGGCTCGGTCCAATCAAACTGTCCGGCATCAATGCGGTAAAGCTTGTCCAAGCCTAGAGCTAAAAGTATGATATTGCCACCACTGCTAACACCCTGTATGGTCCCGGCAAACCAGAGTGTTAAGACTTGGGAACCGTCAATCATAATGCCGGTAAAAGTTTTGGAGAAATTTATTAAAACCGCCATCACCAGCAGTTTGGGCAGAAGCTGGCGATTATAATTGGGCACCCTTAAAATCGTGCCCACAGCTATGGCTAAAAGAATAACGATAAAGAAATTATTAGCCACATCACGCACAATCGCCCAACCATTGATAACTATTTGATTATCTAAGAAATGATTATAACTGGCTACTTTAACCATGACTATTATTAAAAGATTAACCAGCCAGCTGAAAAAGGTGGCGATATAAAAAACTATCCAAGCAAAGACATTGGCAATGGAATTTTCGGTGCTGTTAGCATCATCGCCTGCCTTAGGCACGCCACTCGCCATACAATCATTATAAATACGTTTAAGTTCACTTCCATCCGGATCAGTTGTGTTACTTGTTTTACTGGCAGCATAATCACCGCATTCTTTGTCTCGTGAATCAATAAAGCTACTTCCAGCAGCTATTGCCTGAACAAAAGAAACGGAACTACTAAAAACTACCACCAACAAAAGAGTAGTTAGTAGTACGGCGCTGATTAATTTTTTTCTTTTGGTGGTCATTAAGATACTATTAGATGTTTTTTATTTGTTTATAACATGGGATTGCAAATCTTACTGTCACTAGGAGCTGTCTTCCTTTTGTCATTACGAGGGAGCGAGGCGGGTCCTCGCAAAGGCGGGGAAGCAATCTTATGGTTTGCATCACCTGGGATTGCTTCATTCTTCGCAATGACAGTTTAGGACATAGGGTTGTTTGCCCGCCTTAGACAAATCGCCATGACACATATTATTGATTTTTATTTATGGTAAGTGAAACTGTTACCGGGTCATTAGATTTATTCCAATTATCATAAACAGTTATTTCCACCTCCACAGTACAACTATCATTATTGCAATCAGTGTCCGGAATACTGCTAACTTTATTAAAATCATAAAGATGGTACAAAAGGAAAGGATTTTCCGGATTGGTTCTGTTTCTAAGCGACACACCGCTAACTTTTGATTTTTCTCCATCTTTCCAATCAATGACATAGGCGGTAAGAGGCAGCTGATCAGGATCAATCAAGGTGGTAAAAGCCAGTTTGGCCAAACCAACACCATTATAAATAGTGGGATCGATGCTATTGTTTATTATTTTGCTGGTTACTTTTGGCTTAACATAACAAGGCTGAACACTAGATTCTTCCCTTTTATCGCCAGTAGCGCCACCATTGCATTCCCCACTGGGTATGGATAAATAATCTTCCCGGCTAGGATCCTCCTTATATACTCCGCCTCTATCAGCCACTGGGCCATCTAGACAGTCGCCATTGGCCGCGCGATTATCACCTTCACATTTATTCCAGCGCCACTTCCAAGCTCCATAGCTTTGAGCGAATAACTGCTGTAGACCATCTTGGCTATGAATTTCGCCCATTCTGGCTTGATAAGGAGGGGCAAAACCGCCCAGTCGCGGTGGCTCATAAAGCAAGGGAGTATTAAAAATGCCGGCGCGGCTGCTCCAATTAACCGGATTTGGACTGCCGGAAGGAGAAACTATGGCGCCAAAAGGCTGATAATCAGATGATTGATAAGTGGAGGCATCAAGCGCAGAAACATCCCCGCCGGATCCACCGCCAAACCAACCACCCAATTGGCCTAGAAGCCCTTGGAGAAACTCAATAAATACTCCGCTACCGGGCACTTCGGCTGCATCTGATCCATTATATGTAAAATCAATATTATCCAAGAATTTATTAAAATCAAACGGATCATAATAATAATACTTGCCCGTAGTTTCACCCTCGGCTTTATTTCTGGCTTCGGCATCATTATTGATAAAGCCCGATCCTGGAGTTACCCGATTAGCATAAGCCTTATTGGTGCCCGAAGAAGTTACCACTCTCACTAAGCTGTCACAATAATTAATATCAAAATCACCTTTGATAGTCATACGTATATAGACCGCGTCGGCTTCGGCTGTGGATCTAACAAACCAAGACGCGCCCAAAATATCACCATCCAAATCCGGAATCGGATCAGTGGCGCCACCAGTAATGCCACCAGCTTGCGTATCATCTATGATTTTCAGTCCCATGAGCGGACCAAAATAAACTCCTAAATCTCCCTGAGACTGCAACAACTGTGTTAATTGTTCAATTATACCGCCAATATTACCTGTAGCTATTTCATAAGGGATAGGTATTGGCAGACAAATCAAGAAACCGCCTTCTCCACCTAAACCGACACAAAATGGTATGGCCGCCCAACCTTTCCACTCGCGCTTATCAGTATCATAGGTTAGGGTTTTATTAACCGGAATCATAACAACAAAGCCCACATCATGCTGAAAACCAAAACCGGTAACTTTAAGCTTGATTCTATCAACATAAGGGAACCTAAAGAGCGAGCGGTAATCATCTTTGATATTCATCGGACTAAAGTTCATTTGCTGGCCGGTGTTGATATCCGAAAAACCAGATACCACTTCTTGGGCATCAGAGCTTAAAGACAGGGCTACGCCTGATTTAGAAAAATCCACATTAAATCTCTTTTTTTCCACGCAATAATCCAAAGGCAATCTGTCGTTATAACCGCCAACCTCGTTTAATATCTCGCCCTGAAGCTGATCTACCGGCCACCATTGCAAGCATTGTTTGGAATTGTTGGGATCCACTAGTAAGCAATAGCCGTAACTGCCGTAGAATAAATTATTGCCTTCCAAATACCGGCAAGACAGCGCATCTTCGGCCGGATAAATACGGCAACTTCGGGTTAAATAATTATCAGTTAAATCATTTGGCGTGGACAGATCATTGCTAACCTTTAGAATCGGCTTAAGAGAAATATCGTCAAATAAAGCCGTCCCGCCCAAAGCGCATTCAGTGAGCTGGTTGTTATCATTACAACCGCCTATATTAACATGATTTTTCAATTTAATTCTTATTTTATCGGTGTTAAGGGAGGGATTAAACTCAAACATTCTTTTGGTCCAAGACAAGCCACTCACTAAAGACAATTCGGTGGGATATTTCCAGTCGCCCCAACTGCCTCCTTCGGTGTGTTCCCGGTACTGAATCTGCGATTGGATTACTTCATTTCCATCGGGATAATTCAAGCCAGAAGAATTAATCCAGCCGGAAAGGATATAGGGATCACCGCCGAAAACATCAATTTCCTCCGACAGGGCTTCGTAGAAAGAGTTTAAAATCAAATGCCTGGATCCGTCCGGACTGCTCTTGGTATCTTTGGCTACGCTAAACTTATAATCATGCCAACCCACAGCTTCCGACTTATACGATTCACTGTCATCACCGGTAGATTCCGAGGGGCTCCAGCCCAAAGGTTCGGTGGAATTGGTTACCACCGATTCAAAATTGCCGTTGGTAATAGAACCGGCATTGCCGAATTGAGTCATTAGATAATAAGGGAAATAACCTGCCACATTAATGCCGCCGGGGAAATTCTTGCCCACGGAAGCATAGCCGGTTTTATAAAAATCTTTCTCGCTGTAATTTTCATCGGTTATTTCGCCTGATTTCAAAATAAAATTATTACAGACGCCTTTTTCATCAACCGAAGCGCACAGCCCCAAATCCAAGCAACGGTCGTTATTGCCATAAATCGGATCAACACTATTGGGATCATCTTTTTCATAGGTAGTACAATAAAGCCAATTGTAACAAGTTCTATCCGGCTGGACTTTTAAAATAACATTAGCATCGCCTTTGGCCGGCGGGGTAGCCGATATAGGCGTCGTCGGATCTTGGTTTGGCTTGTCCATTTGCTCCTTGTAACTGGCGCCGGCATCAAAAGTGAGGTAGTTAACATTTCTGTCTGAAACACTTTTAGCTGAATAATTAATCGAGCCTCTGTCGTTAAACAAAACACAACCGGAATTATAATCTATTAAGCCGTTGCAGCCGGTGTAATCAACTTTGGCGGAGAGGGCATAATAAACGCCTGATTGCACCAATCTTAGATTATTAACTGCTTGGGGCGCAGGGATAACTAATTTTACGAGGCAAGTCGTATGGGAATTATAAATTATATAAAACCGGCCGCTGGCAGATTTGGGCGAACCTATATTGCCACCGGTGATATTCATACTGTCATCAGGTGAAACCATTAGCCCGGTGCAGGGAGTCGAAGATGCTATTTCGATTTTAGCTTTGGTAGTAGCACTCTCATCCACCGAGAAAGAATAAAGCGTGTGAGACAATAGATTTATATTTTGTGACAAGCCGGTGCCATTTCCATCCCAATGATCTGGAATATCATTGCCATCAGCATCTTGACTTAAATCAACATTTAATATTTCATTTTTATAAACTTCGGTTATCGGATCAATGTATTCGGTGCAACTGCTTTGTTCGGCCGGGCAAAGCCCCACCCAATTCTGATAGCTGGCGGTGGTGCCACCGGGCGTCGGCCAAGCATCTTCACTAGGCATTCTGTAGCTGTTAAACCAGCCCACGGGCTGGACTTTATTTTCCGGAGAACCGGTGCCAATGGTTTGAAGATAAGTGACATCGCAGGGTTCGGTAGTGCCTTTCTTATACCACTGCGCCTGGGCTTGGCCTAAATCCGTCCTGTATTCACAAACCCTATCTCTGGGGTCTTTGAAATAAGAAACATTCCTGGAGCCGACAAATTCCTGGCACCAGAGGGCGCTGGCCTGGCATAAATCAGTGGCGTATCTATCGGGCTGATTTTTAAGATAAGAATCAGCATAGCCAACAACTTCATCTTGATTGTTAATTTTGGGCAAGCCGTAAGCTAAGCAACCCTTATCTTCCGATTTGCAATTATATTTAGAATCATTAACTATGTAAACAAAATTGTCACTGGGCACAGTTACCTGCGATGGGTCGCCTGAATTATAAGTTGCGCCGTAATAAGAATCGGAATTGTAGGTATCTATTAATTGTTCGCAACCCACGGCATCGCGACGGCACAAATTTTCAAAAGATTTTAAAAACCAATTCTTATTGGAACGATCACGATACTCTTGACAGCCGATCATTTTTCCCGGATTGCTCCTCTCTGGATTTAGAGCATCGCCGGCACCGTAAGGCTGACTAATAATATTGTCGCAAACAAAAGGAGTAAACCAAGAATTTTCAATGGCATAGACGCTTTGAGGCAATTCTTTAAGCAAAATATTATCAATGTAAATCACCTGTCCGCTGGGGATATTTATTTCTATATTCTGCTCGAAATAACCAGTGCCACTGCCCCAGCTAACTTGCACCGGGCCAAGATCATAACGATTCCATTCATTGGTTATGGGAATAGGCAAATCTCCGGCTGTTACCACATCCGGATGGCCAACTATAAATGAGCCCTCTGGCGGCGCCTGTGAAAACCTGATGGAATCAAGATCAAAGCCAGCATTGCCTTTAGCCCAAAAACTAATGGCATAAGATTTGTCTTTTTTGATTAAGACTGTTTTGGAGAACTGGCGAGAACTATTGAGGCTGTTGGTAAGAGAATTTCCGCCCGGATGGGTAGCTTCGCTGGCTATCGTACCTCCCTGCCAATCCATGGCGCCGGATTCAAAATCAGACAAAAAGATATTCCTAAAGCTGCTGCCCTTATTGCCGGTGTATTCCCGACAGCCTTTTAAATTAGCCGAGCAAGTCTGGCCTTGGCCGGGAATGGCCATATAAATACACTCGCCAAACTGATTATAATAGCCTTGATTGTTTCGACAATCCTGGGCGGCTTCAGCCTCATCATTTTGAGTTTGGGTTCGGCGGTAAGGATGGCAATCGCTGGAAACATAAATAACCCGTGACAACAACCGGTAATGAATATTGCCACTGACATCATAAAATTCACGGCAGTCCGGATTGGAATTCAAATCAGAAGACAAACAAGCGGCATCGTTAGTGTTTGGATCATCACTGGGCACAGGATCACCGCAAACATTGTCGCCGTTTAAATTATTAGGGTAGCTTAAATTGGTACAGGGAGGAGTGCCCACGCCAGAAGTATCATTGGAGCCTTTCAAAGTGAAAACTTTAAGCTGATAACCGGTGGTATCACTGCCTTCCCAAGTATAATAAGTGACTTCATCGCCGTAGGCATCAGGCTTCTGGCAAGTCCTAAACTGAGTATAGTATTCCAAACCTTCTCCGCCTCTGGCTACTTCGTCTAAATTGGTGAATTCGTCACAGCCGGCAGCGGCGGCAGAACAATATTGAATAGGATCTTTGGCAATGAATTGCTTGTATTTGGCCGAAACAAAACTGGTCGGCTCCTGCTTATAAACCTGATAGCCGGCGCACTCCGACGGACAGACATCAGCCGAAGTGATTGTTCCGGGCACAGCCGGATCGCCATTTACCGGAGTATAGAGTTCGCAGTTCATCTCGCTTTTTATGCAAACACTGGAATAATTGGCACAAGCCGGATTGCGGCCGAATATAACCTGCTGCAGTTCGGTTAAATTGGTAGGCCAGTTACCAGCAGAGGTTAAATAGCAATCGTAATAATCGGGCGCTTTTTTAAGATAAGTTAATTGCGAGGCCGGCCTCTGGCTGGGGTTGTAAGAGGTGTAAGATGTAGGAATATTAATGCCGGCTGAAACCGCTTCTAGTTTGACAGCGTCAAAGTAAGCTTCTTTTAGACCGCTGCTACCTTGGTTGATAAACAAGCGCGGACTAACTACTTCGTCCGGGCTGTTCCAAACAAAGCTAGTGCTAACCGTTGTCCATTTATACAAATCCGCTTCGGCAAATGTATTCGGTTCGGTGGTTATGCTGGCGTCATCGTTAAGAGATACAAAATAACTGCCTATTTTTTGAATATAAACCCTGGCTGATAAAATATATTTATTGCCATTTATTAAAGTAAGCGGACTAAGAGAAGCGGTGGCCGAAAAATAAGCGCAATGTTGAGAGTTTGAATCAAAATCAGATCTTAAACCGATAGATTTATCGCCATCTGCGCCGGAATTAACGACAAATATTTCACAGGAGCCGTGATTGCCACTAGCGCCGGGCTCCCCTATCCAATGATTTAAATCACTGTAATAATCTTCAAAACTGCCATCAACTATCAAGTTGCTGCCCAAATCTGATTTCACTCTGATAAACTGGCTGCAGCCGACAGCTGATGAACTGCAAGCCTGGGCATCGCGATCAAAGTATATTTCTGAATCGGTATTATCTTGAGAGCCAATATTAAGCCAAACATCACCGGTAGTGCAAGAACCAAGCGCTTCTTTTAGGCTAAAGTCATCAAAAAATACCGTACCCGTTGTGCCGGCATTAGTGATAACCCTTATTTCTATGCTATCACCGGCCTGGATATTCTGGGTGCTGAAATTAACGGAATATTCTTGCCAATTATCGCTCAAAAGGCCAATGGTTTGACTGCCAACTTCCAAACTGGAAGAAAATACTTTGACATCAAAACTGCCCAAGCTGATATTGCCGCGCAAATAAAATGATAATTTATAATTCTTGTTCGCCTCTACGCCGGAATTAACTGACAAGGTGGTTGAAAGGGGCGTGGTATTATTAAAACTCACACTCTCCAGTGAATACGAGCCGGTACGCTTGCTAATGTCGGATCTAAATTGCCTATTGGTATCATTTTGATAGCTTTCCTGCCAAAAACGGGCATCCCAACTGGCATTACCGATTAATTCAAAACTGTTATTGAAAGGAGTTAAAATATCAATGGAGTTCAAACACTTATCCAACGAGCATCTCACACCGTCAAAAGGCACGGTGCAAGACTCCCCGCTAAAATCACAACCGCCGTCAGTGGCACAAACTTTATCCATCACTATGCCGGCGTTAGCGGAATAAGCCGTTTGCTTCCATTGTTCTACTTCTAAACCGGAAACTGTACAACCAACCAATGTATTGCAAGTTTTAAGTGTTTTTTCACTCTCGCTATTTAGCCAAGTGTTATCTTTGATATTATACAGTGTGCTGTACCACCGGCAACCGGCCGACTGGGAACTGCAATCGCTATAATCAAGAGTATTGGCCAGATAAGACCCGGTGGTGCCATTTTTCGATTGGAAAGTTTGGCAAGTGTTGAAGCGCGGCTGGCAATTGGTGGAGTTTAAATTCCAAATTTTTCTTTCTTCGGTGCAATAGCCATAAGCCGTGCAATTGCCATCGGAATCTTCGGTTAAGCATTGCTGTTCATCAGCGCAATACTGATTGCGAACCACCGATCCGTCTTGAGAACTGGCTCTGGTATTTTGATCGCCATAACCCTCACGGCGGCAGAAAAGTTCCGGCGCTTTTAAAACCCACTGGGGATCAATCAGATTTTGGAAGGTGGAAGAAGCATGATTAAATTCTTTGAGCAAATCGCCCAAGGTGTAATTCTGCTGTTCCTGTTTGGACTGGCTGATATACCTAGCGGCGATTTCCCAACCAACCGGCACGATTCTGTATTTTCTTAAAATAACAATATTTCTTAAAGAAAAAGATTCCTGCGGATTGACATTATCAATCGGCGGCACAAATTGCCTGTTTAAAATCGAGGCCGGCAGATCTTTGACTAATTTCTTTTCCCTGATCGCTTGGGACAAAATGGGATCTATCACGCAATCAGTCGGGCCGGGATTTATTTTATTAGCTTCGGTGCAATTGGTTAATTTGTTTAAAATATCATATGGACCGCCTATGGCCAGATTGCTTTCGATTAAGTTTAAAAATCTTTCTTTGGCGCCAATGGAACCTTCCACATAAGGCGATGATTCCGGATTAAGAAGTGAAGCAAAGCGGGAAAGATTGGGCAGATTAAAGCCTTTATTTCCGTCCGAGCTGCCACTCTTAAAATAACCGGTTTTTAGGTTCTCTAAAAGTTGGCCGACTAAGGTGTCCAAAAATGTCTGTATAAAATCCCAAACAGTTCCAGTGAAAGTGGAATCTTCTTTACCAGCTCTTTCTTGAGCTACTTCGTGTTGGTTTTTTACCATAGTGCCGGGAGTCAAAACCCAGCCGGTTAGGGTTTTTAGATCTTTAAAACCTTGATTGATGGAGGCTTCCAAGGCGGAAACACCGGTTTTTTCTTTAACCTTATCCATCAAAGACGAGCTGGTTTTTAAATAGATGCCAATATCGTTTTCGCTGGCATTTAAATAATTGCTGTATTCAACATTAAAATTAGCATCAGTAATGGCTGATCGCCAGTTTTTAACCATGCCGGTAAAATTACAGGTTGGTTTCTTGATCCGATCGCCTCTTAAGCTGGTTTTGATCATCAGTTCCACATTAAAATTGGGCCGGCATAAATTAACGCCGAATTCCTTGTCTATTTCATCAATAAAAGTGCCGGCGGCATTATCGGCCGTGTTTTTCAAATAAGCGCCGATGCCTTCGGTGATAAACAACGGCTTTTGGCCTTTGCCGCCGGAAGCGATCCAAGAAGCGGTATCATAAGCCAGTTGTTTGGAAAAAGCGCTTAACATGGATTTCCAAGCGCCAGCCAAAACATCTCTCCAAGTCTGTTTTTCTACCTCTCTTAAGCTATCAGCGGCGATGTGTATTTGGTTGTTTTCGGTGACAACAACATTCTGGCATTGGCTGGCATTAATAGCCGACTGCACAGCTGTTTTCATAGCCTGGCTACAATCAAAAGTCACGCCATTTGCTGTTCCTGTTATAGGTACAGGAATACATTCTATGGCTAGAGCTTCGGCTAGCGCTTTTCCATTACAGGCTATAGCAGATTCAATCGCCGCGCCCGAGCCGGCAGTAGCTTCAGCCGCAGTTAGAGCTAACGTCCCCATTGTACTAGGAGATAGAGCCCTAACAAATCCAATTGATGCCAAAAACAAAAATAGCGGAACAAGCAAAAATAAAAATTTTATCCTAAGACTCTTCATAAAAAATTAATTGCTCTCGGCGTTAAGCTTGGTTAAAAACATGGTTTTTAGTTCTTCATCGCTAACCTGTGATAAAATCTCGGCCGATGCGCCCTGCTCTATCATCAGTTGCCTGATTTGAGCGCCGGTTAGATTTTTTAAATCATCAATTGAATTCAAGCCGCTCGAATTAACATTAGTGGAATCAGCCGGATTCTGGCCGGCCAAAGCTTGCTGATAAGTGGTTAAAAGTTGATCATCAGTTATCTTGTCCAGCTGATCTTGGGGAAAACCGTTTTGTAAAAGCAGCGCCCGAAGAGCTTGCGGATCAGACCCGCTTAGTAACAACGTTTGCCCACTTCCTGAATTTAAGTTCTGGTTCAAATAAACAGCCTCGGTTCTAAAACAGTTATCACCAGTAGAGCAATTAGGATCGTGGCCAGCAGTAATCTCCTCTTTATCGGAAACGCCGTCACTGTCGCTGTCAGCCAAATAGGGGCTGGTGCCATAAACACTTAGCTCATCATAATCGGATAAGCCGTCGCCGTCGGTGTCTTTTTGCTGCTGGGCTAAGATAGCTAAAGCATCACTAGAAGAACTGGTATCTTGGCCAGCCAGAAGCATTAAATCGGTTACCGGCTTTCTTAGCGAGCTGGAAAATTGAGTTATGCCTAAAATAACAGCAAAAAAAGACACAACCAAAACCAAAGCCACAACTGCTTTTTCTTTGGCGGATCTTTTGTCAACAGATATACTGCCCTCTTCTTGCAAAAAAACATCTTGATTTTCATCCTGCAGATACTCTGCCGACTGATTGTTGTTAAACTGATTTTCACCTTCCATTAAGTGTGGATAAAACAGTTAAGTACAAATTAATTATAACATAAAAAGACGTTTGCAACAAAATAATAAAGCTGGCGTTTTGCCAGCAGTATTAGAAAAGTGATTTTAAACTAAATAAAGTTAAGTTAAATTGTTTATTTGAATATTATCAGTATTAAAAAAGTCAGAAAAATATTTTATTTTTGTGTTTTTGTGATTTCGAGTTTTTGTAATAATTTCACCCAATCTTCCATAGCCAGATCCTGGGCCCTGATCTTTTCTGTTAGACCCATATCTTTTAAGAAGCCTTTTATTTGATCATTTCCTAGGTGCAAGCCATTGGCCAAATTGTTATGAAGCTGTTTCCTTTTGGCCGAAAAGCCTATCTTGGCCACTTTAAAGAATGCTTTAGGATCAGAAAAAGGCAGAGAACTTTTTAATTTTAAGCTAATAACAGCCGAATCAACCTGGGGCGATGGCCAAAAAGAATTACGGCTCACCTCAAAGAGAATTTTAGGCTCGGCATAAAACTGAACCGACAAAGACAGCAAACTCATCTCCCCTTTCTTAGCTACAATCCTTTGAGCCACTTCCTTTTGGATCATGATAATCATCTCGATTGGCGGATTTTCTGTTTCCAAAAAATTCCTAATGAAATTAGAAGTGATATTATAAGGTAGATTAGCCACTATTTTATAAGGTCTTTTTAAGTCCAGCGTCGAGATGTTAAGCTTTAAAATATCGCCTTCAATTATTTTTAAATTAGGCGCTGAAGCGTATTTTTTCCGTAAAAAATAAATTAATTTTTTATCTAATTCTACTGCTGTCACCTGGCCCGATTGTTTAATCAAATCATCGGTTAAAACTCCCAAGCCGGGGCCTATTTCCAAAACCACATCTTTTGGGCCTAATTTGGCTGATTGGATTATCTTTTCCATCACATTCTGATCAAATAAAAAATTCTGCCCCTTGCTTTTAGTCGGGGTGATGTTATATTCTTGGCAAATAGCTTTAATTTCAGAGATTGTGAGCATATATAAAAATTTTCAATTTATCATTTAAAATAAAAGATAAAGTAAAGACATAGCTGCCGCCAAAATAAACACCGCATTCCAGCCGGGAGTAAAAAATTGTAAGAGAATTATAGCTAAAACAATAGCTATAATCTTGCCCAAAACCAAAGACATTTCAAAAAATAATATGGTTTTGGTAATGGAAGTGTCTTGGGCATTCTTGTAGGTGATAGCGGTCATCGGAATAGCCACCAACTGTTTGGATATTCTGGAATACGAATCAACTAAGAAAACCCCTAAGATGCTTCTGGTGACCAGCCGGAGCAGCCAACTGAAAAAATACAAAACAACGCCGAATTTTAAAAGCCACTTGCCATCGCCTTTATCGGTTACCCGTCCGATATATAAAAATATTAGAGTGGTGACAAAAATAGATACGGAAGTTAAAACACCCAAGCCTAAAAAATCTTTAACCACCACGTAAATAAATATGGGCCAAATGGTCATAACGATCAATTCCTCGCCAAAACCAATAAGAGATATCATCCGGCGGATATTCTCTTTCTTAAAAAGCCTGGCATAGGCGCCAAAGTAAGAAAAATCAGCCGGCTTAAACTGCTCGCGGGTTATGAGCATTGGTATATTGGAAAGTATCATTAAAATTGAAGCCAGAAAAAACAGAACACTAAAATTAGAAAACTCCAAAATTAATCCGCCCAAAAGAGGCCCGGCAATAAAAACGATTGATTCCAAAACCAATAAATTGCTTATTTGGCGTCCCTGCTCACCTTTGGCTGCAAAATAAGCAAAGTTGCTGTGATAAGCCGGCCAATAAAACATCTTCCAAATGGCGTAAGCGATGATCGAAACAAAAATAAAATAAATATTATAGGAAGAAGCGAATAAGCTTACATAAAACAAGGCGGTAAAAATAGTGCTGATGGCAATAGAGTGTTCAAAGCCGAATTTTTTGGCAAACTTGGCGCCCAAAGGAACAATAAGAAAATAAATAACATAAACGCCCAGATAAAAAAACAGCACCAGTTGCAAGGTTTTGCCCAAGCCGTATTTGTCGATGAAAAGCAGATAGACAAAAACCGGCTCAAAAATAGTTACCATGGCTATGGCAAAATTCAAAATCAAAGTCGACGAATAAAGCTCTTTTACCTGCTGAGTGAGCCGATGGGCAAAAAATGAAGCCATAATATTTTTAAAGCCGTTTTTCATCAGATTAAATAATATTAATAAACAAAGAAGCTATGGCCGCTAAGACAAAAGTCCAGTGCAAACCGACAAAACTTATCATCACCAAAAGAATCAGCGCTCCAGCCACTCGGCCCAGATTCAAAGCCATTTCCTTTAAGACTGTTATTTCATCAACATAATGCCCGGAATCGGCCGCTTTTTCATAGGTTATGGCGCTGTAGGGCGTTTGCATAATGATAGAGGCAAAATTATGATAAGTGGAAACGACAAATATCTGAAAACCGGTAGCCACAAAAGTTTTTAACATCCAGCCCACGGCATACAAACCAGATCCCCATTTGAGCAATTTATGCTTATCAAATTTATCCGTATACGAGCCAACTATCAATCTGATTATTATGGTTGACAAGACTATAACCGATGAAATAATACCGACTTTCAAAAAATCACCCTGAAGCAATTGGAAAATAAAAATAGGCCAGATAATACCGCCGATCATATTCTCCACACCGGTGGAAAAAAAAGATAAGAGCATGCGCCTGTGTTTTTTGGCAAAAAACTGGCGCCAAGTTTCCCTAAAACTGAAAGAAAACTTTTCGTAAGTGGGAGCCACCATAAATAAAGGCACAGCCGAAATAGCCACCAAAATTATGACGATCAAGAACAAAACATCAAAATCATAATTATAAATTATCCAACCGGAAATTATCGGCACAAAAATGGAAACCAAGCTGGAAACTGATGATAAAAAGCCAATCACCCGCCCCCGATCTTTCTTGTTGGTGAACCTGGCAAAATCAGTATGATAAGGCACCCAGAACATCATCATTTGGATTTCAATCATAATAATCATTAAAACCACAAAAATATTTATCGGATAGCCCAGCGAAAGATAATATAAACACAGATAAAACAAAACCTTAAAAGGCACAGAAATTATCATAGATGCTTTCTGCCCCAATTTGGACATAAGCATGGCGCCAAAAATAACGGTTACCGCATAAATGACATAAATGACTAAAAAATAAATCAACACAAAATCCAAACGGCCGAATTTTTCCCACAAAAAAATCGGCAGAAACAGGCCAACCAGGCCCGAGCCGATTTCATCTATGACTATATTGGAATAAAGGGCGGTCACGCCGGAAGAAAGGCGGGTTTTCAAATATAAACTTTTAAAAAAATTGGGCATAGAGAAATTATAAAAAATAATTTAAATCACAAATTCAAAATCACAAATATCAAATAAATTACAATAAAATAAAGTTATAAATAAAAAAATTTATTAAAATTTTTAAAACTCATTTGGAACTTGATATTTTAAATTTTAAATTTATGCCAGAATTTATGAATAAATTATTTATCGATGAGTTATTAATCGATATATATTATACCATAATCCGCTATAAACTTCATCCCAAGATCCGATGTAATCGGTCGGTTCCCTCAACTCATCAAAACCTTTTTTAAATCGGCTAACACCCGGCCACTTGGCCTCATCTATGCCCCAAAAATCGTAATACTTACAACCAGCTTCTTTGGCATAGGTTATGCTCTGCCACTGCAAAAGATAGGGAGCCATTTTATTCCTATACTCATAATCGGAAGAGCCGTAAAGATAAACCGCCCAAGAACCTATTTTAATCATTATATTGGCGGCGATTATTTTATTTTCGTATTTGGCCACCACTAGTTCCGCCATGGATGATTCTCCCAACACTTGCAGTAATTTTTTATAATAATTTTTAGGATGCGATATTATCTCATTGCGCTTGGATGTCTTTAACATCAAGGTCCAAAAATCATCAAAGTATTTTTCGCCTTTATCTATTTCCACCCCGCTTTTTTGAGCCACTTTTATGTTATAGCGGGTTTTGGCTTTCATCTTTTTAAGCAAATCCGTCTCGGACTGGACCAAGTCTAAAATAAGAGTTGATTTGGGCTGAACTTGGCCGCTGAAAATAAAGCCGGAATCATTTAAGATTTTTTGCAAATGATTGTTATCGCGCCAAGCCGGATCCAGCCGCAGAAAAACCGCTTTGGCTTTGGAAGCGATATTTTTTATTTCGTTGAATAAAAATTCCAGCATGTCAATCTGTTTTTGAGCCACCGCCTCATCATCTACCATAATCGGCCCGCGCGGAATATAAAAATAGCTTTTGCCAAATTTTAACGGCTGTCTTATAACCAAGGAAGTGGCCAGTATCTTGTCGCCGTCTTCTAAAACAAATCTAAAAACTGGCCGGCCTAAAGCGGTTTGAAAAATCCCCCACTCCCAAGATTGCAGCAAGCCGAAATCATTGGAATTTTTAAAAACAAATTCATTCCATTTTTCCTTATAGGAATCATCAGCGATTATTACTTTCATATTAATATTATCTTAAGCCAATTATAGCAGATAAAAGACGAGGCATAAACCACGTCTTTTATTCTACTCACGTAATACTATGGGCGCTAGCCCATAGATGAAGTATTTTCTACTTTCTTCATTTGTCATCCCGAGCGTAGTCGAGGGATCCCTCCATTTCGCTCTCGCTTCAGTCGGGATGACAAAAAATATTAACCAAGAAGACAGCGGACAGGCGAAGTTTGAATTGTAGAATGCTACGTCCGTAAGGGCGTAGTTATTTACTTTTAGACCGAATATTTTCGCTTATTTAAACAACGAAGCTGATTAATTTGCCCGGTACGAAAACTGTTTTTTTGAGCGTCTGGCCTGTTAAATACTTTTGGACATTTTCGTCGGCTTGAGCCGCCTTTAGAGCCTCGGCTTCTTTAACATCAGCCGGCAGTTTTATTTTGGCTCTAACCTTACCGTTTATTTGCACGATAAGTTCTATGGTTTCATTTTTTAGTTTTGACTTATCGGCTTGAGGCCAGGGCTCTAAAACAAGACTGCTTTTGTGGCCCATATTTTCCCATAATTCTTCGGCAATATGCGGCGCAAAAGGCGAGAGCAAGATCAATAATTTTTCCAAAGAGGCTTTATCGGCTGATTTTTTTTCTATGATTTGATTGCTTAAAATCATTAGAGCTGATACCGCCGTATTAAACCTCATGGCCTCGATATCTTCGGCAACTTTTTGAATGGTTTTATTAACCAAAACATCTAAATCTTTGTCGGCTTCGGCTTCTGGCTTAACTAGATCAGAATTATAAATATTCCAAATCCTGTCCAAAAACCTTTTGACGCCAATAACACCCTTGGTATCCCAAGGAATCGCCTGATCAAACGGACCCATAAACATTTCGTATAGCCTTAAAGTATCCGCGCCATGTTCGCCTATAACATCATCCGGATTAACCACATTGCCTCGTGATTTTGACATTTTTTCTCCGCCTTCGCCTAAAATCATGCCATGCGCTGTTCTTTTTTGATAAGGCTCGGGAGTTGGAACAACGCCGATATCATACAAAAACTTATGCCAAAACCTGGAATACAACAGATGAAGAGTGGTATGTTCCATGCCTCCATTATACCAATCAACCGGCAGCCAATATTTTAATTTATCTGGACTGGCCAGGTCTTTACTGTTAGCTGGATCAATGTATCTTAAAAAATACCAAGAACTGCCGGCCCATTGGGGCATGGTATCAGTTTCTCGCTTAGCTGGTCCGCCGCATTTAGGACATTTCACATTCACCCAATCAGTCAATTTTGAGAGCGGCGACTCGCCGTCTTCGCTGGTTTGGAATTCTTTTATTTCCGGCAACTCCAGTGGCAATTTTTCCCAAGGCACAATGCCGGGAGTAATCATTTGCAGTTCCCAAGCGATAACGCCGTTTTTATTTATCCGTTCAATGTAATCAGGGGTGTAGCTGTAGCCTGACTCCAATTCCTTTAATGATTCGGGTATGGACTTGGGAGCATAAATCTTCTTTAACACTTCTTTATCAGCAAACAGCTGGGCGGAATTTTTATATGACCAGACATTTTTTACCTCAAAATATTTCTCCTCGCCCGTAACTTTATTGGCCAACTTTAAAGTTCCACCGACTTTAATGTTGCCAAAGTATCTGTCAGGCTCTTCCGGGTTAAGAGCCCGGCTTTCTACGGTTTTAGAGCCATCGGCTAATCTGTTCCAAGTTTCTTGGTCATAACAATTTAAAGTGGTTGAAGTATCCAAAATTTCTTTCTGACAAGACTTACAATGAACCAGTGGAATTGGCTCGCCCCAGTATCTCTGGCGAGAAAATATCCAGTCGCGCAATTTATAATTAATCGCTTTTGAGCCGATGCCTTTTTCTGCCAGCCAGGATGTCATTTTCGAAATAGCTTCACTAGGCGCTAAGCCGTTTAAAAAATCGGAATTAACCATTTTACCATTATCGATATCGGTATAAGCTGATTTAGAAATATCTCCGCCAGAAATAACTTCAATAATTTCCAAACCGAATTTATGGGCAAATTCAAAATCCCTGTCGTCATGGGCCGGCACAGCCATAATCGCGCCGGTGCCATAAGAAGCTAAAACATAATCCGATATCCAAATAGCTATTTCTTTACTGTTAACCGGATTAACCGCCCTAACGCCTTTTAATTCAACACCGGTTTTTTCCTTTTGCAGTTCGGTTCTTTCCAAATCTGATTTTTTAGCCGCCAAATCAATATACTTACTAACTTCTGAAAAATTAGTGATTTTATCTTTTAACTTTTGAACTAATTCATGCTCGGGAGCCAAAACCATGTAAGTGGCGCCAAATAATGTATCCGGCCGGGTGGTATAAACAATAATGTCATTGAAAGAAGCCATAGGCGCCGAAGCAATCTCATCTGACTTTAATATGTTATTTTTTGTTTTATGGGATTGCTTCGCTTCGCTCGCAATGACAACTTTAAATTGTATAGTAGCTCCTTCGCTTCGCCCGATCCAATTTTTCTGCTGGACTTTTATCCTGTCTATATAATCCAAATCGTCCAGATCTTTTTCCAGTTTATCGGCATATTTGGTAATTTTAAGCAACCATTGGCTTTTGGTTTTCTTAACCACTTCCCCGCCACAGCGTTCGCACTTGCCGCCAACCACTTCCTCATTAGCCAAGCCCACTTTGCAATCCAGGCAAAAATTAATCGCCATTTTCGCTTTATAAGCCAAGCCATGTTTGAACAACTGCAGAAATATCCACTGCGTCCATTTGTAATACTTGGGATCGGCGGTGCTGATTTCCCTGTCCCAATCAAAAGAGAAGCCCAAAGATTTTAGCTGGCGGCGGAAATTTACAATATTGGCTTCGGTTTTAATTCTCGGATGTATGCCTGTTTTAATAGCATAATTCTCGGCCGGCAAACCAAAAGCATCCCAGCCAATAGGAAAGAGAACATTATAACCTTCCATTCTTCTTTTTCTGGCCACAATATCCAAGGCGGTATAGCTGCGCGGATGTCCGACATGCAAGCCTTCGGCCGAAGGATAGGGAAATTCAATCAAACAATAATACTTGGGTTTATCACCCCCATCTTTGGCTGAAAATAATTTATTTTTCCCCCAATACTTCTGCCATTTCGGTTCAATCACTTTGGGGTCATAACTCTTATTCATAACGGTCTTGATTTAAAATTATATAATGAAATAGTTATAAAACTGTCTTTCTTCTAAATTTGTCTTTTTCGGCTGCGACTTCGTCGGACTGGCATAAAATGATTTTCATCATAGCTCTGCTATGCTTCAAATCATTTTATTGGTTCTCCTCGTCTCGCTCGAAAAATCCTAAATTTATAGCGAAAACAGTTTTGTAACTGTTTCAATCTAAAATTACCATAAATCGACACTTTTTTCAATAAACCAGGCTCTAAAGATCGCTTTCGTGACAAAATAACCAAAAAATGATATAATAAAATAAAATATGTCCAAGAAACATAAAAAAGCAGGAGTTCAAAAAATAGAATATTCCTCAATCAAAATCCTCACCGGTTCTGATTTGTCTTCGCGCCGTTTGGCCATGATGAAGATAGAAAGCAAAAATCCCGGACCGGTCATCTGGCTAACCGGCTGCATTCACGGCGATGAAGTCGGCGGTATTGCTGTGATCCAAGAAATTTTTAAAAAAATAAGAAAAAGCCCTCTCAAGCAGGGAGCTATTTATGCTTTCCCTTTAATGAACCCGATTGGCTTTGAAACCAGCTCTAGATCGCTTTCTTTAAGCAAAGAAGATTTAAATCGATCTTTTCCAGGGAGTAAAAACGGTTCGCTGGCCGAAAGAATTGCCGATAAAATATTCACCAAAATAATGGAAACCAAACCCAACCTGGTTTTGGATCTGCACAATGATTGGATAAAATCAGTGCCCTATGCTTTGATTGATCCTTACCCCGGACTTAAATATCGGGAGGTTTATGAAATCACCAAAAAATTCAGCAAGGAAACGGGCTTTTTGGTTATCAACGAGCAGGAAACAGATGATGATGCCGATGAGTTAAAGAAGACTTTATCCGGCAGCTTGATCAGAAACAATATTCCGGCGCTGACTTTTGAATTAAGCGAATCCTATATCATCAACGAGCAATTTGTCGATGACGGCATAAAATCAATTTGGAATATCTTATCAATGCTGGAAATGGTGGAGCCGGAAACAGTAAAATTCACCCACCCCAGCCTGGGTTCTTTTGAAGGTAAAATATTAAAATATTCCCATTTGCCCACCAGCTCCACCAGCGGCATTGCCCGATTTTTAATCAAGCCGGGAACAGTTGTCAAAAAAGGCCAGCCCTTGGCCAGAGTTTATAATGTTTTCGGCCGCCACGAAGAAACCATTGTCGCCACAGCCGACGGAGTCCTTTTGGGCAATTCCGATTCAGCTGTCGCCCTGCCGGGCACGCCCCTGATGGCTTTCGGCTTGTTATGAACCCGACCCCGCTCTAAAGAGCGGGGTATCTGGGCGGTTTCAAATGGAGGGTGTCGGCTCCGCCGACATATTTTTCCTCACACTGCCCTTCATCCCCTGGCTTTTAAGCCAGGGGATGAAGGGCAGCAACATTATAAATAAACAAAACAAAAACACCGCCACAAAGCGGTGCTTTCGTTTTTTAATCTAAGTAACTCTCTCGCAATATTCTTCTGTTTCCGTATTCACCCTGATTATATCCCCTTCTTTGATAAATAGCGGAACTTGGATATTAACTCCGGTTTCCAGCTCGGCCGTTTTCATCACCCGTCCTTGAGCCGAATTGCCCTTAACACCTTCGGGGGCAGAAACTACTTTAAGTTCCACTTTGGTCGGCAAAGAAATGGAAACGGGACTGCCGGCGAAATAAAGCACATCCACCTTATCGCCATCTTTCATATATTTGGACAAGTGGCCGACGATTTCACTGGGCAAGCTAAACTGCTCAAAGTCATCACTTGTCATAAAATAATAATTGCTGCCATCGTTATACAAGTAATCTGATTTCTTCTTCTGCAAATCGGCTTCTGCCACTTTGTCGCCAGGATGGAAATTGACTTCGGTGACCTTGCCATTTAAGAGATTCTTTATCTTGGTTTGCATAACCGGCTTTCTTTGTTGCATGCGGACAAAATTAGCCTCAGCCACCACATAAGGATCGCCTTCATAGATAATGCTAGTTCCCTTTTTTATGCCGTTTAAGTTGGGTATTATGGCCATAAATTTATATAAATACTCTCCTTATTTAGTAACGAAAGGCAAGATAGACATTATTCTGGCTCGCTTAATGGCTTGAGCCAACTGTCTTTGGTGCTTGGAACAAACGCCGCTTCTCTTGCGCGGTACGATTTTGGAGTAAGAAGAAATGAATCTTCTTAAGAGTTGTTGATTTTTGTAATCAACGTGATTGACATTATTAACGCAAAAATAACAATAGCGTTCTTTTTGCATCAAATCATTTTTTTTATTGTTAGTCATTTTCTTATTAGTTTAAAATCATTAAAACGGTATGTCCTCAACCTTGATGTCATCATCAGCATCGATTGATTGATCCGGAACCGGAGCGGATTGAGTTGAAGCATAATCCGCTGAAGCCCGAGCTGGTCCGGCTTGTCCGCTTCTTGGACCCAACTGAATGTTTTCGGCAATAATCTCGGTTTTCCAATGTTTAACTCCCTGCTGATCGGTCCAATTTCTGGTTTGAATACGACCCTCTACCATCACCAATCCGCCTTTGGTAAGGTACTGGCCGACGATTTCCGCCAATCTGCCCCAAGCCACAATATTATGAAACTCGGCTTGAGTTTGCTTTTGGCCTTGTTTATCGGTCCACATTCTGTTGGTAGCGACAGAGAAAGAAGATACTGATTGGCCGGATGGTGTATTTTTAACCTCCGGATCAGCCGTGACATTGCCAATGATTATGGCTTTATTAAGATTCATAGGATTAAGTGTTAGTTTATAAAATTATTCCTAAGTTTAAGCTGTTTAAATTATAGCATCATCTCTTAGAATCTCATCTAGCTTGTCGTCAAGATTCTTCATTTCCATTTTTTTGACTTCTTTTGGTTTAACTGTTTTCTTCTCTTCGGCTTTAGGCTTGGCTTCTTCGGCCGCCCTGGCTCTTTGCTTCTTTTGGCGTTCTATTTCCGCCTGGGTAATCTTGGGCTTGGAAATAATCTGGGCTCTTAAAATTTCTTTGTCCAATTTCAAATCATTGCTGATGGCTTTTACGGTCGTCGGATCTTCCAATTCAAATTCGCTGACGACATAATAACCATGGTTTATTTTACTGATGGGGTAAGCTAATTTCTTTTTGCCCAATGATTCGCTAAAGCCCAAAACACCACCGTATTTTTGTAAAATAGAATCTATTTTTCCCTTAACGGTTTTAAGCTCATCTTCGGTATATTGATTGGAAACAATATAAAGTAATTCGTAATTTTTCATGCTAATATATTTTTTATTTTTTAAAAAAACAACCCTAAGGCACGCCTTAGAGTATATTGAAGAATAACTCATAATTTCGCGCCCCTTCTTCTGGTTCGACGGCCCAGAAGATTTTAACAAGTTTTAGACTTGCTCATCACTAAGGTGATATGGAAAAGGCTTCCTTTTGGATTGATTTTGTTGTAAGCTGATATTAACATATAATTTTAAAAAAAGCAAGAGTCTATGATAGAAGAATATATCTTTATACTGGGCAATAACCCCGAGCTGTCTGTAGCGGAAATAAAGGCCCTTTACCCTCAGTTTCAAATCACCGAAAAAACCAACCTTTTTTTAATTGGGAAAATGGCTGATTTTGACTGCGATAAAGCCATCAAAAGGCTGGGTGGAACCATTAAAATCAGCCGGGTCATCGGCTCAAAAGCCGATAAGGAGCTTATTATTGGAGAAATAGTATCTAAAAAAAGCGATTCAAAAATAAACTATGGCCTAAGCTTTTACGAAACCAAGCCGACTAAAATGGGCATGGAGATAAAAAAAGAATTAAAAGCCCGGGGCCTTTCCAGCCGTTTGGTTACCTCAAAAGAAAAAATCTTATCTTCGGTTATCGTTAAAAAAAACAAAGTGCTTGAATTTTTAATCCTGCCCAATTTATTAGGCCTGACTTGCGCCGTTCAAGAATTTGAAGAATACGGCAAAAGGGATTATGGCCGTCCTAAAAGCGATGCCCACTCCGGCATGTTGCCGCCTAAGCTGGCTAGGATAATGATTAATTTATCCCAAACAAATAAGAGTGATGTTATTCTTGATCCTTTCTGCGGCTCGGGCACGGTTTTAACCGAGAGCCTGGCTTTGGGTTATAAAAATTTAATCGCCAGTGATTCATCGGCTAAGGCCTGCGAAGACACTAAAGACAATCTTAATTGGCTGGCTGGCGAATATGGCCTAACCGATGCCAAATATGCCGTTTATAATATAAGCGTTGATAAATTATCCGATAAAATAAAGCCGTCGGAAATCTCAGCCATTATCACCGAACCGTATTTGGGACCGACCATAAAAGACGATGAAAAAGAAAGCCACATCTTTAAAATAATATCCGGTTTGGTAAATATTTATTTGAAAGCTTTCAACGAGTTTAAAACTGTTTTAAAACCAGCCGGCCTAATAGTCATTATTATGCCCTTTTGGCATTTAAAAGACAGGGAGTTTAGGCTGGGCTTGGAAAACAAAATAACGGCCTTGGGCTTTAAGAGGTTAGACCGAGGCAATCTTATATACAAAAGACAAAATCAAAAAGTTTGGCGCCAAATAGAAATTTGGCAAGTTTAGTAAAATTAATTCCATTGTCATTGCGAGGAACGAAGCAATCTTATATTTATATCACTTGGGATTGCTTCGCAAGCTCGCAATGACAGTAATAGGCATTGTTCCTCGCCATGACAAATTTGGCAAAAATAAAAGCGGGAGGTTTTAATTCCCGCTTGATTTTTTTTCGAAATTTTTAAGCTACGACCATTTCGATGGATCGGCCTCGGGTTAATTCCCATTCGGTCAAAAAACTGGGCTGAAGGCCATCAACCGACCAAAAGCGATCCATCAATTCGCCTACCACCGCGTAGACAAACTTCTTGGCCCTTTGAGCCGCTTCCTTGATTTCGCCTTCGCTGGGCGAAATGCCGTAGGCAAAGCAAATCGCTTGCCACTGGGCGCCCACGCCGGAAAAAGTCTTGGACTCGCCGTCCTTCTTGGGACCGGCGATGTTGTTGTTAAAACGCTGAACCTTGTAGAAAACCTTGCGTCCGGTCTGGGACAGCATGATATCAATTTTGGAATAACGCGTCCCGTAACCGCGGCCCAAATGGACAGTGGCCTTGAAACAAGCCAAGCCGTCGATTATTTCCGAGGAAGAAATCGAGGCGTCGGGCAACTGTGGCGTGGCCGGAATCTTGCGCCGAATGCCGTAGGTGCCATCCTGACTCGAAACATTGATTATGGCCATCTCCACCAGCCGGACAATACGTTCAAAAAATTCTGTGGCTGAAAGTTCCGGGGCCACCACATAAAAATAAATATCGTCGTCATAGAAAAAGATATCAATTCCTTCGATGTCTTCCAAGACATCCAGGGCTTCATCAACACAATCTCCGCCCAAAACAATTTGGTGAGTACCGGAATAATAACGATCGGTTACAATTTCCTCGCCCAAATAAAAATCCTGACCATTCCTTTTCAATTCAGACAACATTTCCAAGCCTCCAGTTTTGCGTTTTGCGGTAAAACCGCGCCTTAGGTTATAAAGGGCGCCACACGCGCTCTTTAACAAGCAGATTATAAGGTACTTCTTCGCCTTATAGCGACTTAGTATCTTATCATAAATAACAATTTCTGTCAAGCGAGTTGATAAATAATGGCTGTTTTAGATGTTTTTTACTTGAACTGCTTTATTTTTGTCATCCCTGCGTTTTGACTGTCATCCCTGCGAAGGCAGGGATCTAGAAGATTTCGCAACAAGTGCGGGATGACAAGATTAGTGGTGCAAAGTTTTATCTTCTCCTTAAATTTTTCAATTGTCGCCGGTTTATCTATAAAATATAATAAAATATGGCGAACATTAAAAAATATTGTGCTTCCCGATATATCGGGAGGCCAAATGATATGATTTTTTACGTTCGCGAGCTTTTGGTTACTTTTGGCGGACCAAAAGTAACAGAAGTAATCTTTTGTGATCAAAAGGTTTCAAAAAGAAATCATATATTAAAAAGTAATCTAAATGTCATTGCGAGTGTAGCGAAGCAATCTCGTGTATTAAACCATGGGATTGCTTCGTGTCTCGCAATGACAAAAATAAAGAACTCCCCCGAAATGACAGAAAATAAGGGTAATAATGAACCCGACCCCGCTCTAAAGAGCGGGGTATCTGGGCGGTTTCAAATGGAGGGTGTCGGCTCCGCCGACGTATTTTTCCTCACACTGCCCTTCATCCCCTGGCTTAAAAGCCAGGGGTATTCGGGCAGCAACATTATAAAAA
>JAUSEE010000003.1 GCA_030650095.1 Candidatus Buchananbacteria bacterium
TAATAAAAGTAACCATAACATATATTAATAATTTTGTCAATATTGTTTTACAATAGGTCATAAACAGCGGATAATCAATTTTTATAATGTTGCTGCCCAGATACCCCTGGCTTTTAAGCCAGGGGATGAAGGGCAGTGTGAAGAGAAATACGTCGGCGGAGCCGACACCTTCCATTTTCAATCGCCCAGACCTGCCCGCCATTGCCGTCTCTATTTTTTCTTAAAAACAAATTAGTTTTACGCAAACCCAATACCTTAATCAATAAATTAAGGTAGGCGTAGGCAGGCGGGTACCCCGCTCTTTAGAGCGGGGGCGGGTTCATAATCCCGGAAACCCGCCGAACTGCGACATCTTTTGAGCCATTACTCTCTGGACTTTTTTAATGGTGTCGTTGGTTGCTTCTATGATCGCATTTTCCAATTTAACCTTATCGCTTAAAAGTTCGTCGGCGATTTCTATTTTTTTTATTTCCTGATTGCCGTCCATTATCACTTTAACCTTGCCCCAAGCGCCTGAGCCTTCCACAGTTTCTGCTGACAAGGCTTTTTTTATTTGGCTGGCTTGCGATTTTAGATCCTGTATTTGTTTTAATTTATTAAACATAAATAATTTATATTTATTATTTTAATTATTAGGTTTTATTGTCTAAACTTCTAAAGCTAACCAAATCAGCTTGGAAGTATAATTTAACCAAGCCGGTCGGCCCGTTTCTATGTTTGGCGATATGAAGTTCGGCCGAATTTTTTTCTTCTTCCGTTAAAGAGTTGATGTCAAAGTTTCTGTCGGCTGATTTCCGATAAATAAACATCACCACGTCGGCGTCTTGTTCAATAGAGCCCGATTCTCTTAAATGGGACAATTTGGGTATGGCGGCTCCGCCTTGCTGTTCTACGGCGCGGGATAATTGCGACAAGGCCAAGACCGGCACATCCAATTCTCTGGCCACGCCTTTTAGGGCGCGGGTGATTTCGGCAATTTCCTGAACTCTGTTTTCCGAGCTGGATTTTCGTCCCGTGCCTTCCATGAGTTGCAAATAATCTATAATAACCATGTCCAGGCCTTGTTCCATTTGCAGTCTTCTGGCTTTAGTGCGCAGTTCCATCACATTAGTGTTGGCGAAATCGTCTATATAAATCCGGCTTTCAGAGAGTTCGCTCATAGCTTGTCCGATTTTGGGAAAATCATCGGTGGTTTCCGATAGCTTGCCGGTTCTCATTTTCCATAAGCCAACGCCGGCTTGGGCGCAAATTAAACGATCAACTAATTGTTCCTTGGACATTTCTAGGGAAAATATGCCTACAGCCTTTTTGGCTTTCACGGCTATATGCCTGGCAATATCCAGGGCCAGTGATGTTTTGCCCACAGACGGGCGAGCAGCTAAAACGATCAAATCGGATTTTTGGAAACCAGCTAATAAGCTGTCCAATTCATAATAACCGGTAGGGAGTCCTCTTAATTTCCCCTTTTCCCGATGCAGTTGATCTATTCTGTCGAAAGCGCCGGACAAAACATCTTGAATAGGCGTAAACTTTTCTTTCATGAATTGCTGGGAAACGGAGAAAATGGATTGTTCGGCTTTATCTAAAACTTCGTTGACTTCTTTTTCTTCCTGGTAGCCTAATTCCAGAATATTATTGGCGGCGGTAATCAGCCTTCTAAGAGTGGCTTTCCGTTGGATGATTTGGGCATAAGAAGCCACATGGGCGGCTGAAGGTGTTTGATTGGTGAGTGTTACCAAATAGCTTCGTCCGCCGATTTCTTCCAATTTCTTTTTTTCTTCCAACCGGCTGGTTAAGCTTAAGATGTCTATGGCTTCTTTTCTTTCAAATAATTCCAAAATAGTGGCGTATAAAATACCGTGGGCATCACGGTAAAAATCATTAGACGACAATATATCAGCCACTTTGATGATGGCGTCCTTATCAATCAAAAGGGAACCGATAAGGGATTGTTCCGCTTCAATATTCTGAGGTGGCAGTTTAGCCAGAGAATTAGACACGATATCAGGCATAGGAATTATTCCAATAATTATGCTACTATTTTAGCCCATAGCTATTTTAAAAACAAGCGGTTAGTTTTATACACTTTATGCGGAAGTTAATGACAGTTAAGGTGGTTGACAAATGAGGACTAAAATGATAGATTTTGATTGCACTTTAACAAAAAGGGGATATCATGATCAGTTTAAGGCAGATAAGTTTTTTAATAACCGGTAGTTTGGTTTTGGCGGTATTATCCGGCTGTTTTAACAGTAATTTTGAAATTCCAGATAATGTGATTGTGGCCAGGGATATAGATTATGCTGATGGCCATAGGCTTAAAAAACTCGATCTGTATTATTGCCCTCAGTTACTAAAGCCGGAAGGAAATCCTAATATTATTTTGATTCATGGCGGTTTGTGGGTATCCGGAGACAAGGCCTGGAAAAATTTTCCGTCCCTAGCATGTGAATTGGCGCAAAAAGGCTATATTGTGGCCAGTATTAATTATCGTCTGGCTCCAAAAGACAAATGGCCGGCTATGATTGATGATTGCTCTGAAGCTCTTGATTGGATTGTAGAAAATGCTGACAGCTTGAATATTGATCTTGAGCGGATCGGCGTTTTCGGCAGTTCTTCGGGCGGACATCTGGCCTCATTGCTTTTCACGCAGGAACGATCGAGGCAGAAAATAAAATGCAATGCGTCGCTGTTTGGAGATTATGATCTGCCGGCCTTGCTGGACGATTGCATTATTCCGTTTGTCGGCAATATCATCCGCAACAAGATTTTCGGCAATTGCGGAGATGATGTTCTAATCCAAGGTTCCCCACTCTATAACATTAGTGGAAATCCCGCTGAATTCGGCTGTAATCTTTCCATACACGGCACTCGCGATTGGATGGTGGATTATTCACAGGCGGAAAGGTTCAATTCTGCTCTGCAAGAGAAGGGGATTGATTCCGAGCTTATTTCGTTTGACGGCACGCATGGCTTGCAAAAATACTTTAAGAAAGAGTGGCCGAAAATTGTTGACTTTTTTGATGAGAAATTGTAAGATGTTTATCTATGGCACATCTGATTTGAATGGCACCTTAACAGGAAAGAAAGGGACAAAAAATGTCTAAGCGGAAATGGTTGTTTAAAGAATATTTATCGGTCTGGCTTTTTTCTTTTATTGTTATTGTTTTAGCCCTGATACCAACTTGGATCTATCTTTCAGCTCGCTTTTTGTTTGATCCGGAAAGCGCTTTAGTTGAGATTTTGCTCTTTGGCGTGTCACTTTATTTTTTTGGGGGTATCCAGATTATTGCCATTGTTATCGCTATTGCAGTTTTAATAGCTATCTGGGAGTAAAGCACAATGCTCATCACTTGTATGAGCATTTTTTAATTATCATATTGCCAAAATTAGTTTCTTATGTTATAATTCCCTTGTTATTTTTATATAAATACAAAACATGCGCCTATAGCTCAGTTGGGTCGAAGGCCGTAAGGCCGAGACGGGTTGGGAGTGAAATCAGCCGAGCTTCAAGCGAGGCGCCATTGAACGTTATTTAATCTGCTGGGAGCAGATTAAATCCAACCCCGGAAGAGCAACTCCGACCGCAGGTCGGACTAAACAAATTTAAGATAGTTGATATAATTTAAAATAAAAATCATGCGCCTATAGCTCAGTTGGTAGAGCAACAGCCTTTTAAGCTGATGGTCCTGGGTTCGAGTCCCGGTGGGCGCACAAGCGTAGCGTAGTGCGAACAAAGCAAGCAAATTGATTTGCTTGCGTCAGGACGAGAATGCCGCAGCGATGTGTGAGTTTGGCGAAGCCAAGGCGAACACCGCGAGGCGGGGTTGAGAAAAATTTCCGTTAGGAAATTTATTTGTAACCGAGTCCCGGTGGGCGCACATATAAAAATAATCCGAACAAGTCGGATTATTTTTATATGTGCGCGGGTGGTAAGTCGAGCGAGGAATGAGGCGGAAGCCGAAATGACGTAGCTCGACTTCAAGTCAATCCGAGTAGGCGAGAGGATTGACGGCCACCCAGGACGCAATCTTTCGTCCTGCATTTGGCAGACGAAAGATAAGGTATTAAAATCCCTGTCTTTAAGAGACGGGGTTTTTTTAGTTTTTATAATTTATGGTATAATAATAAAATTATGTAAAAATATCATTGATATATCATAATTTAATAATTAATCTCAAACTCTATGGCTAAACAGCCAACCAAAGTTTTAACCAAAACAGTTGCCGGACTGGATTTGAATTTAAAAGTATTAATCAGCGTGGCAATTGTTGTCGGTTTAGGCATTAGTATTTTCTACGCCGCGGTTGTATCAAATATGGGTTTTTTTGCGGCTAATGCCCCAAGTGGATCAAAGGATAAATCTAATTTAGTTTCCCTTGATGGCGGCCAATATCAAGCCAAAAGAGAATACAAAGGCTATATTGTCCAACTGAAGCAAAAAACATTAGTAGAGAAAAATTTGGAATTAAGCCAAAAAACAATTAGCGGAGTTGCTTTACAGAATCAATTACAGACTTACACTGCAACGCTCAGGCAAGAGAGATCGGCATTTCTAACTAAACTTTCCTCCGCAATCAGAAATAATAATCAAGAAATTAAAGAGTTTACTGTGGCTTTTAATGGTGTGGCTTTGAATATTACCGATGAAGAAGCCAGGCAGATTAGAAAAATGCCCGAAGTCAAGTCGGTTAGTCCGAATTACAAAGTCAGCGCTGTCTTGGCTGATTCTGTGCCGATGACCGGAGCAAGTGAAGTTTGGCGGTTAGATGCTGATGGCCGTTCCTGCGGCGCTTCGGGAAAAGAGTGCTTAAAGGGTAAGGGAGTAAAAATAGGTATTATTGATACCGGAGTTGATTACACTCACTCGGATTTAAAAATTAATTATGCTGGCGGTTATGATTTTGTTAATGGTGATAATGACCCGATGGATGACATGGGTCATGGCACTCATGTGGCGGCCATTGCTGCCGGTAATGGCGTCTTAAAGGGCGTAGCGCCGCAGGCCAAAATAATTGCCTATAAAGTTCTGGACGCCAATGGGTCGGGCTGGTCCGATATAATTATCACCGCCATTGAGCGGGCAATCGATCCCAATCAGGATGGCGATATCTCCGATCATCTTGACGTGATTAATTTAAGCTTAGGTGGCGGTGGCAGTCCTGATGATCCGATGTCAATGGCGATTGATACCGCGGTAAATGCCGGAGTAGTAGCGGCCGTGGCCGCCGGAAATTGGGGGCCGGGAGAAAACACTATCGCTTCACCCGGCAATGCCCGCAACGCTATTACCGTTGGCGCAATTGATAAAAGCAGCAAGATGGCGTATTTCAGTTCTGTCGGTCCGGTTGTGTGGCAAGACAGCCAAGGAACAACCAAGACTTTAATAAAACCGGATTTAGTCGCGCCGGGCGTTAATATTTGCGCCGCCGAATGGGCTAATGCCTGGGATTACTTGCGCTGTCTAGATGATAAGCACGTCTCTATTTCCGGCACCAGCATGGCCACGCCGCATGTGGCTGGCGCGGTCGCGCTTTTAAAACAAAAAAATCCAACCTGGACGACTGATGAAATTAAGCTGGCCTTAAGAAGCACGGCCGATAATTTGGGCGCTGACTGGGGTGTCAATACCCAAGGTTATGGCAAACTCAATGTTTTAAGGGCGATTAAGTTAAAAGGCATTCCCAGTATTGCCCGAATTTATACTGGCGGCCTTATTTCCGGTGATTCTTTTGATATCGTTGGCCTGGCCACCGGCCGGAATTTTGATCATTATGTTTTGTCTTATGGCCGGGGTCAAAACCCCAGCGACTGGATAGAATTAAAAAATTCCACCTCGACCAAAGACATCACGCTTTATCCGGCTTTTGATACCTCACTCCTAAATGATGGCAAAAATTATTTAAAGCTGACGGTTTATAATAAAGCTGGTGAACCCGTGGAGGACAGAAGCCTAATCTTGACCGATACTTTGAGCATCAAAGAACCGCAAAGCAACGACGTTTACCGTCAGGGAGGTAAATTAAGAATAATCGGCAGTATCAGCGGAAAATTTAGCAATTTTAGCGTGGAATATGGCCAAGGTGAGAATCCTACGACCTGGAGTTCCCAAGGCATTACATTATTTAACAATGGTCAGGGCGGGAAACCGATAAACAACGGCTTGATTGCGAACTGGGATACAAGTTTTTTGTCCCAGAAAGGTTTTTTGCCTCAGTCCGGTGGCTTTTACACGGTGCGGGTAAAAGTTAATTTGCCTGACGGCCGAGTCAATGAAGAATACGCGAAAAATATTTATTTTGATGAAACTCTAAAAGTGGGCTGGCCCCAGAAAATAAATTTCTATTTTCAACCTACCGCCTCAAACTCCAATGCCAATCCTAATGCCAAACTATTTACTTTAATACCGAAACCCGGCAATCAGACCGTTAAGTCCGGCGCGGCCGTTACTGTTACCAAAGAAGTCCTGGACAGCATGGCTTTAAATTATCAGCCAATGGAAAACGGTTATTATTACTGGGCCGGGTTTTTGGCGCCGATAGTTGCTGATATCAATAATGATAAATTTAAGGAGATCGTTGTTTATAAAGGCGGTGTGCCGCCGCAAGTTTTGGTTTATCGGCAAAACGGTACATTGCTTTGGTCGCAGAATATTGACGGGGACGACAGGACTTCTGGCCAGGTTATTGTTGCTAATTTAGATAAAGATGATTTTCAGGAAATTGTTGTTTTTAATAGCCAAGGTGCACGCTGGGATAATCCTTATTCAAAATTAATGGCGCTAAATCATGACAAGACGACTTTGTGGTCGGCAAATATTCCAAGAGATTGGCAAGCCCGTCTTTTAGCTGCCGATCTCAATCAAGACGGAAAAAATGAAGTGGTGGCGCAAGGCTACAAGAATCTTTTGGTTTTAAACGGCCAGACTGGTGAAATCATTTCGCAAACGCCGTTACCCCAAATTTATTGGAGCGCCAGTCTTGAATCTTCCCCGGCCGTGGGTAATTTTGATGATGATCAAGACTTGGAAATAGTTATTTCGCGCGTTAGTCCCAATGCCGGATATGATTGGGAAACCGGCGAATATACTAATGAAGGTAACGTTTATATTTATAATCTTGATGGCTCGCCGGTCAGCGGCTGGCCAATAACGCTACCGGGCAGTATTTCCTCGTCGCCGGTGGTTGGCGATATTGACGGCGATGGCCAAGACAATATTGTGATTGGTTATCTTTATGCCAGCAATACGTATCCGGATACCCGCTATGGCGGACTCTATGCTTTGGACCGTTCTGGCGCGATTATGCCCGGCTGGCCTTTTCATCAGGGCTGGAATTTTTGGTCAACGCCGTCTTTAGCTGATCTGGATGGCGACGGTAAGCTGGAAATTGTGGACAGCCAATTAGGCTTTGAGACTTACGTCTTAAATTACCAAGCTGAAGTTCTACCGGGCTGGCCCCAGTATACCACCTGGAATGATTATTATGGCTCAATCATCGGTGACATCAATGGTGACAGTAAACTAGACATCATCACCACGGATGGCAATGGTTTTTATCCCAGTACCGGTTATCACGGCGGAGTGGAGGCTTGGGATTTGGCCGGAAACAAAATTGCTGGTTATCCCAAAGTGACAGAATCCGATGCCCAAGCGCCGGCGGTAATCAGCGATATTGATAATGATGGAAAATTGGAATTAATCGCCAGCTCGGATTGGGAGTATAATTCAATTACCCAAACTTCCAAGTACCGCGGTTCAATTTATGTCTGGGAACTAGATGGTGTTTCCAACAGCGATTATCTGCCTTGGCCGACTTTTATGCACGATAGTAGCCATACCGGTTTATTTCCGGCGCTGGTTAAATTAGTGCCAGATTTAATGATTGAGTCTGTTTCAGCCAGCCCGTACACACCCCCGTCTCCTTTGCCAGGCGAACCGCAGGGTGTTGTAATAATGCCTAATACTTTTGAATTCACTATAAAAATTAAGAATATCGGTAACACCATATTTAATCAGGCATTTTATTTGGGAAATACTAGAACAAGTGGAGATTTAAGCACAGGGCATTACCCGCATAGCCAGCTAGTTAATATAGAGCAAGCAACAATTGCTACCAACGGAACATTAGAGATTAAAATTATTGATTCTCTAGATGAGGACATTAGCACAGTTCGTTTTCTTATCGATACGGACGGCCAACCTCACCTAAAATTTGCCCACCCCAAGATTGAAGAAAAGGATTACGGCAATAATACCTACGAATTGGATATTTAGTAGAATCATTTATTCGTTATTTGGTTTGCTTTTTATGATGTTTTGTTTTAAGATAAACAATCTTACTATTTAATATAGTAAGATTGTTTATTTAGTTTAAAAACTCTAATTTCGTAAAACCAATAAGGAGATGTGACAGTGGAAGCAAAAGATAAGATTATTGTAGCTCTGGATGTGAATAGTCTGGACAAAGTCAGGCCACTAGTAATCATGTTGGCTCCGTATATTGGCTGTTTCAAAATCGGTCTGGAATTGCTTACAGCCGTTGGCGCACCTCAAGCTGTAAATTACGTTCAAGCGCTAGGCGGACAGGTTTTCTTTGACGGCAAGTTTGATGATACACCTCATACGATTGGCCGGGCAGCTAAAGCAGTTTCGGCCATGGGAGTTAAAATGTTTGATGTTCATGCTTCGGCGGAAATAGAAGCAATGAAAGCGGCTGTTGCCAACAAAGGTAATTCTTTGGTTCTGGCGGTAACTGTCCTGACTTCCATAGATGAAAACAACACCACCTTGATTGACGGCGGCAAAGATGGCATTAGGATTAGAGTAATGCAAATGGCTTACGCGGCCAAATCCGCCGGTTGTGATGCTATTATCTGTTCACCGCAAGAATTGGAATTACTTAATCGCCACCAAGAGTTTGATGGTTTATTTAGGGTAACTCCAGGTATCCGCCCCCAATGGGCTCCAGCCAATGATCAGAAAAGATTTATGACTCCGGCCGAAGCTGTTTCTGCCGGCGCGACCTATCTGGTTATCGGCCGGCCGATCACTGATCCGCCGGAGGAAATTGGCACGCCCGTTGAGGCGGTTAAAATGATCATCGAAGAAATTACTGCAGTTCTTTGAATCTAAATAAAGATTAGCGGCTTTTGTTAAATAATGAAGCCGTTTTTTTATTTCTTAATATTACTATTGACAAAATAGGTAATATGCAATATAATTTACTGTTGATTAACAGTACCTTATAACTCAAACCCAGAAAGGAAATAATCATGATGATCTATCCCTTGGTTATATATTCTTATTTATTCGTCGGCATATTTATCTGGTTTTCGCCCAAGGAACATCGGCTGATTTCATCGCCGCTTTCTTGGAAAAAGAAGTTGGCTTATACTTTTGTCTGGCCAGCTTATTTAATGAAACGTACAAATAGTTGGCACTTAAAAATGTTTATTATCGGTTTGATGTGTTTGGTGGCATGGGCGATGGTTTTAGAAATAATAGCGGATAAGAGTTATTCTCTGAAGTCCTCGGATATCAAAGGAGTTTCTACCGGAAAAGATTTTATAACCCATTTGACCTTTGAAGACATGATTCGGCAGGTGTTGGAAGAAGACAGAGATAAATATGAATTTGCTATTGGTCGGGATGAACCAAGTGAATTAATCAAGTTGGTAGACAGTCCAGCTAAAGCGGCGGCGGCTATTGCCTTGTACATAACCAGGAACAAAGTAGAAGAGAGCGATGTTTTCCCCAGTATGAAAAATATCCATAATGATCGTATGCCCATAGATTGCACTGGCGCTGCTGTCATTGCGGCTTCTCTTTTGGCTGATAATGGCTTTACGCCCTACTTGTTGAGCATGCGTACATCATCTTGGAGATTTCTACTTGATATCTTTTCCAGTTCCAGTCATATGGTCTTTGTCTATAAATCGGGCGATCTCTTTGGCTATGTCGGTTTACAGAATGCGTCTGATCCTGTTTTCCCTGATTTAGATTCTTTAATCGCTAGTATCAGTGCAGACTTGCATGTTGTCTACACGAAATATTTTCTTCTCAATTTAGATGAATATGCCTCTAATCATTCTTTTGGCAATTCCGAAAATCTTGATTGGAAACTTGGCTTTAGAACTAAAGAGGCCGGTCTCTGGGATTATCTGTTTTAATGACTGTTTTTACGGCGTTTATCCTTGTGGATAAGCGCTTTTTTATTACTTTAAAAAACCTTGACTTTTCTTGTCTTTCGTGATAATATGAAATGTCCTATTTTTCTTTAGAATCATAGGTTTTTAACAGGCTCATTGAAAATTTATGTTTTTCTAAAACACCAAAGAAAACACCAACCCGAAGGAGAAGAAAGTGGACAAGAACAAAGCAAAATTCACTACTTTTTTGGTTTTATTTGCTGTGATTATAATTTTTGGCAGTTGGCTTATTTTCTCTTCACCGGCTCGCCGGGCAGAGAAATCATTAGTTTCTGCTAAACAACTCACCATCAGTGTAAAGGCGGAATTGGAAAAGTCAATTTCTGATTTTCAAGTTCCACTTAGTTGGTACAAACCAGAGTACACTTCGCCTATTTCTATTTTGTTTTCTGCTTGCAGTGATAATATTGTTCAAGCTGATAACGAACTAAGTGAGGCTGAAAAAACTAGCAGCTCCAAAGAAAAGAGAGCTCATATTAGCAAAGCCCAAGAATTAATTAATATGGTTTATAGCGGGTTGTTTCAAGCGAGCGATCAGTTGAAAACTTATGAAGAATCAACTAATCAAGCGCGTCAGAAATTAAGCCAAATAATCTCCTTAATACCGGAGGCGGATTCCCAGCTTTCTTTAGCTGATGAACGCTTGAGGCTTGAAAGCTCTAATTATCTTTCAAAGTACACCATTTTAAATGGCGAGATTCTCATTGGATCTAAAGATAAGTTAATTGAAATCCGTAAAAATTGCCAAGAGGCCAGTGATCTTTTACCGGTAGAAAGCCATTCTGATAATTTAGGCGATCCCAATTTGGCTACTATATTGCTAAATGAGGCCGAAGAAAAATTGGCTTTAGTGAAATCGGCTAACGAAGAAGTTGTGGCTAATCTTGATTTTTATCAGGAGTCAACCTATAAGACCGATTCCAGCATCGTTGCTGGCGAGCAAAAAATTGGCACCGCTTCAAATTATCTTAACAGCTTGGTGTCCAGGGGACCGCTTCTTTCTGACAAAGCCTTGAAGCAATCTTTTGAAGATATTAACCAAGCTAAAAATACATTGGCCGAGGCTATATTGGCCAAGGAAACTTTAACAGTTGAAAATCAATACGATTTGCCGCTAGCTTATGCCAGCGCTCTTAAGGCGTTGGAGTTGGCTGGCAAATCGACCAGAGAAGCTGACTATCAGATTTCTTTGTATGATCAAACTGTTTCCGGCCTTAAAGAATTACGTCTGGCCATTACCGTTTTGGAAAAAGATATTGATAATTCACAGACGTATAAAGACAAACTTAACAAGCACAACCAAAGCACCTGGTTGCATGTGGCCGAGAATATAAATCTGGCTACCCAAAAATGCCAAGAGGCTAAAAATAATTTGACTCAAGCCGAAAATTTATTTTCCAATGAGCAGGATTATAAAAAAGCTTTGTTGGAAATAGCTGCTGGTTTAGACGCTTCAAATCGAGGATCTATGTTGGTTGATATTTTTATTTCATTAGCTAAAAATTTAGAAAGTTACCGCTTGGAGTGGCCCAATGTTGAAAAGAAGGCTAAAAATGCCATCGATGATGAAACGAGCGAGATTAACAGTTATGGCAGTTATTCTTCCTCGGCTCAATCAGATTTTGACTTGGCTAAGTCAAGCTTGTCTTCGGCTCGTTCTTTGGCCAATAATCATGAATACCAGTCGGCTGTGCATCAAGCGCAGGAGGCCATTAGGCTAGCCGATGGCACAGGCGATCGGGCTCGTGAAGCTTATGATGATCACCAAAGAAGACAACGTGATGATGACTTTACTAGTGGTTTCGGAGGTAATATTTTTGATTCTGGCGGTTCTAGCAGTTCCGGTAGTTCTGATTTTGGAGGCGGCTTTGGAGGCGGAGGAAGTGATTTTGGTGGTGGTGGCGGTTTTGACAGTGGCGGCTGGGGTGGAAGCTCTGGCGGAGGCGATGGCGGCGGATTTGGCGGAGGTTCAAGTGGAGGCGATGGCGGCGGCTGGTAAATAATAAATCCTCAACTCGAAAAGGAGAAAAGCATGGATATAGTGTTTGGTGTAATATTTGTTTTGTTGGGGGTAGTAGGAATGGGTGGTAGCATTTGGCTCTATTTAACTCACAAAAACATGATGAATAGAATCAATCAAAGCCTTAGTCCATCAAGAGCTAAAGTTTATGACGAGGTTATCCCATCATCTGATAGGAGAAGACAGTTGAAAGAAGCTTCGTCCGGACAAACTATAACTTTAATAGGCGAACCGGAAAGAGCCGTTCAATCATCTATTATCCTAAATGAAATGTATCAGAGTAGTTCAAATGCTCCTTGGAGTCGGACAGGTTCGTCTTCCAAAGCTTTGGTTTTGTCCGGCGGTATCTGGATTTTCAAGATTCCCAGTCGGGAAGCCGGCCGGCCAACTTGGCTTAAGGGCAAAGAAATTTCTTCAACAGGGTTAGGCCGATTTTACAAAGGCACCAGTGAAGCGCCAGGACCAGCCAGAATATTCAAGCAAAATGATCAAACTGATCCAGTGCCTTATTCTTTGCCCAACAACCTCACTCCCAATATTATTTGGGAAGTGGTTGATATCGGCACTTTCGACGCTGAAGTTGACAGAGAAAATGATAACATCAATTCCGGTGATCGGCTTTATTTTGTAACTTCCAAAGAACAAAATGGCCAGCGTTGGCTGATTTATTTGGATGCCAGAAAAGGCGAGGCGAAAGGCTCTGGCGGACTATTTTCACTGGAAGAATTTGAACCGTCAGTTGATGTTACCGATTTGCTTTAATTTTTTAAAAAAAAGAAAAACAAAAAACCAAGGAGATCAAAAGATGGCAACTGCTCTCGATAAGAAAGTTAATTTCACCATGTTTTTCAAAGCTATGGGCGGGCGTTTGCAAAAACTTTTGGCTTCTGGATTGAAGCCTGAAGAAAAGTTGGAGCAAATTATACATGTTTTGACAGTTCAGGTGCAGGAAAAGCGTCAACTGGCTCGCGAAATTGGCGCTCAAATGAGAGCCATAGCCGATCCGGAAACCAAAGAGCTGGAAGCTCTTGAAGCCTTGCAGGCTCGGCGCGCCAAACTGGTTAAGTTGGGCGGGTCGTTGATTGGCCAGCCAAACAACGCTTCCCAAATGGGCCAGCTTAGCCAGGAAATTAACGGAATTGACGCTCAAATCAAGGCCGAAGAAACTACTCTTGAAACTCTCAAAGAGAGCTATGAACTGGCCAAGGCCAATTATCAGCAAGCTTTATCGGCGCTCGAAACGGTAAAGGGCAATGGCAACGCCATGCTCAAAGCCATTGAGGCTCACAAGCAGGCTCTGTCCTTGCGTGACAAGGCCCAGAATCAGGATGAGGTTGACACTTCATTTATGAGTGAGCTTCAGGGCGAATTGTCCCAGGTTCAAGCCGAGCTTCGCTCCGACGATGATCTTGAAGATGATCTGGATGCCACCAACACCTTCAATGTGGATGCGGCTTTGGCCCGAATGGATTCGGCCAGCGTGGACAGCAGTCTGATGGCAGAGTTCCAAGCTGCCACCGGAAAATAATGGTACCTTAAATAATAATCAGGACAGTGTAGATTTACACTGTCCTTTTTTTGTTTACTCTGTTAAAAAAATATTGCATAATATAAATATAGACGCTAAAGCCATGAAAACATTAAAATCTTTTATAGTCGAATCTTTTATTAGTCTGATAATTATTTTGTTACTTTTTGGCGTGGGCTATTATTATCATGATTACATTGGGCGTTTCATACAAGATTTATCAAATCGCTATAGGCCCTGCGAAGAACCGATAGCCTATTCTTTAGGTGATATTGATTCTCGTTTTAACATTACCCCAGAAAAGTTATTAGCCGATATTAAACAAGTTGAAGAAATTTGGGAATCACCAATTAACAAAGAATTATTCAAATATTCTGTTACCGGTGATTTAAAAATAAATTTGATTTATGATTATCGTCAAAAAGCGACTGACGACTTAAAAAAAATAGGCCTGGTTATTTCAGATGATCAAGCTGGTTATAATATGTTAAAATCTAAATACGATTCGCTTTTTGCCTCGTATAACGAACAAAAAAATAGCCTGGATATTTTGGTGGCCAATTATAATATCGCTAAAAACGCTTTAGAGAGAGATATTAATTATTGGAATAAGAAGGGCGGGGCACCAAAAGACGAATATGACGCTCTAGAACAAAGAAGAATTAATTTAAACAACCAAGTTGCTACTATTAATCAAGAGAAAGATTCATTAAACAGCCTAGTTGATACTATAAATTCTACTAAAATAATTCTTAATAAATTAATTGTCGAACTTAATCTCCAAGTTGATACCTATAATACTGTTGGCGCATCAACTGGGAAGGAATTTGATGAGGGCCAATATGTCAGTAACGCCAGTGGCAGAAGCATTGATGTTTTTCAGTTTAGCGATGAGAATAAACTAAGCAGGGTATTAGCTCATGAATTTGGTCATGCTTTAGGCTTGGAGCATATTGATAATGCCAAAGCTATTATGTATTATCTTAATGAGGGTATAAATGAAAAATTAACCACTGATGATATTACGGCTTTAAAAGATAAATGTGGAATTAAATAAATAACGAACCCGACCCCGCTCTAAAGAGCGGGGTGTCTGGGCGGTTTCAAATGGAAGGTGTCGGCTCCGCCGACGTATTTTTCCTCACACTGCCCTTCATCCCCTGGCTTAAAAGCCAGGCGTATTCGGGCAGCAACATTATAAATTGCACTGCTATCTTTTATTTATTATTCTTTATGTTATAATATCACTATCTAATAAATAACCCCTATCTTACATGAAAGCAATACACATGGTTTCCTTCCTGCTGGTCATTATCAGCGGCTTGAATTGGCTGCTGGTAGGATTAATCGGCTGGGACATTGGTGAGCTTTTTGGTGGTCAAGGAGAAATGATTTCTAGAATCATTTATGTCCTAGTTGGCTTGGCAGCTATTATTTTGCTTGCCACCCACAAGAAAGATTGCAAGGTTTGCTCCGGTAAAATGTCGTCAATGTAAAACACGGAAGCTTTATCCTTTAAAATCCCCAGAGTTTGGGGATTTTAAGTTGAAATAATTAATAAACTTTATGGAAGATTTAAAAGAATTGCTGTTGGGCAGTAAAATTTTTGATAAGAAACAACTTGAAGAAGATGATGACAAGGAAGAGTCGGAGGATCGTCCGCTTACGGATTGAGATAGTTATAAAACTATTTTACTTATTAATTTAATATTTTTCGAGCGAAACAAGGAGGATCAGTAAAATTATTTGAGTCATAACATAGTTATGGTGAAAATAATTTTACGCCAATCCGACGAAGTTGTAGCTGAAAAAGATAAATTTAGAGAAAATATAGCTTTATAATTATCTCATGAGGCGGACGATTTGTTTTTGTGTTAATATAATTAGAATATGAAAGAATACATCCTAAAAAATCAGCAGTCCAGCCATAACTTTAAGATAGATTATAAGGCCGAGCTTAATGATGAGCAGTACAAGGTGGTTACCGGCGGTGAGGGCCCTTGTTTGGTTTTAGCCGGCGCCGGCAGCGGCAAAACCAGAACCTTGGTTTATCGCGTGGCTTATTTGCTGGAAAAGGGAGTAGAACCCAACAGGATTCTTTTGGTCACTTTTACCAATAAGGCCGCCAAGGAAATGATCAGCCGCATAGAATTGCTTTTGAAATACAAACCCAAGGGGCTTTGGGGCGGAACTTTTCATCATGTTGGCAATAGAATCTTAAGAATTTACGGTAAGGAAATCGGCATTGATTCCAATTTTAACATTTTAGACAGCGAAGACTCCAAAAGCCTGGTCAAATCATGCCGTAACAATGTTTCTATCCCTAGTGACAAATATTTTCCTAAAGCCGATTTGATCAATAAAATAATCAGCTTATCTCTTAATTTAAAAGATCCCATCAGCCAGATTATCAGGCAGCGTTTTCCGCAGATTGATGAAAATTATCTGCCGATCATAGAAAGAATAAGCCAAATGTATAAGGACAAGAAGAAACAGTCCAATTCCTTGGATTTTGACGATTTGCTGTCTGAGTGGAACAGGCTTCTTTTAGAAAGCGAAAAAACCAAGGAAAAATTAGCCAGGCAATTCAAATATATTTTGGTTGATGAGTACCAGGACACCAATCATATCCAAGGCGAGATAATCAATCATTTGGCCGGAGAGGAGCAGAATATACTGGTGGTAGGGGATGACAGCCAAA
>JAUSEE010000006.1 GCA_030650095.1 Candidatus Buchananbacteria bacterium
GCGGGCAACGCCTAATTGTAATAAGAGTAGGGTTGCCAAAATAGAAATAATGGCAATAACGACGAGCAATTCGACCAAAGTGAAACCACGTGACTTATTACTAGTTTTTCCGCCTCCACCAGTAGGCCATTCAAAACCCAAAACGCTTAATAGATTCGACACTTTTTAATAGCTTGTAGCTTGTAGCTTGTAGCTTGTAGCTTTAAAGCCACACGCTGAAACTGATGCTAAAAGCTTATTAATTACTTATTAAATTATAAATCGCTTGAAAATAAAGGGCAAATTAAGTTATGAACAGCTGATTAACCAGCTCCGACTAGACTATAAATCGGCAATAAAACTGCTGAAACCAAGAGACCAACGCCAGCACCCAAAATCAATATCAACACGGGTTCTATCAATTGCGAGAGATTTTGAATGCTATTTTCCGATTCGGCCTTATAAAAATTAAAAATATTTTCAAGCATAAAATCGGTCCGGCCGGTTTTCTCGCCAATAATCAGCATGGAACTTACCAACGGCGGAATTTCCTTATATTTTTCAAAAACCTCGGAAATTGTGCCGCCTCCTCGGACGTTTTCTTTGGCTTGAAGCAGTATATCCCTATAAACAGCATTACCAACAACATCGGCGGTGATCCCCAGCCCGTCCAAAATCGGCACATCGGATTTAATCAGAGTGGCAAGCGTCTCGGCAATACGCGCCAAGTAAAAGTTTCTGGTTATCTCGCCGAATCGCGGAATTCTTATCTTGAAACTATCAAACCGTTCACGGCCGCGCGGTGTTTTAATATAGTAAATAAACATAAACACTCCACCGATTAATAAAATAAACAACAAAATAAGGTATTTGTTAATAAAACCCGTGGTAGCTACTAAAACCCTGGTGGTAAACGGAATATCCGTAATTCCGGAATCTTTAATAACGGAAAGTAGTTGCGGCATAACCATCGTCATCAAAAGTATCATAACTACGATCATCGCCGAGAGAACAAATGCCGGATATGCCAACGCTCCTTTAATTTTTGAATTCAGGGAAGCACTTCTTTCCAAATAGTTAGCAAGATATGTCAGCGTGGTCTGGAGTTTACCCGCCACCTCGCCGGCCCTTACCAAACTGATGTAAAAGCGGTCAAAAACCTTATGGTGTTCGGCTAGAGCTACCGAAAGCGAAGCGCC
>JAUSEE010000010.1 GCA_030650095.1 Candidatus Buchananbacteria bacterium
TAATTTTACATAAAAGCGAGCGTTAAGAAGCTAATATTCTGTTGCTATTTTGATTATTAGCTTTAGCGAGCTTATGTAAAATTAGCCATGATTTTTTACGTTCGCGAGCTTTTGGTTACTTTTGGCGGACCAAAAGTAACAGAAGTAATCTTTTAATAATTTAAAGAATAGCTTATTAAAAAAGAAATTACCTAAATATCAATAAACAGTGCCAAAAAATGACATCAAAAAACCATTTGATTTTCTTTATATTTTCGGGTAAAATTAGGATGAATTAACTATCATTAAATATGGCCAAATACATTCCGGTAATCGGCATGGAAATCCACGCTGAACTGAAAACTAAAAGCAAAATGTTCTGCACTTGCCCCAATGGCTATGAACTGCAAAAAGAGCCCAATAAAAATGTTTGCCCGGTTTGCATGGCCCACCCCGGCACCCTGCCAACTATAAACGAACAAGCCGTAGAGTGGACTATTTTAGTCGGCCTGGCTTTGGATTGCCAAATAGCCAAAAAAACAAAATTCGACAGAAAAAATTACTTTTATCCCGATTTGCCCAAGGGCTATCAAATATCGCAGTACGATCAGCCACTCACCTCTGGCGGCAATATTAACATTGATGGCAAGGATATTGGCATAACCAGAATACATTTGGAAGAAGACACGGGCAAACTAGCCCATGGCCAAAACAGCAGTTTGATAGATTTAAGCCGGGCCGGCACTCCGCTGATAGAACTGGTAACAGATCCGGTGATTAAATCGGCTAAGGAAGCCAAGGATTTTTGCCAAGTGTATCAGCAAATACTAAGATATTTGGAAATTTCCGAAGCTGATATGGAAAAAGGCCAAATGAGATGCGAGGCTAATATTTCCATGCAGGAAGCCGGAAAATTTGCCATCGAGGGCAGCGAGGTGAAGCCTCTTTTGGATTATAAGCTGAGCGCCAAAGTGGAGTTAAAGAATATTAATTCTTTCCGAGCTATGGAAAGGGCTGTGGAATATGAAATAAAAAGGCAAACAAAAATTTTAGAAAACAACGAGCCGTTGGTTCAGGAAACCAGGGGTTGGGATGAGGACAAACAAAAAACATTCTCCCAAAGAATCAAAGAAACGGCCGCTGATTATAGGTATTTCCCCGAACCTGATTTGCCGCCGCTAGAGATTTCCGATGATCTAATCGTCAAGCTAAAAGCTTCTTTGCCCGAACTGCCTCACAAAAAACTAAAAAGATTCATAGCTCAATTTAATTTTAAACCGGAAGATGCCAAGATTTTAATCAGTGACAAAGATTTGGCCGATTACGCCGAGCAAGTGGTGTCGGAATTAATCGGCTGGCTCATATCACTGCCGGAAACAGAAGGAACAGAAGAGGAGATTTGGGCCAAGGAAGGCAAAAAATTATCTAAGATAATCAGCAACTGGCTGATCAGCCGCTTGTTCAAGCATTTAAACGACGAGAAGGTACCGATAAAAAATTCAAAAATAACCCCGGAAAATTTTGCCGAACTTATTACCTTGATCTATCACAACAGAATAAATAATCTGGCCGCTCAGAAAGTACTGGAAGAAATGTTTAAAACCGGAGACAGTCCGACAGGCATCATGGAAAAAAATGATCTGGGCCAAGTAGACGACAAAGCTGATCTGCAAAAAACCATTGAAATAGTGGTAAACAATAACCAAAAAGTAGTAGCCGATTATAAGGCCGGCAAGGAAGTGGCTTTGAAATTTTTGATGGGCCAAGTGATGAAAGAAACCAAGGGCAAAGCCAACCCCCAAACCATACAAGATCTTCTAAAGAAAAAATTAGCTTAAACCATGCCGCTGTTTCGCCAATCCCAAATTCAAAAGCATACGCCCAAAACCATAAAGCTTGAAAATCTATACAAGCATTTATTAGATGTCAAAGATTTAAGCCAGAGCGACAAAGTAAACCTCATGAAAGCTCTGCAAGAAACCGGCTATAACTATTCTTCGGCTTCTAAAATCCTAAACGAGAAAGACTTGGATATTCTCCAAGCCAAAAAATTAGCCGGCAACTTAGCCAAAACAGGCTTAAAAGGCTTTGCCGAAAACGATCCCAATAAATTGGTTAATAACTATACCAGGAGCGAAGCTATTAAAAAGAAAAATGTGGCCGGTCGGCGACGGGAATTGATGATGGAATCTTTGCAAGAAGATATTTATAAAGACAAAACTCCGCGCTCTAAAACTCTAGGAAAACCAGTTACGCCCAAACCCAAAAGCGGCGGTAAAATGAAATTAGGATTCTAAAAATAGAAGCTGACAATTATCAGCTTCTATTTATTTAAGAATTTTTTTATTTCTCCGCTGGCCTCTTTAAAACCATTAATCCAGATAATGTCTTTATTTCTTTTAAACCAGGTCAATTGCCTTTTGGCCAAATGATGTATGGCCTTTTTTAACTGCTCCACCATCTCGTTATGATTTATTTGGCCTCTTAAATATCTGGAGACATAGCGGTATTCCAAACCAAAATCATCCAATTTTTTCCAGCTCACTCCGCCTTGCCTTAATCTTTTAACTTCACTGATCATCCCCTCTGCCAGACGGCTTTTTAAGCGCTGATCTATTTTCTGATAAATTTTGGCCAAAGGAAATCTTAGGCCGATAAGCAAAACATCATAAGGCGGATTTTGTTGTCCTATTTGGACTGATTTAAGCCGGCCGGTTTCATAAAAAATTTCCAAAGCCCTTTGCACTCTTCTTCTGTTTTTTTTATCTATAGTTTTATAAGTTTCTAGATCAACTTTCTTTAACTTAGTTAGCAACTCTTTCAAACTTAATTTATTTAATTTTTTTCTAATTTCCTTTTGTGTTTTGGTGTTTTGATGTTTTGGTGAAAATTCATAGCCCTTGGCCACTGCATCGATATACAGCCCGGTGCCACCCACCAAAAATGGCACTTTATTTCTTTTTAAGATATCTTCAATGGCTCCATAGGCTAATTTTTGATATTTGGACACATTAAAATCACTCCTGGGACTAATCACATCAATCAAATGGTATTTAATCTTTTGTGCTTTCGTTTTGACAGTATAATCTCTTAAGTCCTTGCCCGTGCCGATATCCATGCCTTTGTACACCTGACGACTATCGGCCGAAACAATTTCGCCCTGGTATTTATAAGCCAGCTTAACGGCCAGCTTTGTTTTGCCGGTGGCGGTCGGGCCTAAGATAACGATTAATTTTTGTTTCTTGGTATTTTCCATCCCGCCATACAAGCACCAACTGCCAACTTTATCAATCTTCACTTTTACAAATTGCCCGATAATATTACCACTGCCGGTAAAAATTACGGTTTTAAAAGTGTCTGTTTTGCCGAAATACTTGCCCTTCTTTTGGCCTTCCACCAAAACTTTTACTGATCTATTAATATACCGGCGATTATTCTCTAGAGCGGTTTTAATTAAAACTTCGTTTAGTTCTTTTTCCCGCCTAACCTTTTCGGCTTTAGAAACATTATCTTTTAAAATTTTAGCGGCAGCCGTCCCAACCCTATTGGAATACTGGCTGATATAAATCATGTCATAGCCCACTTGCCTGGCCACTTTAATAGAATTATTAAACTGCTTTCTGGTTTCTGTGGGAAAACCCACGATAATATCGGTGGAAACCATCAGATGGGGCATGGCTTCTTTGGCCATTTTTATTATTTTAAGATAATGGGCAACGCTATGCCGGCGATTCATCTTTTTTAAAATAGCATCATCGCCCGATTGGATGGCAAAATGAAGATAAGGCGTAATATGAACTCCAGAGGACATAAACTTGATTAAATCAAGGGAAAAATCCTGCGGATTACTGCTTAGAAACCTCAGCCAATAATCCCCCTTTATCTTATCAACGGCCGATAGTAATTTGGCAAAATCATAACTGCCGCTTTTATAAGAATTAACATTTTGGCCCAAGAAAATTATTTCCTTGTAGCCTGATTTAATCAAATCTTTACACTCTTTTATAATATCTTCGGCTGGCTTGCACACTTCCCGACCTCGAGTATAAGGCACAACGCAAAAAGTGCAAAAATTATTACAACCAGTCATAATCGGCACATAAGCTTGGAATTTGGAATTATGCCGGGGCTTGATATTGAAATAATCCTGGATGTTTATTATTTTTGATTTTTTCAAAAAAGATAATTTTTGTGGTATCTGATCAATGTCTTTAACAGCCAACACCAAATCAAAAATTTTGGCCATTTTTTTCTGGTCTGGCTTTAAGACGCAACCGGTTAAAATAGTAAAGAGTTTGCCCTGTTGTCTTTTTTCTTGCCAATTATGGGCTTTGCCGTAAATCCGATCAATAGCTGATTGCTTAACCGAACAAGCCACGGCTACAATCAAATCAGCAGTTGATTCGCTATCTGCTTTAGTATAACCCAAGCCGGCAAGAATTGTTTCTATTTTTTCGCCGTCCGATTTATTCATCTGGCAGCCCAAGGCCAGAATAAAATATTTTTTAATCATGAAGAGATTCTAACAAAAAAACCGCTCTTTTTCAAGAGCGGTTTTAATTAAAAACACAAATTATCTGCCATCATCCCTTTCTGTATTACTATTACTATTTCTGTTCTCATTCTCATTTTCATTATCATCTACTTCGGGGCAAACAAATTTACAATCCCTGCCGCTTCGGCTCACACTTAAACCATTGGAACAGGTGAACATGTCTTGAGCGCAAATTACATTGTTATCATCATCTCCTTCATCATTATTTTCATCTTCATTGCTTAGCCGTTCTTGAAGTTTTAATCTAATCGCCTGAAGTCTTCTGATCAACTCCGGAGACAAATTATCATTGGCTATAAGCTCGTCTAAAATTTCTAAATATCTGGATTCATTGCCACTGTCTTCCTCGAGTAATTTCTCAATTTCATCAGAGCTTAAGCTAATCGGTGATTTACTGACATCTTCTCTCAATCTTTTTAAGGCATTAGCTTGAGCCCTCAAAATAGCCGGACGGGCGCTTTCCGGAACTCTTTCCTCTAAAGCTTTTAAGATTTCTAAATTTTTTAATTGCTTTGAATCGCCATCTTCTATTTTAGATATGGCATCTTCCAGCCTCTTTTGCGTTTTTTCGTTGTCGGTTTTAGACAAAGCCTCGCTTAGGGCGTCCAGGGCTTTTTCTTTAACACCGGCAATCGCTTCCGGATCATCTGATAATTTCTCAATTTTTTCCAAAATCAAACGGTGCTTGATTTGATATTCGGCAAATTTATCTAAAAATTTTTCTGCTTTGTCGGATTGGACATCTTTCAATTTGGCAATCCTGTCTTTAATTTGTTCAATCTTTTTTTCATAATGTCTAATAACCTTATCAGCATCCTTAATTTTGCCTTGATCAATTAATTTTTGCATTTCAATCAGTCTCTCGCTGGCTCTGGTTAAATTATTTTCGGCTTTAACAATCGGATTAAACACAAAACTGTCTCTAAGGCCTTCCCAAAACTTTTTTAAGCCATACCACGGGCTATCCGGTAAAATTTTCGGCTCACTAATGCCCAAATCGTTGGCGTTAATATCATTAGCCGAAGTTGCAGAATTAACATTAGCAGAATCATTGGTATTTGAATTCGATTGCGCGAAAGCGGCTGCAGTAGAAAAAACCAAAGCCAAGCTAAAACACAAGATTAAAACCGGCCACAAATAAATTTGCTTTTTCATATATTTAATATTATTGAATGTATAAAAGAGTTACAAAAAATCCTATCATAACACCGGCCAAAATAATCAGGCCGGCCTGGCTGGCAATTCTGGCGGATCTTGACTTCATGTTATTATTATCATCGGCCATAGTATTATTTTACAATTATATTTATTTTTGATGCCTGCTTGGGAAAGCTTTTGTTCCAATAAGGAGAAATAAGTATTTCGACATCTTTGATGATTTCTTGGCTGGATAATAATTCTTCAACCTCTTTTATCTTCCGGCCGGCTAAACTCGCCTTATTAAGCAAGGAATTATTTTCGTCAATACTGGCTAAAATAGAATAATTTATCTTTACCAAGACGCTGCCGTCTAAATCATCTTCTAGGATGGTGTAATTTATATCACTGACATTAACCTGGCCGACAGCCAAGCCGGAAAGATTAAGATTGGCAACTTTTTTGGCGATCAGGCTGGCTAATTGCTCCTCATTGACATCCAAAGCTTTAATTTCCACTTCCATTTCCAGATTGAAACTGTCAGCTTCATCGCCGATTTTTTTGTCGGTTGTAAAACTTTTTACCTCGGTGCTTAAAATATTGTTCGCCAAAATATTATTTTCTGTTTTTATTTCGTCGGCCAGCTTCTGGCTTAACTGCTCTTTAGCTCTCTTAATATCGCTGTCGGTTAAGACTTTGATTTCTTTGGGATTATTATCTAAAGCTTTTTCGGCCACAGCATAAATTTTAGCCTGCAAAGCCGGGTTTAATTTTATTATCACCAAATCACCAGGTTCAATGTTTTTAAAATCAGCCGGATCCTTAGCCACCACAAAAACATTAACGCTGCCGCCAGCTGGGGCTATGATGTTATCGGTCGTCCTTACTATAACCCCATTTTCAGCCTGAAGCTGGGTGGTTTTAACCAAGGCCTGGTCTTTGGCGCTGGCGTTAACAATTTTCACTTGACCGACTATTTTAGAATCAACTGTTTTAGTGCTTAAAATATCGGCTGTCAGACTGCCCTTTTTAACATAACTGGCAATTTTACCGGCTACTATGTCTTTTTCTAAAAGTTCTTCGGCTGTGGGCTTTTCTTTAGCCTCCAAATTAAAACTCAAGCTTATTTTTTGCGGATTGGGAGTAACGATTACAGTGGCTTTGCTGGAAAGAAAGAAAAAAACAATAACTAAAAGAACCACCACAAATACGGCAAAAGTGATGGAAATATTACGATATAGGTTTAATTTGGGCATAGCAATACGATTATAACAGCTTATTGGTTATATTATAACATATTAAATTAATCTTTGACAACGCTATTTTGCCCGACAAGATTTTCTATGCCACTTATCAGTTCGTTATTATTGTTAACTTTAAAACTGGTTCTGACTTTTTGCCTTGAACCTGATTCTTTAGCGATTAATAAATCAATGCAGTGGTTGCCGGGATGAAGAGAAAATAATTCCCTTAACGACTTTGAAATATTATAATCCAGTGGCTCGTTTAGACTAATGAGCAAATTAAGATTAATGTTACCGGTTGGGTTGCTAATATTACCAACACCACTAGCCTTATCGCCATTTTTATGCCTTTTCCAAAAACCACTGCTGCCGTGTCCGTTTTCCGGCGCTACCAAAATCTGGGAAAAGACTTCATTTATATTGTCAGCGTTTAAAACCGCCACTTTTTCACAGAGTATTTTAACCTCATCATCTTTATCAGAAATTTTACCCAAGACAGCCACAATGGAGTCTACTTGCCAAATGTGCGGATTCTCTTCCAAAATTTTAGGGAAAACCAAAACCTCGGTGCTGCCGGTGTTGTCTTCAATGGAAGCAAAAAGCATTAAATCGCCTTTTTTGGTGGCTATTTTTTTAAGCGATGATATGACTCCGGCTATTTTGACATATTTTTTAGCGTCAGATGTTTTAAGTTCAGCGCATTTGGTAACAAAGCCGTTTAATTTTAAAGACAATTCCTGCATGGGATGATCGGACACATAAATGCCCAAGTATTCTTTTTCCCAAGTTAATTTTTGTTTCTTGTCTAAAGGCGAGGTGTTATCCAAAGTTAAGCCCGATAAGCTGACTTGAGGCGTAATATCAAACAAGCTGTCTTGGCCGCTAGCCACTATTTGGTTGGATTCTTTGATAAAAAGTAAAATCCTATCAATATTATAAAGAAGCTTATTGCGCTCTTCCAAACTATCTAAAACTCCGGCTTTAGCCATGGCTTCTACGGAACGCTTGTTTAAATCCTTGTTATTAATCCGAGTCAGAAAATCATGAAGGTTTTTAAAATTGCCGTTCTCTTTTCTTTCTTTAATTATGGCTCTGACAATGTTTTCACCCAGGCCTTTAACGGCAAAAAGCCCGAAACGGATGCGTGGACGATTTTCTTTCAAACTTTCGGCAATAACCGTAAAAGTGGAAAAACTTTCATTGACATCCGGAGGCAAAACTTCTATACCCAACTGGCGACATTCTTCCACTTCAATAGCAATACGATCAGAGTTGCCTTGATCCGATGTTAAAAGAGCAGCCATATATTCGGCCGGATAATTCGCTTTTAAATAAGCTGTCTGGTAGGCAATCATGGCATAGCAAGCGGCATGCGAGCGATTAAAACCATAAGCGGCAAAAGGCAAAATAAACTCCCAAATGCTTTTAGCCACTTTTTCGTCAATGCCATTACTGGTCATACCCTTGATAATCTTGCTTTCTTGCTCATCCAAAAGGGTTTTTATTTTCTTGCCCACGGCTTTACGCAAAATATCGGCTTCGCCATAGCTGAAACCGGCCAGATCCCTGGCTATTTGCAAAAGTTGCTCCTGATAAACAGCCACGCCATAAGTTTTTTCTAAAATCGGCTTAAGCTTAGGATGAAGGTAGTGCGGTTTTTTACGGCCATGTTTGCCGTTGATATAATCGGGAATATATTCCATTGGTCCGGGACGATAAAGTGCCACCATGGCAATGATATCTTCCAAATCAGTCGGCAAAAGTTGTTTTAGATACCTTTTCATGCCGGAAGATTCCAATTGAAACACGCCGGTGGTTCGGCCCTGTTGGAAGAGCTTAAAAACTTTCTGATCATCAAGGGGGATGCTTTCAATATCTATCTTGAGTCCATGAATCTTATTTATTATTTCCAAAGCCTGCTCAATAATCGTTAGATTAGAAAGTCCTAAAAAGTCCATCTTAAGCAGGCCTAAGTCTTCCACTGAATGGCCTTCATATTGAACGACTATGGAATTATCACCGCTACTGCCGAACTGCCTGGGACTGTAATTATCCAACGACTCGGGCGTAATAACCACGCCGCAAGCATGAGTGGAAGCATGTCTTACTACCCCCTCCAGCCTTAAAGCGGCCGTTAACAGTTTTCGGCCGTCTGCCTCATTTAAAATTTCTTTTAGTTCATCAATAGTATCAATGGCTTCTTTGAGTTTGGTAAACATCGGAATAAGCTTGGCTACACGGTCGCAGTAGTTATAGGGTAGTCCCATGGCTCGCCCCACATCTCTAACCGCCGCTCTGGCTGCCATGGTTCCGAAAGTGATAATTTGGGCCACTTGATCACGGCCATATTTTTCAGACACATAATTTAAAACATCATCACGCCTGGCATCGGCAAAATCAGTATCGATATCAGGCATAGAAATACGCTCCGGATTTAAAAACCTTTCAAAAACCAAATCGTATTTTATCGGATCGATGTTGGTAATGCCGATCAAATAAGAAACCAAGCTGCCGGCGGCGCTGCCCCGGCCTGGACCAACTACAATACCACTGTCTTTGGCCCAGTTGATAAAATCAGCCACGATCAAAAAATAGCCGGCATAACCAGTTTTTTCAATAACACCCAATTCATAATCCATTCTTTCAATAATCTCATTTCCGACTATGTTGTTGTATCTTTTTTGCAAGCCTCTTTGGCACCAGTCGCGCAAGTATTCATCGGTATCTTTTTTCTCCGGCAAAGGAAAGTGAGGCAAAACCACTCCGCCCAGTTTCATTTCAAAATTGCACAGAGCAGCAATTTTCAAAGTATTTTCAATAACTTCCGGATGATCAGGAAAATTATTCTTCATGTCCTGCGGAGACAAAAAAGAAAAGTCCTCGCCTATCATGGACATTCTGTCCTTATCAGACAAAACTTTTTTCATCTGGATGCAAAGCAATATATCCTGTACCTTGTCATCATCTTTTTCAATATAATGGACATCGTTGGTAGCCACTACCGGAGCTCCCATTTCCCGGCTCAGCTCATAAATCTTTTCATTAACCAGTAGCTGATGCCTGATGCTGGGATTGTGCTGGACTTCCAAATAAAAACTATCGGCTCCGAATAATTTTTGGTAGCGATCAATCATGTCTTTGGCCGAATCAATTTTGTCATTGATAATATGATTGGCAAGTTCTCCGGCCAAACAAGCGGTTAAACAAACCAGTCCGCCGGCATATTTTTGCAAGAGTTCAAAGTCTATCCTGGGCTTATAATAAAACCCGGCCAAATGAGCGGTGGTGGTTAATTTTACCAAATTCTTATAACCCTCTTCATTTTTAGCCAAAAGTATCAGATGATACGGCTTGATGTCAATTTGGGATCTTTTATTTTGATGGCCATTTCTAGCCACATAAGCTTCCAAACCGATTATAGGCTTTATTTTGGCCTTAGTGGCGGCTTTATAAAACTCAACGGCTCCATACATAACGCCATGATCGGTCAAAGCTAAGGCCGGCATGCCAAAACTAACAGCCCGATCAACCAGATCGCCGATTTTTCCCAAACCATCCAGCATGGAATAATGCGAATGAGTGTGCAAATGGACAAAAGACATAGGGTTATGACATGGAAATACCCGTTAATTAAATATGGTTTAAATATAAAAAAGCCCTCCATTAAAAAAGGCTTTATTTGATTATGTTCTATGATTTATTATAGAACATATGAACCCCAAACTCAAATTAAAAAGCAAATCAAATTACTAGGCTAAAAACCACTAAACCGATTTATTTCAAAGTGGCCTCAAATCTTAATTCCTGGTCGCCTCTTTGTATTAAAAATTCAGGCCGATCACCTGTTTTATACGAACTGATAAGCTCTGACAAGCTTTGGTTGCCATTAATCTCCACATCATCTATTTTTTTAACAATATCGCCATCTAAAACCTGATTATACAACGGGCTAAGACGGGCGGGATTGCCATAAACCAAAGCTCCCTTGTCGCCATAAGCTATTAAGCCGTCCACATGCGAGAGATCAAAATATTTAAGGCCTAAGACCGGCCGGGAAATTCCTTTGCCTTCCAACACTTGGCCAATGACATTTTTAAAATAATTAACCGGTATTATCTTGCCGCCGCTGACTACGCCCACCAACTCGCCTTTCAAATTTACCAAAACAGCGCCTTCCACTTCTTGGCTTAAATCAATGTTTAAAACAATCTCTTTATTTAATTCTTCAGAAGAGATAATCAAATCAGCGGCAACATCAAACTGGTAACCGATTTTTTCTATATTGACCAAAGTGATACCCTTATTCTTGGAAACCACGGCCAAAGTTTGCCCAACCCGCAAACCGGCAGAATCTCCTATTTTGGCCACCGTCAGATTATTGGCATCAGATTTGCCAAAAACAAGACCAGTAGTTTTGTCTTCAATGAATTTAGAAACTTTATAATTTTTTGATTGATAACCGATTATGGCATAATTGCCGGTTAACAATGGAATTGATTTTTTGGTGGAAATAACCCAGCCGTCGGCGGTTATAACAATGCCGCCGGCTAAAATTTCCGAGGGCAAATAAGCTTGAATGATGGGATTGGCTGATTGCTTGCCGTGATAGATATTAACCAGGGTCGGCAAAACATCATTTTCCACCTGCTTCAATTGGATATCTTGCTCCACTGTTACGCTTCTGGGCTGATCAATGACAATTTGATTATTCCAACCCGAATCACTGATGTTAATCTGGCCAAAGAGTGGCAGACGATTGCCGCCCAAAGCGATAAAAACATAACCCAAAATGCCAGACAAAAAGCCAAAGACAATAGTTAGTAAAATAAGTGATAATAATTCAATTCTAATTTTTTTCATTTTCTTATAACTTAGATTCATTAGAGCCACTGGGCGGTAACGGAAACTATGGCCATGACTATTAGGGTGAATATAATATATTGCCAAACAGCGGCTTTAGTCAAATTCTCTTTGGCGCTTAAAACCAAAAACGAACTTAAAAGATAATACAAAACAGTTAAAATAATGGCGGAAACATAAAAGCTGACTGACAAAAACAAAACGGCTATCAGAATTTGGATTAGAAGCAGAGCTGATATGATAGAATAAATCAAGCTTTTTTTCAAGGGAATGCCATTAACTCTCAACTGGCTCATGGCCAGGATAAAAGCCGACAAGCCGACGGCGACAAAAACATAAACCAAGGAAAAATTTATAAAAATACGCAGATTGATGATCAGGGAAGTTAAAAAGAAAAAGGCGATCAGATTGACATAGGCAATAATATTTTTTAAATCCAGGAGGATAACCCTTTTAGTATCATAAAAATAATGGAAGATTGATTCTAAATAAAGCAGATAAATCAAGGACCAGGCAACTAGGAATAAATTGATAAAGGTACTGCTGCTTAAAATCAAAACATAGGAAAATCCGGCTAACATCAAAACAAATGAGTGAAGCAGAAAAACAAAGGCGTCGCCGTTTTTTTTCTTTAAAAAAATGAATAAAAAATACAAAAAATCAACGGCTAAAGCTATAAACAAAGGCCAGAGAAACCGGCCGTCAAAAATAAAAATAGTCTTTAAGATAATCCAATACAAGACTGGAATAAAAAAAGGGAACACCCTAATTAATATGAAAATCATCAGAAAAAAATTAGAAATTATCTATAATCTGGCGCAACTCATAAATATTAGGCAGGATTAAATCAATATTCTTGTCTTTAATGCCTTGTTCAATCTCACTTAGTGCCAAAACGGCCTGCAAGTGCCTGTCTTTGAATTCCGCCGGAACCTTTAAGCTTAAAAGATTATTTTTAATCGAAACTGTTTTAGCTAGAATGTCTTGGCTGAACCAATCCGTATCTGTATTGAGAATTAAATAATTCTTAAAGACCTCGTTGAAAGCCGAGCGATAGTCTTGGGCCAACTTAACCGGATCAGAAACATCACTGGCTCCGGCCACTTGGCCATTAATCTGGCTGTAATAGGTGCCTAAAAACAATATCAACCAAGAGAAAAAAGCGAAAGCCACCACAAAAACAGCGATTATTTTTTGAGATGGTTTTTTTTCTGTTGGCGTGTTCATTGGGTTATTCTATAAAATTTTAATAAATAAAAATTTTGCCTAAAATCATGATAACTAATATAGCTATCAAGGAAAAGGCCGAAGAAGCTAAAACAATCAAGGCTTCTTTGAATTTGTTTTGAATAGCAAAATAAAGAGGCAAGCCCAGCATGATAAGGCCGGAAACCAGGGCGCTGAAAACAAAAACAATTAAAAATGAAGTTATGCCGATGATAATGCTGTTTGAATTATCCGGAAAGAAAGATTGGGCCAAAAGCATAAACACGGCCACCAAAACAATATAGACGACTTCCAGAATGCCGGCCAGGGCTCCGAATTTAAAAAGCTCGGCTGAACTGATTTGTTTTTTATCGCTCACTTTTGCTAAAATTTTTTTTAAGAGCATGGTTTTGAAGTTAAAAATTAATTATAAATTAAATGAACCTTTTTCCATAGTTTTTTCGGACTACCCAAGACTTCATACTAGCGCCTAAAAGACTCACAATCTATTAGATTAGCTTTTCCTGCCTTTTTGATACATCTTTGGTATTCCGGACTTTCATCTAAATCTGTAAACAAAAATACAGCCACCACGGCAAGTAAAATTATCACTACCGTAACAATAATAACTATTATTATTTTTTTCATAATATAATCATAAATTAAATGAACCTTTTTCCATTGCCATTTCCAGCCATTCTTCCGTAGCCGAATCAAGCTTGTAAACCTTCAGTTGGTGTGAAAATTCATCCGTAGAATAAACATATTCCACCTCGGTATGAGAACCGATTCTCCTGGAACCGTGAGTTTTTCTGTTTAAAACCACCGGCCGAGTGTAATACTCCAGTTTCATCCGTCCCAAGGGCCCGCTAAAAATAACAATCTCCTTTTGGCCGACTTCCGGCTCCTGCAATTCTTGCGCGCTCACTTCAACATCAGAAAAACTATCTAGGATATGTCCTTTGGTTTGTTCCCATTTTTCGGGTAGCATATTATTTATATGATAACATTATTTAAAGTCTTTTGTCATCTTTTTTAGAGAACTCACAACCGCAATAATTCTGGCGATAAAAACCGTAACTTTTGGAAAATTCAACCGATTTTTTAAAACGATCCTTTTTCTTCCAATCCTCGTCTAAAAATTCCAGGCCTATTTTTTTGGCCAAGGCCCGGCCTAAATTATTTAGGACTCGCGAGTTTTTATAAGGACTAATGGACAAGCTGGAAGAAAAAAGATCATAGCCGTTGTCCTTGGCGTATTTGGCCGCATTTTGCAATCTAAGGTGATAGCATAAAATACAGCGTTTGCCTCTTTCCGGTTCGTTTTCCCAGCCCTTAACTGTTTCCAGCCATTTACTATGATCATATTCCACTTCAAAAAATTTCGTGCCACAACTGGTAAAAAAATTCTTAGCCTCGTTTTTCCTGATTTGATATTCGCTTTCAGGATAGATATTTGAGTTATCATAATAAATCGTCACCGCAAAATTATTGGCTAATTCGCTAACCAGATACCCGCTGCAAGGCGCGCAACAGCTATGGAATAAAAGTTGGGGTTTTGGATATTCAGACATATATATTAAGCCAATTGTAGTCTATAAGCCGATTATTTTCAATATTTAATCGTAATTCAACAAAAAGCTGATTTTATAATGTTGCTGCCCGAATACCCCTGGCTTTTAAGCCAGGGGATGAAGGGCAGTGTGAGGAAAAATACGTCGGCGGAGCCGACACCTTCCATTTGAAACCGCCCGGATACCCCGCTCTTTAGAGCGGGGTCGGGTTTATTTGCTTATTTTATTAAGTACTTGACAAAATTAATTATATATGATATAACTGATAAAAGTTAACCTAATGCGGGTTAGCCAAACTGTAAACTCCAAATCAGGAGGACGAAGGAATGGTACAAGTACATCAGGTAATCAGTGGCGGAAAAACCGCCAAAGAAGTCACAGCTTTCGTAGGCGGAAGGATCAGGACTCTGCACATCAAGAGGTCCAGCAACGGAATTTGGACCTTCTGCGACGGCAACATCGGGGACATGCCAATACTTGCCCCCATCGAGCTATAAACCCCTAGCAACAACAAGACCCAGTGAACAAGGATGTTCACTGGGTCGTTTCTTTTTTGTGAATTATTTCTTTTTGGAAAACTGGTGTTTATTCTTGCGATATTCAGCTATTTGCTTCTCAACATAAGAATCAGCTTCTTTGATTATTTCTTTCAAGCTCTTAAACTTCAAATATTTGCCGGCCACTTTGTAATTAAACCAGGCATAGCCGTTATGCATATTAGATATCTTAACTTCGGCGCCTTTGGGCATTTTGGCCAGGTATAAAATATAATCTTTTTTAATCAATTCTTTTTTACCCACTCTTTCCTCTTGGAAAAAAAACTGGGTTTGTTGGCGCCAGCCTTTGATGATTGAAACATTGGAAATAGCTGTTTCTTCCATTAATTCCCTTTTAGCTGTTTCAATTTCTGATTCACCAGCCTCAACCCTACCCTTGGGGAACTGCCAATAAGTGCCACGATGGTACAAAACCAAATACTGCACCTCTTTATCGCGGTTATTATAACGAAATAAGATTATACCAACTGATTTTTCTCTGATCATATTATTTATTTTAAATATTTCCTGCCTCTTAAAGATTCCGGCAAATAATCCTGTTCTTCCTCATAATTGAAATCAGGACTGTATTTATAGTCTTGGCCGTAATTCAAATCTTTCATCAGTTTGGTAGGCGCATTGCGCAAATGAAGAGGCACCGGCTCATCCATGGTTTCTTTGACATCTTTTTGGACTTTCAAATAAGCCGTATAAAGATCATTGCTTTTTTGGCATTTGGCCAAATACACCACCACTTGGGCTAAAATAACATTGCATTCCGGCATGCCGATAAAGTGAGCTGCCTGATAGCCGGCCACCGCCTGTTCCAAGGCGCGCGAATTAGCCAAGCCGACATCTTCACTGGCAAAACGCACCAAGCGCCGGGCCACATAAAGCGGATTCTCCCCCGCCTCCAGCATCCGCGCCAGCCAATATAAGGCGGCATCGGCATCAGAACCGCGCAAAGATTTATGCAGAGCCGAAATTATATTATAATGCTGTTCGCCCGACTTGTCGTAGATATGCGATTTCTGCAAAGCTTCCTTGATGATTTTAGGATCTAATTTAATTATACCACTTTCATTTGATTTTGTAGCTTTGGCCGCAAACTCCAAAGCATTTAAAGAAACCCGAGCATCGCCATTACTAAGTTTGGCCAGATATTTTAGGATTTCGTCATCCGCTTCTATTTTATAAACGCCCAAGCCGTATTCTTTATCATTAATAGCCCGTCGTAGAATATTTAAGATGTCTTCTTCTGCCAGTTGATTTAAAACAAAAACCCGAGCACGCGACAAAAGAGCGGAGTTGATTTCAAAACTGGGATTTTCCGTGGTCGCTCCAATTAAAATAACAATACCGCTTTCCACATAAGGCAAGAGCGCATCCTGCTGGGATTTGTTCCAACGATGGATCTCGTCGATAAACAAGATGGTCTGCTTATTGTTGAACTTACGCTTGTCTTTAGCAACAGCAATTATTTCCTTTAAATCTTTAACTCCCGAACTAACAGCCGAAAAAGAAACAAAATCCGAATCGGTCATGTTGGCGATGATCCTGGCCAAAGTGGTTTTGCCGCTGCCTGGCGGACCCCAAAAAATCATTGAGGGGATGTCGTCTTTTTCAATCAGCTGGCGCAACATCTTGCCTTGGCCGATAACCTCATTTTGGCCAAAAAAGTGGCCCAGCGTAGTTGGGCGCATTCTTTCGGCTAAAGGGGCCTCATAAGCCAATTTTTGGCCTAATTTTTGCTCAAATAAATCCATAATAACAACAATTAACAGTTTAACAATTAACTTTTGACTATTTTAATTAAAAATAAGTAATTTTACCTATTATTGATAGTATTTTACTCTTATCGGACTATAAGCTCAATGTACTTGACAAAATTATTAAAATATGATATAATGGCACCAGTTCGTTAGAGTTTAAGTGAAAGAAAAAAGCAGCACATAAGGAGAATTAAGACATGTGGAATTTTGGCAAAATCGTTGTTTTCGTCTCTGGGACTGTAGCGATCATCTTTGGATTGCTCTTTCGCCTGATGCCGGAGCATCAGGAAGTATTCCGGCATTTGTTTTTTACCAGTGTAGCAATCGGCTCAATACCATTTTTAATTTTACTATTCGGTTGTGTGATTTGGCTGGTTGAATCAAATCTATTTTTCTTGTACGATCTAGTACGACAAATAAGATCATGGAGATATTGGCAGAAAGAACGCAATTGGGGATATGTTTTCACTGTCCCCGGCGTAATCAGTTTTATCGCCATGCTCTGTTTTAATGGCCCGGAGATTGTAAACGGCCAGCCAAAGGCCAGTTTCGGATTAGCCCTCCTCTGGGCTGTTGGCACTTTCATTTTTCTGGGGCTGGGCTGGTTAATCAACCACTGGCCAACTTCCACAAGAAACCGCATCGTACGTGATTGGAGTCTATTAGACTCCAAGTAACGCCAAAACCAAAAGCCGTCCAATCGCATCAGCGAAAGGGCGGCTTTAAATTTGATAAAATTTTATTTTACCCCATCCCACCAACCATCGCCATCAGTATCCAGTTTATTTGGATCGGTTTTAACGCACTTAGGATTATAAGCATTGGCACCGCTGCATGTTTCCTCCCAATCGGTAACTCCGTCTTTATCAGAATCAATTATCATAGACTGCAGTTCGCTTTCCCCACTAGCTCCTGATGATTTTAAAACACCAACTGATTGCATTACCGTTATTGATGAAATTTTCCATAAACCATTATCTTTAATAAAAACCACTAATTTTCGTTCATAGCCATTATTATCAGCAGTTTCTGTTCTAACCCAATCGGTAGCATAAACAGCTTGCTTTTTCCAATCTTGCAAATGAATGGAAAAATCACTTTCTTTTAACTTTATAACCTCGCTATAAAACCAGTTGGCATATTCTATAAACTGATTAAAATCTTCTGATAGAAATTGATCATCAGCAACATAGTTATACAAGCTCAAATCATGATTTTTTAAAGCCTCGGCTAATTGACTAATAATAGACCATAAATCATGATCATCGACATTAAGTTTTCCATCCTTGGTATAATCACCTTCAAAACCATTTTGAATGGTAATAACTTTGGTCGCCCAATCAGAGCCAAATATTGAGGCGGCGATAGTCTGATCGTTAATAACAGCTAATTTACCGTTTGAAATAACACTATAAATTTTTGGGCTGTTGGGAAATTTAATTATCCTAACACCCGGGCGAGCTGTCATGTTGGTGCCGTTATCAATCTTGTCAAAATCAGCTTGAGAAATTGTTTGAAGTGTTTTGATGGTATTGTTAAATTTAATATTAGACCAGCTGCCGGTGTACCAACTCCAAAAAGTAACTGAATTTACAAACAATTGACGCTTGTTGTCGCTATCA
>JAUSEE010000021.1 GCA_030650095.1 Candidatus Buchananbacteria bacterium
TCAATCGGACTAAAAACAGAAATCGCCTTTCCATTCAGCTGACACTCAGCGATATCTTGCGTAATAACTTCACTCGCCACATTCAAGCTACTGCCCGAAAAAATATTCACAATTTTTTGGCGGCTGCCATTTTGAGTCATCATCGTTCCATGACTAGCATTTAAAGAATAGAACTTATTCTCCTGGTTAATTGGCAGATTAGTAGCACTTTCTAGAGTCACAGTCTTATCTCCAGGCCCCCACTTCAATGCTTTATAATCTATTATTTTTTGACCCAAAATATTTGTAGCTCTATTTTCTACGATATTGCTTATAGTAGGCGTCTTACAGCCGTTAATAGAGTATAAATCCACACCAGCGGTTCGCATATCAAAATTATCAAAACTTTGGGTGTGCAGGGTTTCAGCCGCCACCATGGCCGTTGAATTCAACTGATGGTCATCAATTAAAAAACTGTTTGCTTCGCTGTAATTTAAGTCTTTAATTGTCACGGGGCCCGCTCCCAAATTGCCCTGGTCAATCACTTTTACATAACTACCTTTGGTATTATAGTATTGCTGGCTGGGGAGTAAATCATAGGCTGCTGGCATATTTGCAGAAATCTTTTTCATTTCAGCATCACTCAGCCCAAGTACGCCGAAGTTATCACCTTGCAATAACACTTTTATTGATTTAGGGGCGCCAGTATTTGGCACACCCACAAAAACTGTTTTCCCAATGTGATGGCTCGCCACATTATCAACCACATATTTTTTAACAATCAACCCGCCCATACTATGAGCAATAATGTCCACTTTTTGCGCCCCCGTTTGTGTCAAAATATCTTGAATTTTCTGTTTAAGGAGGTCAGTATTCGTCTTCCCATCAGTATACTTACCCGTCACTCCGTACCGCCAATCATAAGGAAAAGTAAAAAGATTTTCGTTTTCAATGTAGCTTTGCGATTGGAAGTCTTGAATAAGGTTACCGGTATAATCATAGACGTTAAGAGGATTTCTAATAACATTATTTTTGTATACACCATCATTTGTTGCTATCAAATCCCCATTAAAAGCTAATAAATCCATAAAACCGTCTGTATTAAGAGGATTCATCATCCTAGGTATATCTGCCCACAATAATTCATCACCATTTTTCATTTCCGTCCCCATTAACCCCGGCACAATCAAAACCGGATTTCTAAAATCAATAAGATTTTCCTGAATCGCATCCCAAGTCATAGCATGAGTAGTCTCCAGTTGTACGGTATCCAACCCAGATGCCCAGGGAGCAATACCGGGTGCCCAATTTGTCCAACTTCCGCCATCAATATTATACCGCGCAGAATGGTCTGAGCTTCTCCACTGTATTTGAACACCGTACCATTGTTCAAAATTAAATTCTGGTCCAAAATTAATATAATTACCCGTCACGCGATTAAAATATTGAAACCTTCCTTGGGCGCCAAAATTTCCCCTCACCTCCAATTTAGTAACAGCGCCTTCCCTTAATTTAAATTCAAAAATTCCCGGCTGATTTGCGTCAAAACGGCGGACATATACGGTTATTTGCCCGTCATTCAACAGTGTCCCAGATTTAAAAGCAACCGTAGAAGCTGGAGAGCTAGAGGCAGTAACTGACTTTGTGCCCTCTTTCGCTTGACCAGCCGACACTAAATAGTTGGGCGCCCACCAGCCTCCTTGGCCATGTAGATTTCCAGCGTTATAGGAATTAAAACCATCAGTAAATATCGTAGCCGCATTACAAAAACCGACAATCCCGAATAAAGAAATTGTAGATAGAATTAATGTCCTAAAAATAATTCTCTTCCTATTTTTCATAAAAATTTACTTACGATTTATTTTTAAGGAAAACTTATGTTAACTGTTAGTAATAGAAATAGAAAAATACAAAAAGATAGAATAAAAAATAGCAATGCTAAAATTAGTAAAGTTGTCTTAATAAGGATACTAAGCGATGATTTATATATTAGAATTATATTTAATAGCAATCCTAAGCTTTGCAAGAGTATTATTCCTATAGTTAGTTTTCTATAATCAGGATGCATCAAAAAATTATCCCTTAAAATGACTGGCACATTTCCCCCTTTCCAGAATATATATGAAAAATTCACTATCGGACTCCATAATATCTCCGGCACTAAAAACATCCCTCCGAAAATCCACGCCCAGGTTTTTTGTAATTTTGATAGCATATAATAGAAATTAATCCAGTTAAATAATTTCGCAAAGCGAAATTAAAGTCCGATGGACTTTATTTAACCAGGATAAATAGTATTCATTTATAGTACCACTGCCGTTGATTTATAAAAGTCCGGCCTGTGGAAAACAAAAAAGACGGCTATTCGCCGTCTTTTTTTATATGTTAAAAATTATGCTTTTTTTGCTTCCTTGTGAAGCGTGTGCTTCTGGCAATGCTTGCAGTGCTTCATCATTTCCAGCTTTATTTCAGCTGCCGCTTTTGATTTTTTGGTGAAATAATTGAAGTTTTTGCACACCGTGCATTGGACTTTGAGGAATGGTTTTTTTGTTGCCATAATAATTCTTGGTTTTAGTTTTCAGTTAACTGCTTATACCCTATTTTCCGATTTTTTGCAATACTATGAGCCGATGGTGAGAATTGGACTCACGACCTTTTCCTTACCATGGAAATGCTCTACCACTGAGCTACATCGGCCAGCTAAGCTGGCCATAACCCCGCTTAGCGGGGTCGGCACGCTTACAAATTTTTATACTCTAA
>JAUSEE010000033.1 GCA_030650095.1 Candidatus Buchananbacteria bacterium
GAAGATGTTGATGATATTGCAGATAAAATTGTTCAACTTCTAGATAATGACAATTTAAGATTAGAGATGGGTAAAGTTGGCAGGGTTTATGCCAAGGAACATGATTGGTCGAATATCGTTGATAAATTTATTGATAAATATAAAAAATATAGTTTATAAATATGTCTATTAAAAAAATTATTTACACCTTTAAAAATGATATTTTGTCGCTGACAAGTTATCCAATAAGTAGGCTAGATAATTACTCAGCCAGCTACGATTATTATTGGAGCAAAAAAAGGCAGACGAGTGAGCCGGTTTTATCAACTTGGCAAAAAATGAGAATGGATCATGTTATAAAAATGATAGAACCAGGTTCTTCTGTTTTAGATTTTGGCTGTGGCGACGGGGCAGTTTTAAAATATTTAGCTGATAAAAAAGGTATAAAGGGCATTGGTGTTGATGTCAGCGAAGATATTTTAGCTCGGGCCAAAAAGTTGGGTATTGAAACAATCAAACTGGATATCTCTAAATTAGATGAGCTGGATAGTTTGCCGGCAGTTGATTATATAACCGGGTTTGAAATAATCGAACACATTCCCAACCCGGAGGAGTTTATCAGTAGAATAAAAAACAAGGCTGGAAAAGCCCTGATTTTTTCGGTGCCCAATTCCGGTTATTATATCCACCGGCTTCGTTTTCTGTTCGGCCGATTTCCGCTTCAATGGGTTTCTCACCCTGGTGAGCATTTGCGTTTTTGGACGGTTAAAGACATAAAATGGTGGATTAAAACTATTGGCTTCAAACTAGATGAGATGGTTGTTTATGGAGATTTGGGATTGTTAAAAGATATTTTTCCTAAAATATTCGGTCGAGGAATCATTATTAAAATAAGTCGATAGTATTTATTTTTTAATTGTGACGGTGACTATAAACAAGTTCATAAAACGATTTATAATTCTAGCCAAGATCATGCCGATTAAGCCGTAGAAATAAATAGCTGTAAAAAGTATAACAATTTGCACAGTAGGTGATAATAAATTTATTTGCCAAAGTTTTTTTGTATCTGCTTGTGATTGTAGGAAAGCAATAGGCAGACTAGCTGATATGGTTATTAAAGAAATGGAAAATATTTGTGAATAAAATACCGCCTCCATATATTGAGGAAAAAATATTTTGAAGATATAGGGAGCAGCCCAAATGTAGGCGATGATTATCGGCACTACCAGTAAAGAAAATTTAAACATTTTAATCATTATGGTTTTGCGGTTTTCGGTGTATTTGCTTTGGGTGAATTTAGGCAAGGCCAGCGATTGAACATTTTTTAGCAACCCCTTTATTTGTTCCGGCATGGCTATGGCGAAAGAATAAATGCCCAGCGGAGCAGCGCCTAAATAGTTAAAGACTAAAACTTTATCAAGTTGCGAGGAAATGATTTCAATAACTCCCATTAAGCTCAAGTGTTTGCCGTAAGGGAGAGTTTGAGGATCAACTTGCTTGTTTAGCCGGGCTTTATATTTGGTAATTAACAGGAAAATAAAACGTAAAATAGTATAAGTAATGAAATAGGAAAAGATTAGAATGAATAAATTATTAGTAAAATAAATTGTGCCAACAGTTATTATAGTAGCGACAATTTTGATTATGATGTTGTATTTGGTGTTTTCTTTAAAAAGTTTTTTCCCAACTAGTACGGCCTCATATGAATTTAAAGAATCCATGAAAGGCATAAAAACGCTAGCGATCAGAAAACAAAATGTTAATGTTACATTGTGGTTATAAAAATAATAGCCAGCTAAGATTAATCCAAGGATAGCGCCCACTAGCCCCCATTTCATCCTGGCTTTAGTGGCTAAAACAAACGAACCGTCGTAGCCTTTAGCTACTGATTGAGCTAAGGCGGTAGTCATGCCGGAAAGAGTGGCAATAGATAACAGTCCGGCCATAGAAAGTATGTATTTGTATTGTCCGTAAATTTCTTTAGGCAAGAGATTGGCAAACGCAATTGACAATATAAAAGATGATAGGGTAGAAAATAATTGGCCGGTAGTCAGCCAAAAACCACCCTTGGTAAAATAAATCATATCGGTTTTAGTCCATTTTTCGGTCCAACGCAAGAAATCGTGGGCCTTGACTTTTAATGTTTTTACCATAAAATTAATATAAGTTGATGAACTTATATTATACCATTTTTCGACTTTTTTCAATCATTGAATGATTTTGATTATTAAGGTAAATTAAGTATTAGTTAATCAAATATACATATTATGTTATTTTCTGTTGTTATACCGGCATATAACGCCCACAAAACACTAGCCAAATGCTTAAAATCCGTTTATAAGCAGAAATTTTCTGATTATGAAGTTATTGTAGTAGACGATGGTTCGACCGATGATACGGCTAAAATTGCCGAAGAATTTTCAGCTAGAGTGATAAAACAAAACCCCAATGTCGGTCCGGCTGCCGCCAGGAATATAAGTATAAAAGCCGCCCAGGGCGATATAGTGGTTTTCATCGATGCTGATATTGCTTTCCGTGATGACGATGCTTTAGATAAATTGGCTGAAGTTTTTAGAAACCGAAGCGATATCGCCGGAGCTATTATGATAAAAGATAAGGTGCCGTTAAATGACGGTTTGATGACTTTATTCTGGGCTTTGTATAAATATTATCTTTGGAATAAGCCGGCTGAATATCAAACTTCTTTTACCACCGAAAGATCGGCTGTCAAAAGGGAGGTATTTGACCAGGTCGGCTATTTTAATGAAAAATACAAAAAAGCTGATGTGGAAGATTTTGAGTTTGGTTATCGTTTAAGCGAGTTGGGATATAAAATGCTGATTGTTAGGGATATTAAAGTTCTTCATCATTTTGAAAATTTTCGCCAAACAACTAAAAAGACCTTAAAGAGAAGTTGGCAATGGATTAGATTATTTTTGAAAAGAAAGAAATTCGATCCCGTCTATTCTTCTCAGGAAAGAGGTATAAAAACTTTAGTGGCTGCTGCGCTGGTGCCTCTTTTTTTACTTATAATCATTTGGCCTCTTTTTTTGTGGCTGTGGCTCTGGCTGATAATGTTTGCTGTCTATATTTATTATAATTACGGTTTTTATTTGTTCCTAATAAAAGAAAGAAAGTTTATTTATATTTTTCCTTTTACAGCCTTAGATGTCTATGTTTGTTTTTTAATTGCTGTGGGAGCCGGCTTGTCGGTTCTGGCCATGATTTTTGATTTTAAAAAATTATCTAAGAATAAATATTTCGTTGGTCTTAAAAGTTTATTTTCGCCTACCCCAACTTATGCTATTTTATATGTTACCGCTCGTTGCAATGCCAGGTGCAAGATGTGTTTTTATTGGCAGGGTATAGATCAGGCCAAACAAGACCAGGAATTAAGTTTGGCCGAAATAGAGAAAATATCGCTTTCTTTGGGCTCCTTGCAATATCTCACTTTAACCGGAGGAGAACCGACACTGCGATCTGATTTGCCGCAGATTGCCAGAACTTTTGATCGTAATAATAATTTGCAGTTTTTAAGCATACCTACCAATTCCACTTTGGTTGATAGGACAAAGGAAATGGTTGAGGAGATACTGCGGACAACCGATAATCTTTATTTGAAAATGTGCCTCTCTCTGGATGGCTTGGGCCAGATGCACGATGAAATAAGAGGTGTTCCCGGCTTGTTTGGAAAGGTGCTTGCTAATTATAATAATTTGGCTATCCTGAAAGAAACAGTCAAAGATTTTGAAATTATGATCAATATGACAGTTTCTTCCTTTAATGTCACTAAGGTTCAGGAGGTGATGGATTTTGTCAGGCGGGAAATGCCCAAAGCTGTTTTTGATTTAAGTTGGACTCGCGGCGATGCCAGGGTGGGGGAAAGCAAGAATATGTCAGCCGAAGATTATTTAAGAGTGGTATCTTTAACTAATCAGGACTCCAGAAACTTCAGCTCTGGCTTTTCCTTGTCAAAGATAATCGCTGCCAATAAATTAGTAGCCCGGGATTTGATTTATGATATTTTAAAGGGTAAGAGAAGAAGTTATCCTTGCACAGCCGGCAGAAAGATGATTATTATTTCAGAATATGGAGAGGTTAAGCCATGTGAAATGTTGCCTTACAGTTTCGGTAATTTACGTGATTTTGATTATGACATTAAGAAAGTTTTGTCTACCGCTAAAGCCAGTGAGGCTTTAAATAGTATTGCTGATAAAAAATGCGTTTGCACTTTTGAAAATGCTATCCAAAATAGCATTGTTAACAGTCCTAGCCTGTGGCCGAGGTTGCTTAAAAAACTTTTTAAAAATAAATAATGATTAAATATCTTAACGATTGGTTATTTTGACTATTCAATTATTAAATTATAAAATAATAAGATTAATTAATTTTTATCTCATTGATATATGAAAAAAATATATGCTGATTTAGCCCTAGATGAAATTCCTCGGCTTCTTTCTTGCCAGGATAGAAATCATTTTTCCCCGTCTTACGGATCTTTCAATAGGGAATTTTGGCATACTCGCGCTAAGGGTTTTCCTGATTCCATAGCTCAGTTTGGAACTCTGTCTTTAGCCTTGATTTACGCTTATAATATTCCGGGAGGTGAAAAATATTACCATAATGCGGAAATTAAAGATTGGACAATAGCTGGCATTAAAAACTGGATGAAGATACAGCATCGCGACGGTTCTTATGATGAATTCTATCCTAATGAAAGAGGCTGGGCTGGACCCACTGGGTTTTTGCTTTATGCTATTTTAAGAAGTTACGAGGTTTTGGGCAGTGATTTTCCAAATGATTTGAAAGATGAATTCTTTGAAACTGTCAAAAGATCGGCTTGGTTTTTAGCGACCCGTGTAGAATCTGGAGTTTTAGCCAATCATCATGCTATGGCGCTGCTGCCTATTTATCAAAGCTACTATCACTTAAAAGATCGTGATCCTCTTTTTGCTGAAAAGTTACTGGTAAAGTTTAATGAACGTCTCTTAGTTTTTCTTAGCTACTGTTATGATGAGGGCTGGTGCTTGGAATATGACGGAGTAGATCCGGGCTATCTTTCGGCCGTTGTCAGTTTTCTGTCTAAAATGCAAAGATATATGACTGGCGAAGAAAAATGGAAGGATAGAATTCAAGAGGTTATTGATAAAGCGGTAGATTTTTCCAGTTTCTTTTTTTATCCCAATGGTTCATTTGGTGGCACTCTTGGTTCCAGGCAAACTATTCACTTTTATGCCCATGGTTATGAATTGCAAGCCAAAAACAATAAATTGGCCGGGGCTATGGCCAACTTTGGCTGTCGGGCTTTAACCGAAGGCAGAGTGACGCCGCCGACAATACAAGATGATCGTTATTTCTTATATCGTACCGGTGAATTTTTGGAAGCTTATGTTGACTCTGGCCAAGATAGCGACTTACCACAGTTGCCTCATCAAAAAACAGAAAATTTTGATAAATTTTTTCCAGCTGCCAGAATATTTATAAAGAATACACCCAAGCATTATATTTTGCTTAACCTGGCTAAAGGCGGCGTGCTTAAAGTTTTTGACAAAGATTTGAAAAAATTGGTTTTTTCTGATGATGGACTGGTAGCGACTATGAAAAGCGGCAAGAGAATGACTACCCAATGGGTGGGTGAGGAATATAAGATTAATAATCTGGTTAATAATTTGGAAGTTACTGGAAATTTTCATCAAATACCTTATAAGTATTTCAATCCCATGACTTACAGCCTTTTTACTATTTTTATGATTCTAATAGGCTGGAACGCCAGAGTAGCTGATTTTATTAAAGGTGTGATTAGAAACTTGCTTATGACTAAATCATCAAAATCAACATTATCGTTCAAACGCCAATTTACTTTCAATAATGATATAATTAAAGTGAAAAGCCATATTAAATCAGAAAGTAAAATAGTTTTTTTAAGAATTGGCGGACAATTTGCTGCTCGTTATGTGCCACAATCGCGTTATTTCCAGTGGGAGGAATTAGATAACAAATACTGGGATATTAAAGAACCTGATTTAAACAAGCTCATTGAAGTCACTTTTGATTTAACTAATAATAATGTATCCTTAAATTAAGATTTACTTATAAATTATGCTCGTAAAATCTAAAAAAATAATTTTTATATTTTGGCTGGTTTTTGTTTTTGCTCTAGCTTTTTTATTTTGGTACTCGCCGATTTTATTTAAAGGTTATCCGGCTCAATCCATAGATTCCGAAGGTGTTATAACTATTGCCAGAAATTACTCCGAGCACAATGTTTTTGGATTAGAGAATGATTTAAACGTAGTGGTAGCGCCAAGCCTGGTAGAATCCTCGGCTAATACCACTTCACTGGGCAATAAACTGACCACTATTTCTTATGCCGTAATTTTTAGATTGTTCGGCCAACTTGATTGGGATAAAGTGGTTCTAGTGGCTATTGCCGTTTCCGCTTTGGCCTTAGTATTTTTTAGTATAACTATTTTTTATCTCTTTGGTTTTGAATCAGCCATACTTTTCTCCCTTATCTATATATTACTCCCGGTTAACGGCCAAACGGCCTATTTTGTCGGCACTTATGAATTTGCCATGTTATTTTTATCTATTTTTACAGTTTTATTTTTTTGTTTTAGGAATTATAAACATAGATGGCCATTTCTTATGTTGTCAGGATTGTTTTTAGCTCTTTCCGGCTTATCTCGAGAAGCTATGTTTTTATCATTTCCGATTATATTTTTATGGCTTTGGTTTAATAAACGGACAAAAGACATTTTATTAATTTTTATTCCTGTTATTTTACTGATGGTAATTTTTTGGCTACCCAGTTTTTTGAGTGGTAACAATGATTATTTTAAGCTTTTTGTGGCCAGCAAAAACCAAGAAAAAGTACATTCTGATTACCAAGTCTATAGCCATCTTTATCCCGATCCTTATACTTATCACTTTAACAACCAAAGTGTTTTACCTTCAGATGATCAGACTAATAAATCAGGTTGGCTTTATAATATCGGTTTATTAAAATCACAAGCTAACTTGGGTATTAAGCAGGTTAACATTTTTGAACGCTTGATTGTTGGCACTACAGACTTGGCTCGCCAGGTTAGCAAGTTTTTTTCCTTGGAAGATATGGGCGGACCATTGATTTTTCTATTGATGGTATTGGGACTCTATCAACTGCGAAATGGAAATCGAGAAGTTTATTATCTTTTTGTCAGTTTACTGGTGTTTATTCCGCTTCTTTTAAGTTATGTTGTTTTAGGGCGTCGCAGTCATATAATGGATCTGGCCTGGGTAATTTCCAGTTCAACGGCTATAGGCTTGATTAGCTTAAAGTCTCTTTTAAAAAACTATTATCAAATAAATAGATATTTTTATCCTGTTTATCTGATAATAGTTATGGTTGTTTTATACAGTCTTATTTTAGCTGGGCATGTTTATTGGGGTCGAGCCTATGACAGCGATAAATATTTAGAAGTAAAGTATTTAGCTGAGCAGGTGAATAATTATCCAAGCAAAATTGCTGATGTTGAAGTTATAGCTGTTGGTGATCGCAGTTTGCATCCCTCGCTTAATTATTTAACACGTAAATCGGTAGTTTTGTTTAATTCTGATACAATCGCCAAGTTGGTTGAGAATGGAAAATTGCAGTCAGCTTTTGATACCTTTAGCATTAGATACATAATCGGTTACGATCAGGAGCTATCGGACTTAATCGTTAAAAACAGCCAGACGATAAACATAGCTATTTGGCCGGAGAAATATGATTTGCAAAAATCTCTCAATTATAACAAGAGCTGGCTGCTTAACCTTATAAAATAAGTTGAGATGGTTACAAAACCCTTTTGTCGCGAAATTGTTGATTTTCGAGCGAGACTAGGAGAATAAGCGAAATGATTTGAGGTGTAATATTATTACAGTGAGAATCATTTTGCGCCAATTCGACGAAGTCGTAGCCGGAAATCAGCAATTACAGCAGGAAGGGTTTTGTAATTATCTCATTGCGTTAAAAAACCACCGATGTAATCGGTGGTTTTTATATCTCCGATTTGGCTTTGAGCGGTTTTTTTAACCAACAAATTAAACCAATGAGGGCATAAAATAAAGAGACAAGTAAAATTAAAATAGAGAGAGTTATGGTTTTTTCCGGGTTAATGCCAATTAAAGAAAATAAAAATAACAAAGTAGCATCACGAGTTCCCAAACCGTAGACTGATATAGGTAGAAGAGTGACAATAGCGGCAATAGTCACAGACATGGCTAAATAAGTGAAAGTAATATCTCCCAGATTGATGCTTTTAGCTAATAAAAACATTTGCAGATAATATAAAAACCAAGCTATAGTTGTTACTGTAAAAAGTGTCAAATAATTTTTAAAGCGATAAGCTTTAAAATCATTTGTCATATCCCTTATATTCAAAGTCAGCAGTTTCTTATATTTTTCTGGAATAATATAGGAAAACAATCTGTTAATCGCGTTTTTTAATAGATTGCTTTTTAAAATGATGGTAGCTATTGTAACTAGCAAAGCAATAATAGTGATTATTATTATTTCTTTAATGAAAAATTTAGCAAAAAATAACATACTTAGATAGCCGATAGCCAAAAGAAATAGCAAATCAGCCAAGCGATCGGCGATAACACTAACAGCTGACTTACCCGTGGAATGGCCAGCCTCTTTGAGATAAAGGATTTTTATCAGATCTCCCAAACGCCCCGGCGTAATTGTTCCGAAGTATATGCCAGAGCCATAAATCAAAAAAGAGTCTTTAAAACTGTAATTAATATTTTGTATTTTTTTTAAGTAATTCCAACGCCAAGCCTGGATTAAGAACATTATGAAAGATAATAATATTCCCAAGATAATTAATTTTAAATCGACATGGCGTATGACTTTGCCAATTTCGAAAACATCAATTTTATAAAAAATGATGTATAAAAAAATAAGTATACCAATAAAATGATACCAATTTTTTTTGATTTTTTTAATTATCATTATTTAGTTTTGAATATTAAAGCCATGCCCATTCTGACTTGGCTCATAAAATGATCTAAACTCTTGATGTCTAGAAGTTTTCTGATTACAAATAAGGGACGGAAGTAAAATCGTCTATCGGCTGATTTCACTAGATTATCTATTTCCGGCTCAGATAGTTTTTCTTTAGTTAAGGATGGGGCGCCGTTAGTTTCTTTGCCCGAGAGGAAATCCTGCCAATAAGTAGGGCTGATTTGATTGGTTTCAACAGCGTATTCAAAAATTTCCGTGCCAGGTATTAAAATAGTCTTGCTAAAGATGGCAAATGACGGATCAATTTTTAAAGCCAGTCTAATTGTTTTTTCTATGGTTTCTTTGGTTTCACCTGGCGCTCCGATCATATAATAGCCATAGATTTCAATGCCCACTTTTTTGCAGGCTTCGGCACAGGCCAGCGATTGCTCCACGGTGATGCCTTTTTTTATCGTTTTTAGAACTTGGTCATCGCCGGCTTCAAAGCCGAATCTGATGCGATAGCAACCGGCTTCTTTCATTTTTCTTAATACTTCTTCATTGACCAAATCGACTCTTTCCCGGCATTCCCAAATGATGTTCAATTTTTTCAGCCGGTCGAATAATTCATAAGCCCAATTCTTATCTACAATCAGGTTATCATCAAAAAACATAAATTCATTGATGCCATACTTTTCTTTAATTTCAGTTATTTCATCAGCAATGTTTTTAGGGCTGCGTACGCGCCAAAGTTTGCCCATCCTATTTTTTCGATCACAGAAAGTGCAGTTAAACGGACAGCCTCGGGTAGCAATAATAGTGGCAAAGTGCTTTTGTCTGGAGAAAACATCAAAGTATTTTTCCATAGGCAGCAAATGCCGAGCGGGAAATGGCAATAAATCCAAGTTATCAACCAAGGGCCTGGACGGTGTTATTATTATTTGCCCGTCTTTTTTAAAAGCCAAGCCTTTTATTTGCTCTAATCCCAAATTATTTTTTCCTTCTATTTTATCGACTAATTCGGCTATGGTTAATTCTCCTTCACTGATGACGCCAAAATCAAAATTGCCCAATTCCAAAGAAAGTTTGGGCATGGAAGTCACATTAGGTCCACCTAAGATAGTGATTATTTTCGGATCAAGAGATTTTATTTTATCAGCTAAATTTTTGGCTAGTCTGAAGCTCCAGGTCATGGCATAAAATCCAACTAATTGAGGCTGCCAATCTTTTACCAGACTTATTATCTTTTCTTCATAATTTTCCTCGACATCGCAATCAATTATTTTTACTTCATGATTGGATTTTTCCAAGACAGCTCCAATATAAGCCAAGCCCAGTGGGGGATAGACTCCGCGTTCTTTTTCTAGCTCCTCCTCGTATTGGCCGGTGGTAGCTTGAAGCAAACTGGGATTAATTAGTAATATTCTCATTTAAATTTTTAGTAATTTTTAAATAAAAAGATGTTTTGGGAGAATGCAATCCTAAGTTGGGTACATTTAAATCAACGGCGGTATAATCAGGGCCTAGGATTTGTTTTATTTCATCTATGGTGGTGGTTTTCATAGCTACGGGTGAGAAAAAATGTTCATAAAAAAGCTGTTCTGTGGTTTTGCCGTTATTAAGTTTGGCTTTTTTGCCCAAAATCAATTTAATTATCGGGAAACCAATGAAAGAAAGGATTTTAGATAATATTCTTTCATATTTTTTAGGAATAATCTTAAAAATCCTTCTTATTCTTTCAGTCATACGGGTTACTTGGCTATTTCTGACAAAATCAATGACTAAAAATCCATCATCTTTTACAGCCTTAGTTAGTCCATCTAAAAATTTTTTTAAATCCAAGGAATAAAATGAAACTCCTCGGGAAAAGATAAGATCAAATTTTTTATTAGGCAAATCAAATTTGTCTAAGTCAGCTACTATATATTCTATATCGTCGGCTTTATATTCTTTCTTTAATATATTGGCTTTCTGTATGCTTTCCGGACTAATATCTAAGCCCACAATTTCTTTGGCGCCCCAGAGATTAAAAATAATACAAGACAAGCCAATGCCGCAGCCGGCGTCCAAAACGGTTTTGTCTTTTATCATTTCCGGCGTTAGATAAGCGGAAAGAAGTTCCTTCATTTCTTCTAGAGGTGGGTTATAGTTCTGGCCTGATTTATCAAAAAAAGAACTTAAATTTTTATCATCGTTAAAACTCATCGTTGATTATTTTCTTTTAAAACTGATTTGATCAGCCAGAAGGCCAAAGAATATTATTTGGAAACCGACAATGATTAATATAGAAACAGAAGCATCACCAAAAAATTTGCTCTCATAGAAAGTTATATAGGTTGCTGCCAAAAATCCCAAAATAAGACAGGCCAATCCGCAGTAAAAGAAAAATCTAAGAGGCTTGAAATGAATATACATCCGGATCATAGTTGGAATAACAATACTGGGATATTTAAAATTCATTTTAATGAATGACTTGCCGGTTTTTCTGGCATTGAAAACAGTGGAGACTTCCAACACTCGCATGTGTTTGCCCCAAGAATCAATTATCAGTTGCTGGGTTTCATTGTAATCTTTAATGATATTAAATACCTTAAGGTACCTTTTGTGGCAAGCGATTAGTCCGGTGGTGGCATCGGTAACTTTTAGTCCGGTGATTTTAGAAGTGAACCAAGCAAAAAACTTATTGCCGAAGTCGCGATAAAAAGGCATTTTGTATTGCAATCCGCCCATCAGCCGGGAACCAAAAACACAATCAGCTTTATCTTCCAAAATAGGCCTAATTATTTTCTCCACGTCTTCCGGCGGGTTTTGCATGTCGGCATCTATTTTAACGGCAATATCCGCTCCCATTTCCAAAGCTGTTTGCAGGCCGGTTCTGGTGGCCGCTCCCAAGCCCCGATTATAAGGGTGTATGACCACTTTGCGTACTCCGGCATTTTTGGCTATCTCGGCTGTCTTATCTTTGGAGCCGTCATCTATTACGATAATATCCAAAATGAAATCTTTTTGATTTTTCCCTTGGTAAAGTTCCTGCATCAGCTTGATAACTCTCTCAATTGAATTTTCTTCGTTATAAGCGGGGATATAAACTACCACATAAGGCAAATTAAATCGTTCCATAATTAGTAATTTAATTATTTAATTTTTTAAAAATATCGTTGGTTTGTTTTATTATATAATCTAAATCATCTTTAGTTAAGTCTGGAAACATCGGCAAGGTTATAATTGACTCAGATAATTTTTGTGTATTAGCTAAATTTTCGTGATTATAATTTTTATAATAGGCTTGTTGATGGACTGCCGGGGAAAAATGAACCGAGACCCCGATGCCGCTTTTTTTTAATTCTTCAACCATAGCATTTCTTATTTCCGGCTTAACTTTAATGGTATACATCTGGTAAACATGATGGCAACCATTCGTTTCTTTGGGAGTTTCAATGTCGCCGCTTAGATTATCAGACAGGTACTTAGCGTGTTCTCGGCGCTTAGCGTTCATTTGATCTAATTTTTGAAGTTGAATCATGCCCAGTCCTGCCAAAATTCCGCTCATCCTTAAATTATAACCGGCAGTGACAGCCTCTCTTTGCCAAGGGAATTTAGTATTAGTGGTTTTATCAATGCCATGAGAGATCAAAACTTTTATTTTGTGGGCTAATTCTGCATCATTGGTTGTTATCATGCCGCCTTCGCCGGTAGTCATATTTTTGGTAGGAAAAAAGGAAAAACAGCCAATGCCAAATGAACCGGTTTTTCTATTCTTATAGGTGGCACCAATGGCTTCAGCCGAATCCTCTATTAAGACTAGTTTATGTTTTTCACAAAGTTCCACGATTTCATCCATTTTGCAGCTTTGTCCGGAAAAATGTACCGGTATGACAGCTTGAGTTTTATCGGTAATGAGAGGCTCAATCATTTGGGCTGTTATATTGCCGGAATTATAATCCACATCGGCAAAAACAGGCTTGGCTCCGGCCAAGACAACAGCATGAGCGGTGGCCACAAAAGTAAAACTGGGAATAATTACTTCGCCCGTTATGTTTAAAGCTTTAAGCGCAATAAACAAAGCCGAAGCGCAGGAATTGATAGTTTGGGCGTAGCCAACTCCGATATATTTGGCAAATGACTCCTCGAATTCCTCGTTAAACGGCCCATGTGTCAGCCAGCCGCTGATTAAAACTTCTTGGATTTTTTTAAATTCATCTTGGCCGATAGATGGCCGACAAAGTGGTATCATAATTTATTCTTGGTGGTTTTTAATATAGGCCACGTATTCTTTAATGCCGTCTTCCAGGGAATATTTAGGTTCATAACCTAATATTTTTCGAGCCTTAGTAATATCCAGGGCGCCTCTTTTGGGCCTGGTCTGGTCGGCCGGCTTGATGATGGTTTTTAAATTAGGGAAATACTGCCTTAAGATATCTGATAATTCTTTTAAAGTTCGGCCTTCGCCTCTGGTGATATTGAAAACCTCATTTTTCGCTTTTGGCGAGAGAGCGGCTAAAGTAAATCCCTGGGCAATGTCGTCGACGTAAGTGAAATCCAAACAAGCTTCTCCGCCGCCTTCCATGATCAGATCTCGGCCGTTAAAAGCGTTATCGACAAATATTTGGCTGACTCGTAAATTAACATCGGTTGGGCCGTAAACAGCCGATGGCCTGATAATAGTATAATCAATGCCAAAACGCGTGCCAAAGCCTTTGATGATGTCTTCGCCAGCCAACTTGGTTCCGCCATAGACATCAATGGGATTGGTGGGATGGTTTTCATCGGCCGGCGCATATTTAAAATGTCCGTACACAAAACTGGATGATGAATAAACCAACCGCTTGACAAAATCAACCGATCCAATGGCTTTAATCAAGGAAGTCAGGCCATTGATATTAATATCTAGAGCCTCAGATGATAATTTATTGGAAACGGTGGCCAGTGGTATTTGCGCTAAATGAATAATAGTGTCCGGGCGGTTTTCTTGTAAAGCTTTGAGTAGATTAACATCATCACGAATATCCCCATAGACGATTTTTATGCCTGGGCAAAGTTCTTTCAATCTCCTTTTTAAATAAAAAACATATTTGTCTCTTTCTGATTCAATAAAATTATAAAACTTATCATAAATCACGACCTCATGTCCCAAATCAGTTAATTTTTTAGTGATGCGCGAGCCTATCAAACCGGCACCGCCGATAATCATTATTTTTTGTTTTTGGCCGTTGCCTTCACTTCCTGGCTGTTCTGTCTTTAGCTCTGGTTTTATTTGGATCGGGCTAATATTTTCCATAGGCTTTATCCAAATAAGTTTTAAGTTCTTCTGTTGGCATGGAAGTAGCGTTCATCATTAAATCATCATAGCGTATGGCTTCCATACTATGATCTATTATCCAATTATTAATTGTAGCTTGCTCGCGCAGTTCTGTACCTGGGAAAGGGGTTGTAAAGCCGAAATAAGCATAATCAGTATCCAGTGCTACGGCGAAATCTATCGTTTGTTCTATGGTTTCTTTACTGTCATAAGCATTGCCAATCATAAAATTGGTTACTATCTGCAAGCCTTCTCGTTTAGCCAAATCCACCGCTTTTTTAACCTGATCGAGAGTAATACCTTTCTTCATGCGGTTTAATATTTCCTGGTTGCCAGACTCTATTCCAAAGGTAATGCTGTAACAACCGGCTCGCTTCATTTTTTTAAGCAGGCTTTCGCTGACATTGTTAACCCGGCCATTGCAAGTCCAGATGAGATCATAATTTTTAGCGATTAAAAGATCGCATAATTTTTCTAAATTCTTATCCAAAGTCAATTCGGTATCTTTGAAGGATATCTCTTTAATGCCAAATTTGTTAACCAGATAATCAATTTCTGCTACAGTTCTTTCGGGTGATTGGCATCGAAATGTTTGGCCGAACATTTTAGGATTGCCGCAGAAAGTGCAGCTATAAAAACAGCCTCGGCTTCTGACTATTGAAATAAATGGCATTCTTTTAGCGTAGGGGCTTTTGTATTTTTTTATATCAAATAAATGGTAAAGGGGGATTGGCAGTTCATCCAAATTGGTGATGAGTGGGCGTCTTATGGTAGTAATAATTTCTTCTCCTTGCCTAAAAGCCAAGCCTCTTACTTGGCTTAGGTCTTGATTATTTTTTAGCGCTTCCAGTAATTCTATAACTGTCAGTTCGCCCTCACCGATGACGGCGATGTCAATGTTTTTATTACTCAGAGTATGGTCGGGCATAACCGTAGGGTGGATGCCGCCGACAATCACCTTTATATCAGGATTATACTTTTTTATTTCATCAGCCAGATTGAATGTTTGCAGTACATTGACGGACATAACTGAAATGCCCACTAAATCAGGTTTAGCATCTTTTATTTTAATCATTAACTCTTCTACGCTTAAGTTGTCAACGGAAGCATCTATTAATTTAATGTTATAGCCGTGCTTGTCTAAATAAGTGGCTAAAGCCAATAATCCCATCGGCGGATATTTGAAAGAAGTTATTTCTTTTTCACCGGTCGGCGGTTCGATTAAAACTATGTTTTTATAGCCTTTTTCTAAAGTCATATTACTGATAAATAATAATACTTTTTTGATTTTTTTTCAAGGGTGGCCTTGATTTGCCAAAATCTCTTAAAATCATTGTAAAATATGGGAAAATTGACAAGATTTATAAAATGTGCTATAATTATAGAAGTACATAAAATAGGCTGGTCTGGGGTTTCGGCATAGTGCTGGAATGAGAGGCTGGCCAAAGAAAGAAGGGTAGAAGAATGAGTTCAAAAAAAGAGAAGGTTGTGGCGGTAGTGTCGGCGATGGGCGCATTGTTGTCCATTGTCATCGAGCTGGTGAAGTATATTAAGGAGCTCGGTGGCGATGTCGGGGCGGATATTTATCGCCTGGCCCAAAAAGAAGGACAGGTGACATTGAAAGCGATCGCCGGCTTAATCATTCAGGCCGGACAGAAAATCGGACAGACAGCGGAAGAAGCAAGTCGTTATTTGGCAGGGAAATTTAATCTCATTGTAGATTACTCCCTGTCTCTGGCGGAGATGATTGCTGGCGGCCAGTATGACTGGGTGAACCAGGACATCACTGCCGAACATTTCCCTGGCAAGGGAACAGGTAAGCAAGAAGCGGCGGTTGAGATTTTACACTTCAATCGCTACTTTAATAGTGGCGATGAGGTGCTGGCCGAGATAGATAAGCTCGGTTATGGTCCCGCTGTTTTGCCGGAACTGCTGGCTCTGGGCAAAGACCAACCAGAGCTTCAGAGGCAGTTTCCAATCGCCGCCTTGGGTTCAATTTGGCGCCGTTCCGACGGTTCTCGCGGCTTCGCCTGCCTCGGCGGGGACGGTGCTGAGCGTTTGCTGTACCTCTTCTGGATTGTGTGCGGTTTCTATGGCTGTTGGCGGTTTGCCGTCGTTCGCAAGCAGCCTTGATTCCTTGGACCCCTTTGTTTCCCCACGAGATGAGCTATCTTATCTCGTGGGGCTTTTATTTTTTATAGAAACACTTTAAAATAAATATTGGTTAATATTTCTCCGGCTACGGCTTGGGAATACCAAAAAAGTAAAAACAAAACTGCTTGGTGCCTGATGCTGGTGGATTTTTATATCCCGAAATAAGATACAGCCGGAAGATTTTTTATCAACTGGCGATGGCAATGATGGCATGAGGCACAATTTTATTGGCGCCATGCCGACGGTAGGCGCCGCTTCGCCTACCTCAACAGGAACAATGCTAAGCGTGAGCTGAACCTCAACTGGATTGAGAACGATTTCAATGACTCGTGGCGGTTTGCCGTCGTTCGCCAGCCGTTTATAATGTTGCTGCTCCAATACCCCTGGCTTTTAAGCCAGGGGATGAAGGGCAGTGTGAGGAGAAATATGTCGGCGGAGCCGACACCTTCCATTTGAAACCGCCCGGATACCCCGCTCTTTAGAGCGGGGTCGGGTTCATTTTAGGACTATTAAAACATGGCAATACTTTTAAAATTAAAAAATATTTGGCTGAAATTTTGGCAAAAATTGACAAAATTGACATCAGACGATATTCGTTGTAAATTTAATCAGTCTTAATTATTCTTTAACGTAAATACCGATTATGGATAAAAAAGTATTGGTTACCGGCGGAGCCGGCTTTATCGGCAGTAATATCGCCAAACGACTGATTAGAGATGGGCGAAGAGTATTGGTTTTGGACAATTTGGCCACGGGTCATAAAAATAATATTCCAGCCGGAGCTGATTTTATAGAAGGGGATATCAGCAATTATGAGTTGGTCAAAAATATTTTGTCTGAGGTTGAGGCGGTCTATCATTTAGCCGCTTCCGCTTCGGTTATTATCGGCGCCAAAAATCCGGTTTTTGATTTAGAAAATAATGTTAAAGGAACTATTGTTTTGCTTAATGCCATGCGCGATAGCGGCGTGAAGAAGATTTTATTCCCATCATCTTCTACGGTCTATGGTCAAAGCGAATTGCCGTATGTTTTGCAAGAAAATCAGAAACTTAACCCCATGTCTCCTTATGCGGTCGGCAAGATAGCCGATGAATATTATTTAAGGAGTTATGCCAATATGTACGGCTTGGAGCCGGTAATTTTTAGAATTTTTAATGCTTTCGGCCCAGGTCAAGATCTAGACAACAGCGATCAAGGCATAACCGGTTATGTTATCGGTTGCTTGCTGCAGGATAAAGAATTTGTTTTGCACGGCGATGGCAGCCAGACTCGCGATTATATTTATGTTGATGAAGTAGCCGAGGCTTTCGTGAGAGCGGAAAAAACACCTCAAGCTGTTAATCAAATTATGAACTTGGCTTGCGGCGCCCGCACTTCTTTGAATGATTGGATGAACTTGATTGAAGAAGTGTCTAATAAGAAAATAGAAAAAATCACCGGCAACCAAAATAGATTAGCCGATGTCATGCATTATCAAGCTGATAATTCCAAACTTCAAAGCATTCTTAATTTTAAGCCCAATATCGATTTCAAGAATCAATTGCTGAAAACCATCGAGTGGGCTAAAACCGAATTAAATAAATAATTATTGGCCCCGGCCGCTGAAAACGACTTTAATTGTTTTAAGCAGGATATTCAAATCCAAAAGCAGAGATCTGTTTTTTATATAGTATAAATCGTATTTTAATTTTTCCAGTGATTCTTCCTTTGATCCGCCGTAAGATGGGCCGTTCAATTGGGCCCAACCGGCTAATCCCGGCCTCACTAGTAATCTTTCCTTGTAGAAAGGTATTTCTTTTTCCAGTATCTCTATAAATTCCGGCCTTTCCGGCCGGGGTCCGACAAAACTCATTTCACCTTTTAAAATATTTATTAATTGGGGAATCTCGTCAATTCTGGTTTTTCTCATAAACGATCCGAACCTGGTTACTCGCGGATCTTTTTTTTGTGCCCACTGCGCGCCGTTTTTCTCGGCCTTATCAACCATTGATCTAAACTTCATGGCCGTGAAAGTCTTGCCATTTTTGCCGGTTCTTGTTTGTTTGAAAATAATAGGTCCGGTGCTTTCCAGTTTTATGGTTAAGGCGATAAGAGGCGCTAAAAAGATAGAAATTATGAGACACATGACTGCCATAATAAAATCGGTTACTCTTTTTATGATTTCATAAAATTTCTTGGAGTGTTCGGCCAGGTTTTCTAAAAACCAACTATGCTCAATGTAGTCTACTGGGATTTTATTGGTAATTTGTTCGTAAAAACTATTGATGTTGTAAACATCTATTTCCAGCGAGAGGCAATCGAATATTTTTCGCGAAACCAGCCCGTCTTTTAAATCCAGGGCGCTGACTAAAATATCAATGTTTTTTTCTAAGCATAATTTATTAAGATCTTCCGGTATATTTTCTAAAATGGTCACTTGATAGCCGAGTTGCGGCCTTCTTTTTATTTGTTCTTCCAGTTCCTCGCTTAATTTGTTTCGGCCGATAATCATTACCCGATTGGCTATGGTTGATGATTTTATAAATTTATAGAATAGCCTGCGCCAGATGAATATCAAAGCTACGGCTATAAGCATATCTATAATCAAGACTCTTTGCGGTTTGATGCTGTCTATAAAAGGGGCGAAGAAATAAAATATGGCTACAGCCACTGCTCCGTTTATGATGAATATTTTTATGAGAGAATTGAAGAGGGTGGTGATATTATAACTGGTTTTAAGGTCATAGAAATCATTGATAAAAAATACTACCAGCCAAGCAAAGAAAACGACTGAAAATGGCATCAAGTGTCTTGACCAGGTTTCTGGTTCAATAGGGTAGCCGTACCTGGCGAGCAAGGTTAAATACAGAGACAAATAAAACAAGCCGATATCCCCTATCAGTAAAATGGTTTTTTTAGTTTTAGTGATTAAGCTTGGCATAATTTTATTGAATATTTATACCATAAAAACATATTTTTTTCAAGTTAGGCATTTGCTTTAATTTTATTGCTTAATTATTTAATTTTTATAATGTTGCTGCCCGAATACCCCTGGCTTTTAAGCCAGGGGACGGGGGGCAGTGTGAGGAAAGATACGTCGGCGGAGCCGACACCTTCCATTTGAAACCGCCCAGATACCCCGCTCTTTAGAGCGGGGTCGGGTTCATTTAATTATCTCGTTTTGCTATAATTAAATGACGGAAATAAATAATTTATGTTTATCAATATTTTGAAAAAATCATCAATTTTTGTGGCCATGGTTTTTTTTGCCTTAGCTGGTAATGTGCAGGCCTATTTGCCCTCTGATCCGCTTTATAACCAACAGAGCAATTATTTTGATTATCTACATATGCCCCAGGCCTGGGATGAAGCCAAGGGCGATGGTGTTTTAATAGCCATACTTGATTCCGGGGTTGATATTAATAACCCGGATCTTAAATTTAATATTTGGGAAAACGATAACGAGACTCTCGATGATGGGATAGACAATGATAAAAATGGCTACATTGATGATGTCTCCGGTTGGGATTTTGTAGATAGCGATAATAATCCATCGCCGGTAGCCGGTGAGGGATCCGATAAATTATCCGTTAATCATGGCACCGCCTTAGCCGGCATCATAGGAGCGGTTGCCAACAACGGCTTGGGCATAACCGGCATCGCTTTTAATTCAAAAATAATGCCCATTAGGATTTTAAAGAGCGATGGGGAGGGTTTTGTTGCTAATTTGGTAGAAGCTATTGACTATGCTGTCAAAAATGGCGCTGATATTATAAATTTAAGCTTGGTTGGCTTTGAAAACAGCACCGCTTTGGAAAGTGCCATTGATCGGGCCAATAAAAGCGGAGTACTGGTGGTAGCGGCCAGCGGCAATGCAGAGTCAGGTAAGATGGCCAGAAACTTAAATTTAGAGCCGGCTTATCCGGCCTGTTATGGCAATAATCAAAATAACAATATAGTTTTAACTGTTTCTTCTCTTAATCTTTTAGATCAGAAGTCGTCATTTTCCAATTACGGTTCGAATTGCGTTGACTTGTCGGCCTTAGGAGAAAATCTTACCAGTCTGGCTTATTATAATCCCCTGGTTGGTTTTAATGATTATTACTCTTATCACTGGTATGGAACGTCATTTTCCACGGCTATTGTTTCGGGCCTGGCCGCTCTGGTGAAGTCAAAAAATCTATCTTTGAATGCCAATGATTTAACGAATTTACTAGTAAATAATACTGATAATATAGATGATTTAAACCCCTTATTCGAAGGCCAATTAGGAACTGGTAAAATTAATATTCTTAAAGCCTTAAATAGCGATTTCGGATTATCGGGCAAATTGATAAAATTAGAAAATTCCAGCGCTGTTTATTATTTAGATCACAATCAAATCAGGCATTTATTTTCCAATCAGAATATTTTTTTCAGTTGGTACAGCGGTGATTGGACCGATCATGAAATAGAAACAGTCTCACAAAGCAAGTTTGATTCATACTCCTTCGGTAATAATGTTACTATCAGACCGGGCACTAAATTAATCAAGTTTCAAAACAGCGGACGAGTTTATGCGGTTTCCTCACCTAATATTCTGCACTACGCTAATGTTGACACTTTAAAAAAGCTTTACGGCGATGATTACGGCCTTAGGCTAGTAACCATACAAAATTCTTTTGAATCCGATTACATCCAGGGGGATAAGCTGGACGGCTCCACTTATCCCAGTAGTACCTTAATACAATACAACGGTTCTGATGTAATTTGGTATATTGAAGATGGTCAAAAAAGAGAATTTACAGACGATTCTCTGGCTTTGAATAATTTTAAAGATCAGGATATCATCAAGAATGTTAGTTCCAATTTTTATTATAGTGTGTCTACACCTATTAAGAACTTGAGTTTAATCTTATTTCCCTATTTCAAATAAATGATTAATTATTTTAGAAAGAAATCAGAAAATTTTTATCTCTTCCATAAATATCCAATTACCAAGCAGTTTGTAAAATTTTGCCTAGTCGGTTCCACTAATATGGTTATTGATATCTCGGTTTATTGGTTTTTGACCAGAGTATTTAATATTTATTATATTTTGGCGGCTTTCTTATCTTTTGTGCTGGCAGTAACTTGGAGTTTTTTTATTAACCGCCGTTGGACTTTCCGCCATGGCGGAAAAGATACCACCAGTCAATATGTTAAATTTTTTGCGGTTAATACGGTAGTAATGATTTTAAATCTGTCTTTCCTTTTTATCCTAGTCGATTGGCTTGATCTCTATGATTTAGCCGTAAAATTACTAGCCGCCATAGTCTTTTCCTTGGTGAACTTTTCCTTTAATAAATTATGGACTTTTAGGGCGCGCAGCTTATAAGATATCAAGTTACAAATACCCTTGTTTTTTAAACAATTATTTTATATACTACATATAAGTTTAAATCCATAACTTAAGGAAAAATATGGCAGACCGAGCAATTTTTGACAAGAAAAACATACTAGTCGTAGGAGGAGCGGGTTTTATCGGTTCTAATCTATGCGATGAATTGGTGCAGGCAGCGAAAGTTATTTGTCTGGATAATTTTTTAACCGGCAGTGATAATAATATCGCTCATCTTCATCAAAATCCCAGTTTTGAATTCATTAATCATGATATCAATATTCCCATTGAATTAGAGAAGAGGCCTGAACTACGCGATTTTAAAATCGAATTCCAGGGCTTGCAGGAAATTTATTTTTTAGCCACTCCGACTTCGCCTAAGTTTTATGATAGTTATCCCATTGAGACCATGATGGCTAATTCCTTGGGTTTGAACAATGCTCTAGAGCTGGCGGTAAAATACAAAGCCAAGATTATCTATGTTTCCAGCCCGGCTGTTTACGGCGAACTTGATACCAACAAAAGAATCAAAGAGGATTACGTGGGCCCAGTTGATCAGCTTGGTCCCAGATCGGTTTATGCCGAGGCTAAAAGATTCGGCGAAGCTTTGGTTAACAGTTACAGATTAAAATTTGATATTGATGCTAAAATAGTCAGGGTGTTTAACTGCTATGGTCCCAAAATGAGATTGGATGACGGCCGGATGATTCCGGAACTGGTGAAATCAGCTCTGAATAATAAAGATTTGGTGGTTTTTGGCAAGGCTGGCGACAGCGCGTCTTATTTGTATATTTCCGATTTGCTCCAAGCTTTAATCGGCGTGATGAATAGCGGCGAAGCCGGTCCTCTTAATATCGGTTCTGATGCCAAGTATAAATTTTCTGAGGTGGCAACTAAAATAGTAAAATTAATCGGTTCCAAATCGGCTATCACTTACCACGACAGGGGAAGCTTGATGGCTCCTCAATTTATAGCTGACATTTCGCAGGTGAAAGAAAAACTAGGCTGGTTTCCCATAACCCTGTTAGATCAGGGGCTTAAGGAAATAATTGATTATTTAAGCGCTCAAAAAGGCATACTGCAGCCGGAATAAAATAATTAACTTTTTAATTACCGCTCAAATGGGCGGTTTTTTAATTTGTCTTTTATTTTCATAAATGGCATAATAAAAGTTGAATAATATTTTACAAAATCATGAAAACTTTGGTTTTAATCCCGGCCTACAATGAAGGCTTTAAAATCGGCGAGGTCATAGAAGGTGTCAAAGCAACCGGCTTTGATGTTTTGGTTGTAGATGACGGCTCCATTGATCAGACAGCTAAAATTTCTAAAGCTAGTGGAGCTGATGTTCTGTCTCATAAAATCAACAGGGGCCAGGGAGCAGCTATTTTAACCGGCCTAAGTTATGCCAAAAGCAATGGCTATGAAATTGTAGTTTTTTTTGATGCCGATGGCCAGATGCAAGCCCAAGAGATTAAAAAAATTATAGATCCGATTGCCTCCGGGGAGTATGATGTCGTGCTTGGCTCCAGGTTTTTGGGCAGCGCTAAAGGTATTCCTTTGACTAAATTGTTTCTTTTGAAATTGGCAATTTTATTTACCAGGCTTACCACCGGTTTGAAACTCTCAGATACTCACAACGGTTTTCAGGCTTGGCATATTTCGGCTTTGGATAAAATCAATTTAACCCAGGACAGGCAGGCTTACGCCTCCGAACTGCTGGCGGAAATAGCCGAGAATAATATTAAATACCAGGAAGTGCCGGTTACCATAAAATACACGGCTTATTCCAAAAGCAAAGGCCAAAGCATTTTTAATGCTTTTCATATAATCTTTAATTTATTAATTAAGAGGTAAGCGTTTATGCCGATTCAATTCATCCTGGTCATCATCATTATTTTGGCGGTTTTGCGCTTGCTTTATCAGTTAAAGAATAAAAATATCGGCTTAAGCCAATTTTTTATGTGGCTGGTTATTTGGCTTATAGCTATTGTGATAATTTGGCAGCCTAAAATCACCACCTATCTGGCGGCTTTGGTTGGCATAGGCCGGGGCGTTGATCTGGCTATTTATATTTCCATAATCGTGATTTTTTATTTGATGTTTAGGTTGCTTATTAGAATTGAGAAAATTGAAAAAGACATCACTAAAATTGTCCGCTCTGAAGCCTTAAAAAATAATAAAGAGCATGACTAACAAACCCATATTGATTATCGGCCTCCATCGCAGTGGCACTACCTGGCTGGCAAAAATACTGTCACTACCTAGAGAAGTAAAATATATTTCCGAGCCCTTCAATCCCAATACCGGGCTAAAATCATTTACTCGCTGGATGATTTATATTAATAATAATAACGGTGATAAATATTTTTCTGATATAGAAAAACTGTTTCGATTCAGGGGCGACTTGCATTTTACTTTGCCGAATATAAAATATTTAGCCAATCGTTTCTGGCCGGGCCAAAAGAGGATTTTAATGAAAGGCATCGGCGGAGCGGTTTTTTCTACTAATTGGCTGGTAGAAAAATTTGATATGCAGGTGGTGGCGATCATGCGTCATCCGGCGGCCTTTTATGCCAGCTTAAAAAGGCTTAATTGGCGTTTTGATTTTGACAATCTCCTAAGCCAGAGTGATTTAATGGCTGATTACCTTGAACCGTTTCGCCAGCTGATGGAGAAAAAGAATATGAGCTTTAGCGAAGAGGCAGCGGTGTTGTGGCTATGTGTTAATTATGTTTTGGACAAATACATCGGGAGTCATCCAGAGTGTATTTTTAAGCGCCATGAGGATTTGTCTTTAAATCCCATTGAAGAGTTTAGGGATATTTATAATAAGTTGGGGCTTAATTTTAATGCCAAAATAGAACAGCAGATCAATAAATTTTCCAATTCCGGCAATAAGGCCGAAGCCGAAAAAAACAAGGCGGTAGAGTTAAAAAGAAATAGCCAAGCCATTGTTAAAAATTGGAAAAAACATGTTTCCAGTGAAGAAATAAAAATTATCAAAGATATAACCGGAGAATTGGCCCTTAAATATTATCCGGAAAACGACTGGTAATAATATGAACAAAAAAGTAACAATTATTGTAGTTACCCATAATTCCAGAACTAAAGTGGCTGATTGCTTGGCTAGCATTTCGCGTCTAAACTATCCCCAAAATTTGATCAAGGTGATTGTTGTTGATAATAATTCCACCGATAGCACCGTTGGTTATATCAGTGAAAAACACTCACAGGTTAAATTAATTAAAAATAAAAAAAATCTCGGCTTTGCCGCCGGCAATAATCAAGGCTATTACTTGGCCGAAAAAAATCAAGCTGATTTTTTGTTTTTAGCCAATGACGATATTATTTTAGAACCAAATTGCCTCGGCCACTTGGTTAAGGCCATGGAGAAGAATAAAAAAATAGCGGCCGTGCAGGCCAAACTGCTTTTGTATCCAGAGAAAGACAAAATCAACAGTTTTGGCAATAGCCTTCATTATTTAGGCTTCGCTTTTTGCAATTATTACAGGCATCAGGACAATCTTGGTCTAACCGAACCATTTGAAACTGCTTATCCTTCCGGAGCCGCTTGCCTTCTAAGAATATCAGCTTTGGAAAAAACCGGTCTTTTTGATGATAGATTGTTTATGTATCATGATGATGTTGATTTGGGCTGGCGCCTTAGGTTGGCTGGCTATCAGGTGATGCTCGATCCTTTGGCCGTGGCTTATCACAAGTACAATTACAGCAAAGCCAAATATAAATTCTATTACATGGACAGGAATCGTTTTATAGTTTTGCTCCAGAATTACAGACTGTTGACTATTTTGCTCATTTCGCCCATGTTGCTGTTTATGGAACTGGGCATAATTATCTTTTCCATCAAAAATGGCTGGTTCAAAGAAAAAATTAAAGGCTATCTATGGATTATCGGGCATTTGCCTTCAATTTTAGCCCACCGGATAATGGTTCAGTTTAAAATTAGAAAAGTGCCTGATAGGGAAGTGATGAAATTTTTTGTGGGTGCCATTAAATTTCAAGAGATTGATAATCTGTTGCTTAAGTTTTTGATCAATCCGCTTATGCAGATTTATTGGTTTATTGTCAAACGCCTTATATTTTGGTAAATATTCTTTGTTTAGTAAAATAATTTTTGTTTTGACTAAACTATCTTATTATGCTACGTTGTGGCGGAGACATTAGCACTTTAACAAATAAAGGAGAACGGCTAAATGCCCGAATTCAAGTTGAAAGTGGCTCTTTTGGAAATTACCAAAAGATGCAATCTAAATTGCTTGATTTGCGGTTCGGATGCCCAGAGAAATGTAGTAGCTGGTGAATTAACCATTGATGATTGGATTGATGTTTCGAGCCATCTTAAAAGTTTAGGCTTAGAGCTGGCAGTTTTAAGCGGTGGTGAGCCAACATTAAAAAATGGCTTGGAAAAATTAGTTCGTCATTTTGGAAATTTATCACTAGAGTATTCAATTATCACCAATGGCTTAGAGTTTCCAACTAGTTTGCTTAAGACAATAAAAAGAATCAAACCGGTGGTTGTTGGCTTTAGCATTGACGGCCAGCCTGAAAATCATGATCACCTACGCGGTGAGGGGAGTTTCTATTGTCTGCATAAGACAATTTGTCTTTTGCAACATCAAGGCATCCCTGTTTCGGTTAATACTACTGTCCATAAGGATAATTTAAACAATCTGCCTTGGCTTTTAGAGTTTATAAATAAAATGGCCATCCCGGCTTGGCAAATACAGCTAGCGATGCCTTTTGGCCGGATGAAGAATTTATCTGATTTGGTTTTATCGCAAAAAGAATTTGCCGAGCTGATAATTTTTATTTATTCTGCCAGAAAGAATTTTCCGCATATTAGAATTTCCGCTTCTGATGATTTCGCTTACGCTCCTGGTGGTTTGGTGCGAGATGAAGATTGGTGCGGTTGTAGCGCCGGTTTGTCTTCTCTGGCCATAGGCTCCTGCGGTGAAGTTTGGGGTTGCTTGTCTTTAAACGCTTGTCCGCCGGAAGATAATCTAAGGCGCAGGCCAATTGAAGATATTTGGCATGATCCCAATCTCTTTGCTTATAATCGGCAATTTAAAGAGGCAGATTTAAATTCGGAGTGTCAGAAATGCGAGGAAAAGGAAATTTGCCGCGGCGGTTGCAATTCCCAGTCATTTTCCATGACGGGCCGGTTTAATTGTTCGCCGTTTTGTTTTTTAAAGGCAGTCAAAGGCAGTAGTTGATACTGTTAAGAAAGGTGAGACTAAAATGATATCGTGTGAAAAGCTTGAAGGAGCAGAGGAAGGTGATTTGGTGTTAGTTCTGCGCCATCTTAAACTGGCTAGCGATCAGGGAGACGGGCCAACTTTTATGGTTTTGGCGCGCATGGTTAAGTGGCATAAAAAGTATGCGATGAGTGGCGATAGTCGTTACATGTTTGTGCGCGATCTCATTGTTTTATTGCCAGGATCATCCCTTAGATCTTTTCCTCAAATGTTTGATGATATTTCCGGCAGCGAATATGTTTTTAGAAAGTATTGGTCTCCACCGATAACCCACGAATTATATATCCGCGATGATGAATATGTTCTGGGGCAAGAGAAAATTTTGGAGAAACTGGAGAGTAATCCTTATTATGCGGCTCACGCGGCTACCATCAGAGCTTTGCTGGCTAAAGAACAAGCCACTGTTTTAGTTAAGTAGCTATCATTTTATGGTTAATAGTTAAAGCAGATCTGGAAAACCAGAAAGGTGGTGAGATAGATGAAAAAAATAAAGCCGTTGCCATCAGATCAATTTTCTGATGATCAATTCAAAACTCCTACTAATGAAGAACTAATGGAGGAGTTGGAAAGATTGAGGCAGGAAGTAGAAAAGCTTAAAAGGTTGAATAAACCGAAGCCGAATCGGCCTTTTGGTCCAGGCAGATTAATCAAGTATGCTCCTATTAAACCCAGATAATTAACTAATAGATTTCAAAACAACAACAGCGCTTTTTTAAACAGTCAGACCGCTTTATAACAAGGCGGTCTTATTTTATACTGAGTTTAAATTAACTCGGTTTTTTATTTAGATATAATATCTAGGCAAGCTTTCTCGCAGCCTGGTAATAATTTCATAATTGATAGTATCGGCCCAAATAGCTAATTGCTCTACAGTTATTTGTTCATTATCTTGTCGGCCGATTAAGACCACCTCATCACCGCTCGATATTTGGCCACAATCAGTGATATCAATAATAGTAATATTCATACAAACTCGTCCCAAGATAGGCGCTCTCTGGCCACTTACTAGAGCATAGCCTTTGTTGCTCAATTTCCTATCATAACCGTCGTAGTAGCCAACCGGAATCGTGGCTATAGTTGAAGGACGGCTGGTGGTATAAGCGCAGCCATAACCGACAAAACTGTTGGCCAGTATTTTTTTTATTTGGCCGATTATGGTTTTAAATGCCAAAGCCGGCTTTAAATTTATTCCTTTAGCTTTGGCTATCTCGGCTACTTCGCTACTGGGATAGTAACCATAAGCAGAAATGCCCGGTCTGACTAAATTGGAAATGTGATTATCGTATACTAAGAGGGAAGCACTTTTATCGCAATGGATTATCAAATCATGGTTTGTGATATTTTTTATTTTAGAAACTATGCTAGTAAATTTTTCCAGTTGCTCATTAAAGTATGATGGGTTAGACGGCTCAGCGGAATTGGCAAAGTGAGTGGCCAAGCCCTCAATTTTAATATGAGGCAGATCGTTTATTTTTTTAGCCAATTCTTCCGCTTCCATCATTAAAACTCCATGCCGGTGCATGCCGGTGTCTATTTTCAAATGAATGTTGGCGATTTTATTTTTTGTTTGTCCTATTTTTGATAATTTTTCAGCGTAGTCAAAACTGCTGATGAATAATCTTAAATCCAGATCAAAAATCCGTTCTAATTCGTATTCGGCGACATGGCCGATAACTAAAATCGGCTGACCAAGGTCGGCTTGCCTGATTTTTTCCGCCTCTTCAATGGAATTAACCGACAGCCAATCGGCTCCGCCGCTTATAAATATTTTAGCTGTTTCAACTAGGCCATGTCCGTAGGCATTGGCTTTGATGCAAGGCGAAATAATAGCTTCTGGACAGGTTATTTGCCTGATTGTTTTAAGGTTGCTGATTAAATTATTTTTGGAAATTTCAATCCAGGAAAGGTTATTCATTTTTGTTTGTATTTATTTGATTTATTTTAATAGTAAACATCTTACTCCAATAAGCTAAAAAATCAATAATTTAAAACCACAGCTTTTTTATGGCTTAAAAATGAAAAAACCAAAATTCAAAAAATGAATTAAGGCCTGGTAAAAATATTAAATTAAGTTTCCGAAAATAACCGGTTGATAAGCACCCCGGCAAAATAACTGACCACAATAACTATTGAAGCAATAAACAAATGTTCCGCTATTATGCCCAGCGGTTTTCTTTTTTGCGATTTGGCTATCATCAAGCTGATGATTGTTAAAAGAAATACGCCCCAAAGGCAGTTAATAATCACAGCCGATTTGATGTCTACTAAAATCACCGGCAAAATAAAAGTGATGGCAAAAAGAAATTTGGAGGCTAAAGTGGCAATAGTTGTTTGCCAGATTTCTTTTTGCTTGTCACCGTCTTTGGATTCCTCGGAAATGTGCATGCCCAAAGCATCGGAAAAGGCGTCGGCAATGGCGATGGTGAGTATGCCGCCCAAAACAGCTAATTTGGAACCAGTGCCTGCTAATAAGCCGATCATTAAGCCTAGGGTGGTAATGACAGCCGAAGTCAATCCAAAATTAAGCCCTGATTTGAAAGGATTTATTGATCCCTTTTTGGTTTTACGCTTTGACCAAACCATAGTTTTGATATTATACTTTCTAAGTATGGATATAGTTGTATTTTACCATAAAATATAAAAAAATACATGAATAAAAAAGTAGCTATTGTAGTCTGCGCTTTTCCGCCCCAAGGCGGCGGCATTGGCAATAATGCTTATTATCATTTGCGGGAATTAAAAAAAATCGGCTATGAAGCCAAGGTATTCACTCCCAAGTATAAGGATATAAAAAATATAAGCGGTGGAGATGTTGAATATTTGTCGGTTGTCTGGGCAGTGGGCAAAGCCGGATTTTTATTTTCACTATATAACAGATTAAAAGGATTTGATGTTATTCATTTGTATTATCCTTTTTTTGGCACAGATTTGATAGTGCTGATTTTTAAATTTTTCCATCCGCATAAGAAACTGGTTTTGCATTATCAAATGGACCCCATTGGTTACGGCTATAGGAAATTTATTTTTAAATTACACCTAAAATTATTTTTGCCCTTTCTGATAATAATGAGTGAGAAAATAATCATGCTTTCCAAAGACAATGCCCAGCATAGCTACTTGAGAGGCTATATTAAAAAGTATAAAAATAAATTTGTCGCCATTTCTAATGGCGTTGATGCCACCGTTTTCAAACCGGCGTCTAAAAATTGGCAACTGGCAGAGCAATATCATATTTCAGAAAACGATCAAGTGATAGTTTTTGCCGGCGGCTTGGATGACCAGCATTTTTTTAAGGGCGTTGATGTTTTGCTAAAATCTTTTGCTCTCGTATCTCAAAAAAATAACAATGCCAAATTGATGGTTATCGGCGGTGGCAACAGAAGAAATTATTATGAAAAATTAGCTCAAGATCTTAATCTCTCAGAAAAAGTTATATTCACCGGTTGGATAAATAACGAGGCTTTGCCGGATTATTATAACTTGGGAGATATTTTTGTTTTGCCTTCCACTGAAAAGACCGAAAGCTTTGGCATTGTTATAGCCGAAGCGCAAGCTTGCGGACTTCCGGCTCTAGTTTCCAATTGGCCGGGCAGCCGCTTGACCATAGAAGACAATAAAACCGGTTTTTTAGTAGAACCAAAAAATGAACAAGACTTGTCAGAAAAAATAATTAAGCTGCTTAACGATGATGATTTAAGGAAAAAAATGAGCCAGAGCGCATCACTGCGAGCTAGGGAGAAATATTCTTGGGATTATGTTACTCTTAAAATAGATTCTCTTTATAAAGATTTATGAAAAAAAATAATTTGAAAACATTTTATATAATTGCCAGCTTGATTTGGATGGTGGCTATTTTTTGGGAATCTTCTATTGGAGATTATTCTTCCGTGCCCGGAGTAAAAGAAGGCCACAATGATTTATTATCTTCCATTGTCCACATACTCTCGTATTTAATATTGTGCTTTCTGCTCATTAAATCATTTGTAGCCAGCGGAGTAAAAAATCATAAGGCCATATTGTACGGTTTTATTATAACTGTTTTCTATGGCGCTACCGATGAATGGCATCAGCTTTTTGTGCTGGGCCGGGAAGCTCATGTTAGCGATTGGCTTTTGGATGTTTCCGGGGCTATTATAACGGTTTATTTTTACAAATATTTTTATAATATTAAATAGCCTGGTTTACTTGAGTGGTTGACAGATTCTGATTTGTGTGCTATTATTATCAAAGACAATTTAAACAAACCATCTTCAGAAAGGAGACGATTTTGATCAGGCATGCCAAGCCGTCGGAAAATTCAGAAGTCCTGTGCGGAGCCAGTGGTGGTAATTGGGTGTTTATCCATTATTTCAGTTCTTTGCCACAAGAGGATCAATGTCCCGATTGCGCTCAGGCGATCAAAGAGCACCACAATTGATATTTTATCTTCCAAGCCAGGCTGTTTAAGCTGGCTTTTTGTTTTGACTCCTTATAGCGCTTAGTTTTATAATCAAATTATGTCGGAAAATAAAAAATCAGCCAAAGGCAATTTAGCCCTAGGCCAGAAAATAGCTGTTATAAATTCAATTTACCAGCCCTACACCCGTGGCGGCGCCGAGGTGGTGGCGGGGAATATTGTAAGTGGCCTAAAAAATCAGGGCCATGATGTTTTTGTTATATCTTTGGGGTATGAGAATAAACTAAATTATATTGACGAAGTTAAATCTTGTCAGATCAAGCCTTTTAATTTTTTTAATTTTTTGGATATCAACTTCCAGCCGGTTTGGCTTCGTTTTCTTTGGCATCCTCTTGATATGTTTAACGGTGTCCAAACTTGGCGTGTTTATAGGATTTTACATAAAGAAAAACCTGATTTGATTCTCACCCATAATTTGAAGGGGCTGGGCTATCTTCTTCCTTGGCTGATAAGAATGATGAAAATAAAGCACATCCACAGCATTCATGACATGCAACTTATTCATCCCTCCGGGCTTTTAAAAGAAGATGAAAAAATTAATTTTTTAGTGGCAATTTACTCTTGGCTCAACAAGCGATTATTTAATAAGGTTGAATATGTTATTTTTCCTTCAAAGTATATAAAATCAATTTATGATAGATATAATTTTTTTAGCCAGGCTAATAAACTAGTCTTGGGGAATCCGGTTATTATCCACCCCTTACCAAGGGGAGGGCGGGGAGGGGTTGCCGAAAGCATCGGTCAACCACCCCTTGCCACTCTTTGTAAAGAAGGGGATTTTCAAATTATTTTTTTAGGCCAAGTAGAGGAGTATAAGGGCATCTTTGATTTGATTGAAGCAGTCAAAAAAATAAAATCAAATTTTACCCTTCACATTGTGGGAGACGGTTCGGCTTTAGCTAGAGCTAAGGATGAAACCAAAGACGACGCTAGATTTAAGTTCCATGGGCGCTTATCTCACTCTGAATTGAAAGAAAAAATTTGGCCCAATATTGATCTTTTGATAAATCCAACCAAAGTGGCGGAAAGTTTCGGTTTGGTTATTGTGGAAGCCTGGGTGTATCGCGTGCCGTCATTGGCTTCCAATATCGGAGCTATCCCCGAATTGATAGATGACGGCCAAACCGGCTGGCTGTTTGAATCTGGTGATATAGACGATCTTAGTAGCAAGATTAAAATCATTTCCGACAATATTTGCGGCTTTCAAGCCATTGGCCTTTTAGGCCGGGAAAAAGCTAAGGAATTTAATATTGATAATTATTTGAACAGGCTGGAGGAATTTGCTAAGATAAAACCAATTTAAAAATGAACCCGTCCCCGCTCTAAAGAGCGGGGTATCTGGGCGGTTTCAAATGGAGGGTGTCGGCTCCGCCGACGTATTTCTCCTCACACTGCCCTTCATCCCCTGGCTTAAAAGCCAGGGGTATTCGGGCAGCAACATTATAAATTTAAATTATAGGAAAAATATTTTGGTGGTTTTAATTTCTATTGACGTATTATTCTATTTTTGCTAACATAATAAATAAGTCAATTTTAGGTGCATTATGATTGGTTGTAAACAACTGGAGAAAGGCCATGAGTAAAGACAAAAACAAGATTAAGATTGGCACTTTGGTGAGCAACAATATCAGAGGCGAGGACTGGGATATTGGCAAGGTTATCGGGATGGAAAATTTGGAATTAAGCGTCGGGCCGGTTCTGATTATTAGGGATGTTAGGACTGACAGGAAATACAGGGCGTTGGCGACGAATGTCTCCAAGTTAGTAGCAGAGCCATAGTTAAGAGAAGAGTTCTTTGTAAACGGTCAGAAATGGCCGTTTTTTTGTCGTTTGATATTTTGATATATTTCAGTTACAATAATTGTAATTCAACAAGTAAATATGGAAATTTTTTTAATTACTCTCGTGTTGATTTTACTGGCAATTATAATTGCTATGTTTTTAGTCTTCAATCGGAAGCTGTCAATGTTATCTAAACCGGCTGATGATAAATTGAATTTATTGTTGTTTGAACGTATTAAGGAATTAAACCAAACAATGGATTCCAGTCTCAAGGGTTTGAATCAAACGGTGGACAGCAAACTGGCCCAGTCCACTCAGCAGATGCAATCGCAATTCAACCAGAGCATCAGCATCGTCAAAGGTATTACGGAAAAGATGACAGAGCTTCAGGAGACCAACAAGCAAGTGATGGGTTTTTCGGCCCAGCTTAAAAATCTGGAGAAAGTCTTGACGAGTCAGAAACAGCGTGGCAATTTAGGCGAGGCGGCCTTGCAATTGGTCTTGGAAAATATCTTGCCGCCGACATCATTTATGTTGCAATACAAGTTTGACGATGGCGACATCGTGGATGCAGTCATCAAGACCAAGGACGGCCTTATCCCAGTGGATGCCAAGTTTTCTCTGGATAATTATAATCGCGTCATCAATGAAGATGACGAGGAAAAGCGCCTGGTTTATGAAAAAGAATTCAAGAATGATCTGAAGAAGAGAATAGATGAAACCAGCAAGTATATAAAGCCGAGTAAGGGGACGATGGATTTCGCTTTTATGTTTATTCCCGCCGAGGCGATTTATTATGATTTGCTGGTCAATGAAGTCGGCGCTATAAAAATAAATACCAGAAGTTTAATTGATTATGCGTTCAAAGAAAAACGAGTCATTATTGTGTCGCCCACGACTTTCGCCGCTTATTTGCAAACTGTTTTGCAAGGGCTACGCGCGCTTAAAATAGAAGAGCAGACCAAACAGATTACCAAATGGGTGGAGATGCTGCAGAAACACATTTCGGCTTATGATGATTATTTTAAGAAATTGGGCAACAGCTTAAATACAACTGTTAATGCCTATAATACTGCCGACAAAGAATTTAAGAAAATAGACAAAGACGTAGTTAAGATTACCGGTGTCGAAGGCGTTATCGAACCCCTGCAACTGGATGGGCCGAAGAAGGTTGATTCTAATGATTAAATAAAACAAATCTTATTTTTAATTTCGTTTGATTTAAAGTATAATCAAATCAATTAATCCCCAATTTATGGATTACGCTAAACAATTTTTAGGCAAGACTGTTTCGGCCAAGATAGATAGGCCAATGGGCTCCCGCCATCCCAAACATGGTTTTGTCTATATGGTTAACTATGGTTTCATACCAGAAACCAAAGCGCCCGATGGCGAAGAGGTGGATGCTTATGTTTTGGGAGTTTTTGAGCCGCAGGATATGTTTACCGGTCGGTGCATTGCTATCATCCATAGAACCAATGATAATGATGACAAGGTGATTATCGCTCCCGAGGGCGTGGACTACAGCGACAAACAAATAATGGCCTTAACCGAATTCCAAGAACGATTTTTTAAATCCAAAGTTATAAAAAGATCAATAAGAATGATTAAATGAAAATTAATTGCGTATTATTTTTAATAATTTCACTCTTGGTTTTAGGCGGTTGCGTAAAGCAGAATACCAACCAGGCAAGTGATAATACAATAATAGCTGATGAAAAATTCTGCATTGCCAAAACGCAGTCAAATATAAGCAGCGATGAAGCTTACGAGATTGCCAAACAAAGCGCTTGCGCTCAGGCCGGAATTGTAACCGAAGACTGCAATTGCGATAATAATACCTATACTTGTTCCTTTACCATAGAAACTGATAAGACAGATTGCCATCCGGTTTGCGTGGTTGACTTAAAAACCCAAAAAACAGAAATTGATTGGAACTGTAACGACGGCTCTAAAGCGAGCCCATAAATTTGCTTGTCGTGCATTTAAATAGGATTCCCGGTCTTGGCAGTTGGAGGCCGGGTTTTTCTTTTGTCTTTTTTTTGTTAGAATACGCCCATGTCTTATAAAAAAATAATAATCATACTAACGCTTGTCTTGTTTCTGCTTTTTTTGGTTATTAATATTCCCACCCCCTTGAAAATCGAAGGGGACGGAGTTTTTTATTATAGCTGGTTAAGATCAGCTTTTTTCGATCAGGACTTTTATTTTTATAACGAATTAGAACATTTTTCTGCTTATGATGTTGGCAGCCGGTGGTTGTTAAATAGCAGTTTTAGAACCTATATCGGTAAAATACCCAATCCCTATGCTTATGGCACGGGTTTATTGTGGTTGCCGTCTTTTATTTTAGCCGGTTTTCTGTCATTGATTTTTAATTTGCCGCCAGATGGCTACTCATTTTTTTATGTCTGGCTGCTAAATTTCTCCAGCTGGTTTTTTGGCCTGGCTTCGTTTTATATCGTTTATCTTAATCTAAAAAAATTCTTTAGCAACACAATTTCGTTTTGGTCGTCCTTGGGCATTTATTTGGCTACGCCTTGGTTTTATTATCAATTTTTTGAGCCTTCTATGTCGCATATGGCTTCGCTGTTTATAGTTTGCTTGTTTTTTAATTTTGTCATTAAATTTTATAAGAAAGAAAGGGTTAATCTGTGGCTGTTTGCCCTGGCAATTTTTTTAATGCTAGCGGTGAGGTGGCAGAATCTTCTTTTTTTGCCAGTTGTGTTGCCGGTTTTGTTAAATCGCCGAGCGGAATTAAAATTAGTGGCCAAAAGATTATTGTCGATTGTGGCGCCAGCCGTTATTTTCTGGCTGACGCAATTTTTTCTGTGGCATCATCTTTACGGTTATTATTTTGTCCAACCGCAAGGCCGGGGATTTGTCAGATTTGATTGGCATGGCTTTTATGTTTTATTTTCCTCCAATCGTGGCTTGCTGTTATGGTCGCCATTATTAGTTTTAGCTTTCTGCGGTTTTTATTTTTTGTATAAAAAATCAAAATTTTTATTTTTTATTTCTATTTCCGCTTTTTCCCTGCAGTGGCTGATAAACGGCTCTTTAAATGATTTGGGCGGAGGCGATGCTTATGGAGCTAGGAGATTCATTGAAACCCTGCCCTTTTTATCACTGGCTTTGGCGGCTTTTTGGTCTAAAATGAAAAATAAATGGCTAATCATTGCCCTTATAACTGTTTTTATTATGTGGAATGCGGTTTTAATACAAAATTACCGTCTAGCGAAGATACCGCACCATGGTGAATTTGATGTGTTGAAAATTAATTATTTTAAAGATATAATTCCTATTGATTAAAAGGTTAATATTACTATTAATTTGACAATAATATAAATTTTTAATACAATCAAAAGTTATCGGACTGCGTCAAAAAGGCGGTTTAGTCTGAATAAAGTTCTTTATAAATCAAACTGCCGACCGGAATTATTCCGGCGGCAACAAGGAGAAACTTATGAGTAGTGGATTTTGGGCTGTAGTGGAAAAATTATTTTCCGACGCCGGCATCGCCATAAATGGCAACAATTCCTGGGATATTAAAATACACAACGACAAGGTGTATAGGCGGTTTTTGGCCGGTGGTTCCCTGGCGCTAGGCGAATCTTATGTTGACGGTTGGTGGGATGTGGACAAATTGGACGATTTTTTTTATCGCATTTTCCAAACTGATTTGGCCGATAAAGTTAAAAACAACTGGTCGGCTATTAGCCATGTTATGCTGGCTAAAATTTTTAATTTTCAGAATAGAGCGCGTGCTTTTGAAATAGGCGAGCGCCATTATGATGTTGATGAGAGTGTTTATAGGGCCATGCTAGGTGAGAGTATGACTTACACTTGCGGTTATTTTTCGGCCGGGGCTGGCGATTTGGATCAGGCTCAACTGGCAAAATTGGATTTGGTCTGTAGAAAAATCGGTTTGAAGAAAGGTGATCGGGTTTTGGATATAGGTTGCGGCTGGGGCAGTTTTGCCAAATTAGCCGCCGAGAAGTATGGGGCAGAAGTGGTGGGTGTAACTGTCTCCAGAAATCAGGTTGAGTACGCCAAAGAAAAATATAATGGTTTGCCCATTGATATACGATTTCAGGATTATCGGGATTTAAACGGGAAGTTTGACCATATAGTTTCGCTGGGTATGTTTGAGCATGTCGGGGTAAAGAATTACCGGATTTATATGGAAGTGGTTAAAAAATGCCTAAAAAAAGATGGTTTATTTTTGCTTCATACTATCGGTGGCAATCACTCTGTTAATAGTGTCGATCCTTGGGTTAATAAATATATTTTCCCTAATGGCATGTTGCCGTCCATTAAACAAATCGGCCGATCCATAGAGAATTTATTTGTGATGGAAGACTGGCATAATTTTAGCGCCGATTATGACAAGACTTTGATGGCTTGGCATAGTAATTTTACCGCTAATTGGGTTAAGACCGGCGAAAATAGGGATCAGAGATTTATCCGGATGTGGAATTATTATTTGCTCTCTAGCGCCGCTTCGTTTAGAGCTCGTAGGAATCAATTGTGGCAGGTGGTTTTGTCGCCCGAGGGGGTTTTGGGCGGTTATAAATCTGTTAGGTAAAACAAGATAAATTAAAAGTCAGCCAAATTATTTAGGCTGATTTTTTTATGACACCAATATTTATGCTATAATAACTCCATGAAAAATAAAAGAGTTGAGAAACTTATCCGTGATTTATCAGCCGATTATTTTGTCTTTGCGCCTCAAAAATTAGGCGCTGATTTGGCTCCGGGCTATGAATACGGCATCAGCGAAGTTAAGGATATAAATAATATAGATTGGTCGGGGCGGGTGCCTTATGGCAATTGGAAAGAAGTTTTACTGCCTCATCATGAGCGTCTTTTTGATCTTAAAAATGGAGAACTAATTAAAGCCAAGGCTAATAGTCCGTTAATCGCTTGTCTGGGCATGAATATTTTGGATTTAAAAGCCCTCACTCTTTTTGAACAGGTTTTTGCCAATGATGTTTATTATCAGGAACGCCGGCGCAATCTTTTGATTATAGGTTATAGCACCGGCTTGCCTAATGATTATAAAAAGAATAAAGTTTTTTCCCACAATTACAAAGAGGATATTTTAGAGCATGTTGTTTTTGATATTTTCATAACCAGCCAAAGCAATGGGAAAATAGCTCTTTATTCCGGCTCGGAGAAAGGCCAAAAAATATTGGAAAAATACGGCCTGGGTGATTATCAGCATATAGAATTTTCCGGTCCAGTGGCTGAAAGCGGACCGGATAAAAGAATGGCGTCTATTGCCAAAAAAATGGAAAATTCTTTCAACCATCCGGTGTGGGACGATTTGAATAAAAGATGCATCGCCTGCAGCAAATGCACCATTGCTTGCCCGACTTGCTTTTGTTTTGATCTGGAAGACAGGAATGATCCGGCGGATAAATCACGCAGTCGCAAATGGAGCTCCTGCTTTAACAGCGATTTCACTTTGATTGCCGGCGGCCAAGATGATTTGGATACGGTTAAAAAGAAAATATTTTTTTGGTATTTCCATAAATTTGTCAGAATACCCAAAGAGTATTCACTGCCCGGCTGCGTGGGTTGCAATCGTTGCACCCTAGCCTGCCCGGTAGGAATTGACATCAATAAGACAATTCAATCTTTGATGAAATAAATATCCATGTTTAACATCTACCAGCCGCAAAAAGCCAAAATTATCAGCCTCAATACGGAATCAACCGATACCAAACTTTTTCGTTTAGCCTTAACTGACAAGAAAAATCAAAAAGAATTTAATTTTTTGCCCGGCCAATTTGTGCAAATCGGCTTGCCCGGCTGGGGCGAATGCCCGATTAGTTTCGCCTCTTCACCCCATCAGTCTGATAAATATTTTGAATTGGCCATCAGAAAAGTTGGCCAGTTAACAGGCCAGCTGTCAGAACTTAAAAAAGGCGATTTAGTTGATATCCGCGGCCCCTTTGGCAATGGCTTTGATGCTGATTTATTTAAGGACAAGCCCCTTGTTTTGGTGGGAGGCGGTTGCGGTTTTGTGCCATTACGACCCTTGATAATGGATTATTTGGCTGACAAAATGGAAAATACGGTTTTGCAGATATTTTATGGCTGTAAAAATGAAGACACGCTTTTGTTTAAAAAAGAGCATGCCAGCTGGAATCGCCAAGCTGAATTGAATGTTATTTTGGAAAAGCCGTCGTCAAAATGGGCGGGTAAAAAGGGCTTGATAACCGATCTGTTTAAAAATAGAGTGATCACTTCCAATTCCATTGCTGTTTTGGTCGGACCGCCGTTAATGTACCGCTTTGTCATTGCCGAACTGAAAAAAAGACAAATTACTGATGAGAATATTTATTTATCCCTGGAGAAAAAAATGTATTGCGGCGTCGGCGTTTGCCAGCATTGCGCTATTGGGCCATATTACGTTTGCAAAGACGGGCCGGTTTTTAGATGGTCTGACATAAAAGACATTAACAATATTATTTAAAATATTAATAATTAATAACAATTAAAAGTATGGTAGGAGCAGGACTAGTGGTTATAGGTATAATATTCCTATTGAAGAATCTGGGCATTATGCCGGATATTGCTTGGGACATCATTTGGCCGATAATTCTGATAGTTATCGGTTTGACTATGATTTTTAAGAAGAAATAAATTATGTGTTTGACAATTCCGCTGCAAATACGATCCATTGAAAAAACCATGGCTAATCTTTCTGATGGCCGTCAAGTCAGTTTGGCTTTGATAAAAAATCCCCAACCAGGGGATTGGGTTTTAACCAATGCTGATTTGGCTATTTCCAAAGTTTCAGAAGAAGAAGCCAAAGAAATTAACAACTATTTAAAATAAATATGAGAAAAGGCATTTATCTGGTTTTAATCACGGCCGTGATTTCCGGCCTGTCAATTTTTTTTAATAAGTTTGCCTTAGAGGCTTTGGGTAAAAATGCTTACCAGTATACCACTTTAAAAAATATCATTCCGGCCGTTTTGTTATCATTTCTAATTCTAACGCCGTTTATTTTTCCCAAGCTTAAAAAGTTAAATAAAGGCCAGTGGCTAAAATTATTTTTAATCGGCTTAATCGGCGGCAGTGTTCCGTTTTTATTATTTTTTAAGGGTATGAGCCTAACCTCGGCGGTTGGTGCTGCCTTTATCCATAAAACCCTTTTCATTTGGGTCGCCATACTGGCTTGGCCGCTGCTTAAAGAAAAACTGGGAAAGATACAGCTTCTGGCTCTTTTGATACTTGTTGGCAGTACTTTTATTTTCGGCGGATTTAAATATTTCAGCTGGGGGTATGCGCATAGCTTAATTTTAGCGGCCACTGTCTTGTGGGCGGTTGAAAGCATAATAGCTAAAATTATCCTGCGCGATCTTGATTATCTTTTAGTGGCTTGGGGACGGATGTTTTTTGGTTCGCTTATTTTAATCGGATTTTTAGTATTTACCAAAAATACCGGCGGCCTTTTGACAATTGATTTATCCCAATTTCTCTGGCTGGGTTTGGTAGGGCTATTTTTAACCGGTTATGTTATTAGCTGGTATAGCGCTCTGCAAAAATTGCCGGTAACGGTGGTGTCATCATTTTTAGTTTTGGCTTCGCCTCTAACCACCTTGTTGAATAATTTATTTATCACTCATCAATTTCCCAGCAAAGATATTTTAGGACTGGCAACTGTCCTGGTCGCTCTTATTTTATTATGGCAATTTAAACCGATAAAAAAATATGAATTCAATACCAAGTCAATTTGACGGCACAATTCTAGCCGCTCGCTACGCTTTTATGCCCAATAAATTAAGGTATTGCGGCGGCGATAAAAACAGCGATATTTTTGATTATGTGACCCAAGATTCAAGCGACGGCGGCTTAAATGAACTGCTGAAGGAATTTGCCACCATGTATCCGTATTTAAGATTGATTGCCGAGTCCAGTGGCATAATCAATCCTTTTGATTATAGAGTGGTCGAAGCTTATTGGCTGGGCAATGATCTTTTAAATAATGTGGATATGAAGAATTTTTATCGCTATATGATAGATGAACAAAAGTTAAAAAAAAGTTTCAAACCGAAATTACTTGATAAAGTTTTTGGCAAAATTCCCTTGGGAGCCAAGCCGCACCATAGCTGGCATGTTTTAAATATCCCCAAGCGTACTGGCCATTACCCCGTTGAGCATACACTAGAAACTATGGATAAATGCCGTATTAGCTGGGGCAAGATAAAAGAAATAAAATCCGATTCCGGTGATTTGACCACTAAGGCTATAGTTGAATACGAGCCGCTGGTTATTAAAGAAAACAGATTGGTTTTGGGCGATCTAATCGATAAAGAGGTTTGGCTGGGCTGGGACAAAAAAACATTTATCAATACTGCTAAGCCTGGTGATTTGGTTTCTATCCATTGGGATTGGGTTTGTGATTATTTGACAGCCGGCCAATTTAATAATTTAAAAAAATGGACTCAGTATAATCTGAATTTAAGCAATCTGTAAAAATGAACCCGACCCCGCTCTAAAGAGCGGGGTATTCGGGCAGCAACATTATAAAAAAAGCTGCTATTTTTCTAGCAGCTATTTGCTTGTTTTTTTGATGACGATTTGATAGTGGTAATCAATGCCCGACCAAATACACACGAGCGATAATAATATTCCGCCTATCCAGTAGAAAAAGCCGTTTAAGAAATGAAATATTTCAAAGTTGCCGTTTTCCACCGGCATCAAAAAAATAAAAATACACATCAAAGGCAAGCTAACGGCTGTTTTGATTCTGCCTGATAGTTTGGCCGGAATCGGTTTACTGGACACACTCCTTAAATGAGTTGAGGTGATATCTTTAAGAAATAGCAAGGCCACCGGGATAAAATGGATCATACTCATAGCCACTAGCGGCAAGTAAAGAGTTGTCAGCCACTTATCAGCCAAAGGATCATAGGTTTTTCCGAAATCGGAAATGCAATTGAATTTTCGAGCATACCAGCCGTCCAGACAATCAGTCAAACAAACTACTAATACTAGAAATATGACCAAGAGATGTATTTTAGGCGATGTCTGGGCAAAATAAAGCAGTATTAAAAGGGGCGGGGTTAAAATTAACCGCGTTGTAGTTAAAATATTTGGTATCTGGTTTTTCAAAGTACCGTCTCCTATAGTGTGAAAAGCCTAGTTAATTTTATATACTTATTTGACGGATATGTCAATTTAAGAAAAAAAGAAAAATCTGTTATAATAAGATAGTTTTATAACTATCCCAATGTATCTGTTAAATATGATTAGAAACCGCCGAACTAAAAAGCCCAAAGTGGCCATTGTTTCTTTAACCTCCTGCGAGGGTTGCCAGTTTGTGATGCTGGATCAGGGGCAAAGGTTTTTGGATTGGCTAAAAAAAACCAATCTGGAAGAATTTCGGTTGGTAGAGGATGAGCCCATGACGGCCAAGCATTATGATATTTGTTTTATTGAGGGCAATCCGGTAACCAGAGACAATATCAAATTATTAAAACACCTGAGAAAAACTTCTGATCTCTTGGTAGTGGTTGGCAATTGCGCGGCCTTGGGTGGTGTTTGGGAGGTAAAGAATTACCAGTCTAAGCAGAAAACCATTAAACAAGTCTATAAAAAGTTAAAAGTAGAAAATCCCGACATCAAAGAAGTTAATAATTTTGTCAAAGTTGATTTCACTATTCCCACTTGCCCTATTGACGGCGATGAATTTATGAGGATAGCCAATAACCTGATTGATGGCTTAGATCCTAAAATACCTCAAAATCCGGTTTGTTACGAGTGCCAGACCAGCGGTTATGAATGCCTGCTCCTAAAAGGTGAAATATGCTTGGGCCCCATTACTTTGGCCGGTTGCAAAGCGGTTTGCTTAAAAAGCAAGCAGGCTTGCTGGGGTTGTCGTGGCTTGTTTGATAACGCCAAGGTTTTTAATTTTATGACTCATTTGCTTAATAATTTCCCGCGCGAGCAAGTTTACCGGGTTATGGAAGTATTCGGCGCCAAAGACACTATTATGGCAGAATTAGCCAGAGAGCAAAAAATAAAAATACCAATTAAAAAATAAAATTATGTCTTTAATAAGATTTTTCAGAAGATTAAGCGGTCTAGTGCGTGGCAGTGCCATCATCCAAGCTCCGCCAACTCATGAGCGTTCACTGGCCGTAGCAGAGAAACCGGGACAAAAATTGCCGGAAAGCAATGTGGTAAGGAAAAAAAAGGATTGGCGTTTTTCCAAAGACGAATATTAATTAATTTTATAAATATGGGACCAGAATTATTAGAATCATTACCCGTGGATCAACTTGATTTAAAACATCACAACGGCTTACAGCTGGAATTAATGCATCAAATGATCGGCGAAAATCATTCTCGGCAGAAACAACAGGCTTGGGTTTTAAAATACAGCCCAAAATTCAGAGAGTTAATCAACAACCCCGAGTATGATGAAATAAGAGCCCTGGCCTTAGGAGATGATTACAAGCAAGCAGCCGAACTTCTTCGCCCCCTTTTAGAAGAATAAAAATCAAGAAATGAAAATTCAAATAAATCATATCGGCAAAATGGAGGGTCATGCTGATTTTGTGGCCGAGATATTAAGAGGCGATGTTAAATCAGCTAAATTGATTACCACCGAGGGTGCCAGGCTTATCGAGGGGATTTTAATCGGCCGACATTTTAGCGAAGCTCCGATTATTACTTCCAGAATCTGCGGTATTTGCCCGGTAGTCCATAAATTGTCTTCTATTAAAGCCATTGAAAATGCTTTCGGCTTAAAGCCGTCTCTTCAAGTCGTTAAGCTGAGGAAAATCATGAACTTATCGCAGTTGATCCATAGTCATGCGCTTCATTTGTTTTTTTTGTCATTGCCTGATTTTTTTGCCATTGAAAATGATTTGAATTTCATAAAAAAATATAAAAAGGAAACCGAATATGCCATCAGAGTAAGGCAATGGGCTCTTAAAATAATAGAAACCATCGGCGGTCGAGCCGTGCATCCTATTGCTTGCGAAGTGGGTGGTTTTAAAGTCTTGCCAGCTAAAAATGAATTAGTAAATTTACTTAATAATTATGAGAGTGTGTTAAAAGATGCTTTGGGGTTGGTTAATCTGGTTTTGAAAATAAAATTGCCTAAATTCAGCCGGCCTACGACTTTTGTCAGTTTAACTAACAAAGATGAATACGCTTATTATAGCGGTGATATTAAAGTAACCAGGCCGGACGGATCGGTAAAACACATTAAAGATTCTGATTACACCAAAAATATAAAAGAAATAGAAGAACCCTATCGAGCCGCCAAATCGGCCACGCTAAATGGCGAGCCATTTATGGTTGGCGCTATTGCTAGAATTAATAACAATCACACCCAACTCAATCATTTAGCCAAGGGAATTTTAAAAAGCTTGAAATGGCAGTTTCCGCAATTGAATAGTTTTGAGAATATAACCGCCCAGGCCATTGAAATTGTCCACGCTTTGGAAGAGATAAACAGCTTGATAAAAGATTTGTCTAGTGATTATAATGAAAAGGAAAAAAGTTTATCAGCTGGCTTGGGAGTGATTGCCGATTCCAATCCTTTAAGTAAAGAAACCATTGGCATTGATGCCATTGAAGCTCCGCGAGGCACCTTGTATCATTACTATAAGATTGATAAAAACGGCTATATAACCGATTGCAATATAATTACTCCCACCGTTTGTTATCTTAAGAATATTGAAGAAGATGTTAAGGCCTACATACCGGATTTAAGCCAGTTGAGCGCTAAAAAACGAACCATTAAAATACGAGGCCTAATCAGGGCTTATGACCCTTGTATTGCCTGCGCCACCCATTAATTCATGAAAAATTTTGAAACAGGAGTAGAAAAAATAGAACCAAGAGAACTAGATGCCGAAGAGAAAAAACAATTGGGCCAAGTTTGGTCGCAGGTAATTTTAGGCCGCAGTGTTAAGCCAGAGAAGATAGAGGAAATGTCTAATGATGAACTTAAAGATTGGCTGTCGTCATCGCTTATGTCAGAAATCAGAATTTTAGCTGATGAGTGGGGCATTGCGCCTGATCAAAAATTAATTGAAGAAACCAAGGAAGATATTGAGGCGGCAGAAAAATCTAAGAGGCAGATGGCTTATATTCAAAAGTGTTTGGAAAATATTAATGAATTTGCCGAGCAAGATAGGGAAGAAAAAAGACAAAGAAGCCAACACTGGGATTCCTGGCCAGAAACCATGAGAGAAAATAAAGATTTTAATTGCGTGGGTGCTTCCATGCTTGGAGCTGACTTGCTTGATAGAGCTGAAATAGAAAATTATTATGGCAATCCATCCGGCCATATTATGAATGTGGTTAAATTGGCCGATGGGCGATTGGTTTATGCTGATTTTAGAAACGATCTTGTAACTGAAATTAATCCGGAGGAAGTAGAAGTAGCGGGAATAAGAACTTTAAAAATTGATAATGATCTAATTGATTATCAATTAATTCCAGTAGTTGATAAAAATGGTTTGGCCGAAGCGGCTCTGGGCAATTTAAGTTCGCTTATCAAAGAAGCCAGTGAGAGCGATGTTTCTAACTTGAATCCGCATGAAAAAGAAGCTAGAAGGGTGGCCCAACAACACCAAAACCTTATTGAAGATGTAAGTGTCTATGATATCTATCATACTGTTTTTTCCGACAACATGTCTTTTCATAGTTCACTGGAAATGCAGGCCGAGGCGGAGAGAGTCCAATTAATCTATGATTTTGAAGATTCTTTAAAAGAATTGACAGCGGAAATAATAAATAGCCTTGGCCAAAAAGAATCTTTAAAATTAATGCTGGATAATGTTGATCAAATAGAAGAGTATCTGTCTGGAGCGGGGGAATTATCAAGCTTGCCTGATTTTTTAGGTGAAATTTTTAAAAAGGTTAAAGAAGCTTTGGCCGAATTGGCGCAAAAAGATGAAAAACTAGCCCTTAGAATGCAAAGTAAAATAATAGGGCGCATTAAAATAAATAATAAATAATTTTATGCACGATTTTCATTTGGCCGATCAGATTTATAAAACAATCATGGACTACGGCCAGAAAAACGGCTTAAAAAAAATAACTAAAGCCGAGATAGAACTGGGTTCACTAGTAGAGCATGGAGAAGAAATTTTACCAGCCAATTTGGATTTTAATATTAAAATGCTGGCCGAGGGGGGCATAGCTGATGGTTTGGAAATAAGTATCAAGAGAACGGTTGGCAATTCTTGGACGCTAAAAAACATAGAAGGAGACAAATAAATTTGTGAAAATAAAATCCCTAAAAGAATTAAAAAACATAAAAGGCCAGAGAATTCTGTTGCGGGTTGATTTTAATGTGCCTATTTCCAGTGGCGGTAAAATTGACAAGAGCGAAGATTACCGCATCGTTCAAACACTGCCCACTATAAAATATCTGATTAAAAATAAAGCTAAAATAATCATAATGGCGCATCTTGGCCGCCCCGACGGCAAGGTGGTTGAAGCTCTAAGATTAGATCCAGTGGCTGTGAGGCTATCGCACTTGCTTAAAAAAGGTATTTATAAGAGCCAGGATATTTTAGGCCAAGAAGTAGAAAAACATATAAGTGAAATGAAAGACGGTGATATTTTAATGTTAGAAAATGTCCGTTTTGACAAGCGCGAAGAAAAGGGAGATAAAAAATTTGCTCAAGAGCTGGCCAAGTTAGGCGACATTTATATCAATGATGCTTTTGCCGTTTGCCATCGCGATCAAGCATCGGTTTCTACTATTGCCGATTATTTGCCATCGTATGCCGGTTTTTTGCTGGAGGATGAATTGAATAATTTAAGCGCTGTTATAAATAAGCCTATTAAACCGCTAACCGTTATAATCGGCGGAGCCAAAATATCAACTAAAATACAATTAATAAAAAGGTTTTTGACTCTGGCCGACAGCGTTCTGTTGGGCGGAGCCCTGGCTAATACTGTTTTAAATGTCATGGGTGTTACAACCGGCAAATCGCTGGTTGAGCCAAAGATGTACCCGATCATCAAAAAAATAAAATTAACCGATAATAAATTGCGTGTCCCGGTTGACGGTGTCATGGCTAAAAATTATGAGGCTAAAATTGGCCGGCTGGATGCCTTAGCCGATGTTAGACCAGAGGAGTTGATTTTAGACATTGGACCAGATACAATAAAGCTGTACGAGAAAATCATAAAATCGTCTAAAATGGTGGTTTGGAATGGGCCAATGGGATTGATTGAAACGCCTTTTTTCGCCAAAGGAACAGAGGACTTGGTTAAAATCCTGGCCAAATCCAAGGCTTATACGGTAGCCGGCGGCGGTGAAAGCGTGCAGGTAATTCGCCGTCTGGGCCTGGAAAAAAAGTTTAATTTTGTTTCCACCGGCGGAGGAGCCATGCTGGAATTTTTAGAGGGCAAAAAGTTGCCCGGTTTGAAAAAAATATTAATTAAATAAGTGAATATTATGAGAAGTAAAATTATTGTTTTCGCACCTTTGTTTTTGCTTTTAGCTCTTTTTTTGTTTCCCAGCATTAGCTTAGCGGCTGATGCTGACCTATCTGTTGAGAGCGTTTCTTTTTCACCGGCCCAGCCGCTTGTAAATCAAACGACTAAAATAATAGTCAGAATAAAATATACGGGCAGTTCTTCTTTGACCAGTAATTCATCTGTAAACAGCTTGGCTTTTGCTCATAATGATTTCCAGCAGATTACCAGTCCAGAGACCGGCGCATCTGTTAACCCCTCCAGTTCCAATCCGCTTTATTCGGGCACTTATTTCACTTATACTGTGGTGGGCAAATTTATTAATGCTGGCACAAAAACATTATCTCTCAAAATTGACTGGGCTAATAGTTTAGATGAATCCAATGAAAATAATAATCTGATTATGCCTAAGGTTGATGTTTTAAAATCAGGCGACTTGATTAAATTGCCCAATGACTCGGCCATTTATTTGATTAAAGCTGATAATCAGAAGCACTTATTTGTTAACGGCCCGACTTTTTGGAGTTACCATCGTGGCAATTGGGGCGCTATAAAATTAGACGGCTCTCTGGTTTATATCCAACAAATTTCTCAAACAGCCTTTGATTCCATTGCTACCGGCAGCAATATAGGCGTTAAGTCCGGTTCTAGGCTGATTAAATTCCAGAACAGTTCCAGGATTTATACTGTTTTCGGGCTGTCAAAGATTAAATTAATATCCGATCAAACGGCTCTAAGCTTGTACGGTTCAAAATGGAAAGATAAGGTTGTAACCATTCAAAATGGTTTTGAAGCTGATTACATCAGAGCTGATCAGGATTTCTTTGATAGCGACAGCGATGGCCTGTCCGATGAAGACGAGCGCAATGTTTATTATACCAATCCTTATAATAACGATAGCGATGGCGATAGTTACAAAGATGGTTCTGAAGTGTTTTTTGACTATAGCCCAAGTATATAAAATTAAATAATAATCATAAAATTTATGCATGAAGACTGTTGCCAGGGTGAGCGTCATGCCCTGAAAAAAATATTAATGCCGATTGTCGGCATTGTCTTGGCTCTTTTGGGAGTTTATCTAATCTCTTTAACCAGGAATTCGCTTAAAAATTACGATTATATCGGCAAATCACCGGAATTCAAGAATATTATAACAGTTGATGGCACAGGCAAGGTAACCGCCAAATCAGATATTGCCATTATCAATGCCGGAGTTTTGACTGAAAAAGTTACAGTCGCTGCCGCTCAAAAGGAAAACACCGAAAAAATGAATGCGATTGTTAAATCACTTAAAGATGACTTTAAGATTGATGGCAACGATATCAAAACCAGCCAATACAATATTTATCCCCGCTATGATTGGACTAATGGCTCGCAAAGAATCATTGGTTATAGCGTGAGCCAATCGGTGGAAATAAGAGTGCGGGATTTTGATAAGATTGGCAATATTTTAGCCAAAGCCGCCGAACTGGGCACTAACACCTTAAACGGACCAACCTTTACTATTGATGATCCGGAAGTCTATAAGGCACAAGCCAGGGAAAAGGCTATTGCCCAAGCTAAAGAAAAAGCCAAAGTCTTGGCTGATCAAGTTGGCATTAAATTGGGAAACATTATAAACTTTTCTGAAAATTTCGGTTATCCTATTGCAAACACTTACAGTAACGATATGGCGTTTGGATTGGGCGGCGGAACAGAAAAATCCTTGCCGGCTCCAGATATCCAAGCGGGCAGTGAAGAAATCAATGTTACCATCAATATTAGTTATGAAATAAGGTAACAAATAGGTTTTATCAAAATAAAAGAAATATGATCTTAAAACCAAAAAGTATTGCATTGGTAGTCGCCGTAGTTGTAATTTTGATTGTCGGTGGAGTTTATGTTTGGCAGAAATTTAATAATTCAATTAAAGTATCACATCCAGCGGTAGTTGTTGGTGATAAATATATTCTTGATAAAGTAGGTAGTAATTATAATAAACTTTTTGAATACCAAGAAGGGTATTGTGGTTTAAATCCAAACTCAAATCAGAAAGAATGTACCCTTATTTATGATTTTAAAGGAGTGGATGAAGACTTTGATATTCAATTTAGTATAACTGAAAATTATGAGGTAACAACTCAGGCTAATTATATTAAAATACCAAACTGCTTATCCTATCCAGAGAAATGCACTATTATACCCAAGTCAAAAGCAATAAAGATTGCTCAAGAGAATAAATTTGAGGGAGATGAAAAATTGTGGACGGTTAATTTTGATTGGGATGCACATTACAATACGGATGCTTATGTTTGGCAAATTTTTGTCACGACAGGACCCGGTCCATGCGGTAAAAATGGACAAAATGTCGGTAAAGTAATGATAATTAGTGCGTATTCTGGAAAAGTTTTAGGTATAGAGAATACCGGCGGCGCCTGTTATTAATAAATCAAAATAAAAGAAATATGATCTTAAAACCAAAAAGTATTGCATTGGTAGTCGCCGTAGTTGTAATTTTGATTGTCGGTGGAGTTTATGTTTGGCAGAAGTCAACTCTTTCAGATCTGAAAGGGGCAAAAGAATTAGATAATGAAAGAGCTGAATGTGAGCTAAAAGGAGGCAAATGGATTAATCATGGAGATTTGTATCCACCAAAACCGGTCTGTAATTTGCCAACAGCTGATGCCGGGAAAAAATGCACTGATTCTGATCAATGTGAAAGTTATTGTCAGGCACCAAAGAATTCTAAAATCGGAGTAAACACTACCGGTACATGTTATGAATGGAAACTTGCAGAATGTATGCAAGAAGTCAAAGACGGTAAAGCTGAAGCCACATGGTGTTATTAGGGTATGAATTATTAATTAAAAACTGATTAAAAATTAATAATTGTTTCTATGATCTTAAAACCAAAAGTATTGATTGCAGTAGTCATTATTATTTTGTTGTTAGTAGGAGGAATATTTCTTTATCGCCAGTACTCGATAAATACCGTGGCGGGAAATTATAATTTAGATGAGATGGAATGTAAATCAAATGGCTGGAAGTGGGTATCTAAATCAAGTGAATGTAATACGCCAAGAAGTAAACTTTGTCAGGAAAATTCAGATGGTACGCGTGATTGTATCAAAGATTGTGTCGAAGTAAAAAATTATGACGGCTGTAACAATTGCCAAGTGAAGGACAAAAAATTGGTAAATTGCACTTCTTGGGATTGCGCGCTTTACCAGGATCCTATATGCATTAAAAATAGACCAATAACTGAATCTTATTGTGCTGGATTTAACTATCAAAACTGCCCAAATGGTTGTGAGACGGGACCGTCGTGTTCAATATGTACGGATATTGGATGTCATATAGAAGGGTACCGAAATAATGCTGAATATTGGAAATAATTACATAACTTTTTATTATAATTTTTTCTTCTATTGGTTACAAAAATAAAGAATATTCCTAATTATTTAATGATCAAAAATAGAACCAATCAAATAAATGTCTAAAATAAAAAAATTCATGGCAAAAATAAAATCAATCAAAGGACGTGAAATATTGGATTCCCGCGGCAATCCGACTGTAGAAGTGGAAGTTGTTTTAGACAATGGCAAAAAAGCTTGGGCCGGTGTTCCATCAGGCGCTTCTACTGGGTCTTACGAGGCTTTGGAACTGCGAGATGGCGATAAAAAAAGATACGGTGGCAAAGGTGTTTTAAAAGCGGTTAACAATATCAATAAAAAAATAGCGCCCAAGCTGATAGGCTTAGATCCAACCAAACAGACAGAAATTGATAAACTAATGATTAAACTGGACGGAACAGAAAATAAATCTAATTTGGGAGCTAATGCTATTTTAGGAGTTTCTTTGGCCGTAGCCAGATGCGGCGCTTTTTCTACCGGTAAGCCGCTTTATGTCTACCTTAGAAAAAAATTCTGGCCCAAGGAAAAGCAGTGGAAATTTCCGGTGCCCATGATGAACATCTTAAATGGCGGCGCTCATGCAGGCTGGTCTATTGATATCCAGGAATTTATGGTTACGCCGCAGCAGAAAAATATAAAGGAAGCCGTCAGATGCGGCGCGGAGATTTTTCAATCTTTAAAATCAATTTTAAAAGATATGGGCTATCCGACGACCGTGGGCGATGAGGGCGGTTATGCCCCATCTTTGCCCGGCAATGACAAAGCTTTATCTATTATGTCCCAAGCGATTAAAAAAGCCGGCTATGGCTTTGGCCAGGATGTTAAAATTGCCATTGATGCCGCTTCCTCGGAATTTTTTAAGGATGGCCGATATGAAATGAAAGCCGACAAAAAAAATAGGACAGCGCCAGAGATGGTTAAAATGTATCAAAATTGGCTGGCCAAATACCCCATTGAATCAATAGAAGACGGCTTATCAGAAGATGATTGGTCTGGCTGGAAACAGTTAACCAAACAATTGGGCCAGAAAGTCTCTTTGGTGGGCGATGATTTATTTGTGACCAATGTTAAAAAATTGAAAGAAGGCATAGCTAAAAAAATTGGCAATGCTATTTTGATCAAATTGAATCAAATCGGCAGCGTGACCGAAACCGTGGAAGCGATAAAATTGGCGCAGAAAAATAAATATAAAATTGCCGTTTCACACAGAAGCGGGGAGACAGTTGATGATTTTATCGCTGATTTGGCGGTGGCTTGCGGAGCGCAGTATATCAAGACCGGTTCTCTTTCACGCGGTGAAAGAGTGGCCAAATACAACAGATTGATGGAAATCTGGGATGAAGTAAAATAATTTTAATTAAAAAACAGTCCAGCCAAGGCGGGACTGTTTTTTAATTGACAAAATCGTTTCTTTATGAGAAAATCCGGTTGTTATAAGTTTAACATTAGTTCATTTAAAAATTTATTTAATAATCAGAAGCAGCCATTTAAATCAAAGACCAAATGATTTTTAAAGGATAACCCAGAAGGAGGGTGCCAGAGTGCTAGAAAATAATCACTATGACGCTGTAATTATCGGCGGCGGACACAACGGACTGGTTTGCGCCGCTTATTTGGCCAAGCACGGCCTTAAAGTTATAGTGCTCGAGCAAAGGCATATTTTAGGCGGAGCTTGCATTACGGAAGAAATAGCCGGCTGTAAGGTCAGCCGCGCTTCTTATGTTTATAGTTTGTTTTCGCCTAAAGTTGTTTCCGATCTCGGCCTTATCGCCAATGGCTTGGAGATTTTAGAAAGAGATCCACCTTCTTTTACGCCCATGCTGGATGGCCGTTATTTGATATTGCATCAGGATATGAAAAGAAGCCAGGCGGCTATAGCTAAGTTTTCCAATTCGGATGCCCAGGCTTATCCGGTTTATGAGGCAATGTTAGACAGGATTGTTCGATTTATTGAGCCGATTCTTCACCGAACACCGCCTGATTTTAACAATAAAAGGGATTGGTTTAAATTGTTACAATTAGGTTTTGACACATTGAAATTAAAAAAAGATTTGCCAGTTTTGGCCGAACTGTTCAGTTTGAGTGCTTATGATTTTGTCACAAAATATTTTGAAAGCGAACCCCTAATTTCCACTCTTTGCACCGATGGCATCATCGGCAGCATTGGCGGTCCCATGACGGCTGGCACAGCTTATGTCCTACTTCATCATGTAATGGGAGAGGTTAACGGTCATCGTGGGCGTTGGGGTTATGTGAGAGGAGGCATGGGCGGTTTAACTGAAGCCATTTTGAAAACTTTTATCGTACATGGCGGCCAGTATCTTACCCAAGCCGACGTGGCTAAAATCCTGATCAGAAACAGCCGAGCCGTTGGAGTGGTTTTAAAAGATGGCCGAATAATTAATTCTAAAATCGTTATTTCCAGCGCCGATCCTCATAATACTTTTTCGGTTATGATTGATCCAAAAGAATTGCCTAATGATTTTGAGACAGCTGTAAATAAAATTAATTATGCCAGCGCCACTTCTAAAATAAATTTAGTGATTGATGGCTATTTGCAGTTCCATTGTTATGCTGGCATTGTTTCTGGCACTTTCCACATCGGAGAAACATCCAAGGAAATGGAGAAAGCGGCTGATGATGCCAAGTATGGACGCATTTCCGATAATTTGATTTTGGAAGGCTGCGTGCCATCTGTAGTTGATAATACATTAGCTCCCGTTGGCCGGCATATTATCAGCTTGCTGGTGCAATATACGCCCTACAAATTAGCCGATGGTGTGTGGAGCGATAGAAAATCAGAGTTGCTTCTTAAAACCATAGACCGATTAGCTCTCTATACCAATATCAATAAATTGGGTATTTTAGCAGCCGACGTGCTTACTCCAACTGATTTGGAAAATGATTTCAGATTGACCGGCGGCAATTTATTCCATGGCCTAATGAACCCAAGCCAGCTCTTCAGTTTTAGGCCGGTTTCTGGTTTTGCTGATTATCGCACGCCCATTGCCGGACTGTATCTTTGCGGTTCCGGCACTCATCCCGGCGGCGGCATAACCGGCATACCCGGACATAATGCCGCCAAAGAAATTATCAGAGACAAAAAATGGTTCAAAAAGTAGCTAGTTATCAAAGCTCGCGTCTAAAACACGCGAGTTTTTATTTTTACCAGCTGTGGTTATCAATTGGTTTATTTGTGCTATAATAAATACAAATAATATCATTCAAATAATGACTAAAAAAGCAGGTTCTAAAACAAAAAAGCTACCTAAAAAAGTAGTTTTGCTTATTTTAGACGGTTGGGGTTTGGGAGAGGAAAATGAGGGCAACGCCATTTACTTGGCTAAAACGCCGTTCATGGATTCCCTTTATAAAAAATACCCCTGGACGAAAATCAATGCTTCCGGTAAATATGTCGGCTTGCCGGCTAATCAGGTAGGTAATTCCGAAGCCGGCCATATTAATATTGGCGCCGGCCGCATTGTTGATCAGGATGTGGTAAAAATTTCCAAGCAAATTAACACCGGTGAATTTTTCAAGAATCCGGCTTTTGTCGCGGCTATTAATCATATCAAAAAAGAAAAATCGGCTCTGCATATCATAGGCATGATTTCCAATAATCAAAGCCCTCACAGTGATCCCAATCATTTGCTGGCTTTGCTTTCTTTGGCGCGCCAACATAAAGTTAAAAATATTTATTTGCATCTTTTTACTGATGGCCGCGATTCTCCGCCTCGTTCCTCGCTTAGATTAATTGAAGCTTTGGAAAGACAGTTAAAGCCCAATGAAATAATTGCCACAGTTATCGGCCGTTTTTATGCCATGGATAGGAAAAAGAATTGGTCGAGCACTTGGTGGGCTTATGAGGCGATGACCAGCGGTCAAGGGCATAAAGCCAAGAGTCCGCAAGAAGGCATTACCAGAGCTTATAATGCCGGAATCACCGATGAATTCATAGAACCGATAGTACTTTATAAAAATGGCAAAATAATTAAAAGAATTTCTAACAATGACGCTATTATATTTTTTAATTTAAGATCTGATCGGGCCAGACAAATGGCTAAACCCTTTGTTCAATCTGACTTTGAAAAAAATAATCTCTCGGCTCTAAAACGTAAAAAGGTTTTAAAGAATATTGTTTTTGTAGCCATGACTGATTTTGGGCCGGACCTGGATAGTATTTTAACCGCCTACCCATCTGAAGATATCAAGGATTCATTGCCGGTACTATTAAAACACAAAACCCAAATTTATATAGCGGAAAAGGAAAAATATGCTCATGTGACTTATTTTGTCAATGGCGGTTATGCTGATCCGGTCAATGGCGAAAAAAGGCTGGTGTTGCCTTCGCCATCGGTGCCTTCTTACGAAAAGACTCCAGCCATGTCTACGCCCAAAGTCGCCCAAGCGGTTATAAAAAATATAAAAAAATATGATTTTATCTGCGCCAATATCTCCTCGCCCGATATGATCGGCCATACCGGCAATTTAAAGGCTGGCATTAAGGCGGCGGAAATAGTTGATAAATATATTAAAAAAATTTATCAAGTGGCTATGAAAGAAAAAACCATCTTGATTATTACGGCTGATCATGGTAATTTAGAGTACATGCTTGATGTAAAAACCAGGGAAGTCGTTACCGAACACACTAGTAATCCGGTGCCTTTTATTTTGATTGATAACGGCGCTTTAAGGCATAAAAAATTAAAGGCCGGCGGTTGCCTTAGTGATATTGCTCCGACAATTCTTAAAATTTTTGATATTAAAAAAAGCAAGTTAATGAAAGGGGATAGTTTAATTTAGAAATATGACCACCGAAAGACAAAAACCCATTGTGCTTATAATTTTAGACGGTTGGGGCGTTGCTCCGCCATCTAAAAGCAATGCTATCAGCTTGGCTAAAACTCCAACCTACAATAGTTTGGTAAAAAATTATCCGGCCATGACTTTGCAGGCTTCCGGCGAATCAGTCGGCTTGTCTTGGGGCGAAATAGGCAATAGCGAGGTCGGCCATCTTAATATCGGATCAGGAAAATTAGTTTATCAGAATCTGCCGAAAATAGACAAGGAAATAACTTCCGGTTCTTTTTTTTCCAACCCTACTTTGCTTAAAGCCATGGCTCAAGCCAAAAAAAATAAAAAAGCTGTTCATTTGATGGGCTTGTTTACCAGCGGTGGAGTTCATGCCTCCATAAATCATTTTTATGCTTTAGTTGAAATGTGCAAAAAAGAAAAGATTAAGGATGTTTTCGTCCATGCTTTTTTAGACGGCCGTGATATGCCTTATAATTCCGGCATTGATTTAATAGCTAAGGCCCAAGAGAAATTAAAAGAAAATAAAATCGGCCAAATAGCTTCTATCTCCGGTCGGTATTATGCCATGGATCGAGATAACCATTGGGAAAGGATAGAATTGGCCTACAAAGCTATCGTTAAGGGTGAATCTATTGATAAATTTGATGATCCGATTAAAGCGGTGCAAGCTTCTTATGATAAGAAAGTTTACGATGAAGAGTTTGTTCCGGTTGTCATAACCGAAAAGGGCCAGCCCATAACTACCGTTGGAGCGGGCGATAGTGTCATCTTTTTTAATTTTCGTTCTGATCGAGCCAGGCAATTGACTAAAACTTTTGTTTTGCCCGGCTTTGAAAAATTTAAAAGGGATTATTTGAATAATTTATATTTTGTGACCATGACCGAATATGAAAAAGATTTGCCGGTAGAAATAGCTTTCCCGCCCGATCTGGTGACAGAACCGTTATCTAAAGTGATTTCCGATGCCAAGTTGAAACAGCTTCATATTGCCGAAACAGAAAAATACGCCCATGTAACTTTCTTTTTCAATGGCGGCCGGGAAGAATCGTATCCCGGGGAAGATCGGGTGCTGATTCCTTCGCCGCGCGTGGCTTCTTATGATCAGAAGCCGGTTATGTCAGCTAAAGAAATCACCAAAAAACTAACCGAGGTCATTATGAAAAGTGAGTATGATTTTATCGTGGTTAATTTTGCCAACGCCGATATGGTTGCTCACACCGGAGATCTCAAGTCTTCAATCAAGGCCTGTGAGATAGTTGATGATTGTTTGAAACAATTGACTGAAGTTATTTTAGGCAAAGGCGGCATTGCGTTAATAACGGCCGATCATGGCAACGCTGAAGAACTTATGAACATGCAATCCGGCAAAATTGATAAGGAGCATAGCACTTATCCTGTGCCTTTTATCATTGTCGGCCAGAAGTGGGAAGGGAAAACCGCCGGCTTGCCGGATGGTCCTAATTCGGATTTGAGCTTAGTCCAGCCGTCCGGCCTGCTTTCTGATGTGGCCCCCACCATACTCAAGCTTATGAATCTGGAAAAGCCCAGTGATATGACAGGAAAAAGCTTGATTTAAGGCTAATTTATTCTCGAGCAAAATAAGCAGGCCCAGCCTGTTTTTCTTGATTTTTTGCCGAAAAAATGTTATTTTAAACTTGATAATATGAAAAAATCCACTGTCAAAAAAATAACAGAAATATTTCCGGCCGCTCTGGTTTGGCTGACTCTTTTAGCGGTTGTGATTTTATCTTTTGCCCGCCCGCTTTGGGCCATTTATTTCATTTTAGTTTTTGTGGTTTATTGGATAGTGCGTCTTTTTTATATGCTGGTCTGGCTTTTGATTTCTTGGTTTAAATATTATCGCGATATAAAAATAGATTGGTTGGAAAAAATAAAAAAGTTGGATAAAAATTATCTGGAATATTACCATATTATAGAATACCCGGCTTGCGGCGAGCCTTATGAGGTGGTGGAAAGATCGCTTGATGAACTTTTAAAAACACATTATCCCAAAGATAGAATGATTGTTGTCTTGGGCGGAGAGGAAAGAAAAGGGGAGCAGTTTCAAGAAGTTGCCAAAAAAATAACAGAAAAATTCGGCCACCAATTTTTTAAACTCCTGGTCACTGTCCATAAATTGCAGCCGGATGAGTTGCAAGGCAAGGGAGCTAATGTCCATCACATGGAATTGGAAATTAAAAAATTAGTCGATGAACTTGCCTTGCCTTATGAAAAACTAATTGTTTCTTCTTTTGATATAGAAACTTTGCCTCACAAACAGTATTTTTCCTATCTAGCTTACAAATATCTAACCCATCCCAATCCCACTCATGCCAGCTATCAGCCGCTTATTTTGTATAACAATAATATTTGGCAATCAAGTCCGATCATCAGGGTAGTGGCCTCGGCTACAACCTTTTGGCTTTTAACCGATTTGTCACGTCCTGAAAAATTATTAACCTTTTCTTCGCACAGCATGAGTTTTAAAATGTTGGTGGATGTAGGCTTTCATGATAACACCATAGTAACCGAGGACTCACGCATTTGCCTGCAAGGCCTGCTCAAATACGACGGCAAGTATGAAGTTGTGCCCATGTTCATCACTTTGTCCATGGACACAGTGTACATCGGAAAATTTTGGCAGAGCATTAAAAATCAATATAAGCAAATGAGACGCTGGGCTTGGGGAGTGGAACATTTTCCCTGGATGTGGGAAAATTTTTTCGGTCAAAATGCCAACAAGAATATTTCTTTTAAAAAAAGGCTTCAGTATCTTTGGAATCAGACCGAGGGCATGTATTCTTGGGCTGTGGCTCCGCTTCTAATCCTGATAGTTGGCCGTTTGCCCCTGTATTTAGCCTCTGATGCCGATAAGGCTACTGCTTTTTTTCAAAATGCCCCTCGCATGCTGGAAAATTTGATGTTTGTCGGTATGGTGGGATTGATTTTAAATTCCATCATGTATACATTGATGCTTCCGACTAAACCTAAGAATTACTCCTGGTGTAACTATTTAATCATGGTAGCTCAATGGGTTGTTTTTCCTGTCACCATGATAATTTTCGGATCCGTACCGGCTATTGATGCTCAAACCAGATTGATGCTGGGTGGCAAATATAAATTGGGTTTTTGGGTAACCGAAAAGAAAATTGAAAAATAATTTTTTATTATAAATGAGTTTGCCAAAAGTCACAATTCAAATAGTCACTTGGAACAGCCTGAAATATTTGCCCTTTGTTTTGGAGTCTATTTTTAATCAGACTTATAGAGATTTTCAAGTTTTGGTCATAGATAATAATTCCCAGGATGAAACAGTTGATTTTATCAGAAAAAATTATCCCGAGGTGACGGTTTTTAAAAATAAGAAGAATCTGGGTTTTGCCAAAGCCAACAACCAAGGCATAAGACTGCTCCATTCGCCTTGTATTATTCTTTGCAATCAGGATATAGTGTTAGAAAATAATTGGTTGGAGATTATTATGTCAAAAGTAGAATCTGATGACTATGAAGATGTTGGCAGCTTTGGCGGCAAATTGCTTAAATTAAAGCCCAGCAATGGTGAAATTGATCAGACCAGTAAAACCAATACCATCGATTCTTGCGGCTTAAAAATTAATAGGCACAGAAGAATTACAGAAATCGGAGCCGGTGAAGATTCTGGCAAATTCAATGAAGACCGGGAAGTCTTTGGCTGTTCCGGGGCATTGGTTTTATACCGCAGGGATCTATTGGAAGATTGTTTGATTAAAACCAAAAACAATCCCCAGGGAGAATATTTTGATGAAGATTTCATTTCTTATAAAGAAGATGTTGATTTAGCTTGGCGGGCCAGGATCTTGGGCTGGAAATCGATGTTTATAAGTTCTGCCATCGCTTACCATGTGCGTTCCGTTTCCGGTTCAGAAAATAATGTTTTAGTTGAAATTATAAAAAACAGAAAAAAACAATCTTCTTTGGCTAAATATTATTCTTATCGCAATCACTTTCTTTTGCTGATTAAAAATGAGTTTACCCGTAATTTTTTCCATGATTTTTGGCAGATAAAATGGTTTGAAGTCAAAAAAGCCGCTTATATTTTTATTTTTGAAGTTAAAAACATAAAAGCCTGGCTGGCAGTATTGGTTCTTCTGCCGAAGATGCTGGCTAAAAGAAAAGAGATTTTTAAAAAAGCCAAGGTGGATTACGGGCAGATGTCTAATTGGCTAAAAAAATAAAATGGAAATATCAATAATAATAAATAATTATAAAACCAAAGGTCTGCTTAAGCAATGCTTAAGGGGCATTTACGCTTATCCACCCAGTGTTGATTATGAAATCATAGTGGTTGATAATAATTCTAAGGATGGATCAGTGGAAATAGTCAAAGAGCAATTTAAGCAGGTAAAACTAATTGAAGCCCGGGAAAATCTCGGCCATCATAAGGGCAATAATTTGGGCATTAAAAATTCCAGCGGCAGATATATTCTAATTCTTAACACCGATATAGCTCTTTTGGATAATTCCGTTGATAAGATGTACCAGTTTATGGAATCTCATCAGGCAGCGGCCTTAGTCGGACCCAAGTTAAAAAATCCCGACGGTTCCACGCAGTTGTCTTGCATGAGGTTTCCCAGCAAGCTGGTGCCAATTTATCGCAGGACGTTTTTAGGCAATTTTGCCTTTGCTAAAAAAGAAATTGATTATTATCTGATGAAAGATTTTGATCATCTGTCAACCCGCGAAGTCGATTGGATTCTGGGCGCTTGTGTTTTGGTGAGAAAGGCAGCGATTGATAAAGTCGGCTTGATGGATGAGGATTTATTTCTGTATTTTGGGGATATCGCTTGGTGCAATAAATTCTGGGAATTTAATTATAAGGTTTATTATTTTGTCGATGCTGATATCGTCCATTATCATAAGCGCGAATCGGCTCAAAGCGGTATTTTCTCTTTCGTTTTCTGGATCCATATAATCGACTGGATAAGATATTTAAAAAAATATTCTTCTAAACCCAATGCTAAAAAATTACAATCCATTTCACCCAGAACCTAAGCCTAAAAAAACTTTAGGATTCAAAGCCTTTGTTTCAATAGCGGTTGTTTTTTTGGCGTTTCTAATTATTCTATTTACGCCCTTTATTTTTCATGGCCTTAAAGCTTCTTCTTATGCCGTTGCTTCTTTAGGCGAGGCGCGCGGTTTGCTTGACAGTATTCAAGCAAACAGATGGTCGGAGGCCGCTTTAAAATCAAATTCTATTAGTATTAATCTGGAGAAATTAAATTATGAAATAAGCCGTCTTGGACCGCTGAGTCGCTTGCCCAAATTAAAAAATGATTTTATTGCCGCTCGTCAATTCATAGGCGTAGCCCAGTCTTTAATGTCCGGCTATTCTCAAACGCTTAGTATTTTTGAAGAAGTGGAGAAATCAGGAGTTTTAATTGATCCCGCCACTTTGCTGGAAAACAAAGAAGCTTTAGGCTTGATTGGCGAGAATAAAGACAAGCTGGCTCTGGCCCAGAAAAATCTTGATCAAGCCAATGCCAGATTCAGAGAAATTAATACCAGTGAATTTTCTGGCTTCTTCTCCAAATATTTGATTAAGGCCCATGATCAACTCGGCCAGATTTTGGATAGCACCAATATCGCCATTCCGGCTATCGGGCTTCTGACTGATTTTCTGGGCTATGAGAATGAGAAGCATTATTTACTGGTCTTTGAAAATAACATGGAGCTAAGGCCGACAGGCGGATTTATAGGTTCTTATGGCATCATTACCGTCAAAGATGGAAAAATAAAAGATATTTTTACCGATGATGTTTATAATCTGGATAAATTGTCTGAAGGCAAAATGACAGAGCCGGCTCCCCGTCCCATGGCTCTTTATAATAATCAGAAATATTGGTATATGCGTGATGCCAATTGGTTTCCTTCTTGGCCTGATTCGGCTCAAAAAATAGTTGAGTTTTTCCATAAGGAAAGAGCCAATGCTAACTTGCCGGATCAAAAAATAGACGGAGTGATTGCTATTACGCCTGATTTCATAGCCAACCTTTTAGAAGTTCTGGGCCCGATTGAAATCCATGGCATCAAATTTTCTTCTAATAATTTTGCCATGGATTTGGAGAAATTCGTGGAAGGCGGCTTTGAAGAAAAAAATATTCCCTATGAAGAACGCAAAGCAATCATCGGCTTTTTGTCGCAGACTATAATCGAGAGGGCAGAAAAAGTAAAATCAACTGATTTTACCAAACTCTGGCTGGCCTTTAAAAAGAACATAGATCAAAAAAACATTTTGGTTTATATTTTTGATGACAAATTGCAAAAGTATTTTTCGGATAGGAATTGGGCCGGTGAAATCAGGCAGACCGAGGGTGATTATTTGATGGTTATCGACAGCAATCTGGCCTCACTAAAAACAGATTCGGTTATGGCCAGATCCATTAAAAGAAGTTTATCATTAAATCAATCAGGCGATTTAATAGCGCGACTGGAAATAACTTATAAACACAATGGGCAATTTGTGCGTAATTTAATTACCAGATATCGCACTTATGCAAAAGTTTATGTGCCCGAAGGTTCTTGGTTTGAAAGCGGATCAATCAAATCTGGCAATGAAGAAACTAAAATAAACATGTCTAAAGATTTGGAATACGGCGCAGAATACAATAAATCATACGCTGCTTATTTTTTAATAATCGAACCCGGGATGTCTAAAACGGTCATTTTAAATTACAAATTGCCGTCTGCCCTTAAAAAACAGTCTGAAGCTGGCATTTACAGCTTATTAGTTCAAAAGCAACCTGGCACCATTGGACATAAATTAGTAATTGATTTAAACTTGAGTAGAGAAATTTCCGCTTATCAATCAGCCTCCTGGCCCGATTATTACAATAAAAAATCAATCGGTTGGCAAAGCGATTTGTCTGTTGATAGGGGATATAAATTAAAATTTTAATGATTTTAAATGTTTTTAAGAAGAATAGGAATTGATTTGGGGACGACTAATATTTTAGTTCATGTGCCGAAAAGGGGGGTAGTTATCAATGAGCCATCGGTAGTGGCCATTTCTAATATTGATAAAAAAATTATTGCTGTCGGCGCCGAAGCCAAAGAAATGCTGGGCCGAACGCCTGATACTATTATTGCCCGGCGCCCGCTAAAAGATGGCGTGATTGCCGATTATAAAACCACCGAAGCTATGTTGAGATATTTTATCAATAAAGCTTTGGGCGGGGTGAGGATTTTTAGGCCAGAGGTGATGGTGGCTGTTCCCGCTGGCATCACATCCACCGAAAGGCGCGCCGTTATTGATGCTACTATTGCCGCCGGAGCCAAAGCTGCTTACATTATCAAAGAGCCAATCGTAGCCGCCATTGGCGCCAATATTCCCATTGGCAGCGCTTCCGGACATATGATTATCGATATTGGCGGCGGCACTTCGGAAATTGCCGTTATTTCCTTGGGTGGCATAGTTTCTTCCACTTCGGTTAGGATAGGTGGCAACAAATTGGATATAGCGATTACTGAACACATTAGAAAAAAATATGGCCTGGCTATCGGCGAGATGACAGCCGAACGGGTTAAAATCAGTATCGGCTCAGCCTTGTATTTGGATGAAAAGCTTTATATGGATGTCAGAGGACGGGATATGATTACCGGACTGCCAAAAACCATCAGTGTGTCATCTGATGATGTTACCGATGCTATTCAAGCTGAACTCGAGGGCATCAGCAGTGCGGTTAAAAATGTTTTGTATAAAACTCCGCCGGAGTTATCGGCTGATGTGATTGATAAGGGGATTGTTATGTCTGGTGGCACCAGCTTGCTTAGAAATATTGATAAAATGGTTTCTTTGACAACTGGCGTGTCCGCTTATGTAGCTGATGATGCTCTTTATTGCGTAGCCAAAGGCACAGGCATTGCGCTGGATAATTTAGAGAGTTATAAGAGATCAATTTTGGCGACAAAATAGTTTTTGGCTTGTTACGTAGCCTGCTACGTAACAAAGTAGGTAATTGATTTTCTTTGGTATTTTTTTACAATAAATTGTTTATAGCAACTTTTTGGTATCAAAAAGTTGCGCAAAAAATACGAGCGATGAAAATTTGGCGCTTCAAGTAAAATTCTAACAAAGTTTTTAGACTCGTCCGCCTTGGGCGGACTCAAACAGTAAAAACTTTGTAACTCATTTTACTTTCCGCTTAATCCAAATTTTCATATGCTCGAATCATTAGGTGTTTATAAAAATATAATAAAATATGGCGAACATTAAAAAATATTGTGCTAATTTTATATTAAAGTGAGCGTTAAGAAGTCAATATTCTGTTGCTATTTTGATTATTGGCTTTAGCGAGCTTATATAAAATTAGCCATGATTTTTTACGTTCGCGAGTTTTGGGGAAACCTTTTGCGGTCAAAAGGTTTCAAGAAGATATTTGGCGGTCCAAAAGTAACAAGAGAAATATTTTAAGGCTAAAAAGTAACAGAGAATATGATTGTGGAGCTTGTTCCGAGCATAGCGAGGAATCTCTCTCGCAATGACAGAAAGAATAAATTATAATTATTATTAAAATAATATAGAAATATCTCCGCACACATCTCCGGAGATATGTGCGGAGATATTTCTATAAAATCATTTGCTTATGATTATCGGCATAGACGCTTCGCGCGCCAACAGGCCAAATAAAACAGGCGTGGAATGGTACTCCTACCATTTAATCCAAGAATTAAAAAAAATTACTCCGGAAAATATCCAGGTTCTTTTGTATGCCAATGAAAAATTAGTCAACGGTTTAGAAGATTGTCCGGCTAATTTTAAGGAAAAAATTTTAAGCTGGCCGCCAAAATATTTATGGACGCAAATCCGCTTGGCTTGGGAATTATCTTTGCATGCGCCCGACGTTTTGTTTGTGCCGGCTCATACCATTCCTTTTTGGCCAATAAGACGTAGAACCAAAGTTTATGTTGTGGTTCATGACGTCGGTTTTAAAAGGTATCCTGATTTATATAAAAAAATACAGTTTTATTATCACGATCTTACCATGAAAGCTATCAAGCGCCGGGCTGATAGAATAATCACTATCTCTGATTTTTCTAAAAAAGAAATCATGGATTTATACCAGGTTAATGCCGATAAAATAATTGTTATACCTCTAGGCTATGACGAAAACAAATACAACACTGGTGTTTTAGAAAATAAAAATGTTTTAGATAAATATAAAATCAGCCAGCCCTATATTTTGTATGTCGGCCGTTTGGAAAAAAAGAAAAATATCGGCAACATTGTAAAATCATTTGCTTATGCTAAAACTTCAAATCCTGATTTAAAGCTGGCTTTAGCCGGCCAAGCCGGCAATGAATACGAGGCTATTGCCAAAATAATTTCCAGCCATAAATTGGAAAATGAAATCCTGCTGCCTGGTTATATTGATGAAGATGATTTGCCGGCGGTTATGAAGATGGCGGAAATATTTTTATTTCCCACTCTCTATGAAGGTTTTGGCTTGCCAATTTTACAAGCCATGGCCTTGGGCACGCCGGTTGTAGCTTCCGATATCGAACCTCATAAATCAGTCGCCGGCCAGGCGGCGGCCTTGGCTGATCCAAAAAATCCGGAAAATATTGCCCAGCAAATAAATAAAATCATCAAAGATAGGGAATTTAAAGACGAGCTTAAAGTTCGAGGACTCAAAAGAGCGGCTGAATTTTCTTGGACTAAAACAGCTGTTAAAACATTAGCGGTTATAGCCAAAAAATAAAATTGGTTAAGTGTCATTATTTAATCAGTTTTTTATTCAATCAATGGTTGTCTTGTTGGGCTGATTTGTGTTAAAATTTAAAGTAATGAAACAGATCAGTAGCCGTCAGTTTAATTGGGATGTGTGTGGACATGATAAAATTGTCCATTTTTTGCAGTCGGCCATTTTAAGCGGCAATTTAACCCAGGCCTATTTATTTTCCGGTCCCAGCGGCTTGGGAAAAAAGTTTGTGGCCAGTAAGCTGATAGCTTCAATTTTATGCCAAAACTTGGAAAAGCCTGTTCCTTGCGGGGTTTGCTCCAGTTGCCAGCAGGTGGCAAATGGGCTTCATCCGGATTTTTATACTGTTAACCAGGAAATAAACGAAAAAACAGGCAAGTTAAGCCGTGGCATTATAATTGATCAGATTAGGAATTTAAAATATAAGTTGCAACAGGGCACTTTGCTCAACGGTTATAAGGTGGCTTTGATTAGTGATGCTCATTTGATGAATTTAAACACCTCAAACGCGCTTCTTAAGATATTAGAAGAGCCGACTTCCAATACGGTCATTATACTTTTAGCCGATGATGTTTCGTATCTGCCCCAGACGATTTCTTCCCGTTGCCAAATTGTAAGATTTTTGCCGGTGGCGACTTCTGATATAAAATCATATTTGGAAAACAGAGGAGTCTTCGATTCCGGCCTGATCGCCAGACAGGCTAACGGCCGTCCCGGAGTGGCTATTGATTTGTCTAATAATAAAGAGTTAGCCGATGGCGTTAAAAATAATATTGACGGATTTTTCAAAATAATTGAAGCTGATTTGAATTCCAGATTCGAAATAGCCGATAAAATAATCAGCTGGGATAAAGACGAGTATATTAATATTTCTTCTTTAAATAACTTAATGCACAATTGGCAATTGGCCTTAAGAGACGTGATGCTAATCAAAAGCGACAACGAACAATTAGTTTCCAATATAAATTATCTGGATAAACTGAAAGAGCAGGCTGAAATTTTAGACTTTCTTAAAATCAAAACAATTTTAAGAAAAATAAATCAAGTTGATGATTACGCCAAACATAACATTAATTCCAAATCAATTTTAGAAAATTTAATCATAAATTTATGAGACTTAAAAAAATAATGTTTTTTTCTTTTTTGGCGCTGACCGCTGTCCTAGTTAGCGGTTGCACCATTAAGATCGGCAATGGCAAAGCCACAGCTGTTGATGGCGGTGTTTTTAAATCCACCGACGGCGGACAAGTTTGGGCTCAAGTGGCCTCAGTCCCATCTTCTGGCGGTAAAATAGCCAGTATAGCCAATGTAGATATTCGGCGCATGGTTTTTGATCCATCTGATTACAATACTATTTACTTGTCAACCGAAAAGAATGGCGTTATTTATACCAATGACAGCGGCGCCAATTGGCATCAGTTTAAGCAGTTTGTCGGCGCTAAAATCAATGCCGTGGCTATTGATCCAAACGATAAATGTAATCTATATGTTTTGTATGCCAATAAAATATATAAGTCCACCGATTGCGGCCGGTTTTGGGATGATATTTATGTCCATCAAAATACCGGAGTTATTCTATCTGACATAGTTGTTGATTATGTTAATAGCTCCATTGTTTATATTACTACCAATGTCGGTGAAATATTAAGGAGTAATGATGGTGGCAGTAATTGGGCCACAGTTAATCGCGTTAATAAAGGTGTTTTCTTGGATTTAGTGATGGACGCTAAAGATAGCAGAATAGTTTATGCCGCTACGCAAAAAAGCGGTGTTTATAAAACAACAGACAGCGGCAAAACATGGAATAGTTTGGGTGATGGGCTTAAAGCCTATTCCGGCAGTCAGGAGTATAAAGGCTTGATAATAAGTCCATCAGTCAAAGACGGTTTGATTTTAATCTCAAAATTTGGCATGCTAAGGACTTCGGATGGCGGAGCCAACTGGGAAGTGGTAGAATTATTGCCAGCTTCCAAACAAACCACAATTTACTCTGTGGCTGTTAATCCCAAAGATAGCAGTGAAATTTATTATGCGACTAGGACAACTCTTGTCAAATCAGTCGATAGCGGCAAAACTTGGTCATCACAAGCCTTGCCTACTAGCCGTATAGCCAATCGCCTGATTATCAATCCCGATAACCCCCTAACAATTTATTTAGGAACATCAAAACCCAGCGAAAAATAAATATCATTAATATAAGTTAAAAAATATGAGTATAGTGGATAATCATAAGATTGATTTCAATAAAACCATGGATCATTTTGTCAGCGATATGGCCACGCTTAAAACCGGACGAGCCAATCCGGCGGTTTTAGATTCCATTAAGGTGGAGGCTTATGGTTCTTTTGTGCCTATCAATCAGGTGGCTTCTATTGCCGTGCCGGAAGCCAGATCAATTATAATCCAGCCTTGGGATAAGAGTGTTATTAACAATATAGACAAAGCTATTAGGGAATCTGATTTGGGGCTAAGCCCGATAAACGAAGGAGATAAGATCAGAATATCTATTCCGCAAATGACCGAGGAATCAAGAAAAGAAATAGTTAAAAATTTAAACAAAAAAATGGAAGATGCCCGTATTGCTATTAGGGGAGTGCGCGATGAAATAAAAGAAGAGATTTTGACCGCCGAAAAGAATAAGGAATTCGGCGAAGATGAAAAGTACAGCTTAATCGAGCAGTTAGACAAGATGACTGGCGATTTCAACAATAAAATAAAAGAGTTGGGGGATAAAAAAGAAAAAGAAATAATGACTGTTTAATATGATTATTACCATAATAGTATTCGCCTTAGTTTTGTCGGTGATTGTTTTTGTCCATGAACTGGGACATTTTTCTACTGCCAGAAAATTAGGCGTTAAGGTGGATGAATTCGGTTTGGGCTTGCCGCCCAGGATTTTTGGCTTAAGGAAGATTGATGGCAAATTCAAATTAGTGTTTGGGAAGAAGCCCATAGAAAAAGACGGTCCGACAATTTATTCCTTGAATTGGATTCCGGTTGGCGGTTTTGTTAAAATAAAAGGCGAATCCGGCGAAGAAGCCGAGGCTAGTGACAGTTTTGCCGGCAAAGCTATTTGGAAAAGGGTGGTGATGATCGTGGCGGGCGTAGTGATGAATGTTATTTTGTGCATGATTCTTCTATCTATCGGTTTTGGTTTTGGCATGCCGGCTTCTTTGGATGATAACCTAAGCAGTCGAGCGATAGTATCTAATAAAAGCTTGCAGATAATCCAACTTATGCCGGAAGGCCAAGCTAAAATAGCCGGCGTTCAGGTTGGTGATGTGATTGCCAAGGTTGACGGCCGGGAATTTGAAACTATCAGCGAACTAAACACTTTTCTTTCGTCTAATAATGATAAGGAACTTAATTTTGAATTTATCAGGCGAGGCGAGGCTATAGAAAAGAAAATAAAAATCAGCCCCTATTCTTTTGAGGAGAGGGAAGTAATAGGCATTGGCATAGGACTGATAGAAACAGCCACAGTGCGCTATCCTTGGTATTTGGCCGTTTATAAGGGTATTGTGGCTACCTTTGTTTGGATGTTGGCTATTGTTGTCGCTTTTGCCACGGTTATAAAGAATCTCATCATTGGCGTTCCAACCGGCGTGGAAGTTGCCGGACCGGTGGGCATAGCAGTTTTAACCGGCCAAGCGGCTAAGATGGGCGTTATTTATTTGTTGCAATTTACGGCTTTATTGTCCTTGAATCTGGCGATTATTAATATCCTGCCTTTTCCGGCGTTGGACGGCGGACGATTATTATTTTTAATTTTGGAAAAGATAAGAGGCAAAGCGGTTAAGCAGGAATGGGAGAATCTGGCGCATAACATCGGCTTTTTAATTTTAATGGGCTTGGTTTTACTGGTGACATTTGGCGATATCGTAAAATATGGCGGTGGACTTTTTGGATTCATCAAGAATATATTCGGTCTTTAATCTGTTAAACCTATGAAGATACAAATACAGCTAAATATTAATGCTGATTTGATCATGCGGCGGAGCGGCTATGGCTATCTGCGCGATAGAAACACCGGCCAAGGCAGTTATGCCCGCCGGCTGGGCAACGGTTTTTATCCCCGCTTCCATGTTTACATAGAAGGGGCTAGTATTAATCTCCACTTGGATCAAAAGCAAGCCAGCTATGAGGGCACATCGGCCCACAGCGGGGAGTATGATGGCGAAGTGGTGGAAAGGGAGGGGGAGAGAATAAAAAATATCATGTCCGGATTGCTAGTTTCCGAAAAAGAGCCAGAGGCAGAGGAAAATAAAAGTTTTTGGAAAAAATTATTAGGCTAATAAACTGCTACGCCCTTACGGACGTAATATTTTACAATTCAAACTTTGCTTGTCCATGTCTTTTCTGTCATTGCGATGGAGCTCAAGCGACTAAAGCAATCTCGTATTCCATAAACATGGGATTGCTTCGTTCCTCGCAATGACAAATAAAGGTGGATCTACTGCCTAACTGGCAGTCAAGCTCGACTACGCTCGGGATGACAAGTAAAGGAAGGGAGTGGAAAATTATTTCAGCTATGGGCTAAAGCCAATAGTATTTCGTGGGTAAAATAAAAACCGCCATCTTTCAGGCGGTGTTTTTTAAAAATGATTTGTTTTAGCCGTTAATATATCCCGATGCCAATTCTTCGAATTCTTTTAAAGAATTGAATGTTGGAGCTTCTATAGAAACATGATTAGAATCAAAACCAATCATTATGTGTAGATTTTTAAAAACCAAATATCCTATTTGTGAAAAATACAATTTAGACATAGTTTCGGAAAAGATAAAAATTTCCTTGCTGGCCACCAAGCTCTTAAAAAGACTTAGCAGCCGAGCGGCTTCTAACAGCTCTTCTTTATTCTTGATCATTTTTTCTTTCTCCTTTTTATGGTTCAACCGCTTTAGCTTCAACCATTGAAACTGGCGTCGGTTCTTGGGGAAAATAAATCAGGTATTGCTTATTAAAATTATTAACTCTGGCAGATACTTCTCTCTCGTCTAAATTATACTTTTTGGCCAGTGTCTTTATGGCCAGCTCTCTCTCTGGCATATTATAATCCAGCACCCAGAAAGCCTCGGATAAAGTTACAGGCTGGCCGTCGTAGAATTGCTTCATGATTTCCACTTGACTGTTTGTAGAATTAGCCACTACTGAATCAACAATTTCTGATTTTCCAATAACAATAGACAAAAAGCCAAACCCCAGATACATAACAAACAAATATCTGGCTAATCCTTCATTATCATTATAAAGTAAATCATAAGCGCCCTTGATAACACACGCTACGCCGATAAAAATTATGGCCACAGGAAATATCGAATGCATAACTAGATCTCCTTATTAGGTTTTTTGGTTTTTAGGTACGAAAGTCAGCTGGCTGGCTAACTGCTAATTGTATCATATATTTGTTAAATTGTCAATTATTTTGAATAATTTTTGTTAAGATTAAAATCTAATCACTGCTTTGAATTTTATCGTATTTTAGGGTATGATTTAATAAGAAACAGTAAAAATAACTGGCTTGTGGCCAGCTTGATTTAAGCCGGCTGCGGTTTTTATCCGGCACTTGATTAATCCTGCCAATACTATAAAATATCATTAAATTAATCACATTCCCATGAGACAATCAAAACTCTTCGCTAAAACTAGAAACACAGCTCCCAAGGATGCCGTCAGCGCTTCGCATAAATATTTAAGCCAAGGCGGGTTTGTGGATATGCTGATGGCCGGCGTTTACACCTATCTGCCACTGGGTTACCGAGTCATAAATAATATTTCCAATATCGTTAGAGAGGAAATGAACTCTACCGGAGCACAGGAAATGCTGATGCCGGTTTTACAGCCTAAAAATATTTGGGATGAAACCGGCCGCTGGGAAAGTTTACGGGAGGTGATGTATCAATTTAAAGATCGTTCCGGCAAGGAAACCGGTTTGGCCGCCACTCATGAAGAAGTGATTTATGATATCGTCCGGCGCAACATTAATTCTTATAAGGACTTGCCGCTGGCGGTTTATCAGATTCAAAATAAATTCAGAAACGAGCTTAGAGCCAAGGGCGGCTTAATACGCGGTCGTGAGTTTATGATGAAGGATTTATACAGTTTTCATCTTTCACCAGAGGATTTGGATGATTATTACAACCAAATGATAGAAGCTTACAAGCGGGCTTATAACCGTTGCGGCTTGGAAGTAAAGGTGGTAGAGGCTTCCGGCGGCATTTTCACCAAAAAATATTCCCATGAGTTTCAGATTATCTCTCCAGCCGGAGAGGACACTATAATTTATTGTTCCAAGTGTGATTTTGCCCAAAACGAGGAAATCTCTAAATTAAAAGCTGGCGACAATTGTCCCAAATGCGAATCAGTTTTGGAAAACGGCAAAAGCATCGAAGCCGGCAATATTTTTCAATTCGGGGATCAATACGCCAAAGACATGAAAGGCTATGCTACCGATAAGGATGGAGAAAAAAAGCCTATCCTCATGGCCAGCTATGGCATTGGTATCAGCCGTTTGGTGGCTACCATAGCCGAGGTTTATCATGACGACAAAGGCATTATTTGGCCTAGCAGCGTAGCGCCTTTTATGGTTCATTTGATTTCTTTGAATAAAAACGAGGCGGCTGATGATATTTATGAACAATTAACCAATCAAGGCCTAGAAACGCTTTATGACGATCGGGATATTTCCGCCGGAGAAAAATTTGCCGATGCCGATTTGATAGGCTTGCCCTATCGCTTGGTTATCAGTTCTAAAACCGGCGATCAGATTGAAGTTAAGGCCAGAAACAAAGACCAGGGAGCATTGAAATCGTTTAAGGAGGTTATTGATTTACTGAAGAAATAAATGTTTAAAAAATTATCCAGAAAATTAAACAAGGGTTTAGGTGTGGATTTGGGCAGCACCAAAACCATGATTTATCAGCAGGACAGGGGCATAGTGGTCAATGAATCATCGGTGGTAGCCATTAACAACCGCACCGATCAAATTTTAGCCGTGGGCGATGAAGCCAGAAAAATGGTAGGCAAGACTCCGCCTCACATCAATGCTTCAACTCCCTTGTTTCATGGCATTATTTCTGATTTTGAAATTACCGAAAAGATGCTTAAATATCTTATGGATAAGGTTCGCGCCGGACGGTTTTCTTTTTCTACCAAGCCTATGGTGGTTGTAGGCATACCGCTGGATGTAACCGAAGTGGAGAAGAAAGCGGTGGAGGATGTGGTTATGTCGGCTGGCGCCAGCCAAGTCTATTTGGTGGAAAATATCATGGCGGCGGCGGTCGGAGCCAGAATACCCATTCAAGACCCTTCCGGCAACATGATTATTAATTTAGGCGGCGGCTTAACGGAAATTGCGGTTATCTCCTTGGACGGCATAGTTAATTGGAAGGTTACCAGGACTGCCGGTTTAACTTTGGATCGTGATATCATAAAATTCGCCCGAGATGAATTTAATCTGGTCTTGGGAGAAATGGTGGCCGAAGATATCAAAAGAAGAATCGGTTCTGCTTTGGAATTGGAAGAGCCGGTAATTATGCAAATGCGCGGACGAGACGTGATGACAGGTTTGCCCAAGGAATTTGATGTCAATGATTCGCAAATAAGAGAAGCGTTACACAAATCAGTTCAGCATATTTTAGATACTATTAAGGCAACTTTAGAAACCACGCCGCCGGAACTGGTGGCTGATATTTACCAAAAAGGCATCATCTTAACCGGCGGGGTAGCTATGCTTAAGAATATTGATAAGTTTATTGCCCGTGGCATCGAAATTCCGGTGCATATCGCCGACGATCCCCAAACCTGCACGGTTAGAGGCATGGGAGTTATTTTAGAGGATGAAATCCTGCTTCAGGATATAGTTATACCGTCGTCACAGTAAAGATGTAATTAAAATTATTAGCGTTTAATTATGAACAATTTTTTTAAATTGGTGATTTTAGGCTTGATTGTTATTTTTTTGCTGTCAACGTTGCATTATGTTAATTTATTCAATCCCATTGAGAGTTCGATTATTAAATTATTAAGTCCGGTGCAAGAAAAAATTTATTCCCTGGTCATCAGTCTTAAAGACTTTAATAATAAATGGGTGGCCAAAAGGGATTTGATGGCTGAAAATGAGAGCCTGCAGCAAAAACTGAAAGAACTGCGGGTTGATAAATCAAAAGTTAACAGTTTAGAAAATGAAAATCGCCTGTTAAAAGAAGAACTGCGCTTTACCAAGGAATCCAAATTAAACACCGTGGCGGCTAAAATAATAACCGGTGTTTCCGATTCGCTCTCAAAATCGGTTATTATCAATCGGGGATCGGAAAGCCAAGTAGCAGAAGGCATGGCGGTGGTATCGGGCGATGGTGTGATGATAGGCAAGATTTATGAAGTTTATAACGGCTACAGCAAGGTTCTTCTTTTGACTGATAATAAAAGCCGGGTAGCGGCCACTATCCAGAATTTAGATAAGACGACGGGTTTGATTGAAGGCCAATTCGGCTTAAGCTTTTCCATGACTAATATTCCGCAGGATCAGGAAATAAAGGAAGGGGATTTGATTGTTACTTCGGGCCTAGAGGGAAAAATACCCAAAGATCTTTTGATTGCCCGAGTGGAAAGCATTAATCAGATAGAAAGCGAAATTTTTAAAACCGCTCTTTTAAGCCCCATTGTTTCGTTGGATAATTTAAGTTATGTTTTAGTAATTGTCCCTTAAATTGTGTTATGTGGTATAAAATTATAATTTATACAATTCTCATGGCCCTTTTGGCTACAGTCCAAATAACTTTATTTGGTAGTTTTGGCGATTATTTTAACAGCTTTAATTTTTTATTGGCGGCTTTGGTTATTTTGCTTTTCTTGGTTGATTTTAAATGGATAGTTTATTTTACCATCTTGTCCGGATTGATCTTGGATATTTACTCTTCACTGCCATTTGGCATATTCCTACTCTCTTTTTTTTCGGCTGTTTCCATTTCCGATTTTCTGCTCTCTAACTTTTTTACCAACAGATCTTTTTACTCGGTTATTTTTCTGGGTTTGTCGGCCGTTTTGTCTTTTAATCTTGTTTTTTTAATTACTTCCGGCTTATTTTATTTGCTGGGTATCAGTGATTTTTATATTGACCAAGGCTACTGGTGGAAATTATTTTATCAAATAATAAATATCTCCTTGGTTTTAAGCGCGTTATTTTTTATTATTAATTCTGTTTCCCGAAAGTTCAAGCCCAATTTTATCAGATCATAATCGTCTGGGATCGGGTCTTAAAATTATTTGAAAAATTTATTTCAAAATTGTGAAAAATTATCATCAAGCAAATATTCAGCAACCAGCTAAAAATAAAGATTTTTTTATTGTTGAAAACATAAACATCGGCCGAAAAGATTCTCTTAATTGGGTTGAAGATAGTTTTAACTCGGAATCAAGAGATGACCCGGATAGAAAGCAATTTTTAAGCTTGTCGCTGGGAGAAAAAAAAATAAAATTTTTTTTAATTTTTCTGATGTTGGGCATCATGATTCTTCTGGGAAAAAGCTTCTACTTACAAATTATCCGTGGCCATAGTTATTTTGCTTTGGCCGAGGATAATAGAATCAGGACAAAATATGTCAAAGCGCAAAGAGGCATTTTTTATGATGCCAGCGGAGAAGTCTTGGTACGCAATATTTCCGGATTTTCCTTGTTTATAACGCCATCGGATTTGCCCAGGGACAACAGGGAAAGGCAGGCGGTGATAGAACAAATTTCTTCCATTATCGGTTTAAGCAGTCAAGAAATAATAGATAAATTGTCTGATTATCGATATTTTTTTCAACCGATTGCCATTGAAACCGGCATTGATTACCAAAGAGCCATGGCTCTTAAGATTGTCAGTGCTGATTTGCCGGGCATTACTCTGGAAGTAGACACTTGGCGCCAGTATTTGGGCGGTAACAGCTTCTCCCATCTTTTAGGCTATGTGGGCAAAATCAGTCCCGAGGAATATGAATCGGATAAGACGGATTATTTGCTAAGTGATAATATCGGCAAAACCGGCTTGGAAAAATCATATGAAGAATTGCTGCGAGGCGAGCATGGTAAAAAATTAATAGAAGTTGATGCCCTTGGCCAAGAAAAAAAGGTTATTTCCAGAACTGATTTTTCACCCGGTGATGATTTGGTCTTAGCCATTGACGCTAAATTACAAAGAAAAGTTTATGAAATATTGGATGATAAATTAAAAAATCAGAAAGCGGCTGTGGTGATAATTTCCAATCCTAAAAATGGAGAAATATTATCTCTGGTTGATTATCCCAATTACGATAATAATCTTTTTGCTTTAGGCATAGATTTGGAAAGTTATAAAAAATTAATCGATGATCCACGTAATCCGCTATTTATGCGTTCAATTTCGGGCGAGTATCCTTCTGGTTCAACTGTTAAGATAGTTATTGCCGCTGCCGCCTTGGAAGAAAATATCGTAACTAAAAATACAACCGTCAACAGTACTGGCGGCATTAGCGTCGGCCAATGGTTTTTCCCCGATTGGAAAGGCGGCGGTCATGGCGTGACTAATATTATTAAAGCCATTGCCCAGTCGGTCAATACTTATTTTTACTACATTGGCGGCGGCTATGGAGACTTTAAGGGTTTAGGAGTAGAGCTCTTGGGTAAATATATGAAACTTTTTGGCTTAGGCCAAAAATTAGGCATTGATTTGCCAGATGAAAAAGACGGCTTTGTGCCGACCCAGAAGTGGAAAAATGAAGTTAAAAAAGAGCCCTGGTACATAGGGGATACCTATCACTTGTCCATTGGCCAAGGAGATTTACTGGTTACGCCGTTGCAGGTTAATTTTTATACCAATGTCATTGCCAGTGGCGGTACGCTTTATAAGCCTAAATTAGTCAAGGAAGTAATCCACAATGATGGCGAGCGGGAAATTTTAATGCCGGAAGTGATTAGGAAAGATTTTATCAGCGCCCAAAATATAAATATTGTCAGGGAAGCCATGAGGGAAACCGTAATTTCCGGATCGGCCAGAAGCCTTAATTATCTGCCGATAAAAGTAGCCGGAAAAACTGGCACCGCCCAATGGCATAGCACCAAGGAAAACCATGCTTGGTTTACCGGTTTTGCGCCCTATGATAATCCCAATTTTACCATTACTGTTTTAGTGGAAGAGGGGGGCGAAGGCAGTAGCATAGCTACGCCGATTGCCAGGGAAATATTAACTTATTGGTTCAATCGGCCAGCTGGGGGTTGACATAACTTTTAATAACTTATATACTGGAAACTATATTGATTTTAAAAAATATAGAAATTAAGAATTTAAAACATGAAAGATAACTACATTTCCAAGGAAGGCTTGAAGAAAATAAAAGATGAATTGGAAGAATTAAAAAATATTAAACGGCCATTTGTGATTGATAAGATTGCCCGAGCCAGAGAGCAAGGCGATCTTTCCGAAAATGCCGAATACCATGAAGCTCGCGAAGAGCAGAGTTTTATCGAAGGTAAAATCAAGGAATTAGAGTTTTTGATTAAGAATTCCATTGTTATTAAGAGCGATAAAAAATCAGATGTGGTAGGTATCGGCTCAACTGTTCATGCCACTTGCGACAATGGTCTGAAAATAAAATACACTATTGTCGGTCATGCCGAAGCCGATCCGGCCAGTGGCAAGATTTCCAATGAATCTCCCCTGGGCAAAGCTTTTATAGGCAAGGCCGTCGGCCATGAATTCGAACTGAATATCCCGGCCGGAAAAATAAAATGTAAAATTGATAAAATAGATTAATATAATTTAAAACCGCCTCATCTTGGGACGGTTTTTTTGTTGAAAGATCTTTTATTGACACATAGAAACTAATAGTGCTAACATAATCTTTGATCTGTTCTACGGTTAAATAGCTCATTTAAAATCTTCATAGAAAAAGAAAGGAGCCATTTGTGGCTAGCCAAAAATCATATCAAGAAGTCACTCTAAATGATTTAAAGGGGTATTTTCTGGGATTGAACCCAGGGGAATTATCAGAAATTATTATCGCTGAAATCAATAAAAAAAATCCTAATTTAAAGCTTCTTAGATTTTTAATGTCTCGCCGGAATGATCTTGGCGGTATGCCTATTATTAATAATTTTTATTTTATACCGATGGCCTTGGCTATTTCTGGCGGCCATTTGGCGGTGGTAACTCTTCTAGTGGAATTCAGTGGCATTAACGATTATTATTTTGACCGCGGCACTCCTCTGCATTTGGCTGCCCAGCACGGCCAAAAAGACATCCTTCAATTTTTTATTGATCAAGGCGTCAACTTTGATCTTAAGGGTTTGGGCGGAGCTACGCCCCTTCATTATGCGGCCAGATCAGGACACATTGAGATTGTGAACTTACTACTGGATTTGGGCGCTGATATAAATAGCGAGTCGGCTTATAGCACGCCTCTTTATTGGGCGGTCATGGGCAATCAGGTGGAGGCGGTGAAACTCTTGATTGAGCGCGGGGCTGATTTGGCAGTTATCTATCATGGCTTTGACGGTTACGGCGGTGAAAATCACAACCTAGTCCAAGCCGCTATCACTGCCAGTTTCGATATCAGTATGCCTCATGAGGTTAGCGATAAAAGCTGGAAGATTGTTGATCTCTTGGAAAAAGCCGGAGATCAGGCTTTAACTGTAAAATAATTTTAGTTTAAGAACATAGTTTCTAAACCAATACAAGGAGAAAGACATGCCTAGAAAAAAGCCTAAGTTGGATGTTTATTCGGATAGAATCGGTGTTGACGGAGAATCAATGACCATAGGAGAGTGGGATAAGGCCATGTCCAAATTAAGTCCAAGTGACAAAAGAAGGCTATTTGATCAATTGCAAAAAGAGGTTGCACCTTCTCCAGGTTTGGCGGGATTCTCCAGACGATAATTAAAAACAAAACAAACAGCTGCCGGCAAAACCGACAGCTTTTTAATTATTCCTCATTATTTTTTACCAGCCGCCGCCACCACCGCCACCACCGCCACCACCAGAAAAACCGCCGCCGCTACTGCCAGAAGAGGAGGGTGATGAAGCCATGGCGGAATTCATATTACTAGTGAGCTGGCTGATAGAACTGCTAAAGTTATCAATATTAAAACCAGATGATGTGGCGCCATAAAACCAAGCTGCTTGGTATTTATTAAAATAATCATCGCCATAAATTTCTTTTATTTTTTTAATCCATAATTTTACCAAGCCGAAGATTATGGCATAGGGCAGTATTTTTTCAAAAATATTTTCTCGTTCATTAAATTCCTGACGATATTTCTCGGCTGTTTTAATGTATAATTTAAAGCCTTTTATTTTCCATAAAGCCTCGGATCCCTTGGCGGTTAATTTAACCATAATAGCGGCAAAGAAAAATATTATAAAGGTGACCACAACCGTATCGGCTATAATAAGCAGCTGACTTAAAAAAATAGATAGACCGATTCCCAAAAAGAGAGCTAGTAATCCGCCAGCAAAAAACAGGCCGGTATATTTAAAACCGCGCTCATCAAAAAAACCGTCGGTGACCATTTGTTCTTTAATGGATTTATTTATAACTTTTATTTTTGTATAGAACTTATTCTTCAGATAGTCCAATTTTACTTCTTGGTTGGGAATAAGATTTTCAAATATACCATTCATAATTATTTTTTCGTATTCTTTCAGCTGGCTTATGTCCGGGTTGGTTAAGACGAATTTATATTTTCCTTTGCTGATTTCTTCTATTTTAATGAAGCCCCTAATAGCCAAATCAACAATTGAGGCGGTTGTAAATCTAATATTTGGTTTACTGGCGGTATAAATAAAACCAACTTCCATGGGGGACAAGTTATAGGGTGGTTCGTATTCGGCGATAATAGTCTTTTTAAAAGGCAGATCATGGCCGTATTTGCGCCATATTTTTAGGCAGACAACCAGAGTGATGATTGGCGGCAGTAAAAACAATACAAAATAGACATAATAACTTATCTTTTCCCAGAAAGTGGGCTGGTAGGGCAGAATTATGCCCTTGGGAAAGGTTAAGGATATAGTAATACCGTCGCCGGGGTTTAGGATTGATTTGCTCCTTACGACGATGGAATGATTTTCGCTATTCCAACGATAGTCGGCCAGACCGCTGTCTTTTTGTTCGAATCTCCCGCTGTAAAGATTTATTTCGGAATTAGCCGGGGTTATTTCTTTGGGTAAAAAAATTTCGGCGCTGTAGTTGTTAATTGATATTTCCCAAAAATTGCCGTTTAAGTTCCAATACAATTCGTCAAAATTGTTATTTTGAAAACGGATAGTGTTTTTGTAATTATATTTGATCAGGTAGTTATTTTCTCCTTGGACGGTTTTATTCTTGTCGCCGATTTTAAGAGTTTGAGTGTAATTATAATAATCTTTTATAATCTCATAGTTTAGCGGATTATTTTCAAAATCAGTTATAGTAATTGAATTCAAACCCATTTTTATTTTTTGCTTGTCGTCCGGGTAATAAACGGTGGGTAGTATTCTAAAAATGCCATGCTTATCTGGCAAGTTGCCGGCATCAGCGATGATCTTTTCGCTGATGTTTAAGCTGGAATCGTAATTAACCGTGATTTGGCTCTCAAAAGACTTTATATACCAGTCATCGGTTTGAGCCAAAACAAAAAAAGGCAACAATAATATCAAAAAACATATTGTTGTCACCTTTTTATTCATGGCTTTAGTTTAGATGTCTAAATTCTTTACGCTCTTGGCATGAGTCTGAATAAATTTTTTGCGGGGAGCTACTTCATCACCCATTAAAATATCAAATATTTCATCAGCTTGTTCGGCGTCATCAACTGTTATTTTTTTCATTTTTCTTTGTCCCGGATCCATAGTGGTGTTCCAGAGCTGATCAGGATTCATTTCTCCCAAGCCTTTGTAGCGTTGGATATTTAATTTTATCTCACCGGTTTCTTCCTCGACCACTTCTCCTTCTGCCAAGGCAGTAGTTTCTCTCTTAATCTCTTTTTTGGGGCTTGGTTTCTTGTTGGCTTTAGCCGATTCTGTCATTTCTATTTTTACCTTTTCCAATTCTTCATCGGTATAAATCCATCTTACCTCTTTGCCCAGCTGTATCCGATAAAGAGGCGGTTGGGCGATATAGACATGGCCTTTTTGTATCAATTCCGGAAAATGGCGGTAAAAGAAAGTTAGAAGCAAGGTTCTGATATGGGAACCGTCCACATCAGCATCGGTCATGATTATAATTTTACCGTATCTTAATTTACTGATATCAAATTGATCTCCGATATTGGTGCCGAAAGCGATGATTAATGATTTGATTTCATTGTTAGCAAACATTTTATCCAGCCTGGCTCTTTCCACATTTAATATTTTTCCGCGTAGCGGGAGTATGGCTTGGTATTCGCGGTTGCGTCCTTGTTTGGCGCTGCCGCCGGCTGAATCTCCCTCTACAATGTAGAGTTCTGATTTTTCCATATCCTTAGAGGAGCAATCGGCTAATTTTCCTGGCAGGGCAAAGCCTTCCAAGGCGCCTTTCCTCAAAACAGTTTCTCGGGCCGCTCGGGCAGCTACCCTGGCTCTGGCCGCCAAAATGCATTTGCCAATAATGCCTTCAGCGTCTTTGGGGTGTTCTTCCAAGAAGATCTGCAGGCCATCAGCCATAACCTTTTCCACGGCTGATCTGGCCTCTACATTGCCTAATTTGGCCTTGGTTTGGCCCTCAAACTGCGGTTCTGGTATTTTGATGGAAATTACCACTGCCAAACCCTCCCTCACATCTTCGGCAGTTAAATTGGGTTCTTTTTCCTTTAAGATGTTCTTGCTTCGGGCGTAGTTATTGATAGTTCTGGTTAAAGCCGTTCTAAAGCCTATCACATGCATGCCGCCTTCCGGGTTGTAGATATTATTGGCAAAAGGCATGATGGTTTCGTTGTATTCTTCATTGTACTGCATGGCAATTTCCACGTGGACATCATCAACATCTTTTTCCACATAAAAAACATTCTCATGTTTAGGTTGAGAGTGTAAATTGATATGTTTAATGTAAGATTCTATGCCGCCTTCGAAATAAAAACAATAATTGAGATGCTTTGATTTATCTTCTTCTCTCTCATCGGCGATTACTAATTTTATGCCCTTGGTAAGATAAGCCTGTTGCCTTAGATGATCTAAAACAGTCTTCAGTTTGAATTCGGTGACAGTGAAGATGTTGGTATCGGGCTTGAAAGTTATTTTAACGCCCGTGCCTTTGGCTGGGCCCACGGCTTTGGTCGGTTTCTGCGGTTTGCCTATTTTGTATTCCTGCATCCATAATTTACCATCTCTTTTAACTTCAGCTTTAAGATAACTAGAAAGGGCATTGACTACCGAAACGCCGACACCGTGCAAACCGCCGGAAACTTTGTAGCCTCCGCCGCCGAATTTTCCGCCGGCATGCAGAGTGGTTAAAACTGTTTCCAAGGTGGAAACGCCGGTGGCTTTATGCTTTTCAACTGGTATGCCTCGGCCATTGTCTTCCACCGATATCATGCCATCTGGCAGCATTTTAATCTTTATAGTATCGCAATGGCCGGCCATAGCCTCATCGATGCTGTTATCCAAAACTTCCCAAATCAAATGGTGTAAGCCATCTTCGGCTGTGTTGCCGATATACATGCCCGGCCTTTTTCTAACCGGTTCTAATCCTTCCAAAACTTGTATTTGTTCCGCGCCATAGGCTTGGGCGCCGCCTTTGGCGGCAGTTCCTTTAGTTGATGATTTTTTTTCTTTAGGCATAGTTACTTAGACCTTATTTTACTAATAATTTATGGTTTAATTTTATCAAATTCAAGAGTTTTCAGCAAGTCTAAAATACCCCCATAATCACTTATAAAACAGCTTATAATGTTGCTGCCCGAATACCCCTGGCTTTTAAGCCAGGGGACGGGGGGCAGTGTGAGGAAAAATACGTCGGCGGAGCCGACACCTTCCATTTGAAACCGCCCGGATACCCCGCTCTTTAGAGCGGGGTCGGGTTCATTGAAATTCTTATTTCAAATAAAAAATGCCAACTTGGTTGGCATTATGGTTTATGTCTTAGAGCGCGAATGTCTCTGATTCAATTAGTTTTATTCTTTTTCAGTTTCAGGCCCTTTCCTGGCCCGCCTTTTTTTAGGGCCAGCATCGTTTTTTGGGTCTGCTGTTTCAAACTTGGCTACCGAAAGTTGAATGAAATTGTCTTCGCTAGCCGGTTTTATAGCCCAACCCGCCTGTTTTAAAACTCTTATTACTTTGGTTCTTTCATCCCTTTGCTTCGGGCTGATAGCTAAAACCGCCAGAGTCATCGGTTCCGGATTTTCCGGATTGATTACAACCAGGGCGTTACGTCTGTTTATTTCTATCTCCAAAGCCAAAGAAAACATCAAGCGAGTCAGCATTTTGGGCGCTTCCGCCTGCTCCAATAATTCGGCTTTATTTATCAATTCGGGAAATGTTCTTAGTAAATCACCCGGATTTATAATGGTATCCGGTTTGATATTATTGTAGGAATCATTGTACTTCATGATAGGCTCCTTTCTGCCATTTAAGGTGCGGATAATGTCTTATGTTAGAGCATAGAGCCTGGTTTTGTCAATTTATAGTGGTGATATAAAAAATAGATTTATGGTATAATAAAAATATGCCTAGTAATCAGAATTACAATTTTACAGACAAGGAATTAAAATTCAGTTATTGGTATGTCACCAATAAACTGCTCTTAAAAAGAATTTTAGCGATTTTTTTGGCTTTGGTTGGCTTTTTTCTTTGGCTTTATCTTATTTGGCAATTGGTTTTTTTCGGCCTCTATTTTAGCCAAGAAAGCTATCAGTTAAAAAAATTGGTTTTTGGGGATAATTTAGCCCTTAGCGTCATAGGCCAATTGCAGCCGACATCCCTACAGGTAAGCGATCCGGTTTCTTTGGCCGGAGAAGGGAGTAGGAATGATTATTTTGCCGAAATATCAAACAATAATAGCAATTGGCTGGCTACTTTTGATTATATTTTTGATGGTGTAAGTAAATCAGCCAACTCTCGCAAAGGATTTTCTTTGCCGCTGGAAAAAAAATATCTGATGAATTTGGGTGTTGAGGGATCGATTTCGCAGTTGAATATTTCCAATGTAAAATGGCAAAGGATTGATAATCCACAGACTATCTACCAAGAAAGATATAAATTTAAAATAGAAAACAGTAATTTTACTCCAGGCTCGAACGCGGGCGATCCCGGCATTTTAGGTTTTGATATTACCAATGAATCAGCCTTCAATTATTGGCAAGTTGGCGTTGCTGTTTTCCTCTACAGCGGCGGCAATATTGCCTCTGTTAATTATATAGCTTTAGAACAGTTAAAAGCCGGTGAAAAGCGCCATGTCCAGCTTAATTTCAGCAATAAACTGCCAAAAATAAGCAATATAGAAATTCTTCCAGAAATTAATGTCTTTGATGAAGATAATATTATGCCTCAAACAGCCCCGGTTGATTTTCCTATTACTCCCTAAGCATTATGAAAAAAATATTTTCTTTTAATCGGTTGCTGGTTATGGCTTTGTTTTTTTTGTTGGCTTTTCTTTATTTCAAGTTAGGCCCTAATAATTGGCTGATAGTGTCGGAAGTTGATAAACCGCAAATTGAAAAAGGCTGGGGCGAACCTCAAAAAGTTGGCATAAACACCGACAAATGGGAAGGCGGAGCTTATGTTTCCGGCGATGGAGAGGCTCTTTTTTATTCTTATTATCCAGGCGATTTAATTTCTGATATGGCCCTTGGCCAACTTAAAGAAGACATTGATATTTATTACAGCCTAAAGCCGTTTAATCAAATTAAAAAGCATGCCCTGTCAGAGGATAAATGGTCTGAAGGCGGTGTGATGGTATCGGGCAGCGACGTTTATTATATGTCTGATCGTTACCACTTCAATAGCTATGATTTGTATAAAAACGGGCATGTGATATTTAATACGCCGGATAAATCAGAAAAAGATCCCTATTACTGCGCTCAAAATGACGAGCTTTACTTTACAATTGACGGAGTTATTTATGTTTACAAAAAAGATAAAACAACGGCTTTGCCGGCGCCCATAAACGATGGCAGTTTTAACGGCCAGCCGTTTTTAACTTTAGATTGTAAGAAGATATATTTTTCTTCCACCAAAGGCGATGGCATTTCTAAGATATTAAGAGCGGAAAAAATATCAGAAAAATCATGGAGCGAGCCGGCAGTGGTGGTTCAGAGCAGATACGGGGTAATGGAGCCGGCTTTAACTGACAATGGCCAAATCATGTTTTTTGCTCAAGTTTTGAAATCGGCCAAGGGAGTAGTGAACTCTGATATATTTTATATAGAAAAAGAAAAAAATAATTAGCTTATTTTTTTAAACAGCCCCGCCAAGGCGGGACTATTTTTACATTTGACAAAGTTATAAACATGCGCTAATAATAGCAGCAGTACACAACCAAGGAGGTAAAATATCATGGTTTATCCGGAAGGTTTTATAGCTAGAGTAAAATCAGCCCTTCCTGATGCAAAAGATCTACATCATGTTCTTGGCAATGATTATAATCATGTCGTCGGACGATTTCTTGAATCACTCTGTGTCATCTCAATGTCGCCGAAAGAAATTGTTGAGGCCCTAGAAGAGGGACGCATACAAGATGTTATAGATTCAGCCAACAGAGCTGATAAATTTGTTCAGTTATATAATGAGTGGCTCATTATTGATGAGCAGGATTCTATTCAACAACTAAAGCAATGGCAAGAATGGAATGAACAGCTTGATAGTTATCCATTTAGACACAGGATAGAATAGCCATAATCCATAGACAGCCTTAAAATAGGGCTGTTTTATTATACTTGACATCTTTTTCAAAAGAACTTATATTGTAATTAGCACTCTACATAGATGAGTGCCAGAAATGGCGCTCGGTAGAAAATTAAAGGCAGATTATGAATTTAGACGAAAGACAAAACAATCTACTTAGGATAGTGGTGGAAGAATATGTGGATTCGGCCAGTCCCGTTGGTTCCGGTCTTATTGTCAGCAAATACTTTAAAGATTTGAGTTCGGCCACCATTAGAAACGATATGGCTGAACTGGAAAAACAAGGTTTGATTTCCCAGCCCCATACTTCAGCCGGTCGCATTCCCACAATTTCCGGTTATCGCAAGTATCTAAACAGTCTTTCAGCCAAAGGCAATCTCACCAAAAGCGAGATGAATAAATTAGCCAGAGTTGAATCAGAAGATTTAAAAACCAGAACCAAAAACATTGCTCGGATTATTGCTGATTTATCCGATAGCGCCGTCTTTGTCAGTTTTGGCGAAAGTGAGTTTTTTTACACCGGCATTGCCAATTTATTCCGCCAGCCGGAGTTTGCCGAGATGGATTATCTTCATACCATGTCCGAAGCCATTGATCATATGGATGAAGCTATTAATTTGATGTTTGATCAATTAGAAATTGGCGAAATACAAACCCTTATCGGCCGTGATAATCCCTTTGGCGAGGTCACTTCCGTTGTGGTTTCAAAATGCGAGATTGATGGGCAAACCAGTTTAATTGGTATTTTGGGGCCCAATAGGCTGGATTATCGCAAGTGTTTAAGCTTAGTTGATTATTTTAACAAATTATTTTCCTAAAAAATAATATATATATAAAATGGATAAAGAAGATAATATAAAAGACGCCAGTTCTTTACAAGAAGAATTAGAAGAGGCCAAAATACAAATAGCAGAAAATTTGGCCGGTTGGCAAAGAGCCCAAGCTGATTATGCTAATTTCAAAAAAGAAACGGAGAGCAGGCAAAAAGATGTTATTGAATTTGCCAACGCCGCTTTTATGGCCGAAGTTTTACCAATTTATAATCATTTTAAATTAGCTCTGGGGCATATACCTAAAGAGCAAATGAAATTGGATTGGGTGGTGGGGCTAGCTCATATTAAAAAGCAATTTCAGGATTTTTTAAGAAAATATAAAATAGAAGAAATCAAGACAATTGGAGAAAAATTTGATCATAATTTTCATGAAGCAGTGGCCTATGAGGAAAAAGAGGGTTATGAGAGTGATATAGTTTTTGCCGAAGTCCAGCCGGGCTATACACTGGGAGATAAAATTCTGGTGCCGGCTCAAGTTAAAGTGGCCAAGTAATTTAAAAATAAAAAACCCCAACAAGTTGTTAGGGTATGAGAGCTGTTAAATTCGTTTTTTGATGTAAAGGATAAGGTCGCCCACGGTTTCGATAGGATTCTCTTTATTGTCAATTTCAATATCAAGATCGAATTCCTCTTCCAAAGACATTATAAGTTCGGTGATATCAAGCGAATCAGCCCCAAGATCCTTGGCAAAAAGGTCTGGATCTTCTACATTTGGCCGGTCAAAATGTCTGGCTACAATAGCTCTTATTCTTGATTCAACTGGTTCTTCGGACATTCCTTTGCTCCTGGTGTTGGGAATTTAAAAAGTACCAAAAACTCATATATATGTTAGCCAAATTAAAATAAATAGTCAAATTAATAATAAATTTAAAAAAATATGGGAAAAATCTTAGGCATTGATCTTGGCACAACCAATAGCGCCATAGCAATAATGGAGGGTGGACAACCAAAAATATTAGAAAACAGCGAAGGGGCCAGAACAACACCATCTATCATAGCCACTTCCAAAGCAGGCGAAAGATTAATAGGCATTTCCGCTAAAAGGCAGGCTGTTACCAATCCGGCCAATACTTTATTTTCGGTTAAAAGATTAATCGGCCGGAAATGGACAGATGAAGAAGTGCAAAAAGATTTGAAATCTTTGTCTTTTGAAATTAAGAAATCAGGCGAGGGAGTTAAAGTGGTGATGAACGGCAAAGAGTACAGCCCGCAGGAAATTTCGGCCATGGTTTTGCAGAAATTAAAAGCCGACGCGGAAAGCAAAACCGGCGAAAAAATAACCGAAGCGGTTATTACAGTGCCGGCTTATTTTGACGACAGCCAAAGGCAGGCGACTAAAGATGCCGGAGAAATTGCCGGTTTGACTGTTAAAAGAATCATCAACGAGCCGACAGCGGCGGCTTTGGCTTATGGTTTTGAAAAGAAAAAAGGCCAACAGATAGCCGTTTATGATTTGGGCGGTGGCACTTTCGACATCTCCATTTTAGATGTGGCTTCCGATACGGTGGAAGTTAAATCCACCAACGGCGATACCCACTTGGGCGGAGATGATTTCGATCAGATCATTATGAACTACATTTTAGATGAATTTAAAAAGCAAGAAGGCGTTGATTTGTCCAAAGATCAAACTTCTCTGCAACGAGTGAAGGAAGCGGCGGAGAAAGTTAAAATAGAGCTTTCCACTCAAATGGAATCGGAAATAAATCAGCCTTTTATCACTCAAGGCAGTGATAGCTCTCCTAAGCATTTGACCATGAGGATAACCAGATCACAACTGGAAGTCTTAGTGGAAGGTTTGGTGGATAAGACTTTTGAACCGGTTAAAAAAGCTTTGTCTGACGCCGGTCTGACCACCGCGCAAATTGAAGAAGTTATCCTGGTCGGCGGTATGACCAGAATGCCTTTGGTGCAAAAGAAAGTTGAAGCCTTTTTTGGCAAGAAGCCGAATATATCGGTTAATCCGGATGAGGTGGTGGCACTAGGCGCAGCCGTGCAGGCTGGCGTGCTTCAAGGCGATGTCAAAGATGTATTGCTTTTAGATGTTACTCCTCTTACTTTAGGCATTGAAACATTGGGCGGGGTGGCTACTCCGTTAATTGAAAGAAACACCACTATCCCAACTTCCAAATCGCAAATATTTTCTACTGCCGCCGATAATCAGCCGGGCGTGGAAATCCATGTTTTGCAAGGCGAGAGGCCGATGGCTAGCGATAATAAAACTCTGGGTAAATTTATGCTGGATGGCATTCCGCCAGCGCCCAGAGGCGTACCGCAAGTGGAAGTGACTTTTGATATTGATGCCAACGGCATTTTAAATGTCAAAGCCCAGGATAAAGCCACTGGTCGGGAACAGAAAATAACCATTACTTCTTCCAGCGGTTTGTCGAAGGAAGAAATTGAAAAAATGAAACGCGATGCCGAAGCTCATGCCGAGGAAGACAAGAATAAGAGGGAACTGATAGATATTAAAAACCAAGCCGAGAGTTTGATTTTTAGCACCGAAAAAACCCTCAAAGATGCCGGCGATAAAGTTGAGGCCGATACCAGAAAAAATGTGATGGATAAAATGGAAGATTTGAAAAAAGCCAAAGATGGCAGTGACAAAGATTTGATCCAGAAAAATTATGATGCCTTGTCTTCTGAAATCCAGAAAGTTGGCGCGGCTATGTACCAATCCGCCCCAGGCGGATCCGCCTCGGGCGGACAGCCTGAAGCAGCCACTCCCGGGGCTGAAGTTCCAGCAGGCGAACAGCCGAAAGCCGAAGGCGAGCCGGTGGAGGCTGAATTTGAAGAAGTGAAGAAATAAGAATATTTTTTAAATTAAAAAAGCCCCGATTGGATCAGGGCTGTAATGGCGGTGTAATAAAATTTATTCTGTTAGTTTCAGACAATCAATCGGCAAATGCATCCAAGATTTAACATTGGTTTTCTGACGGGTAACTACAATTTCTATTGCTAAATTGTCGCCAAAACCAGAAATTGGATAAAGCGGCATTGGCATTCCTTTAATAACCGTAAAAGAAAAAGCGTAATAAATTGTGCCATAAGGAATTAATCGGCCGTCAAGGTTGATTTCTTTGATAGTCCGCAGTTTATCACCATTTAATATAACTCTAACATTTTTAGCTATCATTTATTTATCCTCCGTTAACTGGTTGTGAATGTGCTCTAAATTAACATTTAACTAAAAATAGACTTTATTAAATAATTATAATTTTGTCAAGTTTATGGAAAATCAAAATCAACCTCCAGTTCAAGAAATTAAAATCGCTGATAATTTGGCCGGCGGCGAATATGCCAATGCCATGCAAGTGGCGCACACCAAAGACGAAGTGCTCTTAACTTTTTTTAATATTATTTCGCCATCAGGCCGTGTTTGTGCTAAAATTATTACCAGTCCGGGACACTTGAAGCGCATGATCGCTGCTTTAAATGAAAATTTAAAAAGATACGAAGAAAAGTTTGGCCTAGTTGAGGCATCTGAAAGTCCCAAGGAGAGCATAGGGTTTAAGGTTTAATGTTTAATCGTCATTGCGAGCCTGCGAAGCAATCCCAGGGGATCGCCACGGTCGCTTGCGCTCTCTCGCGATGACATATTAAGTTATGGCAAAAGACTATTACGCTATTTTGGGTGTTAAGAAAGATGCGACTCAAGATGAAATAAAAAAAGCTTTTCGGAAATTGGCTCATGAGCATCACCCGGATAAGGAACATGGCAACGCTGATAAATTCAAAGAAATAAACGAAGCCTATCAGACAGTTGGCCATGAAGAGAAAAGAAAGCAATATGATCAATTCGGTTCGGCTTTTTCCGGCACTGGATCGGGCGGTTTTTCTAATTATCAAGATTTTGCCAGAGCTCAAGGGGGCAATCCTTTCGGCCAAGGTGGATTTTCCCAAGGCAATGTCAATTTTGATTTTGGCGATATGGGAGATTTGGGAGATATTTTTGGCAGCTTTTTTGGCGGCAGTAGATCACAAGCCAAACAAGCCAAAGGTTCGGATATTGAAACAGAATTAAGCATTGATTTTGAAGAATCGGTTTTTGGCGTAGAAAGAAACATAGAATTAGCCAAAAGAATAATTTGCAAACATTGCCAAGGCAATGGAGCCGAACCAGGATCAAAAATAAACACTTGTAATAATTGCCACGGCAGCGGAAAGATATCATCGGTCCAGCAAACTATTTTGGGCGCTTTTCAAACCCAAAGAGTTTGTCCCAATTGCCAAGGAGAGGGCAAGACTTATGAAAAAAAATGCAAAATTTGCAGCGGCAGCGGCGTGGAATACGGCCAGGAACAGATAAAAATAAAAATTCCAGCCGGCATTGAAGACGGCCAGCAAATCCGTTTGTCGGGCCGAGGGGAGTCTAACCCCAAAGGCTCGGCTGGCGATTTATATATAAATATACGAGTCAAAAAGAATCCCAAATTTAAAAGAAACGGCGATGACATAATAAGCGATTTTCATATTTCCATTGCTCAAGCTATGTTGGGTGATAAAGTGGAGATTGAAACAGTCGACGGCTTGGTTAATTTAAAAATCCCAGCCGGCACTCAAAGCCACAGCCGTTTCAAGCTAGCCGGAAGAGGCGTACCCCATTTAAGATCCAGAGGCAGGGGCGATCATCTTATTCGAGTGATTGTTGATATTCCCAAAAACTTTAACAAAAAACAAAAGAAATTCATTGAAGAATTGGGAATATAAATGTTAAATTAAAAATCCAAAATCTCAAGCTCCAAATAAATATCAAATTATTAAATTACAAATTATTTTATAGTTTTTGGCTTTGGTTATTGTAATTTATTTGATATTTGTAATTTTGAATTTATTATTTTTCTTATGATATATATATTGATTTTAATTTTAATCATTTCCACTATTGCTACCATTATGATGTCGTCAATTATAATTGGTCTCGTTATGACCGGGGGCGTGCCTTTTATTTCTACCAATAAAAAAGATTTCAAAGCTATTTTGAAAGCGGTTGATCTAAAACCCAATGAGGTTATTTATGATTTAGGCTGCGGCAAGGCGCATCTTTTGATTTATGCTAGTAAGTATTTTGGCGCCAAGGGCGTTGGTTATGAATTAACTCTTTGGCCGTATCTTTGGGCGAAATTAAAAATACATTTAAGCCAAGCCCAAGTTAAGGTTTTTAGGCAGAATTTTTTTAGAGCGGATTTAACCAAGGCCGATGTGGTTTTTTGCTATCTCTTTCCGGAAGTTATGGCTAAGCTGGAGCCAAAATTCGCCCAAGAGCTTAAAAGCGGCAGCCGAGTTGTCTCCTATGGCTTTAAGCTGCCCAGTAAGCCAGCTGATAAGACAGTGATTACCAATGATGATAATACTGAGCTGGGCAAGATTTATGTTTATAAATATTGATAAAATAAGGATTTTGTAGTAGAGTATAAATTAAATTTGGCGCCATCGTCCCTGCCTCGCGTCAGACAATCGACTGCGAGTCGAGGCGGGTAGTGGGTCGAATGAAACGAGACGGGTGGCAATGAGCCAAGCTGAAAGCGTAGGCGAGATGCCGACAAAAGCGAGCTGGCGTAGCTTTTGGCGCCACCCCGGATTGGACGCCTGTTAGTTTGTTAAAAAAATAAATATTTGCCGCCATCGTCTAGTGGCTAGGACGCCTCCCTCTCACGGAGGCAACCGGGGTTCGATTCCCCGTGGCGGTACATGTAAATAAAAAGCCATGCTCAATATTACTATTCTGGCAGTAGGAAAAATAAAAGAAAAATCTTTTTTAGAACTTGTCTTAGAGTATCTAAAAAGATTAAAGCCTTACGCTAAAATAAAAATCGAAGAACTGAAAGCTGAACCATTTAATCCTGCTAGCAAAAATAAAGCCAGGGAAATAGAAGGGGAGAGGATAATCAATTTTTTAAAAAAATTTGCCGGCAGCCGAGTTGTCTTGTTGGATGAAAGAGGCAAAAGTTTTTCTTCTCTGGAGCTAGCTGATTTTATCAGTGATGAGAAATCTCATTTTATTTTTGTCATTGGCGGATCACTGGGCTTGTCTGAAAATGTCAAAGAAAAGATAAAATCAAGGCTGTCATTGTCTAAGCTAACTTTCCCCCATGAAATGGCCAGAGTGATTTTACTGGAACAAATATATCGGTCTGTCGCCATACTCAAAAATAAAGAGTATCATTATTAATTTTGATCTAAAAAGACTAAAAGGCAATAACTTTTTAGTCTTTTTTATTTTTTATAATTAGATATATTTTATCTAAATTTAGCTGTATTCTATCAATTAAATAGCAGTTCTAAACTGTTATATTTTTTACTTGACAAAATAAGTTTTTTAATGTAAAGTTTAAAGTTGCGTTTTAGATGTGAAACGCTTCAGTGAACGTTGACAACTGAAGAAAAAAGGAGAAAGGAAAGTTATGTCGCAAGGTAATAGCGGAATGGAAATTTTGCAGCAGTTATTGGATAATACCGATCAGGCTGTCAAGAGCATTGAAGGCCGAAGTCAGGCTGCTATTGAAGAGCAGTTGGCCGGCATTGAAAAGAAATTTTCCGAAGCGGAAAAAATTAAAGATCAGAATGAACGTGATATTCGCCTGAAGGTTTTGGAAGCTGAATTTCGCAGTTTATCCAAAGACGCAGCCCAAGAAGAGAAGGATTTGGCCGAAGCAGTTTTTGGCTTGAATGGCATGCTTGAAACTATGGGCGCCGAATATGACAATCTTGGACAGCTGTCAGAATCGGATCAGGCCGGCATCAAAAAGGCGGAAAACGCCATTGCTGAGGCCGAACAGGATTTGCTTTCAGCTCAAGGCAAGCGCTGGTTCCGCAGTCATGCGGTGAGCCAAGCAGAATTGGCCGTGCAAGAGACCAAGAGTCGATTGAAACAGCTTCAAGATGAATCGCGCAAAAATGCCCGCCAACGCCTCATGCACGCTGATATGAGCACTAGTCTTCAAGAATTTCAAGTCCGGGTAGAAAAAACAATTGCTATTATGACCAGACGATTGAATGATATTACAACCCAACTTAAGAGTGTATCTGTTAGAAAGTCCAAGGCTTTTGAAATCAAGGAAGCGGCAGCCCAAGCTTTGGAACAATTGGATTCCAATTTGAACGAAGCTGAAGCCTCTCTTCGGGGCGAGGAAGAATTGCTTGAAACCATGATAAATGGCACCAAAGAACATTCGGCTCAAACCGAAAAAGTTTCTAATCTTAGGGCGCAAGTGGAAGATTTGCGCGGCAATCGCAATACGGCTTTTACTCTTTTCCAATCAAAAGAAAAATTTTCCGCTGAATTGGAAATCCATGAGCGCACCCAGATGAAGCTTCGTGATAACCAGCGCATGTGGATTGTTGCCTTGAAATCCGATACCGAGGAGCGCGTGGTCAGTTTTAAGTCGCGTCTCGAAGCCATGAAAGCCGCGGCCGATCAGGAAATCGCCAAGGAATTGGATGACATGGGATCTCAAGTTGATCAAAACAACGCCGAATATATGGCGCGTGTCGGATCGGCTTCCGATCGTTTGCGAATGGATAAATTGGAAAAGCATCCCGAGCGCATTCGGAAAATTGTTGAGGTTCAACAAGCCCAGGCCGAAGCTGTCTCGGCGATTCGCCAGCGTGAAACTAAAGCCATTGATGATTTTCGTAAAAGATACGGCATTGATCCGACCAGGTCATCCTTTTTTCATTACGAGAAAGGATCACCGGAGCCGGAAGGCGTTTAATTGTTATTTTTTCTGTCATTCATGTCGGGGAAGCTCTCTAAGCTTCCCCTATTTTTTTAAAATAAATGCTGTTTTAATGTTTCCACCAGACCAGAAAGGAGAAATTAATGACAAATGCCGTTAATCCGGTTTTAGCCAAGCAATTTGATATAACCGAATTAGATAGAAGAAGCGAATATAATATTTATTTCAGCGAAATGATCAAGCTGTTTGAACTGTTGATGAAATGCTATCAATTGCAAGCAGACGGAGGCAATCTTGAAGCTAAAATAGTGAAGGTATTTTTGGATAAATTGCTTTGCACCATGGAAGCTCTTAAAATGAAATATTATTTTAATACCGACCATTTTTTAAAAATTGATCTGATTGATTCCGGATTTCCTAATCACTTAGAAATAGAGTCTTTAGGTGTTGATTTGGAGATTAAAGCTGATAAACTTGGCCAGTTGCCAACCGAATCAGTTTTGAGGCGGGTGATATTGGATAGGATGCTAACCAAATCAGAGGAGCCTGTGGAAGAGCTTCTTTTAATGAGCAATCGTTCGTATTTGGAAATGCTTGATAGTGATAGCCTCTTTTTTATTTTTACTCCAGGTGAAATTACTTTGATGAGTACCAAACCGGAATATCGCTCCTACACTTTTTCCTGGGCTTATTGGGATTTTTCTACCAATTGTCCTTATATTAATATCATGACATTTCATCAAGATATTAAACAAGAGCCTCTCGAGGAAAAGGGATTATCTTTTTATGAATTTATGGCGGTGATCAGATCCGAAGGATCCAGGGCTTGCGATGTTGGTATTTTAGCTATGATTATTGATGAGCAGATTGAAAGCATCCATCCCAAGATTATCAAACGTATTGGCTTGGGACCGCTGTATTCAAGATTTTTAACCAACAGTGATAATGTGGCTGAAATAGAATATTGCAATCCTGTGTTGGCGCAAGCCATAATTGATTGCGGATTAAAGGATGATGATTTTGTTTGTTTGATCGAGGATAATATTGTTTTTTCCGATCGACAGAAAATTCATAGCAGCATGCTGACTTTTCGGAAAAAGGTCCGTGAGATATTTTTTATTCCAGAAGATGATCCCAAGTGTTATGAAAAAAGAGCTTCAGTGGTTCACCGCTATGCTTTGATGCCCCACGCTTTGTTTCAATATTTAAGCGAAGGCAAAAAGGTTAAAGATAGCGGTTTAGCTGATTGTAAGATTTTAACTTATGATGATAAGGAGGAAGTATATGGCATCTGATACGGCTTATTTGCCGATTAAAGAATCACAATTAACTGAACATACAGAAAGAGCTAATGCTGTTTTAAATTCTGCCAGGTGGGCTCCCAAAAAGGGAATTCTCGATCACAAGCCGGCTGAAGTTTCAGCTGGCAAATGGCGCGAGTCTACCACTGAACGCACCACCGAGCAAGAGAAAAAATTGCTTATCTTGGCCCATCGTCTTTCCGGGCAGTCCATGCTTTTGACTGAAGACATTAATCACGTCATGAATGTAATTTTTCAAGGTTTGAAAATCGGCATGCATCTTTCTGCCACTTACGCTCAATTTTCTAATTTGGGTGTATTAATATCCCAAAATAACAAAGGTCTTCTAACAGAAGCCCAGAAGACAGAGTTTAGAGGCAAATATGTGACGGCTTCGGCTATTACAGCTTACGCCCTGTCTTATTATGTTGCCTGGAATCTGTCTAAATATAAAATCGAAGAAGTAGCCAATGTTAAAATGGAATTTGATGGTTTGCCGGAATTGTCTTTGGATAACCCGGCTCGAACTGTCAATTGCTTGATGTTTTATTTTGGAGCTTACGTGGAAGATGTAACCAAGGTGCGTTCCAGTATTGAAATGGTTAAAATGGCCCTGCTTTATTTCTCGTCTGTTTTGGATGAGATTAATTTACGCAAGTCAGCGCTTCAATATATGGAACCATTTACCAACAATTCGTATAGGCTCGAAGAGAGCGATTTTACTATTGAAGGTTTTGAAACTCATTTGGGCAATGGCGCTTCCAGCATTGAATTTAATCATGTTGATTTGCATGACATTGTCGGCAATCAGATCGCCAAACATGAAGCGAGGCGGCTGGTTGAACGTCTGATGTGTTATGACATTTTAACCAAGAAGAATCCGATTATGAAGTTGGGTGGTTTTCCGGCGGTGCGCATGGGCTTTGGCCCTCCCGGCACTGGCAAGAGCATGCTTATTTCGGCTATTGCTACCTTATTGGATGATTGGTGCACACAGCTTAATATTCCATTTTTGTTTTGGCCCATGCCTGATACGGTAGTTTCTACCTTTCAGGGCGGTTCGGCCGAACACATGATGGCTTGGATGAAGCCCATCAAGGATCCATCCAGAATAATCTACGCGCCGATTGATGATGCCGAAAATAATTTGGAAGAACGTAGCCGGCAGGGCGTTTCAGCTGGTGTCAGGGAAGTTATTGCTGTTTTTTTACGTAATACCGAGGGTGCCTATGCGGTGAACCACGGCAATTCGGTCATTGATATTTTCACCAATTTGCCCGATCAGGTTGATAAGGCGGTCTTGTCTCGAGTACGAAGCCGTTTTATTATCGCTGGAGCGGAAAATTGGCGTGATTTTGCGGATCAGAATAAACTTTGGATTGATAAATATGGCCTTGATGCCAGTTTGGTTAAAATGATAGATCCTAGGAATTATGAATATTTTGCAGCCCAGAAGTTTAGCCAAGCAGCTGAAGTGGCATATGGCCAAATTGCTGGATTATCAGATAGCCGTCTTGATGAAATTTTCCAAAAAATTGCTAAGGACAATAAGCCCAATGAATATTTGTATTTTGCCAAGATGGAAGAAGCTGTTAAGGCAGTCTTTCCAACTTTTACTTCTCGCGATGTCAGAAATATCCAAGAAGCGGTTGATGGCCGAATTATGGACTTTGATTTTCCTGATGAATGGATGGGTAATCCTGATATGTTTTTTAATCGCAGTTATGATGAAAAATTAGCTTTGCTTTTGGAACTTCGGCGCCATAACATGAAGGGCTTGGCTTTTCATGATATTTTCCTGCAAGAATGCCGGCGTTATTTTTCCAATATGATTAAAATTGTTGATGAAGGCAGAAAACGCCAATTGGAAGATGCTGTTAGTCGCCTTAAAATTGAAAAAGAGGCTGCTCAAATTGTCCTAGGAACAAGATAGAAAGGAGAAGGGATGAAAAGACTCATTGAAAATGGCCTTTTTGGAGCCGGGTTAATCTCTTTAAGAACGCCAGAAATGGTGGCTCGTTATAACGCTACTTTAGAAGGATTGGGTGTTAAGCCCACATCTTTAAAACAGTTTTCCATTGACGGCATTGGCTGGAGTCCGGAAATTGCCCATGAGCAAGGAGATAATTTCTATCTTGCTCACGGCGTTGCCAATCAATTGGCGATTATCGCCACACCTGATCAGGATAATATGCCCATACATTTCCCTTTCACTTCTTACAACAGAAGGATGATGAAGGAGTATTTTGAAAAATTCCGGCGTGAAATAGCCGATTTAACCGGCAGCGCTTTTATCTTTTTGGATATTGATCCGGAGATGGTTGATTTTGAGAGTCCTATGGATTTGCTCTTGATTGATCACATCATTATTCGTTCTGAAGCCAGCGGCTTAATCGAAGCGGCTAGAAAACAGAAAGATTTACTTGATCAATTCCAAGATGATCGCAGTGCTTGGTTTGATCAGCAATTAAGACAGGACATTATTGAAAGCGCTAAAAAATATGGCGACCTAAGATTTAGGAGTATTAATATTCCTAATATGAAATTCAGCGATCTAAGATATTTTTATACCAGAGCCTTTAATGGAGTTTTCGTTTTCTGCGATCTGGAAAACGCCAACCATCATTCTGTCCTGATTATGGAAGATGAAGATCAATATAAATCGGTTAAGATAAACGGGCAGGGGATTTATTATTTGGGAGATTCCAAGATAATAGATCGTTTAACCAAATATGGCTTAATTGAAATTGATTTAGAGTGGTATAGAAATAATCTAGATGAGCTAAGAAAGAAGCGCGGGGCTTTGATACTTAGCGCTATTTGCGAAAATTATCCCGATATAGACTATGGCAAGACGACGTCGCCTAAAAAGAAAAGCCTAATAAAGGATTTAGGCGATAGGATGCCTAAAGTTTTCTTTCAACTGCAGAGATTGATTAAACAATTGACTATCGGACAGATTCCGACAGTCAGTAATTTGTCTCCCAGTTTAAAACGAATTTTAATCCATCCGGCCAGTTCTTTAGCTGGTCCTGATAGGGAAGTTGTTTGGCAGATGATTTGCAAAATTTGCCCCCTGGAAGTTTTACGGCTGTATGTTTCCGATAAAGACTTGTTTTTTAGGGAATATTTAACTTGGCCCGAAGCGAAAAAGAAATGGGTTGTTGAATTTCTGAAAGAAAATTATACGCCAGAAATGGAAAAAGAAGAACTTTAACCATCGGAGGATGAAGACATGATGTCTGTTTCGCAATATGTGATATTTTGGTCCGTCTTGTTTATTGGTTTTGGAGCGATTTGGTATAATCTTGATCGGCGTTTTGGAGTCAGATGGTATCGTTCTTGGTACAATATGACTCATAAAAATAAATTGACGGAAGATAAAGCTATCGGTTTTATTTATAATCGTTCCACTCATTCTAAAGCCGCCTCCGCCGCTTTTATTGCTACTTTGCAAAGCATTCTAGTGGCCTGGTATATGGAAGTTAATCTTTTGGTAGCTTTAATCATGTGGCTAGCAGAAACTCCTCTGATGATGTTAGGTTTTTATCTGGCCCCCTTGGCTTGTGCCATTTGGCGAAAAAAAGAAATACTCTTCAAAACAGTCGATAAAGTGGAAAGCGGAGAACTCCAAGTGGGCGCTGAAGTAAGCCGGGTAGCCAAGAGAATGGTGGCGCCGGTTAGAGAGCGTTTAGAAGCAATTCAGTCAAATATTGAAGCGGCTATATCGGGCGATGATGATGATTCTATTGTAGAACAGCCATCACCGGATGATTTGCGGCTTAAAGAATTGGAGGAGACTGATCCGAGGAAGCTGATGTCTAAATTCACCAAACAAGGAGGTGATTAACAGCCATGGCCGATCCTGTTGTTAAAGAAGAACTAAAAAATGAACCTGGCAAGGTGCATTGGTTTTTCAAACATACTGGCGATAAGATTGTGAATTTTGCCAGAAAGCATATTATGGCTTTTATAATCATGGTTGTTCTGTCGCTCGTTTCATTATTTTTACTTAGAGTTTTTTTCCATCATTGGGCCATTGAACTGCGCAAGCATTTTGGGCTTTTAATTGTTGGTTTGCCGCTACTGACCTTGATGTGGCTATTGATTAGAAAAGGCTCGATTAAGAAAAAGATTATTGTGGGCTTAATGTATTTGATTTTAGGAAGTTTTGTTTATTTTTATGGCCGTGGTTGTTATGATTATTTTTCTTTTTATTATCGTTTTAAGACTTTGGTGACTGTTGAACTGGATGAGTTGCCAATCACCGGCCATGAGAGGATACAACCTCTTAATTCTATCTATTCTTTGGCTCATGAAGTTATGGCTGAAAGCGAACTGCCAACTCGTCCTGGCTTTGTCAGGATAGGAGATAATTATCGTTGGACTATGGCTGTTCAGCCGGCTTATCCTCTCTCGCAGCTTTTGGGCGAGGTAGACGAGATAATTAATGTTTCTGGGACGTCACCCTCGCCTGATTTTTCCAGGGATAATAGGATTAAAGTCAGCTTTCTGGTTGGCGATAATCTAAGATTAAGCCATAACACCAATACGGCGGTTATCAAACGGTTTGGCCCTTGGAAATTCTTTAATTATGAACCCAGCGATATTATTTACATAACTGACGATAATGGAGAATGGGTTCAGGTAGTTTCCTTGATTCGTTGGAAAGGAATATTTTTCCCCATGCCGGAATTTGGCGGTGTGGTGGTGATAAGGCAGGAAAAACATAGCCTGGTTTCATTAGCTAAACTCATTGTTGGCGGAACAGGCGAGTGGATTAAGCCGCAAGATATTTGTAATTATAATTATTTAGTCGGTCAGGATATATTATCTTTTAATATTTCCAGATATATGGCTAATAGTTTTAGATTCCAAACTGGGTTTTTTGCTCCTTTTCCTGGCTATCACTTGGGTGATGTCCGGATTCCTGATTTATCAGAAGATGTCAATCAGCAGCCGTTTACCACCCATTTTAAAATAGGCGAGGTGGAAGATGATAATTCTCTCTATCACTATTTTGCCCTTGAGCCATATGATATTAATCAGCAGGGTTTGAATACCAGCTTGTTTATTCCAGCCGATGGTTCTGGACCAGTTTATGTTTACAAGCATTACAATCGTAATCGATCAATGATCGGTGTTAGCGCCATTTCTGCCAAGGTTATGGAAAGCAAAAAGAATTATGATTGGAGTCGTAACTTTCCAGTTGAGCATAGGCCATTTATCAAGAAGATAGATGGTCAGATCAGATTTTTTTGGCTGACCACTGTGGTAACACTGAAGCAGACCGAGGATAATAATAAGTTTATCGCCGGCAATATTCCAGAACTGGTTATAACCGATGCTTCTTACAATGCTCCGGTTTGGGTTGATACTTTAAAACCAGACGGATGGGAAAGCGAATTAAAAGAAAAACTTTCCTATATCTGGTCGGATCAAAACCGATAAAATAGCACTTTTATAAATTAAATAAGAGTTCCAATTTCAGGAGCTCTTTTTTTATTTCGTAATTATTGTTAATATAATAGATATGGATAAGCCTTTATTAATATTGCCTTTCGACCATCGCAGTTCTTTTTCCAAGGACATTCTAGGCTTGGAGGGCGAGTTAAACCAAAAACAAAAAAAAGAAATATCTAATCTTAAAAAGATAATTTTTGAAGCTTTTGTTATCGTTCGGAAAAAGTACAAAGCCGATGATTATTTTGGCATTTTAGTGGATGAAGAATATGGCTTATCAATTATTAGGCAAGCGCAAAAAATAAAAATCATAGTTTGCCTGCCGGTAGAGAAAAGCGGCCAAAGTGAATTGCAATTTGAATATGGAAAATATTTTGGCAGTCATATTAAAAAAATAAACCCCGATTACGTTAAAGTTCTAGTGCGTTACAATCCGCTTAACAAGCAGCTTAATAAAAAACAGCTGGTAAAATTAAAGGAGTTGGATTATTTTTGCCGTAAAAATAATTATAAAGTAATGTTAGAGCTTCTGGAGTCGCCAACCGCCTATGATTTAAAAATGGCTAAAAGCGGAGCTAATTACAATAATACCCTGCGTCTAGCTAGAACAACGGCAGTTATAGAGGAAATAAGAAATGTTTTAAAAGTTGATATCTGGAAATTAGAATATTTTACCAAAAAAGGTTGGCAGAAGGTTATCAAGGTTGTCGGCCAGAAATCTAAAATAATTCTTTTGGGTGGTGGCGAAGATAAAGCAGTAGTGGATAAATGGATAAAAGACGCTTCAAAGTTTGATCAGATAATCGGTTTTGCCATTGGCCGGACTATTTTCTTAAACGAGCTTAAAAAATATGTGGCTGGCAAAATAACCAAAAAGGAAGCCATCAAGCTGATAGCCGATAATTTTGATTATTTTGTTAAATTATGGGCCAAGAATAAAGGTATCAATTTATAACTTGACATATCTTTTATAATATGTTATATATAAAACATATAATAAATTAAATATATGAAACGACATTTTAAACAATTGCCGAATAGAAATATAACCGTCATTTCTTATGTGAAAGCCGGTTGGTTTTCTCGTGGCTTAGCCCAGGCAGTGTTTAAAGAAGATAATTCATAATATTTGAATATATTACTCTAAAAACTTTCTCGGCTAAGCAGGCCGAGTTTTTTAATTTCTAGTTATACTAACAAGTTCTGTTTAAATAGTTCTTTGACAACTAAGGAGGATATTATCATGGATGTAATAAGAGTTGGCAGAAACATCTCGCTTTATTATTTATTCCAATTATTTAGGGAGCCTTTGTTTTGGGGCCCGATTCTGATCACTTATATCACTGCTGTTTCCGGCATGAGCTTGTCGGAAATCTATTTTATGGAATCAGTCGTTTTATGGATTCTGATTGTCTTGGAAATTCCTTCAGGCGCTTTGTCCGATTTAATCGGCCGGCGCAAAACGATCCTCATCGGCAGCTGCATATTGACTTGTGATTGTCTTTTATTTTCTCTGGCTAATTCAACAAATATGATTTGGCTGGCTAACTCTTGTTGGGCAGTGGGCTATTCTCTAGTTTCTGGCGCTGATTCATCACTCTTGTTTGATAGCTTAAAATATTTAAATAAAGAACACGATTTTAAAAAAATAGAGGGACGTTCAATTTCTTATAGATTGCTTTTGATTGCCCCCTGTTCAGTTGCTGCCGGCTATTTAGCCAGTATTAATATTCATCTGCCACTCTATTGTTCTTTGTTCTTTGTTTTTCTTAATTGCTTAGTCGTCTTTTTTATGAGTGAACCGCCTGTTTCCAGTGAAAGCAAATATGATTGGAAGAAGCACCTTGATTTAATGAAAGGCAGTCTGCTCTTTGTGATTACTAATGCTAAAATAATCTGGATTATCGGTTTTGTGGTTTTAATCGGCGGCATTTCCAAGGTTTGGTTTTTTTCTTATAATCCTTATTTTGAGCTGGTTGATTTGCCCATTGTTTATTTTGGCTGGATATTTTTCTGGCTCAATATAATTGGAGCTTTAAGCAGTTATTTTGCTGACAGTATTTATAAAAAATTCGGTGAACTGGGTAGCATCATTTTGATTACTATAGTTATGGCCGCGCCTGTTTTTATAATGGGAGTCTGGGTAGCGAAGTTAGCCTGTTTATTGGTTTTGATGCAGAGTATCGCTCGGGGCTATCAAACGCCGTTTATTGGCAATTTCTTGCATCATTATCTTGATTCCAAAAACAGGGCCACGGTTATTTCTATAAAATCAGCTGTCAATAGTTTTGGGCAATTTATCATGCTGGTTTTGTTTGGCATTTTACTTAATATTTACTCTTTACCGGCTTGTCTTAAGGCCATGGGCATTATCATGGCTTTAGGCGGATTATTCTTTATTTTATTTTATCTTAAAATATTTAAGAAAAATGCCTAAAGATTTATCTTTCTTAATAAAATCAACCTGCCAGGGATCGTCTTCCGGCAGGTTTTATTTTTTTGACAAATTAGTTACTATGTGTTAATTTTTCAGCGATTAGAACTTTACAAACAAAGGGAGATTTATCTCATGCTGATACCCAGAAAAATTCCGCCTCTTTTGAAAGAGGGACGAAGGATTAGAAAATCACAAAGAGAAAGTGACATTAATATTGTCTTGAGCGCTTTTCGTTCTTTTCGTTCTATTTTTCCGGTCGGCTATTTGAGCACGCCTATTACCACCGGCATATTATTTTATGAAGTTTTGGAAAAGTATGGCGTAAAAACCATGGAAGAGTTACTGGCTACTGGTAGCAGCCTGCTTTTTGAAGAGATTATTGGTCCCAATACCACTTCTGGCATTATCTTGGGTGATAAGTTAGCTCAAATGTGGCGTTTGCCCATAATTGTGCCGGCTGTTTTCGAAGCCAAATCCCAAAGATGGACTCAAGATGATTATATGTATGTTTGGTATCAGGTTATAAAAGAGATGGTCGGGCACACTATCATGCGCGATTTTTGGCAGTATTCCAATGGCGGAGCCGAAGAATTTGTCCATTCCGTGGAAATGCAATTTAAGCTGTTGTTGACGCCTAGGATTTCTTATGAGTTTCCGCAATATACTCCGGTTGATTTATTTCCGGCCGATTTTGCCGATCAGAAAATAGAATTTCCGGAAAAAACAATAAAGATAACCGATCAGAATAAAATCGATATCAGAGTGGAAGATGGTGCTGTTAAGATAACCGAAGCGATAATTGATTTGTATCAGCGCGGTTTCAGGGCTATAAAACTTCTATCGGTTTTAAGTCAACTGGTGGGCATAACGCACTGCGTTGATTTTCATTTAAAGACAGGCCAATACGAAAAACAGGGTATTCATCCTTGTTATGAAATAAACAAAACCGCCGTTGATTATTATTGGCAATTGGCTTTGGCAGTTTCCAGAGAAAATTTGGAAGAGGTTAAATCTTCCTAGGTTTTCCATAGTTCATAAACGCCTGGTTATAGGCGTTTTTTCATTTATTTTAATTTTTTTCAGCTCTTTAAAAAATTCTTTAACTATGCTATAATACTGGTAAATTATTAATATTTGTATTATGAAAAGGCTATTAAAAAATAAGTTCTTTTTGGTAGGCGCTGCGGTTGTTTTAGTTATTGTTTTAGCAATTATTTTAAAAGCGGCAGGTAGCGGAGCTAAGGTAGAATATACCACCGAGGAAGCCAAAAAAGGAAATCTTATCCAAACAGTCACCGCTTCCGGCGCTGTAGCTTCGGCTAATGAAATTGAACTCAATTTTAAAAATCCGGGCAAACTAGTTAAGTTATCAGTTAAAGAAGGCGACCAGGTAAAAGCCCAGCAGCTGCTAGCCAGTATTGATTCAGCCGGACTAGTGGCTCAAGCCGCTCAGTATAGGGCCAATGTTGATGCCGCCAAAGCTGATTTAGAAAAAATAAAAGCCGGTTCGTCTGCCGAACAAATAAGCGTTTACGAGAAAGAGGCTGATAAAGCGGAAAATGATCTGGCCACCCTAATAAATAAAAGAGACAACGAACTTCAAACACTTCGCGAAAAATCCTTAAATGAATTGAATAATACCTCTTTCATTATTTCCGTGGCTTTGGATACGATTTATAATTATTTGATAAGCGACAATAGCACTAATGATTTGCAAGTATCCAATTCCAGCCTCTTAAATAGTTTGGAGATTGACTATTTAAAAATAGCGGCTGATTTTAATTCTTTAAAAACTAAGATTAATAATGCTACTTCTGAAAGAACAGCGGATGTTATAATCAGCGCTTCTGGCGAAACTGGCATTTTTTTGGACAGTTTAAATTCTTTTTTGGATGATTCATATCGGGTAGCTGATTCCATAATTGTAAATTCAACTTATACCCAAACTAAGAAAGATACTATCAAATCAGATATCTCTGCTCAGCAGTCCAACAGCAATACCTCTATCACTTCCATTCAGACAACCAAATCAAATTTAATTAATTCCATAAATAGTTATAATTCTTTGGTTCAGGCCGCTGAGAATTCTTTAGATATTGCCAAAGCCCAGCTTAATTTAACCAAAGCCGGTCCCAGAAGTTTTGAAATAAACGCCGCCGAAGCTAAGGTGGCCCAAGCCCAGGCCCAATTGGATCAAACCCTGGCGACTTTAAGGGATTACAGCCTAATGGCGCCGATTGACGGCACAATCACCGAAATTAATTTTAATTTAGGCGAACAAACCAATGTTTCCGAACCGGCTATTAAAATGTTAAGCGTGGAAAAATTTGAAATTAAGGTTGATATTCCGGAATCAGATATAGCTAAATTATCAGTTGGCGACGAGGCTGTCATATCTTTGGATGCCTTTGGTTCTGATCATTTGTTTGCCGGCAAAGTAGCCTTCATTGATCCGGCCCAAACTGTTATCCAGGATGTTATCTACTACAAAACTACTGTCAGCTTGGAATCCAATTCTTGGTCGGAGAAAGTAAAACCAGGCATGAGCGCTGATGTGACTGTTACCACTGATCAAAGGGAGAATGTCACTTACATACCTCAAAGAGGCGTTAAAATAAAAGAAGCGTCTTTAGGAGAAGTACCGCAGAAATACGTTGAAGTTTTATTAAACGATAACCAGGTCCAGGAAAAGCCAGTGGAGATAGGTCTGCGCGCCGATAACGGGCTGGTTGAAATCATCAGTGGTGTAAATGAAGGCGACAAGATAATAACTTTTAAGAAAAGTACCGCTAAATAATGCCGGAGAATATAATACAAGTTAAGGATTTAAAAAAGGACTATGTCAATGAAGAGGTTGTTACCAAAGTTCTTTATGGTTTGAATTTTGAAATCGGCGCCGGTGAATTCTTGGCCATTATGGGCCCGTCTGGCTCTGGCAAATCAACTCTCATGCATATCTTAGGCTTTTTGGACACTCCCACATCCGGCCAATACATTTTCAAGGGTCGTGATGTTTCTAATTTTGATGATGACAAGCTGGCTAAAATCAGGAATGAAGAAGTGGGTTTTGTCTTTCAGACATTTAATCTGTTGCCGAAAACAACAGTTTATGAAAATGTTAAGTTGCCTCTTTTGTACAGTAATTTAGGTGATCATGACAATAAGGTTAAGGAGGCTATAAAATCAGTCGGCTTGCTTCATCGCATCAATAATCTTTCCAACCAGCTTTCCGGCGGTGAAAGGCAGCGTGTAGCCATTGCCCGAGCTTTGGTTACGAGTCCCAGCGTTATATTTGCCGATGAACCAACCGGCAATTTAGATACCAAATCAGGCCAGGCGGTTATGGGAATACTGGAAGAATTGAATAATACCGGCCATACTATAATTTTAGTCACCCATGAGCAATATACGGCCCAACATGCAATAAGAATCATTAAAATAATAGATGGCCATATAGTCAGCGATGAGAAAGTCATCAACAGGAAGTCATCGCTTAATGGCGATAATTTTCTAAAATAAAAAAGAGTCGTAGCCGGCTTTTTAATTTCCTCTTATATTTTTTATTATGACCATACTGGATGGCTTAAAATTATCTTTTTCTGTCCTGCGAACCAATAAGATTCGCAGTTTTTTGACCAGCTTGGGAATTATCATTGGCATTGCGGCTGTTATTATAATCATGTCAGTCGGCGCTGGAGCGCAAAGCTTGATAATCAATCAGCTTAATTCCGTCGGCACTAATTTAGTGGGCGTGTTGCCGGGCGCTTCTGATGAAGAAGGGCCGCCGGCTTCGGTTTTTGGCATAGTTGTGACCACTTTAAAATACGAGGATGCCGTGGCCATTAAAAAGCAAGTTGACAATGTGGTGGCGGTGAGCTCTTATAATTCCGGAGTCGGCACTATAAATTATCAAAACAATTCAGTTGATATAAATTTTAGCGGAGTGATGAGTGATTATCTTGGCGTTGAAGACACCGAGGTTTATTTAGGCCGATTTTTCACCGAGGAAGAAGATCGGGGAAGCGCCAGAGAGGTGGTTTTAGGTTATCAAGTTTACCAGGATTTATTCGGCAGCGATAATCCCTTGGGCAAAAGAGTCAAAATAAAAAAAGAATCATTTGAAGTTATAGGCGTTATGAAAGAAAGGGGCACGGCTGGCTTTCAAAACCAAGACGATTTGGTTTTAATGCCTGTTTCCACTGCGCAAAAAATAATGTTAGGTTTGGATTATGTTAATTACATCAGGGTCAAGATAAACAATACCGAAAACATAGATCGGGCCACAGAAGATATAAAATTTTTACTTAGAGACAGGCACGACATAAGGATAGATGGCACTGATGATTTTTCGGTTAGGAACACCAAGGATGCCATTGATACTCTTTTAACAGTTACCAATGCCCTGAAGTTCTTCTTAGCGGCCATAGCGGGCATATCTTTAATCGTCGGCGGAGTTGGAGTGATGAACATCATGCTGGCGGCTGTCAGTGAAAGAGTCCGCGAAGTGGGGCTAAGAAAAGCTGTCGGCGCCAGAAGATTTCATATTATGATCCAATTCGTTTTAGAAACAATGGCCATCACTTTAATAGGTGGAATAATTGGCGTTGTACTTGGGTTCTTAGTGGCGGCTATAGTGGCTGCCACTGCCAATTATTTAGGTTATAAATGGGATTTTGTCATTTCTTTCACCTCTATTATACTAGGCACCGGAGTTGCGGCTGTTATCGGCCTTGTTTTTGGCCTTTACCCGGCGCAAAAAGCAGCCAAATTAGATCCCATAGAAGCGTTACGATATGAATAATATATTACTGCCAATAAAATTAGCTTGGAAATCACTCTTCTTGCACAAAGGCAGAACTTTTTTGACAATCCTGGGAATTATCATTGGCATTGCGGCTGTGATAATAGTGATGTCAGCCGGAGAAAGCATCAAGGGTTTGGTCTTGGGAGAATTTGAATCATTCGGATCGGATTATATTCAAATTGAAATTAAAGTGCCTACCACTAAAAAAAATTCCTTTGCCAACGCCGGTGGCTTAGCCCAAGGCATACAGATAACCACCTTGAAAAATAAAGACGCCGATGATATCGGCAAATTAGGCAACATCAAAGAATACGGCGGGGGAGTGATGGGGCAAGGAGTGGCGTCTTATTTAAATGAAAACAAGACGGTTAATTATATGGGCAGCTCCGGCACTATTTTAAATATCATGGGCATTGATGTGGCCAGCGGCCAGATTTATACCAGTGAAGATGATGATCAACTGGCCAAGGTGGTAGTTTTGGGTTCTAAGGTAGCCGAGGATTTATTCGGCAACAACGACCCTCTTGGTAAAAATATTAAAATAGGCCGAACCACTTTTCGGGTAATCGGAGTGGCTGAAGAAAAAGGCATGAGCCTGGGTTTTAATTATGATGAAATGGTTTATATACCTCTTCAGACGGCCCAAAAGCTTTTGCTGGGCATTGATTATTTAATGTTTATAACCGCCAAGGTTAATAATCCTGATACTATGGAAGCCACAGCCAGTGAGATAGAGGATTTGTTGCGCCAAAATCATGAGATCACTGATTCCAAAGATGATGATTTCGCCGTAACTACCGCTACCGAAGCTCTGGAAATAATTAATACGGTTTTTGGCGGTATGACTCTTTTACTGGTGGCTATAGCCGGTATATCTCTTTTGGTTGGCGGTGTGGGCATAATGAATATCATGTATGTTTCGGTCACAGAAAGAACTTTTGAAATAGGGCTTAGGAAATCATTAGGAGCCAAGAAAAAGCAAATCCTTTGGCAATTTTTGTGGGAGGCGATAGTGGTAACCTTGTTTGGCGGCGTAATCGGCGTGGTTATAGGCGTGGCTATAACTTTTTTAATCAGTTTTATAGCTTCACAAATAGGTTTTTCCTGGGATTTTATTTTACCGATCCAATCTGTTATAATAGCTTTCTTATTCTCTGCTGTCGTAGGTTTGATCTTCGGCTATTATCCGGCCAGGCGCGCAGCTGTTATGGATCCGATAGTTGCCTTAAGATACGAAAAATAAGGCCAGGCTGGCAGGCAGATTTTTACAAACTCTACAGATTTTTAATTCTTTGTTATGCTTCCTATACAAAATTTATCAATTTTTAAAAAGATAGACTGGTCTTTGTTTATAACTGTTTTGTTTTTGTCCATGTTTGGTCTGGCTGCTATTTACAGCGTGGCTTTGGGCCAAGGCTTGGGTGAATTCTTGAATTTTAAAAAACAAATTATGTGGCTGGTTCTGGGTGTGATTTCCATGTTTGTCTTTTCAAATGTCGACTATCATTATTGGCAAAGAATAAGCTGGATCGGTTATTTTATAAGTTTGATGTTTTTAGTCTTGGTTTTAACTCCGCTAGGTTCAACTATTCGTGGCACTCAAGGCTGGTTTTCTTTGGGCTTTTTCAGCTTTCAGCCGGTGGAATTGGCGAAAATTTTTTTGATAGTCGTCTTAGCCAATGTCTATTGCCATTGTTCTAGAACCATAAATCAATTTCGCCATCTTTTTTTAATCGGCCTGATTGCTTTCATCCCTTTTATTTTAGCTGTCAGCCAGCCGGATTTTGGTTCGGCCATGGTGTTATTTTTTACTTGGTTTATCTCATTTTTCCTGGTCACTAAAAACAAATGGCACATAATTTTCATTTTGATTTCTTTAATCGCTTTGTTTATCTTGGCTTGGTTTTTCATTTTTGCCGATTACCAAAAAGACAGAATAAATACTTTCGTCAACCCCTCGCTCGATCCCTTGGGCAGCGGTTACAATGTGAGGCAATCAATTATTGCTGTGGGTGCCGGCCGCTTGGTGGGTCGAGGCCTGGGCTTTGGTTCGCAAAGCCAATTGAAATTCATACCGGAAAGCCAGACTGATTTTATATTTTCGGTTATTGCCGAAGAACTGGGTTTTGTGGGAGTGGTGATGATTTTAGGCTTCTTCCTGTTTTTGTTCTACCGTTTTTATAAAATAGCCTTAATGGCTCCCGATGATTTCGGCATGTTCTTATCCATCCTGGTGGCCATACTGATATTCATTCATGTCTTTATTAATATCGGCATGGGCGTGGGTCTTTTGCCGGTTACTGGAATTTCTTTGCCTTTCATCTCTTATGGCGGAAGTTTTGTGATAGTGATGCTGACTTTGGTTGGCATTGTTATGAATGTTTATAAATCCGGCTTGATTTCCAGAAAAAATGGATTTGATTTTTAATTTTTTATGGTTTAATATGAAATTATGAAAGATATCATACCCCCAAACAATAAGCCATCGGAAGACGGCTTAAAAATGATCAGCCATTGCCCGGTTTGCCATTATAGCAATACTGCTATTGAGGCTAAGGTGTTGGAAGAAAATGATAATTCCCACTTGGTTTATATAAAATGCAAAAGATGCCAATCGGCCGTTTTAGCTTTATTTTCCAGCAATAGTTTTGGCATTAGCTCAATAGGCGTCATTACCGATTTTGAAAGCTACGAGGTGGCTAAATTTAAGAATTTGTCGCGAGTTAATAATGATGATGTTTTGTCTGTGTATAAGCATTTATCGGAAAATGATGATTTTTCCAAAGTTTTCTAGTCTTGATCTATAAATCTCGCTTACCTTTAAGTAGCTGGGGTGGCTATTTTTTTGTTCTTGACTTTTTTTGTCTTTTAGGTTAAATTAAATAAGTATAAAAATTAAGTAATTATTGAATTATGACTCTTAAATTGAATTCCAATCTTAGAACTTTGATTGGCAAAAAAGCGCAAATAATCAGGCAAGAGGGGAAAATACCGGCTGTTGTTTATGGCCATGGATTAGAAAATCAAAATATTGAATTAGACTACAATGCTTTTGATAAGGTTTTTAAAGAAGGTGGAGAAAGCACTATTATTGATTTAGGCGTTGATGGCAAAGAAGTTAAAGTGATTGTTTCCGATGTGCAATATGATCCGGTCAAGGGCAGGTATAGGCATGTTGATTTTCATCAGATTAAAATGGATGAAGCCATTACCGCTAATGTGGAATTAAAATTCGTAGGTGAGGCTAAAGCTGTTAAGGAATTCGACGGAGTTTTGGTGCACAATATCAGCGAATTGGAAATAAAATGTTTGCCTGGCGATTTAGTTGGTGAAATTGAGGTTGATGTTTCTAAGCTTAATACCTTTGATGATGTGGTTACTATCGCCGATTTGGTGATCTCCGACAAAATTGAAATAATCGGACATGAGCCGGAAGATGTGGTGGCTATTGTAACCAAGCCCAGGGCCGAGGAAGTCAATGAACCAGTGGCTGCTGTCGAAGCTGCTCCTGTTGCTGGTGAAGAGGGCAAGGAAGAAAATAAAGAAAAAGAATCAGAAGCCAAATAAACCATGAAAAAATTGGTTAAGATCCAAATAGCAATGGCCGTTTCGCTTTTACTGGCGGGCGGCTTTTTTGCTTTTTTTATTTATCATCAGCTTTATAATAATTTGGATGATACTTCCAGCGTTGGCGGCAAAGAGGCCGGAGAGATTTTTTACAGCAAATTAGATGGAATGGAAGTGTCAAAAGAAAATCAAGACGTCGCTCCTGTTGGCGTTATGGTGGAAAATCATGTTGAGTCCAGGCCGCAATCCGGTCTCTCTAAAGCTAAAATAGTTTATGAATTTTTAGCTGAAGCTGATATCACCAGATTTTTGGCCGTCTATGATTTATCGGAAAATTTAGAAAGAATAGGCCCGGTTCGATCGGCTCGCCCTTATTTTATTGACATAGCCAGGGAGTACCGCGCTATTTATGCGCACTCGGGTGGCAGTCCAAAAGCCCTGGATATTTTAAGAGATGATGATTTAGTTTATAATTTGGATGAATTTTTCGGTTATAATTCCGGTTATTTTTGGCGTGATGATAAAAGATACGCTCCTCATAATTTATATACCTCATCAGAGCTGCTCTTAAAAGCCAAGGAGCATTATGATGTTTTAAATTATGCTGATCTGGTTTCTTGGAAATTCAAAGACGGCAAATCAGCGGCCGCCAGTAACTTAGAAATAAAAATAAATTATTCCGATTCGCCCTCTTACCAAGTTATTTGGAAATATTCCTCAGATTCTAACATGTATGAGAGATGGCAGAACAATAATCGCCATGTTGATGATGACGGCAGTATAATAGAAGCTGATAATGTTATCATTCAATATGCTGAAACCGAGGTCTTAGATGAAATCGGCCGCAAAGACATTGAACTGATAGGAGAAGATAAAGCCGTTGTTTTCCGCGATGGCTTGGCTATTTTAGGCCGTTGGCAAAAAAAAGACACAGCCTCCAGGACCGTGTTTTATGATGAAAATAATAACGAGATTGAATTGAATAGGGGAAAGACTTGGGTGGAAGTAGCGCCTGCTGATTTAGATGTGTCTTATTAATTTTTAATTATCATCAGTCTTTTCTTATCGCACAAATCATTCTTTATTTCTATTTTGGCTTGAGGAAAATATTCTTGAGCCATTTTTTTATTTTTTTGCGCATAATTTGAACCTATTTCGCAAAATAGCGCAGTTGGCTTTCGAGGCAGGTTGCTTGTTTGCTGGAATAATTTTTCGTAACTGTCTAAGCCGTACCGGCCGGCGTAAAGAGCTCCGGCTGGCTCGTATTTAAGGGGTTTGGAAAAAACATTCTTTATTTTTTTTTCTTCTTCCGGCACATAGGGCAAATTGGCGGCGATTAGATCAATCTTATCTTTTATATTATAAATCAAGTTTGTTTTGATAAAACTTATTTCCGCCTTGTTTAAATCAGCGTTTTTTTTGGCCGTGTTTAAGGCTGATTTAGAAATATCAGTAGCGATTATCTTGGTTTGAGGCAGGTATTTCTTAAGAGCCACAGCTATGGCTCCAGAACCGGTGCCGACATCGCAAATAGTCAGGCTTTTAGTGCCGACATATTTTATAACTTCTTCCACCAGCAGTTCGGTTTCGGGGCGGGGGATTAAGACATTTTTATTCACTAAAAATCTAAGGCCGTAAAATTCTTTTTCACCTGTTAGATAGGCTACCGGTTCAAACTTTGATCTTCTTTTGACTAAGGCTTTATATTTTTTTTCTTGGGCCTTGGTTATTTTCAATTTCGGGTTGGCCAGGATGAATTCTTTTGATTTTTTAAGCGTGCAAGCCAACAAAACTTCGGCATCCAAAATGGCCGAAGGAACTTTGGCCTGGTTTAATTTGTCTGCTGCAATTTTTCCCGCTTCAATTATGGTCATAATTAAAAGCTGTTTTTGTGCCTCATTATTTTTCTGGCTTTTCTAACCTGGCTCATTAATTTTAACCTGTCAGAAAAACCTTGCCACAGGCCGTATTTCTTTTCTTTGATAACTTGGTGGAGATTTTTTAAAACCGGATAGCTGACTTTTAGCTTATTTTTTTTGGCATAATAATTCATGACAGTTTCAATGCCAAAATCAAGAATGTTTTTATTTTTGGGCAAGCTGTTAAAAAATTCCCTGGTCATGGCTCTTTCTCCGCCAATGGCGTACATCGGATATATTTTAGGAATCAGGGCGCCCAAACCGAAAACCCGGTCGCGCAAGCCAATAGACATAACTGCTCGGCCGCTTGTAACCGGATTTAAAACCTGGCTGATGTGGCGTGTGGTTAAGTTTTCCAAATCAGCATCGGCAAACATAATAATTTCTCCACTAGACTCTTCCACGCCGGCGATCATGGCGCTGCCTTTGCCTTGTGTTTTTTTCCTTTCAATCACTTTGACTTTAAATTGTTTGGCCACTTCGGCTGTGTTGTCTTGGCAGGCGTCGGCTACGACTATTATTTCGTCAACTTCTTTGGCTTGACTAGTCACGCTTAAAACAGCAGAAATATTATCTGCTTCGTTGTGGGCCGGTATGATAAGGCTGATTCTTATGTTTGATTTATTCATCTGATGTGAATTATAGCAATTTTTGGGTTAAGAAAAAAGAAGCCGAATCAGGCTTCTTTTATGATTGCAACATTTCTAGTTCCGCTTTTTCTCTCAAGTTTTGTATTATAGGTTCAAGATCGCCATCTAAAATATTGGGAATATTGCCGAAATTCTCGCCAATGCGGTGATCGGTTATCCGGTCTTGAGGGAAATTATAAGTTCTTATTTTTTCACTTCTGTCACCGGTGCCGATTTGCATTTTTCTTTCGCTTGATGATTTTTTTCTTTCTTCATCGGCCATATTAGCTAAAATTCTGGAACGCAAGACCATCATGGCTTTTTCCCTGTTCTGCAGTTGTGATCTTTCATCTTGGCAGGAAACGATGGTATTGGTGGGGATGTGAGTGATTCTAACGGCTGATTTGGTGGTGTTAACAGATTGTCCGCCATGGCCGCCGGCGCAAAAAGTGTCTATTCTTAAATCTTTGGGATCAATATGAAGATCAACTTCTGCCGCTTCCGGCAAAACAGCCACAGTGGTGGTGGAAGTGTGGACTCGTCCTTTCTTTTCTGTTTCCGGCACTCTTTGGACGCGATGGACGCCGCTTTCAAATTTCATGGTGCCATAGACATCTTGACCGGTGATTTCAAAAATGACTTCTTTAAAGCCGCCGATGCCGATTTGATTGGAAGAAAGCAGTTTCGTTTTCCAACCTTCTCTTTCGGCAAATTTGGAATACATTCTAAAAAGTTCAGCGGCAAATAAGGCTGATTCGTCTCCGCCGGCGCCGGCTCTTATTTCGATGATGACATTTTTTCGGTCGTTTGGATCTTTGGGAGCAAGCAGGAATTTTATTTCTTTTTCTAAATCTGCTTTTTGCTGTTCCAAATCTGATTTTTCTTCCTGGGAAACAGCTTGCAATTCCTGGTCGTCTGTATTTTCTTTTATCATTTTTACGGTTTCTTCCAAATCATAATTTATCTTATCCAATTTTTTCTTGGTTCTAATCGTTTCTTTCAAATCCTCATATTCTTGCGATATCTCTTTTAATTTTTGGGTATTAGAAACAACCGACTCGTCTTGCAGGAGCCGTTCCAATTCATCAAATCTGGATTGTATCTTTTTTAATTTATCGTACATAATTTATATATGTGATATTTGATTATAACAGAATAGGCCGTTTTTTGCAAAAATAGGAGAAACCAATAAACCCATTAAATTTGTCAACTATTCTTTGGAATATTGCATATTAAGTTTTGCTTTTTTGCTATATTTATCTTAAAATTAAAGTAAGGAGGCAGCTATTTCCTAATATTTTTTGGGTTATGGAGAAATATGTTTTTAGAAAATATAACAAGGAATATCTTGATTTTTTCAAATCAGAAAAAAAGAAATTGTCCCGAGCTCTTGGCGCAACAGCCAGAATTGAGCATGTCGGGTCAACGGCGATTTCTAATCTGGGCGGCAAGGGCATTTTGGATATCGCCGTCGGTGTTTTAAAATCTAAAATGGCGGCAGCCAAAAAACAGTTAGAGCAAGCTGGTTATGAATTTCGCGAGTCAGCCAGCTACCCCGAAAGATTATTTTTCAGGATTGATTATCCCTATAAAAACAGAAAGAGACGAGTCCACATCCATCTAATGATATTAAATAGCCAAGACTTCCAGGGCATGATTGGTTTTCGCCAGTATTTATTAAATCATCCGGAAGCCATTGAAGAATACATTAAAATAAAAAAAGCGGGAGTTAGATACACTCTGGGCGATGGCCAGAAATATAGAAAGTATAAAGAGAAATTTATTAAAAATATTGTAAAAAAAGCAGTTTATTTTTAAACTTATGAATCCATTTATTTTAAACGTCTCCATAGTCATATTACTGGATCTGGCCGGCATCGTAACAGCCAAGATTTATAGCCTTAATAAAAATTCTGTTTGGCTGTGGTTGGCTATCTTATTTTTTGCCGGCACGGGCTTATTTTTTGCTCGCTCGCTCAAATACGAGGGCGCGGCTACTGTCAATATTTTATGGGTGGCTGGCTCGGCCATAGTTGTCACCTTAGTCGGCTATTTTGCTTTTAAAGAAGATATAACGCTAATTCAGGCTATAGGAATTTTAATAATAATAATCGGTTTGATATTTATAAACTTAAAATAGAAATAATATGAATAAAAAGATTGTTATTCTAACTGTGGCTGTTGTTTTATTAATTATAGTTGCTTGGTCGCCGTGGATAACCAACGCCTATTCTAAAAAGGTAGTCTTAGAAAAATTTACTGCTAAATGGCAAGGAGTCAGTGATGGCTGCGGCTTTAATTGCGATGGCTGCGGCATTGGCGAATCACGCCGAACTTTATTTGGTGTTAATGTAAAAATAGAATACGCTTGTGGCATGTTGCCGGAAGACTCTGCTAAATACAATCAAAAGAGCACTATTTTTGTTTCATCTTTAGGAACTGCTTATGAATTCAAGCAGAGCCAAAGTGATCAGAAAAAAGAAGATGATCAGCCGGTCCAAGAAAACAATAATAATTATGAAACGCTTAATATTTCTTTGGGGGAAGAGTTTACTTTGCATAAAAACCAATCAGCTATAATTAATGAAAGTGGCCTAGCTATAAAGATAACCGAATTTTATAATTCGCCCTGTCCAAAAGGTGTCCAGTGCATTTGGTCTGGAGTAGGCATAGCTTTTGCATACAGTTATGGCGGCGAAGTTCAAAAAGGCATAGATTTGGTTCAGGCTTTCGGCTATAAAACAAATATTATTGATACCGATAATGAAACTTATGCTAAATTAAAAATCACAAAAATAGAATAGTTTTTAGGGATAACAAAAACTCGCGCCGGAGCGCGAGTTTTTTAATCTGAAGTATTATTTGTCTATTTCAATTTTTGTTTTTTTGGTTGCTTGTTTGGCTTTCTGTTTGGCTTTTTTTTCTGTTTTCTTAACAGTCTTGCCTATCTTGGTAGCTGTTTCAACTTTCTTTTTAAACTTATCAACTCTTCTGGCTGAATCGACTAGTTTTTGTTTGCCGGTATAAAATGGATGGCAGGCAGAACAAATTTCCACAGAAATGTTTTCTAGAGTTGAGCCAATAGTAAAAGTGTTGCCGCAAGCGCAAGTTACCTTAGCTTCTTTAAAATACTTCGGATGAATGTCTTTTTTCATAATTATCGCTGGTTCTTTAGATGATATTTTTTATATCTTTGTATTTAACAAATAAAACTTTAGCATATTATTTAATTTTTGGCAAGAGGCTCTATTTTCGCTTTCGAATCCTTTTAGAATGATGGGAAACAGCAAAGACGCCGATAACTGCAGTATACATTACCGCAAAACCTTCCGGCACGCTGTAGTAGCCCTGTGAAAATGGAGCTAAAATTACAAAAACAGCCATTATCACAGTCCAAGCAATCACAAACCATTCGCCGACAAACCTGGATTTAAAATCGTCTTTCCAACGGGTGTATTCTTTCTCGCTGGTGTAAATGCCCAAAATCGCCAAATAGATTATGCCGATGGAACTGGTGGAAATATCAAACTGATGGCCGGAAAAGAAATCAGCCAAAAAGAAAACCATAGTTAAAACAGTCCAGAAGTTTAATATCCTTTTTAAGATTAAGCGATCGAAGAATATGTTTTCTCTTTTGTTTATTTTCTTTATCAACATGCTTTAATTTTACAATAAATTAATAAGATTGACAAAGCTTGTTATTAGTTTTAGGATTTAATTAATTTGTAGCTCTTTAAAAAACCAAAATAACCTGTTTTATACAAGAACAAACCCAACCAGGAGGAACCACTCATGCATTTGCCGGTTATGGATCAATCTTACAGGGATGTGGCGCATCTTAATCAAACACTTATGGAAGTAATGTTTTGGCCATTTGGCTTAAAGAGGTTTCTTTTTTTAGTTTTCATGGCCATGTTTTTGGGCGGTTTACTGGCTGATGGCAGTGTTTATGTTTCCTTGTACCAAGCCATTATTGGGAGTATGTGTTTTACAACATTTGTTTTTTTATTCATAATGTTTTTTCGTTGCGGTGATTATAGGGTATTGGTTGGTGAAATCAAAGGCCATTATAGGATAAAATTGAATTCTTATTTTAAAATCATCGATGACGGGGTTAAAAATTTAACCGTGGCTCTGGCTTATGGTTTTAAAGACGATTTCAATCCCACCCAGCCAGTCTTGGCCGAATATTTTATAAAAAGCGGTTATGATGATTATTCCACCCCTGATACGAGCCGAATTTTTAAAGGTAAAGATATGGTTTGCCTTTATTATAGTTCTGATCCGGATACGGTTTTTATCACTAAATACGGTCTTAAAATCAAAATAATAGGTCGTACTTCAGATGGTTATTTGGAATTTGAAATTATGGGCCTAAAGAGATTTGGTTTTCTGTTTTCTTAAAATTCAGCCGGGAATTATTCTCGGCTTTTTTAATTGTTAAAATGTTTGATTTCTATTGATGCGGGCTTGTCTGCCGACAGGCAGGTGTAAACGCGGAAGATCCCTCGGCTTACTCTTCACTATCGCTCAGAGTTCGCTCGGGATGACATTTTTATTGATGCGGATAGAAATCCGCTAGATCCCTCGACTAATTTTGCCTGCGGCAAAAATCGCTCGGGATGACATTTTTATTGATGCGGATAGAAATCCGCTTTAATATTTGACATTTGTTGGATAATTTGTTAAATTAAAAAGCGTTATATTACTAATTAATTTCTCATACTTTCCTGGGGTAGTTATAACAGCCCCAATAAAATTTCCTTGTTTTCGGAGCAATCCGCAAATAAATGGAAAGTAGAGGCAGAAAGGAAAAAAAATTATGAAAATGCCAACAATTTTAGAATTGTTGCAAGCCGGAGTTCATTTTGGACATCAAAAGGGACGCTGGCATCCCAAGATGAAAGAATACATCTTCACCGAAAGAGGCGGAGTGCACATTATTGATTTGGAAAAAACTTTAGTGAAATTGGAAGAAGCCGCTAATTTTTTGCGTGATACGGCGCAAAAGGGCGGTATTGTTTTATTTGTGGGCACCAAAAAGCAAGGCCAGCAAATAATAAAAAAATATGCCGATGAAACAGGCATGCCTTATATTATTGAAAGATGGATCGGCGGATTGTTCACCAACTTCAGCAATGTCGGAAAATTGGTCAAAAAATACCGCAAATTGAAAGAAGAAAGCGCAGCCGGCGTTTTAGCCAAATACACCAAAAAAGAACAAGTTGATTTTGACAAAGAAATTGAAAGATTGGGCAAATTTGTCGGCGGTTTGGGCGATATGAGAAAAATTCCGGAAGCTGTTTTTATTCTTGATGCTAAGAAAGAAAAAACCGCTATTGTGGAAGCCAGAAAAAAAGGCGTGCCGGTTGTGGGCTTTTGCGATTCCAACATTAATCCGGAATTATTTGATTATCCGATTCCAGCCAATGACGATGCTGTTAAATCAATTGATTTGATCATCGGATTAATAGCTCAAGCTATTTTGGAAGGCAAGGCTAAACAGGAAGACAAACAATAAATTTTAAAATAAATAATTTTTAGATTCACCCTATTAAATAATCATAAATTTTTAAGACATTTATGATTAAGATTTAATCTCATACTAAATTAATAGGGTGGTAATTAATAAACAATATTAAGAGGAGAATGGTTAATAATTCAAATCTTAATTTAACATGGTAAAACTATGGGAATTGACATCCAAACAATTACCCAGCTTAGGAATCAAACTGGCGCTGGAATAGCTGATTGTAAAAATGCTTTAGAAGAAGCCGGCGGGGATATAACCAAAGCGGTTGAAATCCTAAGGAAAAGGGGAGAGATAAAAGCGGCCAAGAAAGCCGATCGAACAACCAACGAAGGATTGGTGGCAATTATTAAGGACGGCCAAAAGGCGTCGGCCGTTGTTTTGGCTTGCGAAACTGATTTTGTTTCCAGAAATGAAGATTTTATTTCGGCCGTTTCCGGTTATGCTCAAAAATTACTAACCACTCCAGAGGCTGATTTTAAGAATTGGGCCGAAGAGAATATAAAAACAGATTTGGTTCTTAAAATCGGTGAAAATATAAAGTTAGGCGATTTTGGTGTGATTGAAGGCAATGTTTTAGGCACTTATTTGCATTCCAATAAGAAAGTCGGAGCTGTGGTGGCTTTAACCGGCGGCAGTTTAGAATTGGCTAATGATATTGCCATGCAGATTGTGGCGATGTCGCCAAAATATGTTAGTTCGGAAAATGTGTCCATGGCAGAAAAAGAGAAAGAAAAAGAAATTTACCGCGAGCAGATGAAAAATGAGAATAAACCGGCTGAAATAATAGAAAAAATAATTTTAGGCAAGCTTAACAAATATTACGAAGATGTTTGCTTATTAAATCAACCTTTCATCAAAGATGACAGCAAAAAAATTTCTGATCTGTTAAAAGAAGCCGGCGAGGGGATTGCTATTAAGGAATTCAGAAAATTCTCCGTTTAATTTATTATTGATAAATTAATTTATGCGTGTTGCTATGGTCCAATTCGCTTCCTGGGATAAATTCTATGCTTTTGATCCCGGAGACTTGGTTTTGAAAGCCGGTGATTTTGTCGTGGTGACGACTTCTCAAGGCACGGATTTGGGCAAGGTGATAGAATTTTCTGATTTATCAGAAGAAGAAATAAATTCTTTGGGCGAATTGAGGCCGATAGACAGGCTGGCTGCCAAAGAAGAGGTTGATCTTTTTATGGCCAACAATAATGTTAGTAAGAAAGAGCAGACGATTGATTACTCTCATAAAAATTTAAAAAAATATAATTTAGAGATGAAGCTGGTGGACTGCTATTTTTCTTTTGATGACAGCAGAATGATTTTGGCTTTTATCGCCGATGGCCGGGTTGATTTTAGGAATCTGGTTAAGGATTTAACCAGGCATTTCCAAAAGTCAGTTAGATTGCATCAATTAGGCGTACGCGATGAAGTTAAAATTTCCGGTGATATCGGCTCTTGCGGCCAAGGCCTGTGTTGCCAAGGTCATTTGAAAAAATTAGGCAATGTTACTTCGGAATACGCCGAAAATCAACAAGTGGCTCATCGCGGTTCGGAAAGGCTCTCCGGCATTTGCGGGCGTCTTAAATGTTGCTTGTCTTATGAGAATGATCTTTATGAAGAGTTAGCCGGCAAATTGCCAGCTGTCGGCACCAGGGTTAAAACCAAGCATGGCCGAGGAAAAATTATTTCCAAGCATATTTTAAAAGGCAGTGTGGATGTGGAAATAGATTCGGAAAAAGAAGGCGATAAAAGAATAATCGTGGAAGTTCCGATTAAATAAAACATTGTTTTAACTGGCTATCCAAATATGATATAATGCCAGTATATGAAAATATTAATTTCCTATGCTACCAATTCCGGCGGCACTTATGAAGCTGGACTCATTATTCAAGATGTGCTAGCTCAAAAACATCAAGTTGATTTAAAGAAGGCGCTTCTAACGGCGCCGGATGATTTCAATAATTACGATTTGATAATTTTTGGTTCTCCCAGCTGGACTTTTGGCGACAGGGATGGCTTTCCCCACGAAGATATGTTGCTTTTTTTGAATAAATTGCAGGGCCAATCATATCCAGCCAAGAAATTTGCCGTTTATGGCTGCGGTGATTCTTCCTATGCTGTTTTTTGCGGAGCTGTTGAAAAAATGGAAGCAACAATTAGCCAGTTGCAGGGCCAAAAAATAGTTGATTCTTTAAAACTGGACGGTTATTTTTTTAAGCAAAAAGATAATGAAATTAGAGTGGCCGACTTCGCTAAAAAAATTTTACAATTAATTTAACAGAATTAGCTGTATTTTGTAATCAAAGAATTAATTTCTTTTTGATTTCTGGGCAAATTAATCAAGATATCTTGGTTTAATTGAGGCAGTTGTTGTTCATAAGTTAACTTATTTTCTTGATAAATAATCCCGACCGGGATTTTTTTTATGCCCCATTCCAGCACTTTGGCAAAGGCCGCATTTTTGTCGCTAGCCTCGTAACTTTCTGGTAAATTATAAATATTTCGCCTATAAAAAGTGTGGGTGTTGGTTTTATTGAAAGCAACACAAGGCTGAAGGATATCGATGATGGCAAATCCTTTGTGCTCGCTGGCTTTTATTATTAACTGTGATAATTCTTTGACATTGCCTGAATATTCCCTGGCGATGAATGTTGCTCCCGAAGCCAAGGCCACTTGCAGGGGGTTAATGGAATCTTCAATTTTTCCCAAGGGCGTTGATTTGGATTTAAAGCCTTTGCCTGATAAGGGTGAACTTTGCCCCGTAGTTAGGCCGTAAATAGCATTGTCGTGCAATAAAACGGTAATATCATTGTTGCGGTTGGCAGCATGGATTAGGTGGTTTCCGCCTTCCGACATACAATCGCCGTCACCGGTTGAAACAAAAACATTCAATTTATGATTAGCTATTTTAATGCCGGAAGCAACAGGTATTGGCCGGCCATGCAGACCTTGAAAACCAGTTATTTCGGTGAAGTTAACCATATGGCCGTGACAGCCAATGCCGGCGACAATTACTGAATTGGAATTATTCCAATCAGCTTCTTGAGCCGCATGCTTGAAAGCCGCCCAGATGCCAAAATTGCCACAGCCGGAACACCAGTTGGGATCCATCTTACTATTTAATTTTGTATTAGTAATAGCCATAAATTAGCGCATTTTTTTTACTTTGTTTATGATTTCCTCGGCGTAAAAAGGCCGGCCGTCATATTTTAGAAGATTATGCTTGATATTAATGCCGGTTTTTTCTCTGATCAATCCTTTCATCTGTCCGCTGTAGTTGCATTCTATATTGAGGATTTTTTTGGCTTTTCTTAAAATAGATTCTACAGTTTTTGTTGGGAAAGGGTTAATCCAATTTAAGTGAAGATAATTAACAGATTTTAATTCAGCTATGGCGTCCAGTATCGGGCCTTTGTTACTGCCCCAGGAAACAAGAGTGATGTCGGCATTTTTGGAACCGTAGAGTGAAGGTTTGGGCATATCTAATTTGGCGCAAGTTTCCAGTTTTTTCATGCGTTTGTCCATTTGATCTAGGCGGATGTCACTATCTTCGGCTGATAAACCCATAGCATCGTGCTCATCGGAATTGGCGGTAAAATAATTTCCCGATCCTGGTAGGGCTCTGGGCGAAATGCCGTCTTTTTGGAGGGCATATCTTGAATAATTATTTTGCAGTTTAGTGATTAATTTTCCCTTGTCAATTCTAAAGCCGCTGGTTGAAAACGGCGCTGTGCTTATATAGCTTTCGCATATATATTTATCAACCAAAACCACTACCGGCGTCTGATAACGATCGGCTAGATTAAAAGCTAAGCGGGTCATATAAAAAGCTTCCTCGCTATCGCCCGGGGCTAAAATTATTCTGGGGAACTCGCCTTGGTGGGCATGAAGAATAAAACGCAAATCGCCCTGTTCCGTCCAGGTTGGCAAGCCGGTGGCCGGAGATCCTCTCATGCCCTCGATTATGACTATTGGTGTTTCGGTTTGGCCGGCCAGGCCGTAGCCTTCGCTCATGAGGCAAAATCCTCCGCCCGAGGTGGCCACCATTGATCTGGCGCCGGCAAAGGAGGCGCCAATAGCCATGTTTATGGCAGCTATCTCGTCTTCCGGCTGTTTGTAAACAAAACCGTATTTTTCTTGCAAGGGGGCCAAGACGCTTAAGATAGTGCTGGTTGGCGTCATGGGATAAATGGCGGCAAATTGCAATCCGCCGGCAATGGCGCCTAAAGATATGGCTTCATTGGCAGTGGTTAGTATTTGCCCAGAAATTTTTTCCCTGACTGCCAGCTCTTGGCCATTGGACCTTGGATAATTTTGCAGGATATAATCATAGCCGGCTTGAGCCACTTGATTATTTTTTTCGGCGATTTTAGGATTTTTTTTGATAAATTGTTCGTTGATCAGTTTTTTGAGTATTCCCAAATCTCCGCCTAGCAGCGCCAGCGCGGCTCCCAGCATAACATTATTTCTCATAATCAAATCATCGGAAGCCTCTTTTACTATTGTGCTGGCCGGCACGCCGAAATATTTGTAATTTTTGTTAGGCGTTATTTTTTCATAAGAGCTGTTATCAAAAAGAATCATACCGCCTCGGGGCAATTCTTTTTTATGCAAATCTATGGTTTCTTGGTTTAGGGCGATGAGAAGATTGGTGTGCGGATATTGACAGTGGATTTTTTCTTTTGAGATATTAATGGAAACAACATTATGCCCGCCTCTGATAAGCGATGGGTATTCCGGATAAGCGAAAACATAGTAGCCCGATCTGGTTGCTACCTTAGAGATAAGGAAACTGGATGTCATAATGCCAAAGCCAGCTTTGCCTCCTATTTTTATAACAAAGACATTCTTCATATTCTAATTATACTACTTTTAATATAGCCCAACAAATAAAACATTGACAATGAATTGTTAAAATGTTAAAAGTTATGGTTAAGCAGCTCTTTAAAAAACAACCACCACAAAAAGGAGAAGATAGATGACTATAATTAATAACCCCTTTCTTAAAGAAATAGAGGCTTTGTATGTGGGCTTATTCCGCCAAGGCATGATCATTGGCACTATTGATGAATTATTTTTGACTTTTGAGGGTCTTTTAAGGGCTATGGACGTTTCTCGTCCGCCCTTGTTTAAGATTAATGATGAGCCATCAAGATCTTTTGAAGTTTTTTGCGCTCGCGGTTTTATCCCGTTAATGATTCGTTCTGACGGCAAGAAAGAAAATCTGCTGATAGGCATAATTACCCACGATGCTTCCGGCCAGTTGCGCGATTTCAATGAAGCGTCTATAAATTTGGAAGAAATTTTGGATATGTCTTTAAAAATGAATAAAGACAACAGCTATCTAAAATATGTTTTTTTAACACCGGAACAAGCTAAAGAACTTCTTCAGCATAAGTTGATTTTTGACAAGCGCCAAAGGCTGCATTATTTGAAAGGCATTGATGCCGATACGACAGCGGCTGAAAGCTTTGATGCTATTTTGAAATTTGCCGTTTCGGAAAATGCCACTGATATCCATATTGAACCGGGGCCCGATGGCTTGGCCAGAATCCGTTACCGCCTTGACGGCTTAATGCAAACAGGCGATTATGATCTGACTATGGAAAATATCAGGCGCTTGGTCGCTCTAGTGAAACATCGAGCCAATCTTAAGATTGATGAGCACATGTTGCCTCAAGACGGCGGCATTTCCTTTGGCGAAGACGATATCAAAAAGAATCATCTTTTGGTGAATTGCAGTTTGCGCGTGGCGCTTACGCCCACTATTCATGATCCCAGAAAATACGGCGAGAAAGTGGTTTTGCGTCTGCTCCATTCCAAGCGCGATGAATATGATTTGGAAAAATTAGGCATGAAGGCGGATATAAAAATCAGGGTTAAAAAGCGCCTGGCTGAATCCAAGGGATTGATTTTGGTAACCGGTCCCACCGGCAGCGGCAAAACCACCACCTTGTATTCCATGTTGGAAGAAATTAATGACGGCACCAGGAACATAACCACCATTGAAGATCCGGTGGAAGTGGCTCTCTCTGGCATAACGCAAATCCCGATCAATACTCGGATAGGCATGAACTTTCCAGAGGGGTTAAGATCAATTTTGCGGCAAGATCCGGATGTTATAATGGTGGGCGAGATTCGTGACAAAGAAACCGCCGATATCGCCCTAAACGCCACCAACACCGGCCACTTGGTTTTAGCCACTGTCCACGCGGATGATGCCCAATCAACCTTGCTGCGTTTGCAGCGTTTGGGGGTTGGCTCTGAAAGCATCGCTCCCAACCTGAAAGTTGTTTTATCGCAGAGATTGGTTAGGAAAGCTTGTTTTGATTGTTTGGAAGAATACGACGCCCGTGATGAGCTGACTTATCTTCTGGGCGGAAAATACATTAATTCCGAATTGCTCCTGCACCATGTAGCACCTGGCAATAAGCTGTGCCGGCAGTGCGGCGGCGTGGGCTATCGCGGACGCTTTCTGCTTTTGGAATATTGGGGCTTGGGTTATGATGAACGTCAAATGATTATCAGTGGCGTGGAAGATCATGATGCCTACGTTGAAGTGGCCATGAAGCACGGCTTTAAGCCCATGATTTATTTGGCGATAGAGGCCTTGCTTGAAGGCATAACCGATATTCCGGAAATAATCCGATCGGCTGTAACCGAAGAAGAATTCTTGCGTCACGGCAAAGAAATAGGCGCTTGGCTTAATCGCCATTTGGAAAATACTTCTGAAGCTAAAGCCAAAAAATAACCTACCGAGCCCTCACGGACTCGGTATTTTATATTTCAAGCTTCGCTTGTCCGTTGTCCTCTTCGCCCTGAAGCTTTATGTATTTTTTAATCTGTTCTTCATTTACTCCAGCAGTTGAGACAAAATAACCGTC
>JAUSEE010000034.1 GCA_030650095.1 Candidatus Buchananbacteria bacterium
GTTTGCCCGATGGCTTACCAATAAAATCAAGCCAACAGCTGTCCCAATAATTATCGCGCCATAAAAAATAATTAATCCGCCCCAAAGCCCGAAAATTAAACCAATTATGCCGGCCAGTTTAACATCGCCAAAACCCAGCCACTTGCCCTTTGATAAAAGCCAAATCAAAAAAAGAAAACCGAATAATGAGACCGCTCCGATAAGATTATCAAGATTGAGCACTTGCCAATCGCTTCCAAGATTGAGCCATCTCTGAATTACACCCAAAACAACGACTCCAATCAGTAAAACCAGTAATAGTGAGTCCGGCAAAATTAAATGTCGCAAATCAATTAGGGCTAAAATAAACAGTACCTCCAGAACAAAAACTACGAATAGCCAATTTATCAAGCCGCCGGATACAAACAGAGAAAAAGAAAACAGGAAAATAAAACCCGAATATAGCTCAACTAACGGATAAATCCACGAGATTGATTTTTTACAATTACGGCATCGCCCTCTGACTATAAAGAAGCTGGCAATTGGTATTAGGTCGTACCAAGGTAATTTTTTGCGGCAATTAGGACACTGCGAACGGCCACCAACAACGGATTGTCCTCGCGGAATTCGGTAAATAACAACATTAACAAAACTCCCGACAATCAGACCAAGCAGAAAAAGGTAAACCAACAATTAGGTGATAGGTGATAGGTGATAGTTAATTTCCCTATAACCTATAAGCTATAAGCTATAAGCTATTACCTATAACCTAGTCCAAAATTATGGTTGTCCGGAATCGTAAATACAATCCTTTTGCGCAGCATTGCTGCAAACAGTATCATTATTGCCATTTACTTCAGCTCCACTCCCAGCCCAACCGGTTGAATCGATATCGGCATCATTTTTAAGGGCATTGAGATTTTTCTGCTCTAATTCCGCCCAAATATGCATACTGCTTGGGGCGGTAAGCGGCTTCCATTCATAACCATAGCAGTTGAAGGGGGTTGTACCGAGGCCGTTATAAGTACCCAGCGTACAGTTAGCCGCGATAGGATCTTCAGGAATATTAATCAAATATGTTGGCTTTAAAGCACCCATAGCCATATTGGCCAGATAATTACCATTGTCATCAAAATAAAGCTCCAGCGCGGAACGAACCTGGTTGACATCCGCTATACGTTTGGCGTCTCTGGCCTTAGCGCGAGCAACGCCTAATTGTAATAAGAGTAGGGTTGCCAAAATAGAAATGATGGCAATAACGACGAGCAATTCGACCAAAGTGAAACCACGTGACTTATTACTGGTTTTTCCGACTCCACCAGCAGACCATCCAAAACCCAAAACACTTAATAGATTCGACACTTTTTTAATAGCTTATAGCTTATAGCTTATAGCTTGTAGCTTTAAAGCCACACGCTGAAACTGGTACTAAAAGCTTATTAATTACTAATAAAATTATAGTTTTTAATGATATTTAAAACAAATCAAGTTATGCACACCCTCAAAATCAGGTTATAGGTTATAGAGAACCAGCTATCACCTATTACCTATCAGCTATCAGCTAGTCTAGCCGGCTCCGACTAGACTATAAATCGGTAACAAAACTGCCGAAACTAGAAGACCAACGCCAACACCCAAGATCAATATCAACACGGGCTCTATTAATTGCGAAAGATTCTGGACGCTATTTTCCGATACGGCCTTATAAAAATTAAAAATATTTTCAAGCATAAAATAGGTCCGGCCGGTTTTTTCGCCAATAATCAGCATGGAACTTACCAGCGGCGGAATTTCCTTATATTTTTCAAAAACTTCGGAAATGGTACC
>JAUSEE010000035.1 GCA_030650095.1 Candidatus Buchananbacteria bacterium
TGAGTACCAGGACACCAATCATATCCAAGGCGAGATAATCAATCATTTGGCCGGAGAGGAGCAGAATATACTGGTGGTAGGGGATGACAGCCAAAGCATTTATTCTTTCCGCGGAGCCTTGGTGGATAATATTTTAAATTTCCCCCAAGATTTTAAAACGGTTAAAACTTTTAAATTAGAAACCAATTACCGGTCAACGCCCGAAATTTTAAAGCTGGCCAATCATTCCATTAATTTCAATAAAAATAAATTTGCCAAGAATCTGCGCACCAGTAAAAAATCAGCCGACAAGCCGGCTCTGGTGGCTTTGGATGATTCTTACAGCCAAGCTGATTTTGTCTGCCAAAGAATACTTGATTTGCAGAGGGAGGAGGGGATTGATTTAAGCGAAATAGTCGTTTTGTTCAGGGCTCACTACCAATCGCTGGAACTCGAAATGGAAATGAACAAAAGAAACATTCCCTATGTCATGAGAGGCGGATTAAGATTTTTTGAACAGGCCCATATTAAAGATGTGATAGCTTATTTGAGGATACTGGCCAATCATTTGGATGAAGTTTCCTGGCAGAGGGTACTGGCTCTACAAATCGGCATCGGGCCGGCAACTATTAATTTGATTTGGCATCAAATCCAATCATCAAGTTCTTTGCCGGAAATACTAGCTAAACAATTTTCTTTGTCGGCTAAAGCTTTGGCCGGCTGGAGTGAGGCGAAGAATCTTTTGGATAAGCTCAAGTCCATGGATGCCACTGATTTGTCATCTTTAATCGGCACAATTCTGGCGTCCGGTTATGAAAAAATGGTTAAGAATAATTTTGATAACCCCCTGGACAGATTGGCCGACTTGGAACAGCTGTCAATTTTTTCCGGACGTTATGATTCCCTGGACAAGTTTTTGGCCGATACGGCTCTGGGAGAAAGCTTTAAAGGATCAAGCATTGTGGAAAATAGACAAAGCGCCGATGAAGCCGTGGCCCTATCCACCATTCATCAGGCCAAAGGCTTGGAATGGAAAGTTGTTTTTTTGATTTCTTTGGTCGATGGGCAATTTCCCAACATGAAGGCTTTTGACAATAGAAACGATATGGAAGAAGAAAGAAGAATGTTTTATGTGGCCACCACCAGAGCCCAAGATCAGCTTTATTTGACTTATCCAATTTTTAGCTACAGTTCGGGCAACATCAACCAAGTTTCCCAGTTTATCAAGGAATTGCCTAATGAAGTTTATGAAAAATGGCAGGTAAAAAACGATCTAAGCGGCGAAGATAATGAAGTGGTTTATGTTGATGAAAATGAAGATCCTTTTGCCGAGTCGGATGATGTTTCGGCTAATTTTTGGAAAAGATTGAGAGCCAGACAGCACAATAAGTAATTTAAATAAGCTATTTTGGCAGTTTATAATGACCTTTGACAATCATTTAAAATAATGTTAGCCTACAGTCACAAAAAGAAATAATGCTATTTATCAGTTCATTGAAAAACAAATATGTAATTTAGCAGTTTAAAATAAACCAAAAACAACAACCAAAGGAGATTTTCATGCCCAAGAGGAAAGTGTTTGTTTTAGATACCAGCGTTTTAGTCCATGATCCTAGTGTCATTGAAAACTTAGGCGATAACATTATAGTTATACCTATTTGGTCAATAGAAGAATTGGACAGAAGCAAGAGCGAACACGGATTTTTAGGTGCCAGTTCCAGAGAGGTTTCCCGTAAATTAGATAGTTATCGCGAAACTGGGTCCTTAAAAGGCGGGGTACCAACAAGCACAGGCGGCCGTTTGTTTATTGATTACAATGGCGCTAATTGGACAGATTTGCCCGTTGGCTTGGAGCATAATAATGATAATCGCATACTCTTGGTAGCCATGGCTTGGCAGAAGAAGAGCAAGGATTACGAGGTTATACTTCTAACCAAAGACATCAACTTGCGCATCAAAGCCAACGCTTGCGGCGTCTTTACCGACGATTACAAACATGATAGGAAAATCAGCCGGATAGAAGAGCTTTACTGCGGCCGTATGAGTGTCAATCTTGATGATTCCAGCGCTATAATCTTCCATGAGTTGCCTCAAAAGCAATTTTTACCGGCTGACATTGTAACTCAAGTGACAGGATTAAACCTAGCTGATTTGCCGGCTAATATCGGCTGTAAATTTATTTATGGCGATAAATATATTTTGGCTGTCTACAATCAAAGGAATAAAACATTCGATTATGTTCCTCGGCCCAAAAGATCGGCCGATAAATCCAAAAGCGTTAAGCCGATAAACGATGAACAGGCTTTGGCTTTTAGGATTTTACTGGATCCTTATATTCGCCTGGTAACTTTGGTGGGTAAAGCCGGCACCGGAAAAACCTTGATCAGTTTACTGGCCGCCTGGCGTCAATTAGGTGATGATGAAAATAAGCCCAGTCGTATTTTAGTTTGGCGTCCCAATGTGGAAATCGGCAAATCACTCGGGTTTCTGCCCGGTGACATAGATGAAAAATTTGCTCCTTGGCGGGAACCGATTTGTGAGAATATGAAATTGATTCTTGGTTCCGATGCCGATCACGTCAAAGATGGCAGAAAGTTTGATGCCGTTGGCGAATTGATCAGGTTTGGCCAATTAGAGATTCAGCCGATTAATTACGCCCTAGGCGCTACCAAGCACAATGCCATAATCCTAATCGATGAGGCGCAGAATTTGACGCCTCGCGAGGTAGCGGCTTTAATAACCCGTTGCGGCGATAACTCCAAAGTTATCATTACCGGTGATCCCTACCAGATTTACAATCCTTATCTTGATCCGGCCAGTAACGGCCTCACTTATGTGGTGGAACGATTCAGAGGCTATCCCATTTTCGGCCACATCACCATGCTAAAAAGCGAACGTTCAGAATTGGCGGAATTAGCTGCCGATATACTATAAAAAAGACAACTTCACCCGGATAGGAATATTCGGGTTTTTTATTTGCCAAAAGTTTTTAGCTTAAGAGCTGAATTGTGTTATAATATATTCAACAATCTTTACTTCAATAAAATAATATTATCCATTGAAATCTTCCATGCCCCCAAAAAGGATAACTTCAAAAAAACAAGAAGAACATTGGTATGCTCTGTCTGTTTCTGATTGTTTTAAAAAATTAAAAAGCGCCAAGGGCGGATTGACAAACAAAGAAGCTCAAAGCCGGCAAAAATCACACGGTTCAAATACCATATCTTCGGAAAAATCATTTTCTAGGCTGGCTGTATTTTTTAGCCAATTAAAATCACCATTGGTTTATGTGCTTTTGGCGGCCGGATTAATATCGGTTTTTTTAGGTGATTTAACTGATGCTAGTGTTATATTCTTTGCCGTTATTATCAATACGATTTTCGGCTTTTGGCAGGAGAATAAAGTTAATCGAGCCATTACCCAGCTAAGGAAAATAATTAGGCATAATGCCAAAGTTCTGCGTGGCGGCCACGAGATAGAAATAAGCTCGGCAGAGATTGTTCCAGGTGATATTATTTTTCTTAAGTCGGGCGATAAAGTGCCAGCTGATTGCCGTGTAATCGAATCAAAAGATCTGCAAACCACAGAAGCCGCTCTTACCGGAGAATCAACACCCTCATCAAAGAATAATAAAATTTTAAAAATGGGCACCTATCTGGCGGAGAGGAAGAATATGGTTTATATGGGCACTATAATCGCCAGAGGCATGTCCACTGCCTTGGTTTGTGAAACCGGCCTTAATACGGAAATCGGCCAGATAACAAAATTAATAAAAGAAACCAAAGAGGAACCGACTCCGCTTCAGAAAAGTTTGTCTAAATTCAGCGCTTGGCTGACAGTTTTGGTCGTAAGTTTGAGTTCAGTCATATTTTTTGTCGGGGTTTTGTTAAATAAAGATCCGTTGGAAATGTTTATCACGGCCGTGGCTTTGGCGGTAGCCGCTATTCCCGAAGGGCTTATCATCGCTGTGACCATAATTTTAACCATTGGCATGCAGTTTATCTTAAAAAAGAAAGCTCTGGTGAGGAAATTAGTGGCTACCGAAACACTGGGCAGTGTTTCGGTGATATGCACCGATAAAACCGGCACCTTAACCGAAGGCAAGATGCAGGTTTCTAATATTATTACGGCTGACAAGGAATATAAAGTTAATAAATCAGACGATTTGTCAGAGATAGAAAAAGCGCGCGATTTGATTTTAAAAATTTCCATATTATGCAATGATGCCGTGGCCGAAAATCCGGAGTCGGCTTTGGAAGAATTAAAGATAATCGGCAGCCCAACCGAAAAAGCCCTCCTGATGGCTGCCCTTGAATCCGGCTATGAAGAGGAAAAGATCCATCAGGAATATACGGAAATAGACGAGATACCTTTTGATTCCGAAAAGAAATTCATGGCCACTTTGCACCATCACAAAAAAATGGGTCACAGCCATATTTTCGTCAAAGGCGCGCCTGAAGTGATATTTAAATATTGCCATAAGGTGATGATAGACGGTCGTGGCGAAAAATTAACCGCTGATAAATTAAAATATCTTAGAAAAAAATATGAAACAGCCACCAGCAAAGGTCTGCGCCTTTTGTCTTTTGCCTATAAAACAGGGACTGATTTTAAAAATTGCGCCCATGAACTTAACAACCTGGTTTTTTTGGGGTTTGTGGCCATTAAAGACCCGCTTCGTCCGGAAGCCAAAGAAGCCTTGAATCTTTGCAAATTAGCCGGCATCAGACCGGTCATTATTACCGGTGATCATAAATTGACAGCCAAAGCTATTTTTGAGGAGTTAGGCTTTAAAACTGATGGCAATATTGTAGAGGGCAAGGACATGGATGATTGGACAGACGAGGAATTGCAAAAAAGAGTGGCCACTATAGACGTTTATGCCCGAGTTAAGCCAAGCCACAAATTAAGAGTGGTGGACGCTTGGCAGGCCAGAGGAGAGGTGGTAGCCATGACAGGAGACGGCGTTAATGACGCTCCGGCTTTAAAAAGCGCCGATATCGGCATCGCTTTAGGCGAGGGCTCCGATGTCACCAAGGAAACCGCCGATATTATCCTGTTGGATAATAATTTCAAGGTTATAGTTTCGGCCGTGGAGCAAGGCCGGATAATTTTTGAAAATATCCGTAAAGTTATTCTGTATTTGCTCTCGAGCAGTTTTTCGGAAATAGTATTAATTATAGGCTCTTTGCTGGTCGGTTTGCCTCTGCCTATTTTAGCTACCCAGATATTGTGGATTAATTTGGTGGCCGACGGCTTGCCTAGCATTGCTATGACGCTGGAGCCAGGCGAGCCGGAAATAATGAAAGACCGGCCCAGGAAAAAAACCGAATCGATTTTAAACAGGGAAATGAAAATTTTGATATTTATAATTGGCGTAGTTACCGATATCGTGCCCTTTATCTTTTATGTTTTTTTTATCTATTTAATGGGACAGGAAAATTTAGATTACATCAGGACAATCATGTTTGCCACTATCGGCGTTGGCTCTCTGATGTATATCTTTAGCGTTAGATCTTTAAGGCGTTCCATTTTCACTAAAAATATTTTTAGCAATAAGTATTTAATCGGCGCAGTGGTGATCGCCTTATTTGTATTGGTTATCCCGATTTATACGCCATTTTTACAAGGCATATTTAAAACAGTCAGTTTAGGCCTTAACGACTGGCTTATAATTTTTGCTTTAGGATTGGTAAAGTTGGTATTTATTGAGATAGCCAAATACTATTTTATAGTGAGAACTAAAAATAAACCAAAGAAACAACTGCCGCTAAAAAAATCTCTGCCTAAATTAATAACTTCCCATGTTTAACAGATTGATTAAAAGAATAAATATTCAGGATAACGAAATTGTGATTGATGTCATCAGAAAATCACTTTGGCATTTTTTTTGGCCGATACTCCTGGTTGTTATCTTGCTCCTCTTGCCGTTTTTTTTAATCTATCCTTTATTTCTCCAAGGGACTTGGGGGGTGGCGGTTTTTTCGGCGACTTTAGCAGTCGCTTTAACCATCACATATAGAATATACAAGAGTTATTACTACACTGCCCTGGTAATCACCAGTAAAAGGCTGATTGACATGGAGCAACTCGGGTTTTTCCGCAGTTCGCTGGGGGTGGTTTTGTATGGCAAAATAGAGGATGTGAATTATAAATCAAAAGGCTTGTTTCAAGCTGTTTTAAAAATAGGCCATGTTTATATTTCTTTTGTTAATGACGATAACGCTTTCATAGAACTTCAATCCATCAGATACCCGTCTTTGGCGGTGAGTAAAATAATCAGTCAAAGAGAAGATTATTTTGAGGCCAAAAGGCAGACAGCCGGCCGGGAAGCCATAAAACTTCTGGCTAAAATAAAAAGAAGATTGGGTGAGGACAAATTTAACGAAATTATTTCTAATTAATTATTCTTTGTGTTATAATATAAATGCTTAGGAAATATAAAAAAATAATCAAGAATTATTTTTCTCGTTCTCGGGTGATAGTAATCGTCTGTGTCGTAGTGGCTGTGTTTTTAAGCGTTAATTTGATCAAGGAAATGATAAATCGGCATCAGATTGATGATAAAATAAGGCAATATAAAACAGATGTCAGTCGATTGGAGAAAGAAAACGCCGAAATAAGTCAACTGATAGATTCTTGGACAAGTAGCCAGCAGCTGGAAAAAGAGGCTCGCTTGAAATTCGGCTTAAGGAAGCCGGGTGAAAATGTGGTTTTAATAGTTCGAGATGATTCCGGCGGTGGTAATATTATTGATTCAAATTCAGAGGTATTAGGAGGGGTAGTTGTTAGAAATGATATCATCGCCCCCAATTATAAAAAATGGTGGCTGTATTTTGTTAGAAAATAAAAAAAGTTAATCAATATTAAATTAATAATTATATTACCAGTGAATTTATGATGAAACAAAACAACTCGCAGCCCAGCGAGCCAATACAAAATCCAAAAAATATCTTGGTAATCGCCATAGTGGTTGTTATCACGGCTTTAATCGTTGGCAGCAGCGTTTTTATGTGGCAACAATTAAATTTAAATTCAGTGGAAAATAAATTGCAACAGCAAATTACGGTTTTACAAAACCAAGTCGAAGACCTTGACGCCGAAAATTTAAATCAAAATCTTGAAGGAGACAATAGGACAATTGCTCCGGCCGATCCCACTGTTAATTGGCAATCATATTCTAATTCTTACTTCTCTTATAAATGTCCACCGGATCAGCCTATTTCCCAAGGTAAAAATTATAATGGCCAGGTAGATGTAAGCGTGTGCTCGGTGGTGGGTTTTAGTTTTGTTCCTAAATCGGTATCGGATAGCTATAAAGTGGAGGGGGAAAAGTGGTCTGATATCCTTTTAAATGAAGTAAGAAATGAATCTAATGCGCAGGTATACTCCAATAATGGATTTATTGGCTGGGTCTCCATGAAGAATCAAAAACACACGATGACACTAATAGCCAGATACCAAGTAGAGGGCGGATATTATGAGGTATTAGTTGATGTAATAGGCGATGTAGATACACGAACAGACTACGAAATTAAACAAATGGCTGATGGTATTATTGCAACCTTCAAGATTAAATAATATCAATAAATATTAAATAAACATTATATTATGGCTTCAAAGTATAATTTAACACCAGAAAGGAAAGAAGAATTAAAAAAAGAGGTGATGGAAGAGATAAATAAAGGCGGCAGACCAAAAATGAAACCTCAAACTAAAAAAGCAATGCCCCCAAGGGCGGCTGTGGCTAAGGGTGTTAGAATTGAAGAAAAGAAAATAATCAATCCCATTGTTAAAGCAGAAATGATAAAGCCAGCGGCTAAAGAAATAAAAAAAGAAGTTGCCATAAAAGTTATAGAAAAAAAGCCAGCAGTAAAAATAACAGCTCCGAAGCCAGTTGTTATTAAGCCCGTCATTAGAAAAGAAATAAAAAAACCGGTCAAAAAAACCCTGACAGCTCCAAAGATAAAAGTTAAAAAATACAGTCCAGCTATTTCAGCCAAATCAGAAACTAAAAATATTGGCAAAGAGGGGACAGCCGCTATTAATTCGCTTTTTAAGCCTGATAGCAGTATAAAATCATCTATTTTCACTAGAAAACTATTTAAGCCAAAAGTTAAGATTGGCAGTAAAAAGATGTTTATTTTTGGCGTTGTTGCTTGCTTAATTTTGGCCTTTGTCGTAACTCTGGCTGTGGATATTTTTGGAATTTATAAACTAGGCTGGAATGGCCAAATTAGCCAAAAAGTGATTAGTGTCCTGCCTCTACCGATTGGCACTGTGGATGGAAGGATTATCAAATTATCCGACTATTATAATGATTTAAGGATAGTCAGGGCAGTTTCCGGATCGGCTGAAAACGATGAAACCAAAGAACAATTGTTTAATAGATTGGTTTCTGTTAATATTATCGAGAGTGAACTTAAAAAATACGGCCAGGAAGTGACTAGTGATATTATAGATAAAGAAATGGAAAAAGTAATTGCTCAAATCGGTTCTTTGGAAAAAGCCATAGAAGATATAAAAAATGCCTACGGCATGGACATTCCCACTTTTAAGAATAATGTTTTAAAGCCTATTTTGGCAGTGGATATGCTGAACCAGGCCGTAACCAAAGATGAAAATTTGGCCATAAACCAGGAAGCTAAAAAGAAAGCTGATGAGGCCTTGGCTATTGCCTTGCAACCGGAAACTGATTTTAAAGCTCTGGTTTTGCAATATTCCAATGATTCTTCAACTATCAGTAAATCAGGCGATTTGGGCTGGTTTAGCCAAGGAGAATTACCTAAGGAGATCGAAGATTCGCTATTTTCTTTAAAGAGCGGAGAGGTTTATAACCAAGTCGTTAAAGATGATTTTGGCTATCATGTTTATAAAATTGAAAGCAAACTAGCTGACGATTCCGGCAAAGAAAGTTTGCAAATCAGCCAAATATTCATAAAAGTAGATATTGAATTATATATCAAGAGTTTGTTTGATAAGGCGGTTATAAAAAGATTTATATAAAAAAATAAAATAATAATTAAAAAATATTATGGAAAACAAAAGTCCACTATTAATCACACTTATCATTGTCGTCTTATTATTCTTTGGTTTGGTTGTCCTGTTTTATTACACAATAAGTCAAAACACCTTATTGAAAGAGAAAATTTTATTAATAAATCAGCAACAAACAGATTCCACTGATATTTTATCAGCTAAAATTGAAGAATTAAAAAATCAGTTGAGTGCAAATGATTCCACAAATAATACGCCAGATTCAAATGCTGGAATTACTTATTTGAACAATGATTTCGGTTTCAGCCTGCAATTGCCAGCAGGCTGGGAAGGCTATATGGTCACTAAAAGTGCTTCCACCGCAACCTCTATCAATACAACCATCTTCTTCGGTTTAAAAAATTGGCCGGAGATATTTGCCATTGGCATTTATACCAAAGAGCAATGGAATAAAATTGGTGATGATGAACTAGCCAAGAGATCTTATCTGGCTGAAAATAGTAAATATGTTTTTACTAGCGCTAGAGCGCAAGACTTCGGCCCGCCGGAATATAACAATCTTGTTAATAATTACGACGAAATAATAAAAACATTTAAAGTTTTTAATAAATAAATTTTTATAGTATCACTAAAGCCCCCTGCCAGAATCGAACTGACGTATGTGGTTTACGATACCACCGTTCTGCCACTGAACTAAAGGGGCGCAATTAGAATGAATAATTCATAGAAAAAAGTATAACATAATGAATCTAAAGTTTCCACTCTTAATCTTTGCCGTTTTAGGCCTTCTAACTATTTTCATTGCCAGTAGTGCCCAAGCTAAAGACTGGCTTTATTTTGAAAGCATTAATTACCCCTTACTTAATGATTACACCATAACACCGGAAGATAACAATGAGATCAGTTTGAAGTTTTTGGCTGGCTCCACTTATAGCCAGCTAACGCTCAAGATGATGACTCTGGTGGAAAAAGATAACATTGGCAGTTTTTTTACTCTTCCCGATGGCAAAACACCGGCCACTGATTTGTATTTTATGAATTTTACGCCTATTTCAGACAATAGTTTTTCCATCCAGCCCCAAGCCATTATAAAATACCAGCCCGACGATCATTATAAAGAAGCTTATTTTTATGATTGGACAATTTTGGAATTTGTTAAACTTGAGAGTGTGCGTGATGAAATAAACAAAACATTAACAGTAGACCTGCCAAAGAGACAAAAAATAATGATTGTTTTACTCAATGAGCCTGAAATAGTTGGCAAAGCTTCTTGGTATGTCCATCCTAAATATGAAAACCAGTTGATAGCCGCTAGCCGTGATTTTGCCCTTGATTCCAAAGTTAATGTTTATAATCTTTACAATAACAAGGAAGTAGTTGTAACCATTAAAGATTATGGCCCCAAGAAATGTTCTGATTGGACGGAAAAAGAACAGAGGTTGATGGGTCCCTGTCAGGATAGAGTGATAGATTTGTCTAAAACGGCCTTTTTGAAATTAGCCACAACCACCGGCGTGGGTATTTTATCCAGCGTTAAAGTGACGCCAATAGGAAATTAGCACTACTATATAATTTAAATTCATGATTCATCTTGTAAACGTAACCAAAACTTTTGAACCCAATACCACAGCGCTCAAAGATATTAATTTGCACATTGAGCCGGGTGAGTTTGTGTCTATTGTCGGGCAATCAGGATCGGGCAAGACAACTATTGCCAGACTTTTGATTTCGGAAATAAAGCCCAGTAAGGGCAAAGTGATCGTGGGTGGTTGGGATATAACCAATATCAAACATAGGCAGATACCGTTGCTTAGACGGCAAATAGGCGTAGTTTTTCAGGATTTTAAACTGTTGCCCAAGAAAACTGTTTTTGAAAATGTGGCCTTTGCTTTACAGGTGGCGGGCGTTGCCAAAAAAAGAATAAACAAGATAGTGCCGCAAGTTTTAAAAATAGTGGATTTAGGCGATAAGCTAAACCGTTATCCGCAAGAATTATCCGGCGGTGAAAAACAAAGAGTGGCCATTGCCAGAGCTCTTATCCACCGGCCTAAGATTCTTTTAGCCGACGAGCCCACCGGCAATTTGGATGCCATAAATTCCAAAGAGATTATTGATTTGTTGTTAAAGATAAATGAATTCGGCACAACTGTTGTTTTGGTTTCACACGATAAGGATGTGGTCAATGGCTTAAAGAAGAGAGTTATTACTCTGGAGGAAGGCCAGATAAGCCAGGATCAAAAAGTTGGCAAATATGTAATATAATAAAAAAATAAAATGATTTTAGTAACAGTAAAAAGAAGCATTCTTTTCGCCTTACAATCTTTCTGGCGCAATATTTGGCTGTCTTTGGCGACAATTTTCATTATCTCTTTAACTTTTTTATCAATTAATTTTTTGGTGGTAATCAATGCCATATCCGATTCGGCTATCGCTGCTGTTAAAGATAAAATAGATGTGTCCGTTTATTTCAAGCAAGATGTGAGGGAAAGTAAAATCGCCGAAATGAAATCGCATATGGAAACATTGCCCCAGGTTGAGAGGATAGTTTATATCTCGCCCGATGAAAACTTGGAAGTCTTTAAAGAAAGAAGAAAGGATGATCTGGTTATCCAAGAAGTTTTGGCCGAGCTTTCCGGCAATCCCTTGGGGGCGACACTGGTGGTAAAAGCCAAAAATTTAAGTGATTATTCGGAAATACTTAAGGCCATAGATAATCCGGCTTATGCTGATTTAATAGAAAAGAAAAGCTATGATGATCATCAAGCGGCGATTGAAAATATAAATACTATCACCAAGAATATCAAAAAGGGAGCCTGGATTATCAGTATTATGTTTATAATTATTGCTGTTTTGATTGTTTTTAATACTGTGAGAATAGCTATTTTTACCCATCAGCAGGAAATTGGCATTATGAAGCTAGTGGGGGCGACCAACGGCTTCATCCGCTCGCCTTTTATATTGGAAAACATCTTTTCTGGGGTGATTGCCTGCGCTATTGCCGTGAGTGTTATCTATTTTATACTTTCACTTGTCCAGCCGCACCTTAATAATTTTTTTGCCGGAGTGGATGTTAATCTGATAGGCTATTTTAATAATAATTTCATTGTTATATTCGGCAGCCAGCTTGTTGGCATTATTATATTAAATATAATTAGCAGTAGCTTGGCTTTGGGCAAATACTTAAAGGTCTAAGCTTGATTTTTTGCCGGTTATCTGCTATAGTGTTATTGCTCCTTAATTTTGGGGAGCTTTTAAAAAACTTAAATTTATGGCTAAGAAAAGAAGAGACCCAAGAGCGAAGGTTCCCAAGCTAAAATGGCGAGAAAAAGCCAAAGGCAAACAAGGAACAGCTGGTAAATATAAAATGGGCAAATAATTTTTGTCCCTATTGCTGGATCGTCCCGGCCTCGACTCGCTGCCTTTGGTCGACGCGAGGCGGGTAATGGTAGGACAAATTAGTATTTTTATTTATTAGTTTACAATTAAATTATTCGGGGATCGTCTAATGGTAGGACTCCAGGTTTTGGTCCTGGCTATTGGGGTTCGAATCCCTGTCCCCGAGCATATAAAACAAAAGATACCCAATAGGGGTATTTTTTGTTTTATATTTTTGGTATAAGTATGGATTCGAACGGGTTGGAAGTGAGCTAGACGAAGGTGCAGCGAACGTCGGATAATCTGCCAGGGGCAGATTAGGCGCCAACCCAGGACAGAGTCAACCAAAGGTTGACGTCGTAAATCCCTGTCTGCCGACAGGCAGGCCAGTTCTGTTAGTACCAGAAGCACAGTTCCAACCCCACTTAACATTTATTTATAAATATGATACCCTCTTAATTGAATGGTCATTTTTAGTACTTAAAAATTTAACCAAGGAGATTTAAAATGGGTGTATCTCTTAGTAAAAAAGAATCTGAGTTTCTTATCCGATTTATCGTTGAGTCTGACGCAATCGAAGGCGTACAAGCAGACCCAAAACTAGTGAGTAAACAATTAGAACAACGCCAAACTGATGGTCATGTGGGCGCCATTCTTCTTTTGGATTCACTGGCCAAAAACAAGCAACCGCTCACGCCAGAAATTATACAGCAAGTTCAGGGGCTTATTACCGCAGAACAGCACACAAAACCAGGCGGAGAAGAGCTAGAACCGGAAAATATTGGGCAATACAGATTAGGTTGGGTAAAAATAGGAGGAAGAATCTGTCCCTCGCCTCAAGAAGTACCGGCCTTAATGGAAGCATGGCTATCACAAGTCAATGCCTGGCAAAAGAATGGCAATAGTTCTTTTGAAAAAAAACTTGGACAAATTGCAAAATTACACTGGGATTATGAATTCATTCATCCTTTTGCGGATGGAAATGGCAGGAGCGGACGGGCTATTGTGTATTACTTAATGCTCTATGGCGGTCTAAAGCCATTTATTTTTACCGCAGATAATAGATTTGCGACATATTATCCTGCATTTCGGAGTCCGAAAGATATGCAGTGGTATTTCAGATACAAATACCTAAACAGTTAAAAGAAGGGGTTACCAGTAGTTGTTTTTAATGGCCACAGCTGAATAATATTCAGAAAGTGGCCATTTTTATTTAATTGGTATCGTAGATATTAAAATATTATGTTATACTTTGCAAGTTCTTCTTAATTAATATTTTTTTGTCATCTCGACTGGAGTGCAGCGAAATGGAGGGATCCCTCGACTGCGCTCGGGATGACAAATGAGAGTGGTGTCCCAGTTATGGGCTAGTGTCTGTGGTATTTGGAAATAGAATAAAACCGATGTATATCGGTTTTATTCTATTTAGATTTAATTTAATTTGCCAAGGCTATCGGCCCAGTACTCATCAAATTGCTAATAATGGAATTTCTCTGGCTTAGAGAATAGCAATGGAGAGCCACGATTATTTGTCCGTTTTTTTCTACGGCGGCGTTTCTTTGCGCTTCCACCAAATACCCACTTTTAGAAGCTCTGGGACCCATGGCCATCAGGCTGTAATTTCTGTTAAGCACATTAATTTGCCGCAGAGAACCGTCGGCTTGTACAACATCAAAAACATAGCTGGCGTTGCTGGTGGCATCAGCTATCCTTAAATCAGCAAAAGCGGCTTGAGCGATTTTGGCAAATTCTTCAGCTGTGGAGATATTGTCGGCCGATAATCCGCTCATTTCCACAAACTTGGTTTTTTTTAAACCCAGCTCTTTAGTCTTACTGTTCATTTCGCTAATGAATTCCTCCCGTGTCAGCCCGCTGTTATCAGCCAAAATAACCGCTGATTGGTTAGAAGAGGCCGAGAGCATCCCCACCCACAAATCTTTTATTTTTATGCGATCACCAACTTTTAAATTTATTTCGCTGGTTGTCCCGCAGAGTTGCAGAGTGCAGGGATAATCAATTTCTTCCTGAGTGATTGTGATTTCCTTATCCCAATCGGTGTTGTGGCTTATAAAAACCAAGGCGGTCATCAGTTTAGTTAAGGAAGCCAAAGGCAAAACACGCTGGCTATTGGCATTGGCCGATAAAATACTTAAGCCGTCTAATTTGGCATAAGCAATGCCGTAGAAAGTCGGATCATAAGTTTCTTGCTCTTTGTTCATGGGCAGGGCGCGTAAAATATCATCCGGCGCAGGTGTGCCGATAACTTTGCCCAGTTTATTGTAAAAATGGTTGAAATTGCCAATGCCGTAAGCAATTCCGTTGGCTTTGTTTAAGAAAAAGGCCGCCTCTGGGTTTTTGGGTGAGATGATTATATGACCGCCATATTTTTTAATAAGATTGGCCGGGGTTTTGGATTTGGTATTTCTAGCCAACTGATTGAATTCTTTAATGGTCGGCTTGACGCCAACTTTTTCTATCAAAAGTTTCAGATCATCATCACTGTGCAAATACCAGCGCTCTTTGTTATCCGGATTGACATACCAAAGCTTGTTATCGCTGGCTGATTGCAAAACTAATCGCCCAATCAAGGTATTGGATGTAAGTGTCGGCGCTTTAGCTAAGGCGGTATTAGGTAAAATAAAGCCAACCAGAGAGCCAAAAATAAACATTAAAAATAAAAGTTTTTTCATATGTTTTTATTGTAACACGACTCATAAATCAAAGCAAAATAAATTAATATACCGGTCTTATTATGCTATAATTAAAACAAATATATTCAAGTATGGCAGATAAAATACCGGACAGAGAGTTAAAAATTTTAAAAAAATTAAACACCCCTGTCAAAATACAGGATTTTTTGGATAAAATGCCGATAAATTTCGAACCAAACGGCGATACTTGTATGTCGCCTTTATCTGTTTTGGAAAAAAATGCCTGTCATTGCATTGAGGGCGCTGTTTTAGCGGCTTTGGCCCTTAGATTGGCCGGCCAACCACCGCTTCTTTTGGATTTAACCGCCAATAAAAATGACTTTGATCACGTGGTGGCTGTCTTTAAAAAGTACGGCAGATGGGGAGCGATTTCCAAAACTAATCACGCCGCTTTGCGTTATCGCGAACCAATTTATAAATCGCTTAGGGAATTGGCCATGAGTTATTTCCATGAATACCTGGATGATTTTGGCCGAAAAAATTTAAGGAGTTATTCTTTGCCGGTTAATTTGAAAAGGTTTGATAAGCTTGGCTGGATGTCTACCAAAGATGATATTTTTTATATTCCCGGATACTTAGCAGAAGTAAAACATTTTCATCTTTTGAATAAAAACCAAATCAGGGGACTACGGCCAGCTGATCCGTTTGAAATAAAAATCGGTAAAATGACAGAATGGAAAAGGTAGTCTTGACATTTGTCTGATTTTATAGTAAAGTTATCGTAGTTTATTTTTAGAACATTTTACGCAAAATCCAAAAAAGGAGAGATAAAGATAATGAAATGCCAAGCTCCCGGTTGCGGTGGAATAATTGATGAGTCTAAGGAGAGATTAATCCCCACCCCTTGTGCCGGCAATATGGCTGTGCATCCATGCGAAAAATGCGGCCTGCTTCATTTGGCCATCAATGGCAATGAATTGATCAATCGTCCCAGCGACCAAATGGTGTTTCTAAGAAATGGCCTTACTGTTCTAGCGGGTGGCCAAGAAATAGACTTGAACACCAATTTGCCACATTAATTTCATTTGTACATCTTAACTAATCCACGATAACTGCGCCGTTTCCAATATTGGAAACGGTTTTTTGTTATACGATACAATTGGCATTGACTTAATCTAAAAAATGATGTATAATAAAGATCAATCTAAATTGTCAGATTAATATCTATCAACTCAGCAATAAGAGTTGTTTTTTAATTATATGAAGGAAGAAGTAATATTAAGATTTGATGAAGTATCGTTTGAATACTTGCATAAGAAGCCTCTTTTAACCGAGGCCAGTTTTAGTGTGCGCCAAGGAGCCAAAATAACCCTCATGGGCCAAAACGGAGCCGGAAAAAGCACTATCTTTAAATTGATCAGGGGAGAATTAAAACCGCAAAAAGGCATTGTTTCCGTTACCGGCGGAGCAACAGTTGGTACGGCCAAGCAAGTGATAAACCGGGCTGATTTGGATTTAACTATTGAAGAGTATTTTGCCAAGGCTTTTGAAATGGTGCCAAAAAGCATCAACAGCGAAATAAACAAAGCCATGGAGGCGGTAAACTTAACTGTGCCGACTACCAGGCGTGTGGGGGATTTATCCGGTGGCCAACAAGCCAGGTTGCTTTTGGCTTACGCCCTCATTCAAAAGCCGGATATTCTTTTGCTGGACGAACCGACTAATAATTTAGACCAGGCAGGCATTGATCATCTCTTGACTTTTTTGATCATGTATCAAAAAACAGTTATTGTTATTTCCCATGATGCTGATTTTTTAAACTGTTTTACCGAGGGCGTTTTGTATTTGAATATTTTTACTAAAAAATTGGAATTATATGTCGGCGATTATTATACCGTAGTGGCAGAAATAAATAGCCAAGTTGAAAGGGAGCAGAAGAAAAACGCCCAATTGGAAAAACAAATCCAGGATCGCAAGGATAAAGTTAATTTCTTTGCCAACAAAGGCGGCAAGATGAGAAAGCTGGCCAAAAAGTTAAAAGATGAAACAGCGGAAATGGAAGAAAATAAAGTCGAGGTTAGGCGTGATGATAAAACGATTAAAAAATTTAAAATTCCGGCTCAAGAGGAAATTTTTGGCAATTTGGTAACCATTAAAGCCGTTAAAATTATCAAAGACCATGAAGCCAAGGAAGTGCCGGTGGAAAAAGTTTTAAACAAACAAACTCGGCTTTTAATCTCCGGGCCAAATGGCATTGGCAAAAGCACGCTTCTTAGAACTTTAGTTAATAGTAAAAGCGAAGGCGTAAAAATAATGGACGGCTTAAGAATGGGTTATTACAGCCAGGATTTTGCCACTCTGGATTATAATGACACAGTTTTCAATTGTTTAAAGGCAGCCATGTTTGATGACCGGGACGAGCAAAAAATGCGTGCTGTAGCAGCTAACTTTTTAATTATCGGTGAACTTATGGATCACAAAGTGTCACATTTGTCCGAGGGACAAAAAGGCTTGTTATCTTTCGCCCGATTAGTCTTGCTGGAGCCAGGCCTTTTGGTCTTGGATGAGCCCACCAACCATATTAACTTTAGGCATATCCCGATTATTGCCGAAGCACTAAACGATTACAAAGGCGCCATGATTTTGATTAGCCATATGCCTGATTTTGTGGCCAAAATCAGAATAGATGATTATTTGGATTTAGGGACTTTGTAAATTTATCGGCACTAAAAAACAGTCTCGCTTTAACGGGACTGTTTTTTAATTTAAATTTTATTTGGCTCTCTTGGCTTTAACTCTGTCATTATCACTCAAATATTTTTTTCTTAATCTTATATTCTTAGGAGTTATTTCCAAATATTCATCTTCATTCATCACGCTCATGCCTCTTTCCAAGGTTAATTCCATCGGCGGGGTCAGACGGATAGCTTCATCAGAGCCGGAAGCCCGCATGTTACTTAATTGCTTGCCCTTAATCGGGTTAACGGTCATGTCTTCGCCCTTGGCGGTATTGCCTACAACCATGCCTTCATAAACTTCGGTGTTGGCTTCTATGTATAATGTTCCTCTGTTTTGCAAATTAAAAAGAGAAAAGCCCAAAGCTTTGCCGGTAGCCATGGAAATCATGGAACCCAACTGGGTTCTTTCTATTTTGCCGGCATAAGGCTTAAAACCAATGACTTGAGTGTATAAAATGCCCTCACCTCTGGTATCAACCACAAATTCATTCTTGTAGCCCAACAGTCCACGGGTGGGGATTTCAAACATTAATTTCAAATGGCCGTGTTCCGGTTTCATTTCTAACATAGTACCGCGCCTTTTGGCCAATTTTTCTATCACCACGCCGGACATGGCCTGAGGCAGATTAATAGTTACTTCTTCAAACGGCTCGTGCTTATGGCCGTCAATCTCTTTGATGATGACATGGGGCTGAGAAATTTGCAGTTCATAGCCTTCACGCCGCAAGTTTTCCAGTAGGATAGCGATATGCATTTCGCCTCGTCCAAGAACTTTATAATATTCAGTCGTGGAAAAATCAATTTTTAGTCCCACGTTTAATTCCAATTCTTTTTCCAATCTTTCTTTTAGCTGTCTGTTGGTGACGAATTTGCCTTCACGGCCGGCAAAAGGGGAGTTGTTAACCAGAAAATTCAAAGAAATTGTCGGCTCATCAATACTAATAGCCGGCAAGGCTTCTTGGCCTTCATTTTCGCAAATAGTTTCGCCAATATAAATATCCGGCAGTCCGGCTATCATTATAATATCGCCGGCGCTGGCCGAATTAACTTCTTTTCGTTTCAAGCCTTCAAAAGTAAAGAGTTTGGTTATTTTTCCGCGTCTTATTTCTCCATGGACGGTTTTAACAATAACATTCTGCCCTTGGCTTATAGTGCCTTCATAGATACGGCCAATAGCCAAACGGCCCAGGAAATTATCGTAAGCTAGGTTAAACGGTTGCAGCGAAAGTGGTTTATCAGTGGCCTCAATGCTGGAGGCTACCGGCACTTTTTCCAAAATAACATCCAAAAGCGGAGTCAGATCTTTGGAATCGTCTTCTAATTTATTTTTAGCTATGCCTTCTCTGGCAATAGCGTAAAGAGTGGTAAAGTTTAATTGTTCATCGCTGGCGCCCAAATCTAAAAACAATTCATAAACCATTTCATGGACTTCTGCCGGACGAGCAGCCGCCTTATCTATCTTATTGATAACGACAATCGGCTTCAAGCCTAACTCCAATGATTTCTTTAGAACAAATTTGGTTTGAGGCATCGGGCCTTCTTGGGCATCCACCACCAAAATAACACAATCAATAGAACGCAGTACTCGTTCCACTTCCGAGCCGAAATCGGCGTGTCCGGGAGTATCAACGATGTTTATTTTAGTGTCTTTATAATAGACGGAAGTATTTTTGGAATAAATAGTGATGCCCCTTTCTTTTTCCAAATCATTGCTGTCCATGCTGGTGGCATCATCAGACATGCCGGTTTGGCGCATCAAAGAATCGGTTAAGGCGGTCTTACCGTGATCAACGTGAGCTATAATTGCCAGGTTTCTAATAGTCATAAAAAATAAAGCCGCTTAATTAAAGACGGAAAATAAAATTAATTTAAGATAAATTTTATTTGTGCTCTAAAAGCATAACATATTTGTTATCAAATGTCAATTACAACAAGCCTTAATTTGCGCCCATTGATTAAAATAAGGCAATATGCTAACTTATTTTCAGCACTTTAGAAATAAAACCTCAAACTCAAACCATTCGGAGAAGCGGTTATGACGGCTGACAAAATAAGAGAAGTGGCTAGTAAATACAAAGAAACTTTAACTAATCTCAATATACCGGTAAATAAACTCAGTGACTATACGGCCTATACTCATAATCGTGTCGCCATCTTAAGCCATGTCCATTGGATGCTTTATGAAGTTGATAAATTAGTTAATAAGGGCAAGTTGGAGAAAGCTTTTCGTTGGCTAGGATGTATCCAGGGTTGTTTCTTTTCTTTGGGTATGCTTAGTTTGGAAGATTTAAAAAATGATAGCCGGCCAAATCCAACAGATGAAGAAGGAGGCCAATAAATGAACGGCAGAAGGTTTAAAAAAGTTAGCAGTGATGTGGCTATTGGTGGTGTTTGCGCCGGGCTAGCTTATTTTTTGGGCCTGCCCACTTGGAATATAAGAATGATTTGGTGTATTTTGACGTTTATTGATCCAACTAGCACGGCTATTATTGTTTATTTCCTACTGTGGATCTTTATGCCATCTTGGGATGAAACGCCCAAAGATTATTACAAAATATCAGGTTAAAAAATTTACTTCCTCAAACAACGGGGAAGTTTTTTTTAATGTTGCTGCCCGAATACCCCTGGCTTAAAAGCCAGGGGATGAAGGGCAGTGTGAGAAAAAATACGTCGGCGGAGCCGACACCTTCCATTTGAAACCGCCCAGATACCCCGCTCCTTGTAAAGAGCGGGGTCGGTTTCATTTAAAAGTTTAAAACTGAATTTACTTTTTAAAATATGTTATAATCAAACCAGAATTAAACAATATCATCTAATATATTTATGAATCAAAAAGCCCTTGACTTGCATGAAAAAAACCGAGGCAAAATAGAAATAAAATCAAAGGTTGATTTGAAAACCAAAGAAGATTTAAGCCTGGCCTACACTCCGGGCGTAGCCGACGTCAGCCGTTTGATCGCCCAGGATAAATCTCTGCTTAAAAAATATACCAATGTCGGAAATAGCGTGGCTATCGTCACCGACGGCAGCGCCGTTTTGGGTTTGGGCAATATCGGTCCGGCAGCGGCCATGCCGGTAATGGAGGGCAAGGCTATTTTATTTAAGGAATTTGCCAATATTGATGCTTATCCTATTTGTTTGGCCAGCCAAGAAACCGAAGACGTAATCCAAGCAGTTAAGTTAATCTCGCCCGGATTTTCGGGCATTAATTTAGAAGATATTTCAGCGCCTCGCTGTTTTGAAATTGAAAAAAGACTAGTAGCCGAATTGGATATGCCGGTTTTCCACGATGATCAGCATGGCACTGCCATCGTGGTTTTGGCCGGATTGATCAACGCCTTAAAAGTAACCGCTAAAAAAATAGAAGACATTTATGCGGTCATAAACGGCGCCGGAGCAGCTGGAATTTCCATTGCCAATCTGCTAGTATCTTATGGCCTCAAAAAATTTGCTATTTTAGACACCAAGGGCGCTATCACTAGATCACGCTCTGATTTAAACGAAGCCAAGATGGCTATAGCCCAAAAGGCTACTGATGTTTCAGGGGGTCTGGCTGATGTTATAGCCGGAGCTGATGTTTTTATCGGCGTGTCCCAAGGCCATATTTTAACCAAGGAAATGATAGAGAATATGAATAGCCAGGCCATTGTTTTTGCCATGGCCAATCCCGAGCCGGAAATAATGCCGGAGTTAGCCCAGGAAGCCGGAGCTGCAATTGTGGCCACCGGCCGCAGTGATTTTAAAAATCAAATAAATAACGTTCTGGTTTTTCCGGGAATTTTCAGAGGACTGCTGGATAACAACATTAAAAAAATAACCACGGAGATGAAAATAAAAGCGGCTCAAGCCCTAGCCGGTTGCGTAGCCAATCCGACCAAGGATGAAATAGTGCCATCTGTTTTAAATAAGGAAGTGGCTCAAAAAGTAGCCCAAGCCATGAAATAATTTTAAAATAAATTTTATGAAAATATCCAGTCCAGACAATCTAAAAATAAAAAATCTTAAAAAATTAAAGCAAAAAAAATACCGGGAAAAATCGGGCGAATTTTTTGTGGAAAACCTAACTATTATAAAAGATGCCCTAAAATCCGGTTATCGTCCCACGGCGGTTTTTGCCAGTGAGGAGTTTGCTCTTAAGAATAAAAAAGAACTGGAAATGATAATTAAGTCGGCTAAATTGCCCGATTGGCTGGAAGTAAGCGATAAGATAAACAAATCTTTTTCTAATTTGGAAAATCCATCAGGTATCTGCGCTGTTTATAAAACTTTGCCGGCTAGCGAATTATCATTTGATAACTCCATATTGTATCTAAACAGTATCGGCGATCCCGGCAATTTAGGCACGATTTTGCGATCAGCCTTGGCTTTTGATTTTAAAAATATTATTTTAGATGAGACCTGCGCTGATGCCTACAATTTTAAAACCATCAACGCGGCCAAAGACGCTATTTTTAAAATAAATCTTTATCACGACGAAAATCTGCAACTCTTAAAAAAGATTAAAAGCAAGATGCCGATTATTTCCACCAGCCTAAACAAATCTAAAGATATTAATATCTTAAAAAAATATCCGAAAATCTGTTTGGTTTTGGGCGATGAAAGCAACGGAGTGGATAAAAAAATAGAAAATCTGGCTGATGAATCTGTTAAAATAAATATCAGCTCGGAAATAGAATCTTTAAATGTGGCTTCAGCCGCGGCCATAATTTTACATAGTTTTTACAATAAATAAATGAATATAGATAAATTAAGCGAAATCCTTTCCGACCAGCCGGCTTATAGATTCAAACAGGTCTATAAAGCCATCTGGCAGGATTTGATAGACAACTTTGATCAGGCTACCACTTTGCCCAAGGAATTAAGGCAAAAATTAAACGATAATTGCCCGCTCAATATAAACGGCGAGTTGTTTAAGACCGATGATAAAAAGACCTTGAAGGCGCTTTTAACTTTAGGGGACGAGAATAAAATAGAAACTGTCTTAATGATGCACAATGATGGCCGTCATACTGTTTGCGTTTCTGCCCAAGTGGGCTGCGCTCTAAGGTGCGGTTTTTGCGCTACCGGAGAAATGGGTTTTAAAAGAAATCTAACCGTGGGTGAAATAACAGAGCAGGTTTTATTTTTTGCCAGATACATTAAAAAAAATTATGAACCGGATGACAGGGTAAGCAATGTTGTTTTCATGGGCATGGGCGAACCTTTTTTGAATTATCAAAATGTCATGTCGGCCATAAGGCTTTTAAACAGCGAAGATGGTCTGGGTATTGGCGCCAGAAAAATATCAATTTCCACCTCGGGCATAATTGAGGGCATAAAAAAATTATCCAAAGAGGGCTTGCAAGTTAATCTAGCTTTGTCTTTGCATGCACCAAATGATAAAATGCGCCAGAAATTAATGCCGATCAGTAAAAAATATCCGCTTAAAAAATTAATTTCTGCCCTGGATGATTACATCCAAAAAACCTCCCGCCAAGTGATGATAGAATATCTGCTCATAAAAGGCATCAACGACTGGCCGGAAACAGCCCAGGAATTGGCTGATCTGCTCCAAGGCAAGTTGGTAGTGGTTAATTTAATAGCTTGCAACCCGGTAGGCGATAATAAGCCATCGCCGGAGGCGGTTATAAAAAAATTTAAGCATATTTTGGAAAGAAACGGTGTTGTTGTTACACAGCGCTATCGTTTTGGCCGGGAGATAGATGCAGCCTGCGGCCAATTGGCGGCCAAATAAATATGCGGTATAATAATAAGATGAAAAGATTATTATTTTATGGCATTTGCCTTATTCTATTTTTATCGTTCTATTCCATAGCCTATGGAATAGATAATAGCCGTGATTCCGACAATGATGGCTTGTCTGATAATGACGAAATTTATATTTATTACACCAATCCTGATTATTACGACACCGATGTCGACGGTTATGACGACAAATGGGAAATTGAAAGCGGTTATTCGCCCAGACATGCCAATGGCCGAAAAATGATTAATGTTGATTCCGACGGTGACGGCTTAAACGACAAATGGGAAATTGCCATTGGAACTGACTTGCTTAAATCAGATACTGATGGGGATGATTATAACGACGGCCAAGAAGTAAACAGCGGTTTCGATCCCTTAAAAAATAATTTGGCTAAATCCAAAAAATTAATAAAAGTTGATTTGGCCAAGCAAAATCTAACCTATTCGTTTGATGGCCATATCTTGGAATCATTTCCTATATCCAGCGGTGTTCCCAGATTGCCGACACCTAAAGGCAATTTTAAGATCTTGGATAAAGTTTTAGCCAAGAATTACGGCGGAGCCGGTTATTATTATCCCAACACCAAATGGAATCTTCATTTCACCACCATTAATTACCGCTATTATATCCACGGCGCTTATTGGCACAATAAATTCGGCCAGCCCATGAGCCACGGCTGTGTGAACGTCTCCTATGAAAATATGGAAAAACTCTATGACTGGACCAATGTCGAAACTGACGTGGAAATAAAATAAATAATAAAATAAACAGATGATAAACATAAACTTAATTTCTATCTTACCTGTGGTTATTCCCATAGTCTTGGTTATCGGTTTATTTTTTCTCTGGCGAAAAAGAGGAGATTTAACCTCTGGCGCCAGCGGTATTTCTACTTTAAACAAATACTCTCGTGATTTAACCGAACAAGCGGCTAAGGGCACGATTGATCCGGTTATCGGCCGCGAAGAAGAAATAGAAAGAGTTATACAAATTCTCTGCCGTCGGACCAAGAATAATCCGGTTTTAATCGGCAAATCAGGAGTAGGTAAAACCGCTATCGCTGAGGGGTTAGCCCAAGCTATTGTGAGTAAAAAAGTGCCTCGACTGTTGCAATCTAAAAAAGTCCTGGCTTTGGATTTAACAGGCATCCTAGCAGGAACAAAATACAGGGGTGAATTTGAAAAAAGATTAAAAGAAATCTCCGATGAGATTACCGCTTCCAAACGCAGTATTATTTTATTTATTGATGAGATACACACCTTAGCCGAAGCCGGTGGAGCAGAAGGAGCAATTAACGCCGAGGACATATTAAAACCGGCTCTAGCCAGAGGCGAACTGCAGGTTATTGGTGCTACTACCGCCGATGAATACAAGGAATTCATCAAAAAAGATGTCACCCTAGATCGCCGGCTTCATCCGCTTTTAGTGGACGAGCCGACAGCCAAAGAAACCATGGCCATTTTAAACGGCATCAAAAGAAAATATGAGCAATTCCATAAAGTAAAAATCACCGCCGAAGCCATTAAAACAGCTGTGGAATTAACCGCCAAAAATGTTAAGGATAAATCATTCCCTGATAAAGCCATTGATCTAATGGATGAAGCGGCTTCTAAAACAAGTTTAAAAGCGGTTGCAGAAACGGCCGAAAAAGATTGGCCGGAAGTGGGAGCTGAAGAAGTAAAAGAAGTTATGCAGGAATGGATGGAAAATAAAGTTTTAATTTAAATTGGTTTTGAAAAAATAATTGAAAGGCGCTTTATTTGTCTGATTAGATCTGCTAAAATATAATTTAATCAATCAACTAATAAATGCCTAATTTGCTTGAAAATTTAAATAGCCAGCAAAAAGAAGCGGTCACTCACGACAGAGGGCCGCTTTTAATAGTGGCCGGAGCCGGCACCGGCAAGACCACGGTCATCACCAGTCGCATAGCTTATTTAATAGAACAAGAAAGATGCCTGCCAGAAGAAATACTGGCTCTCACCTTCACCGACAGAGCGGCCGGTGAAATGGAAGAAAGGGTTGATAAGCTTTTGCCTTACGGCTATGTTGATTTATGGATTTCCACTTTTCATTCTTTTGCCGAAAGAATTTTAAAAGAAAACGGCTTGGAAATCGGCCTGCCGACAGATTTTAAATTATTGTCGGAAACCGGGCAATGGATGCTGGTGAGAAATAATCTGGACAAATTTGAAATTGATTATTACAAGCCCTTGGGCAACCCGACCAAATACATCCACACTTTAATCAAGCATTTTTCGCGCGCCAAAGATGAAAACATCACCCCAGTTGATTATCAAAAATACGTTGACAGTGTTTTAACCATAAAAGATCAAGCCCAATTAGCTGCCGAACTCTTGGAGCCCAAAGAAATGGAGGAATTGACGGCCGAAGAATTAAACCAGGCCGTCGCTCAAGAATTAAAGAAGTTGGAAGAAACAGCCAAAGCCTATCAGACCTATCAAAAACTTCTTTTAGACAACAACTGTCTTGATTTTGGCGATTTAATAAGCTATCTCTTAAAGCTTTTCTTGGAAAGAAAGAGTATCCTGGCCCATTACCGCTCTAAATTCAAATATATACTAGTGGATGAATTCCAAGACACTAATTTTGCCCAGTACCAATTAGTTAAACTGCTGGCTTCGCCTAAAAACAATATCACGGTTGTCGGCGACGATGATCAGGCGATTTATAAATTCCGCGGAGCTTCTATTTCCAATATTTTGCAGTTCAAAGACGATTACAAAGAAGCCAAAGAAATATTTTTAAACACTAATTATCGCAGTGCGCAGAATATTTTGGATTTGTCTTATAAATTCATCCAACTCAACAATCCCTACCGCTTGGAAGTTAAATTGGCTAATGGTAAGGAAGCTAAAGATGGTTTGAGCAAAAAATTGGCCGCCCACAATCCTCAAAACGGCGAAATAGGACATTTGCACGGCCAAAGCTTGGCCGATGAAGTAAAGCTGGTGGTTGATAAAATAATCGACATCTATAACAAAAACGAAAAATTAAAGTGGTCTGATTTTGCTGTTCTAGTCAGGGCCAATTCCAGCGCCAATGAATTTATTTATGCCCTAGAACAAGCCAAGGTGCCTTATAATTTCCTGGCTTCCAAAGGACTTTACGCCAAAAAAATAATTTTGGATATTTTAGCTTTCTTAAAATTGCTGGATAATTACCACGAGAGCATAGCCATGTATCGCTTTATTGCCATGCCTTTGTGGGACATACCCCATGGCGATATTGTTAATTTTAATTACTGGGCCGGCCGGAAAGGCTGGTCGCTTTATGAAACTTGCCATCGCGCTGATGAACTGCCAAATATCAATTCGGCCAGCAAAAAAAGAGTTTCAGAGGCCCTGCAATTTTTAACTGATTTTTCAAAATCAGCCAACAGTGGCCAAAGGACAACCGAAATCATCCAGGGTTTTATGGATCAATCCGGTTATCTTAAATATTTAACTGGTAAGGACTGCGATAAAAATCACGAGGAGTTGGCTTATTTGAATCAGTTTTTTAAAAAAGTCCAGGAGTTTGAAAAAGAAAATAACGATAAATCAGTTAAAAGCTTTTTGGCTTTGATAGAATTGGAATTGGAATCGGGTGAAGAAGGGAGCTTGCAAAACACAACGGATCAGGATGATCCCGATACTGTTAAAATAATGACCGTTCATGCCTCCAAAGGCTTGGAATTTGAATATGTTTTTTTGCCCAATATGGTAGACAAAAGATTTCCCACCACCGCCAAGGGCGAGGCTATCAAGTTGCCGGATAAATTAATCAAGGAAATAGTGCCGGAAGGGGACATGCATCTTCAGGAAGAAAGACGCCTGTTTTATGTGGCTATGACCAGGTCTAAAAACGGCCTTTATTTTTCTTCGGCCGAAAACTACGGCGGAGCCAGAGCCAAAAAAATATCAAGATTTTTAGAAGAGTTAAAAGAAATCGGGCTGACACTATCTTCAAGCGCCAAGACCACAGCCAAACCGGAAGATATAAAAGAAAAAGAAGCAGATAAAAGCATCAAACCAAAATTGCCGGCCAAATTTTCTTTTACCAGATTGAAGGCTTTTGAAACCTGCCCTTATCAATATCGTTTTGCCTTTGTCTTAAAAGTGCCCACGCCCGGCAAACCGCAATTTTCTTTCGGCCGGTCAATGCACAACAGCTTGCAGAAACTGCTGGAGTTGGCAAATAAAAGAATAAATTTCAAACAGCCGGAACTACTGCCGTCTTCAGATAAGCAGAGCATAGACTGGGCAGATGTTTTGGCTATTTACCAGGAATCTTTTATTGATGATTGGTATCCTAATCAAAAAGTAAAGGAACAATACTGGAATAAGGGTGAGAAATCACTTAAGGATTTTTATGAAAAAAATAAAGACCATTGGCCCAAAACCATGTATTTGGAATATCCTTTTAATCTTCATCTAAAAAACGGCGAAGAAAACTTTACTTTGTACGGAGTGATAGACAGGATAGATCAGGTTGAAGGAGGGGTAAGAATAGTTGATTATAAGACCGGAACCGCCAAGGAAAAATTGACCCTGGAAGACAAAGAGCAGCTCTTGATTTATCAAATGGCGGTTGAAGAGGTTTTAAAAGAACCGGTTAAAGAACTGGTTTTCCATTACCTAGACGATAATAAGGAGATGTCTTTTTTGGGCAAACCGGCCGAATTGGAGAAAATCAAGGACAAAATATTAAACAATATAAACGGCATCAAGCTGGCTGATTTTCCGCCCAAGCCTGGTTTGATGTGCAAATACTGCTATTTCAACAGTATCTGTGAATTTAAGGCCGGCTAAGACCCCCTTCTTGCCAAAAATTATGAGATATGGTAAGGTGCAATCCGGGTTTAGTTCATTGGATGGGTTTAGTTTCAGTTAAATCAAACAGAGCCAAAAAACCAAACAAAAAAAGGAAAGTACCATGAAACGTGCTTTTGTGCTGATTGTGGCTGTTGTTATCGCCGTTACCTTCATCGTCCCCAGCGCCAGCGCCGAATGCAATGCTGGCAAGAACCTTGGCCGAGCGCTTCTGTGTCCGCTTAAGGCAGTGGCTCGAGTAGCGGTTGCGGCTATCGATACCGTTAAAAAGCCGAAGTCGTTGGCTATTTTGGCGGCACCGAAGATTGTCCGACAGGAAGCCGTTGACGTCGTCGAAAGCGCCGTGCGCCTGGTGGTTAACGAAAAGCCTATCGCCAACGAAGAAGTGGGCGAGCTCAACACCGCGATCACGGAGGCCGGGCTGGATCCTGTCGTAGACCTGGTTGTTTACGGAGTCGCTACGGGCACCGTTGTCCATAATGGCAACGATGTCGGAGCGATCCATCATGTCGGCAAGGCTGCAGTTACCGCCGCTGGTATTGCCGCTATCTCCGATCTGGCTGTAGAAGCAGCCGAGTAATCACCAAAAACCATTAAATTACGCTAATTTAACCCGCCCCAACCCATCCACAATTTAAGACTGTGGAATTACCGCCGAAACTCTCGTTTCGGCTTTTTTATTTTATTTTTATAATGTTGCTGCCCGAATATCCCTGGCTTTTAAGCCAGGGAATGAAGGGCAGTGTGAGGAAAAATACGTCGGCGGAGCCGACACCTTCCATTTGAAACCGCCCGGATACCCCGCTCTTTAGAGCGGGGTCGGGTTCATTATTAAATCATTATTTTTAGGTTATGACAAGTTAATAATTTTGGCTTATTTTACTTGTTTTTACGCTATAAAATAGGGTTAGCTATTGACAAAATATGATATATGTGATATAATGCTTTAACAATTAGGAGAGAGAAAACAATATCAGTATATCTTTGCGATATAGTGATGACCGCAAAAGAACCATCTCTCTCTCGAAAATGGTTCTTTTGTTTTAAAAGGGGAGGAGAATCTGTGGAGAGCTTGTCCACTGTATTCGAAGCTCCTTGTTAGGGCGGCAGCCAGTTATCTGGAAGTGTCGCCCTATGACAAGGGTCTTTGAATTCATACATAAACCATGAGGAACCGCGACTATTATCCATAATAGTTTTAAAGCGCGGTTCCTCTCCAAAACTATCTTGTCAATTCGACTGTTCTATTTCTTAAGTCGAATAGACAATTAAGGAGGGAAAGTAGGTCTGTTACCAAATATCATTTTGGCTGCAACTCTCATATTTTAACCAGATTTTTTTAAAAATTTATCAACTTAATGAAATTAAGCCTCAAAATTTTTAAATAAAATCTGAACATAAAATCTGAAAGTTTCGCTCCAAAAGCATATTTGGCGACAGACCTAAGTCGATTGACTGGATAGTTTTGGAATATGGCGGAAGGTTGTTGAAAAACAATGGGAGAAGACACATGAAGAAGTGGCATGAATTTGTGGAAGATTGCCGCCGGTTGGCAGTGCTGCTTAAAGCAGACGGCTGGCGCTGGTGGTGGCGGTTGTTGAGTCAGTTCCTTTTCGACATCAAGACACTGAGAAAATCTTACGAAAGTGAGATGATCTCTCGGTGGATAATAGGCGGCTATTGGCCATAACCAATAGCCAAAATAGGGGAGTGTCAGAAGTGATGCTCCCCGCCAAAACTATCTTGCTAATATAGAATATTCCAGAAATGAAATTTATGAGGGAATTGAAATCAATTTGGCAGGATAGTTTTGGTAGAAGGACATTAAAATATTAATTTATCTTTGGGGTAATGGTATAGAGGAGGGAACAAATTACAAAAGATAAGTTTCAGGTCACAACCATAAATAGGGCCGTATGAAGCCTAACTTTTAAAATCATCCTCTATTTATTGCCCTAAAAAGCGATGGCGTCAGGAGAATTTTCTCCGCGCCGATACGAAGGAGGCACATGCTTGTCAAAACAAGCAGACTTGACAAAGCCGGTACAAATAAATACATTTATAAAAGACCGACCACTTTGATCAAAGTCTTGCTTCGTATCGTTGCGGGGGAAATTAAAAACTATTGGAGGAATTGCTTATGGTCACGCAATGTTGTGTCTGCAAAAAAGTAAAAATTACTGCCGAGGTTTGGCAGTTCGGTTCAACAGCTGAGGCTGGACAAGAAATCAGCCATGGCTACTGCCCCTCCTGCGCTGAAAAGGTGTGGGAGGAAATCGAAAAAGAGAAAGAAGAGAAAGAGGCGGGCAAGCCTTAATCTTGCCCTTCTAACTTAGACAGCGAACTGTTCGTTGTCTAAGACAGGAAGAAACCGGAGGGTAGATTATTGTGAGAAAGAGAAAATTGAAATTTGGCGAAGAGCTTCACAAACAAAACCCCAAGGGGAATTGTGAAGTGTGCTCCTGCTCACGCGAGTGGGAGTGCGTCGGCTGCCAAGCTCGCGCCGCCGACGAACTCCACGAACTCGATTGCGTCGAGTTCATGGAGGAAATGAGTAAGAGAGTAGTGGCAGCCTAAAAACTGCTACTTCAAACCAGCGGGTTGGCGAATCTAATTTGCCAGCCCGCTAAAACTTTTTATAAGGAGGAAAAATGATAACAACCTTAAACAAGTTGAAAGCTTGCCAATTTGGCATTATAACAGCTGTTGCAGAAAACAAATTGGCGATTTTCCAACGGTTGATGGAAATGGGCCTCATCGAAGGCGCTGGTATCGAAGTATTGGGATTTGCCCCACTGGGCGACCCGATGCGCATTAAAATTAATAATTCCATGCTGGCTCTAAGAAAACACGAAGCCAGTTTTATAACCGTTGAGCTACTGGAAGATATTTAAGGGAAGAAGAAATTTTTCCCTCTCTAATCAAGTTAATAACCATGTTACTGACTTGATCGGGGAAAATAAGCGCCGGACAAATTATTTTGACGGCAAAAAATTCTCTCTTCTTTTTCCCCGTTGGATTTCTAAATACTTTGGAAGCCCAGCGGAGCGAAAGAGGGGATTTTTTTATCCACAGAAAAATAACCTACCGAGCCCTCACGGACTCGGTATTTTATATTTCAAGCTTCGCTTGTCCGTTGTCCTCTTCGCCCTGAAGCTTTATGTATTTTTTAATCTGTTCTTCATTTACTCCAGCAGTTGAGACAAAATAACCGTC
>JAUSEE010000042.1 GCA_030650095.1 Candidatus Buchananbacteria bacterium
CGTCAGGTTATCACCGCTCTTGATTTCAAGCATGTGCTTAGTCTCTCAAAAAATCAGTCTGGGTTAGGATTGGCGATGCATACCATTGAACGCATTGCCGAAAAGCTTGAATTGGCGCTCGAGGCCCAAAAATAATAAAAATAAATTTATGCCACAGGAAACAGAATTTTCAAATATCCATTCTTTGTCCTACATTGATTTAATTCGGCTATCCACCCGAGTTTTTACGATAAAGCCTGTGCGAACCTTCCTTACTATTTTGGGAACTTCTATTGGCATAGGTACGGTGGTTTTTTTTATTTCTCTTGGCTACGGACTGCAATACATCCTTTTAGGAAAATTAGTTACCACCCAAGATTCGTTAATCTCAATGGAAGCGGCATATCCCCAAGAAGTAAATTTGTTTTTGACCTCCACAGATTTGGATAATATTTTAAAACTGCAGGATCTTATAGAAATAAGTCCCATAGCGGAATCTCCGGCGGAGATTCAGATTACGGATTCGCCGGGCTTGATTACTAGCCGTTTAATTGAACCGAATTATTTTAGACTCTCTGGACAGACCCCGGATTTAGGCAAGGAATTTACTGACGCAGAACCTGGGGTTGTTTTATCAGCTCAAGGCGCCAAGCTTATAAATTTGCCTGTGACCATAGAATCTCTCGGGAAACTTGTTTCCATTAAAGCCTATTATCAAAATCCCGATGGCACAGCCAAAGAAGTGAAAATAGTGAAGCCTCTGCCTATCCTGGGTTTTATTACCAATGAAAATGAATCTCCATTAGTGCTTGTGCCGGCTAATTCTTTATCTTCTCCGCCTCCGACATATAAAAGTTTTCTGGCGAAAGCCAAAGATGCCGATTCTGTTGGTCGGGTTAAGGATTTATTGACCGAAAAAGGTTTTCTGGTTTCAGTTAAATTAGATTTAGTCAATCAATCTCAAAAAATTCTCAAAATTTTTACGATTGTTCTCGGAGTATTCGGGGTGACAGCTCTGGCTGTGTCTGCTGTGGGTATGTTTAACACTATGATTGTTTCTTTTATGGAAAGGACTTATGAAGTGGGCGTGATGAAATCTATCGGCGCAACTGATCGTGATATACGTAATTTATTTTTGATGGAATCACTCATTATGGGTACGGCTGGTGGAGCTGTGGGTATTGTTTTAGGTATGGGGGCTGGGGCCATAGTTAATTTTGTATTAAATGTTTTAGCGAAACGTTTTGGCAGTGAACCATTTGATTTATTTATTACCCCATTTTGGTTTGTTTTATTGATTATCCTCACATCCGCATTTATTGGAGTGATCTCTGGCTTTTTACCCTCTAGAAGAGCTTCCAGTTTATCTCCTAAAGAAGCATTTTTAAGGAGATAGAATTTTGAGATTGATATACTTATCAAAAACTAATAAGA
>JAUSEE010000052.1 GCA_030650095.1 Candidatus Buchananbacteria bacterium
TCCAGCGGAGTTGGCACGGCTTTGAATTTAGCGCCAATTCAGCCAGTCGAACAAAGCGGCACACTTACTAAAGTATTATTGGATGCCATCGCCGGATTTTTGCAAAACATTGTCCAATCAATAACTAAACCGATAATGGACGGTATTACCTGGTTTCTTACCAGTACTCCGTCTTTGTCAACCAATTCAGTCGTTTTTAACTTCTGGCTGGTAATCTTAGGCATAACCGATTCTTTATACGCCTTAGTTATTGCCTTGCTTGGATTTAGGGTGATGAGCGCTTCAACTTTCGGTTTTGAAGAATTGACTTTAAAAGAACTTTTGCCAAGAATCGGCCTTTCCTTTTTGATGGCTAATATTTCGATATTTATCATCGATTGGATAGTCCAGCTTTGCCAGGTAATGGTAAATGCAGTTTTGCATGCTACCGGTGGCTTGGGACAAGCTTGGATTTTAAATGCTTTTGATCCGGTGGCTTTAGTCAGTGGCACAACCGCCTTAGTGACCTTAATTTTTATGGTCATCTTTGTAATCTTAGCCGTAGTCTTACTTCTTTTTTATATCAGCCGCTTGATGATTTTGGCTTTCGGAGCGGTAATTTCACCGCTTGTTTGTTTATTGTGGCTCATTCCCAGAATGACTTCTTTTGCCGAAAATGCCATCAATGTTTATTTTGTAACGATATTTATAATGTTTGTTCACGTGGTTATCATCCAGCTGGCGTCAGCTTTTTTAACAGCTCCCGGACAAATTGGAGCCAACCCGATTATTTCTGTTTTAATTGGCATTGCCATGTTGACAATTCTTCTTAAAAGTACCGCTGTTGGTACGCAATTAGCGTTAACGTCACAAACAACAGGCGCTTTAAAGAAAGTTGCCAGCCAAATTATTAATGTTATAAGCACTAATTCGGCGACATCAGCAAGTAAAGCTACGGCCGTCAAGGAAGTAAGAGCAGCGAGGAGGTCAGTATGAGAACAACAGTTGTTCCAGCACAAATTACTACTGTCGAAGACCGTATTGCCGGGAGTTTAACTTTCGCCCAAATCGTTCTTTTAGTTATACCTTTGTTTATTAGCGCGGCAATCTATGTTATTTTCCCGCCGAAAATGCATTTCGGGGTAACTAAATTAGTTTTTATTGGACTGCAGTATCTTTTCTTTGGGGGGCTGGCAATTCGTTTTCGCGGAAAGATTGTCGCCGACTGGCTGATAATTTATTTACGTTTTCTTTTTAGGCCGAGAAAATACATTTTTATCAAGAATGATTTAACTGGGCGTGACAGTAGCATGCAAATGTTATCATCATCGAATGTTTCTAAAAAACCAATAAAAGAAAAAACCAAAAAGACTTATGAAACTTTAGCACCGTCCGAAGAAACCCATATCAACCAGCTTCTCGAAAATCCCTCGCTTAGCCTTTCTTTAAAATTAGCCAAGAAAGGAGGTATCGATGTTTCCCTTAAATCGAATAAAGACTAAGGGTTCTGCTCGTAGTCAAATTGGGATTAAAGAGGTCAGAGACGGTATTTTGATCCTGCCGAATAATCGTTATCGTTTAATTTTGGCCACATCATCATTAAATTTCGAGCTTCAAAGCGCTGCCGAGCAAGACGTTATTATTGATACTTTCCAATCTTTTCTTAATAGTTTGACTACGCCTATTCAGATTCTTATTAGAGTCCGAGAACTGGATATTGACCGTTATTTAGAAGAGTTGCGGGCTTCTCGAACCGAGGAAAAATTAGATGTTTACCGCAAACAGTTAGACCATTATAGCAACTTTATTAAAAAATTAGTTGCCGGAAACAAAATTTTATCTCGACGCTTCTATTTAGTTATTCCTTATGAGAATAAAACAGACGATTTTTATTTGGCCAAAGAACAGCTTCAACTTGAACAGGAAATTATTATTAAGGGGCTGGAAAAACTAGGAATGACAGCGAGGTCGCTTAATAGTCTTGAAATCCTCGACTTATTTTATAGCTTTTATCGACCCGAGCAAGCAAAAACGCAACCTTTAACAAAGGAAATTGTGAGGCAAACTAATGGAAACAATTTATTCTAGGATAAAAAGAAGAGTAAGACGTTCGCGGGCAAATCGGGAAAAAAAACTGAAAGCCCTTGCTTTTCATTTTGGCGAACAAGACCAGCTCGATTTTATTACTTACTCCGGGTTAGAAGAGCAAAGGGACTATTTGAATATCGACGGAAAATATGTAAAAACACTCTTTATTTCTGGCTATCCCTACACTGCTTCCAGCGGCTGGTTAAATCATCTTATCAATTTTAATCACAATGTTGATATTTCTTATCATATCGAGCCGATTGAAGCTACTTTGGCTTTGCCTAAATTGAATCGAAAAATTACCGAGCTTACTTCGACTAAAAGAGCGATGGAAAGAGACGGCAAAATCATCGGATCGGAGCTTCTTGATCCCTTGGAATCAGCTACCGAATTACGGGACAAGATCCAACGAGGACAAGAAAATCTCTTTCAAATTTCCTTATACATTACTTTATCGGCTAAAACGCTTGCAGAATTGGAGAAAACGATTAAACTTTTGGAAACAGTGCTGGCAATGCGTCTTTTTTATTCCAAGCCGGCCATATTCCAACAGATAGAAGGACTGCAATCGGTTTTACCCAGAGGCGATGATTTATTGGCACAGAAGCGCAACCTTGATAGCTCTTCAGCCGCCTTGACCTTGCCTTTTATTTCTTCGGACCTTGTTCACGATTCCGGTGTTTTATACGGCATCAATCGATCAAACAGCTCTATAGTCATTCTCGACCGTTTTGCCTTGCCTAATGCTAACAGTATTCTTTTTGCCCAATCGGGAGCTGGCAAAAGCTATACCGCTAAAGTAGAGATACTCCGTCATTTAATGCAGGG
>JAUSEE010000008.1 GCA_030650095.1 Candidatus Buchananbacteria bacterium
CTTTCCCCTTTCCCGCCAGCTAAAATTACGGTTTTTTTTACCCCCACACCAATCTTTGCAGTGGTTGTTGAATTACCACTTTTGTAAGCCGTAAGGCGGCTTCGCCTTATGGATAGTGGTAACTTATAAACTTTGCCGAGATTGGTGTGGGGGTTAATTATATTTTGCATAATCATTGCTTAGTCCACTCTTTTATAATCTTAATAATACTATTTTCGTCTAAATTATTTAATCTATGCAGATAATCCCTGTCCCCCACTTCAAAAACATGCTTATCGTTAAAACCCATATTCTTGACCCTGATACCGGACCGATGATTGCGGAGTATTTTTGATATTAAACTGTCTAATCCTCCGTTATTTATAAAACCCTCTTCAATCGTAATAATGTACTTATATTTTTTAAGGGCCTTAAATAATAAGTTTTCGTTTAAGGGTTTTAACATAAAGACATCAATAACCCCGATACCTTGAAGCTCCTTGGCAACTTTTAAGGCCCGGTGGGTCATAAAGCCGGTAGACACCAGGCAAACCTTTTTGCCCTTTAACAGCTCGTGAAACCCTTTTTTAAAAATGGCGTCATTTATTTTTTCATATATTAAGGGCAAGGGCCGGCCGTCAAATCTTAAATATTTGGGCATTTTTATATTAATCGAATAATCAACGAAATACTCGGCTAATTTCCAGTCGCTTGGCGAGAAAACCATAAAATTAGGCAGAAGTTTCATAATGCTGATATCTTCCAAGCAGTGATGGGATGGGCCGGAAACATCGTAGCTTAATCCGGCCCCTACCCCTATAATATTGACGTTAACGGGTTTTATCTGGGAAGAAATGGATAAATTCTGCCTTATTTGTTCATAAGCCCTCATGGTTACAAAGGGAGCTATGCCGTAGGCATAGACAGCATAACCTTCCAAGGCCAAACCGGTTGCGACATTTATCAAGTTTTGTTCGGCAATCCCCACATTTATAAATCTGTCTTTAAAATCATTCCTTAATTTATCAAGAGCGGGGGAGCCGAGATCGGCTGACAAGAAAAAAATCATGCTATTTTTACGCATTTTTTCATAAACTTTCTCAATAAAAACATCTCTCATCGCCTTTGGTTGGTTATTGTTCATACCTTGCCTAAATTTTTAATGGCATTAATAACTTCTCCTTGTTTTAACGACCTGATGTGGCACAAGGCATCATTTTCTAATTGGGGGACTCCTTTGCCCTTAACGGTGTTGGCAATTAATACTTTGGGGTAATCGCCCCCTTCTTCTTTTAATTCTCTCAATGAATCGTAAACCTCTTGGATATTATGACCGTCCGCTGTTCTAACTTGCCATTTAAAAGTTTGGAATTTTTTTTCAAGAGGAATTAAATCAATGGTATTTTTACAATAATCAAGCATGGAAATTTTATTATTATCAACAATCAATATCAAATTATTCAATTTATGATGGCTGGCGAACATAATAGCTTCCCAAACCGCTCCTTCAAATAGCTCTCCGTCGCCCGATAAAACAAATACTTTTGATTTTGATTTTTTCTTTTTTAAAGCCAGAGCCATGCCGCAAGCAACGCCTAAGCCGTGCCCTAAGGCGCCGTTAATAGTTTCAAACCCGGGGATAGTGGTGTCGGGAATGCCGCCCAATAAAGAGCCGTTTTCACCCACTCGCTTTAATTCTCTTTTATTTAAAAAACCTAGATCAGCCAAAATGGGGTATAGAGAGATTGCTCCATGCGGCTTGGAAATAATAAATCTGTCTCTTTTCTCCCATTGGCTGTCTTTAGGGCTATACTTTAATATTTTTCCATAATATAAAGCCGTAAATATCTCAACATCGGACAAAGACGAAGCCAGCCGGGTGTCCGGAGAAATTCCGTGGATTTTTATCGTTTCTTTTCTCACCCACCAAGCCCTTTCTTTTAATAATTTGATTAATTTGTTAGACATAGCGGCCAAACTTATCTCTTTTTGATAAAATAGGGGCTTTAATCGGCCATTTGATATTAAATCTTGGATCGTTCCATTTGTAGCTAAATTGTCCTTTTGAATCATAGTAAGCGGATTGTTTATAGCTGAAAATAACTTTTTCAGTTAGAGCCAGATAAGCATTGCCGTATTTTGGCGGTATTAATATTTGCTGTTTATCTGCGTCAGATAAATTAAACGACTGCCATTTGCCGAAATCTTTAGAATTTTTGGCGCAATTTACTACCACAAAAAATAATTTCCCATATAAGCATGAAATCAATTTCCAGGTTTTAGCGTCTCCGTGAATTCCCCTGAGTACGCCTTTTTTTGAAATGGAAATATCGTCCTGCACAAAATCAACGCCGATCCCGTTTTTTTTATAAAACTTCTCATTATAGGTTTCAAGAAATTCTCCCCGGAAATCTTTAAAAATACCGGGGGAAATCCGCAAAACTCCTTTTAATTTTGTTTTTAATACTTTAACCATGATTATTTTTTATACGCAGCTAAAAATTTATCTATAACTTCGATAACATAATCTATGCCCTCTTCATTTATGCCCTGATGGATTCCGATGTGCAAACCATTATTCCCGATGTATTCGGCGTTGGGAAAATCGCCCAATTTATGCCCCAAGAAAGAAAAACCAGGACACTGAGTCGGTATTGAAGAAAACAAATTTCTCGTCTCAACACCTTGTTTTTCTAAATAATCCACTAATTGATTCCTGGTAAAAGGAACTTTTTCTTTCAAAATTATGGGGAAGGCGTGAGGTCCTATTTCTTCATCTTTTCCTTTTTTAATGGTGGTTAAATAGGGCTCAAATTTTTTAAATTTTTCCGTTAAGCTCGATAAGTTTTGGCGGCGCTTGGCTAAAATTTCATCATAAATATCTAAGTTTCCCAGGCCAACTGCCGCTTCTAATTCGTTCATTTTGGCAGAATAACCTATTCTTTTAAAAATAAACCTGATATCTTCTCCGTCTTGGAATCTCTTGGGGCAAAAGGCCGAGGCGGTATTCAATACGCATATTTTACAATCGCAAGCCCGACCGTGAGACCTTAAAGACCTTAAAATCTCAGCGAAATCAGCCCTATTGGTCGCTACCATTCCTCCCTCTACGCTGCTGATCATATGAGCAAGATAGGTGCTAAAAGCAGCCATATCGCCCAAGGTGCCGACATTTCTTCCTTTGTAAACTGCTCCGTAGGCCTCGGCCGCATCTTCGATAACGTATAAATGATGCTTTTTAGCTATTTCATTGATCGCATCCATATCTGCGGGCTTGCCCATTAAATGAACAGGGAGAATTGCTTTAGTTTTTTCAGTTATCTTCTCTTCTATTTTTTTAGGGTTAATATTTAATGTTTCTCTTTCAATGTCAACAAAGACCGGATTAAAACCGGCGTGCAAAACAGCATTTCCCGTCGCCACAAAAGAAAGAGCCGGCAGGATTATTTCATCTCCTCTTTTTGCTCCAAAGTCGTGCAAAACCGCCAAAGCTAAAACGTCGGCATCGGTTCCGCTGCTCAAGGCCACCGCCTCTTTGACTCCAATCAATTTGGCAAATCTTTGCTCAAACTCTCTGACATATTTTCCGCTGGAAACACGCCCAGAATCTAAAGCTTGGTTTATTAGATCCTTGGATCTTTGAGTGATGGAAATTGT
>JAUSEE010000012.1 GCA_030650095.1 Candidatus Buchananbacteria bacterium
GCCTCCCTTGGGATCTATCACATCTTTGCCCAAGAACGCTTGGGCTAGGCGGGGCAATAGCGATTCCACTTTTTTAGCCTCGTCTCCGGAAGCTATCACATCTTTGCCCAAGAACCCTTGGGCTAGATAATTGACAGTTCCCTTAATACCACCGACGGTGCTTTGGTCTTCTGGCTGGCTAACAGCCTCGACAATTAATCCCTTGGCATCATATTGGATTTTAACCCAATCAGCCTTGGAACTACCAGGACCATAGGCGATAGCATTCCAGGTAAGAATAACAGCTATCACCACCCAAGTAACACCAAAGGTATTATTCTTGGTCCAAAACGCCCAGAAGCCACCAGCACGAATCCAGTTGCCAATAAACATCCCAACCCAATCAGAAGCCGTTCGACTCAAGATACAAGTACATACAAGTGCCACAAGTATCCAAATTAATGGCCTCTCAAAATAATAGAAGTAGGTCCAGGGTGCTTCGCGATACAAAGACAAATAGTAATACAAAATACTAGTCAGCGCCAGGCCGACTATAATCGTCACGACACAACCAATAATCTTCATTTCTTCAATCCTTTCAACAAGTTAGCCATAAAGCCCGCATTCTTTTCGGGCTTAACCGGTTTGAATTTGACGGGTGTCTCAGCCGGAATCTCAAATTCACGGATATCTGCCGCTCCACCAACAATGTGGAAGCCGGCAGTGCAACTCTTGTCGCAGAAGTCCAGCGGGATAATAGCCACGCCTTCCTCCTGCCAACAGCCGTCGTCAACTTTAATAAGCTGAATATCCTGTCCGGACACATCCATAGCAAACAAGACTTTCGTCTGCTTGCCATTTTTGTAAGTCTGGACCAGGATCTGCCATTGGCTTTCGCCTCTGGTCAGATCGGCGTCAATCCGATAAATCGGTTGACAGACTAGACAAGCATCCCTGTTCTTAGGGAGCGGCCTTGTCCCGCACTGCGGACACTTAGGAAAATTAGGCGGTTTCTTACCGCCTTGTTTTTTCCCTCCGGAGTCTTCATATTCATCGTTGTCATCAGCCATGGGTCGTCTCCTTATCGTTTTTTTATTTTTCTTCGTTTAGGTTGTAAAGTTCTCAGCTCAAACTGCTTGAACCTTAACAACCATATTATAGCACATCTATCATTTTTTGTCAAGAGGTAAAATAGGCCATTTCCCTAAAAATAACCTTTATAGATAAACGTCTAAATTTAAACAAAAAAAGCGCCAAATGACGCTTTTTAATAATTAAAACAGTTATTATTTAATCAGTTGGGTTTATAGCCGAAGTATCACCGGATCCTCCGCCACCCACTAAAGCGGTGAAAATATAGTTTAAAATGGCATAAGAACTGAAGATTATAACAATGCCCCAAACCGCCCAAGTCATCATCGCCCGGCCTTTTTGTATCTTGCTGGTATCGCCGCCGGAAATCATCCAAGTTACGCCGCCATAAATAAAAGCGATTAAAGCCAAAACACCGCTCACGCCCAAAGCCGCATTGATAACATTGCTAACCGCTTTTTCAAAGGTAACGCCAGGGCCTAAGGGATTATCCAATGGCAGGGCCTGGGTTAAAACCGGCACCGCCAAAATGGTTAAAAGGCAAATTAAAGAGAGTAGATGTTTTACTTTATTAAACTTCATAATTATAAAATTTATAGGCTTTAAATAATGTTTTAATTATACCACTAGCCAAATAAAAAGTTAATGGCTTTTTTCCTCACTAAAAATAAACCCGCCAAAACAAAAATAACCAAGCTCACCAGTTGGGGCAAACGCAACCACCACAAAACCGGCGTCGGATCCAGGCGCACGAATTCCATAAAAAAACGAATAACGGAATAACCTAAAAGATATAAAACAGCTACAGTGCCTTTAGAAGAATTTAATTTTTTGAATACAAAAAGCAAGCCAAAAAATAAAAATAAATTAAGCACTGATTCATATAAAAATACGGGCTGAAAATAAGAATAATTTTCCAAGCCCAGGGGCCGATTATTTTCGGCTATGGAAAGGCCGACAGGCCAAGTAGTGGGACGGCCGAATAATTCCTGATTAAAATAATTGCCCCAGCGGCCAATAGCCTGGCCCAAAGGCATAACTACCGCTATCAAATCAGCCAGTTGCCAAAAATCATGTTTATTTTTCTTAGACCAGAAAACTACAGCTATGGCTCCGCCGATAAGAGCTCCATGTATGGCTAGGCCTCCTTGCCAAATTTTAAAAATCGCCCATAAATTACCGGCGTAATAAAACCAATTAATTACAAAAACTTCATAAAGACGAGCGCCGACAACTCCGCCTACAACCAGCCAAATAGCCAAATCGTAAATCTGATCCGAACTTATATTTTGTTTTTTAGCCAGCTTAAGAGCCAAAAATAAACAAGCTAGTATGGCCAAAGAAACAAAAACGCCATACCACCGGATTTGGATGAATCCTAAGTTTAAAAAAATAGGGTTGGGTTGATAAAAATGGAGGAAATTCATAACTCTATTTTAACTTTTAACAGATAAAAAAGAAAGAGCTTCTTAAAAAGAAGCTCTGATTGATGTTTATTTTTAGATTGCGACTTTATGTTTGATTTGTCTGGCCCCTATTGTTTTAGCGCCAACTCCGCCTGCGACAACTTCCTTGCCAAGGAATTTAAATCCCTCGCGTTTTAGCCAGGTAATACATTCGCGAACGCTGGCTGCATTACCGCAATTCTTCACTCTTTGAATTCCGGCACCGTCTTGATACTGGATGGCTATTTTCTTGGTACTGCTTAAAGCCATTCAAGATATCTCCTTCTTTTTGGCTGGATGTTTTATAAATCCACAAGAAAATGAAGATAAAATCCGCCTTGCGATACCGCTTAATCCTCCTTTCTATGGATGTAAGCGACAACCACCATCTTAGCATCTGATGAATTAAAAGTCAACCCTATGTGGTAGCCGCCGTTTCCGGCTTTAACCAAACAGCCAAATAGAAATAATAATGAACCCGCCCCCGCTCTAAAGAGCGGGGTATCTGGGCGGTTTCAAATGGAAGGTGTCGGCTCCGCCGACGTATCTTTCCTCACACTGCCCTTCATCCCCTGGCTTAAAAGCCAGGGGTATTCGGGCAGCAACATTATAAATGTACAAAATTCAGACTTCCACCAGCTGCTGCGAGATTACTTTAATAATCGAGGCTGTAGAACAATATTCAATAGCCTCATCGATATCAGCCAGGAAAGCGTCAAAATCAACTTCTTGTATTTGACAGATAAATCGGCCTTCAATTTCCACTATCTTGAATACTTGGGGACATATTTGCTCGCAAGTGCCACAGCCAATACAATCGTCGCCAATGGTTAACCTGATCATTATTTTTTCCTTTCTGTTCTGCTAAACCAAAGAAGAATAAATTAAACGCTACCGACACTATAGCAAATCAGCCCGAAGCTATCAAGAGCAATTATTTCCTATTTTTTCTGGGCTTCCGGCCGCGCTTTTCTTCTGAGAGAATAGCCAAAGTGGTTTTGATCACCGTATCGGGAACCAGGGAAATGCTGTCTATTTTCTGACGCACTAAAAAGCGGGCGAAGTCGGGAAAGTCGGAAGGCGCTTGTCCGCAAATGCCGATTTTTCTTTTATGATTTTTGGCGACGACTATCACTTGGGCAATCAGTTTTTTAACCGCTTCATTGTTTTCATCATAAACATGCGACACCAATTCGGAATCCCTATCCACACCTAAAGCTAATTGGGTTAGATCATTTGAACCGATGGAAAAACCGTCAAAAATTTTACAAAATTCATCAGCCAAAATCACATTGGAAGGAATCTCGCACATCACATATATTTCTAAGCCGTCTTGGCCTTGTTTTAAACCGTGATCTTTTAAAATACCGATCACCTGCTTGCCTTCTGCCACTGTCCGGCAAAACGGTATCATGATTTTTATATTTTTAAGGCCGAATTCTTCTCGGGCTTTTTTAAGCGCTTGGCATTCCAAAATAAAAGCTTTCTTGTATTTATCGGAATAATATCTTGAAGCTCCGCGCCAGCCGATCATAGGATTGGGTTCAATGGGTTCAAACTGCGCCCCGCCGATTAAATTGGCATACTCATTGGATTTAAAATCGGACAAGCGGATAATAACCGGCTTGGGATAAAAAGCGGCGGCAATCATGCCCACGCCTTCGGCTAACTTATCAACGAAAAATTGAGGCTTGTTTTTATGATTGGCCGTTAAAGCCTCAATGGCCTTCTTGGCTTTTTCATCTTTTAATTTAGAAAAGTTCAAAAGAGCCAGGGGATGAACCTTGATGTAATTGGAAATAATAAATTCTTCCCTGGCCAGTCCCACGCCATCGGAGGGGATAAAAGAGAAAGACAGAGCGGCGTAAGGATTGCCGACATTCATCATGATTTTAGTTTTTGGCCTAGACAAGTTCTTTAAATTGGTACGCTTGATTTCAAATTTTATGTTTTTATTATAAACTTTGCCCACTTCGCCTTCGGAACAAGAAACGGTTATGGCTTGTCCGGTTTTTATTTTTCTGGTGGCTCCATGTGTACCCACCACGCAAGGCACGCCCAGTTCGCGCGAAACTATGGCCGCATGGCAAGTGCGTCCTCCGGCATTGGTAACGATAGCCGAAGCTTTTTTCATAATCGGTTCCCAATCGGGATCGGTCATATCAGCTACCAAAACTTCGCCCTCTTTAAAATGATTCAATTGGCTGGGACTTTTTATTACCCTAGCCAGACCGGCGCCTATTTTTACGCCCACGCTATCGCCCGACAGAATCGGCTCGCCGGTTTTTTCCAAAAAATGATATTCTTCCAAGACATTTAAATTTTTCTGTGAGCCCACGGTTTCCGGACGCGCCTGAACAATAAATAATTTTCCGCTCTGGCCGTCTTTGGCCCATTCGATATCCATGGGACGCTTGTAATGCTTTTCTATAATCACTCCCCATTTGGCCAGTATTAAAATTTCCTTATCGCTTAAGGCATATTTCAATCTTAAAGACGGCTCTACTTTTTGATCCTTGGTGGGAAATTGAGGATTGTGGCTATAAACCAGTTTGCTGGCCTTGTCGCCGATTTGCCGGGAAGTTATCGGCTTAAAACCTTTGTTTAAAGTTTCTTTGAAAACATAATACTCATCCGGATTAACTTTGCCCTTAACCACGTATTCGCCCAAGCCGTAGGCGGCATTGATTAAAATGACATTGCTGTTGCCGCTTTCGGTGTCTATGGTAAACATCACGCCCGAGGTGGCCAAATCACTTCTAACCATTTTCTGCACGGCCACGGAAATAGCCACTTTTTCGTGCTTGAATTTTTGATCAATGCGATAAGAAATAGCCCGATCGCTGAAAAGCGAAGCGAAACATTTTTTAATGGCTAAAAACAACTGCTGATCGCCGGAAATATTCAAATAAGATTCCTGCTGGCCGGCAAAAGAAGCGGTGGGCAGATCTTCGGCGGTAGCCGATGACCTAACGGCCACATCCGCCCTGGCCATTTTGTATTGGGCGGATAATTTTTTATAAGCCAGGGAAATATCGTCTTTTAACTTGTCAGAAAACTCTGATTTCAAAATCAAGCGCTTTATGGCCTTAGAGCTCTCTGATAAATTATCTTTGGTGGTTTTTTTCAAAATAGCAAAGACGTCTTTTTTTATTTTAGAATAACGTAAAAAATCATTGTAAGCGAAAGCGGTAACCGCAAAGCCACTTGGCACTCTAACGCCTTGGGCTGTTAATTTTTGATACATCTCTCCCAAAGAAGCGTTTTTGCCGCCGACTTTGGGGATATCTTTAATCGTGGTTTGATTGAACCAAAGAATGTTCTTGCTGGGCATAATGGTGGGTTAAATTATTGACAAAAATATGTTTATATGATAGATTTTTAAGTTAAGAGAAGTTCCTGAAGAGCACCTTACAACTAGAGGAGAAATAGTGTTGAAAATCAAACTCATCCAATATGGAGTTTTCTTGATTTTAAGTTTCATTTTGGCGCCGATTATCATTGACCATCAGATTATCCTAGACGGCATCTTGAGCTTTGACCGAACTACTTTTGGCGGCTGGCTCATTACCGGCTCGGCATCTTTCATCGGTTTGGTGATTTTGGAATACATCTTAGATATAGACAACCGCTGGCATAAAGGGAGAAAAACCAAATGAATGAGATTTATACGATAGAGCTAACAGGAAAACAAGTATTTGGTATCGTGTGCGCCTTAAGTTTACTACGTAGAGGATGTTTACCTAATATTCCCAAAGGTCTCACGAACTTGGCTAATCAATTTACAAACGCCGCCCAAAGGGCAAGCGCGCCCGATATACTCACCCAGCCATTGATGCCATTTCACACAACAGAAGGAGAATAAAAATGAAAATAAACTTGCGTCAGGTAACCGGTTTTATCGCTTTGGCTGTAGGCATTTTAGTTTATCTTAATCTTTTCGGTTTTTCGCAAGTTGAAGCCAGACGAGATTTGGAATATTTGATGCCTTTCAGCCAGATGCTAGTTAGTGTGTTGGCTGTTTTACTGATGATAACCATGGCTTGTTCGGTACTGGTTAAATTAACAATGATTTTAAATCAGCCTTGGCTTATTTTCCATAGACTAGTCGGAATATTTTTAATCTTAAGTTTTATCGTACTTATCTGTATCCCTGATAGCCATAATATTAAAGTAAACAGTATTGATTTTCTTTTAGCCTTGCTTTGGTTTACTACCTGGCTACTAGTGGACGCGGTGGATTTTAACTATGCGGAAAATAGCCTTTTGGCTAAAAAATTTCAAAATGATTTAGAGAACCAGAATACTGTAAATTAAAAAAACTCTCTTCTCAATTTAAGGCTCAAGCGTACCAGGCTTGAGCTTTTTTATTTTAAAAAAATTTTAAATAACTTCCACTTTGATCAAATTAGTCTGGCCCTTGAAACCAAAGGGATGACCGGCCACCACCACGATGGTATCGCCCACCTCCACTAGTTTATGCTTTAATAAGACTTGTTTTATTTTCTTGAGCAAAATATCGAAAGAAGAAGTAAACGGCACATAATAAGCATCCACGCCCCAGCTTAAACTCATTTGATTGACTGTCATTTTGGCCGGCGCTATGGCTATCACCGGAACCTTGGATCTAAAGCGGGAAATATTTCTGGCCGTAAAACCAGAAGTGGTGGCGCAAACAATAAGTTTGGCATGAGCCACATCTTCGGCCAAATCCTGGGCCATAAAGCTCATGATTTGAGTGATAGAACTTAAATTCTTAAATTCGCCTTCTTTAAGCTCTTGTTCTTCAATCAATCTTTCTTCCACCTCGGCAGCGATTTTGGTCATGGTTTGGACAGCCTTAAGCGGATATTTGCCGCTGGCCGTTTCACCGGAAAGCATAATAGCATCGGAGCCGTCTAAAATCGCATTGGCCACATCGGAAACTTCGGCTCTGGTCGGCAAAGGATTCCTAATCATGGAATCAAGCATTTGGGTGGCCACGATCACCTGTTTGCCAGCCTTGCGACATTTATCAATAATCCTTTTCTGAACCAGGGGCAGATCTTCAAAAGGCATTTCAATGCCCAAATCGCCGCGCGCCACCATAATGCCGTCGGCCACTTCCAAAATAGAATCAAAATTATCCACGGCTTCGCGCCTTTCTATTTTGGCAATAATCCTCATATGCACGCCGCCGATTTTTCCTTTGGCTTTGGGCTTCTCTAGTTGATAATGGCTCTCCGCTTTATTGCGATGGTATTTATTTTCCAGCAAGAATATTCTTTTGCGCAATTTTATGATATCGGTGGCATCTTTAACAAAAGATAAAGCCACAAAATCCAAGCCGTTTTTAACGCCAAAATCCAAATCCTGCCAATCCTTGCTGGTAATAGCCGGACACCTAATAGCGGATTTAGGAAAATTCATGCCCTTGTGCGTTTTAATGACACCGGGAGTAACCACTTTGGCGTAAATAGCCTTGTTTTTTATTTTTGTGACTTCGAGTTCAATGGTTGCATCATCAATTAAAATCGGATGGCCCACCTTAATCTCGCGATACAAAGTCGGATATTGTATGGGTATGTATAAATTTGGAGTTTTTGACGGCAGAGCCTGTTTTTCCGGCACCAGAACAATTGTTTTGCTTTTGCTGACTTTTATGCCCGCTGGCGCCACCTCGCCAATACGGATTCTGGGGCCCTGAAGATCCTGCATAATGGCAATATCAACTTTCATTTTTCTAGCCACTTCCCTTAAATGACTGATTAACACTTCATGGCTTTTATAAGTGCCGTGGGAAAAGTTAAGACGGCCGACATTCAGGCCGGCAGAAATAAGTTTTTCCATCATGCTTTTACTTTCGCTGGCCGGTCCGATTGTAGCAACTATTTTAGTCCGCTTCATGGCTTAAATAATTTAATTAAAGTTTGATGGTTTTAATAAACCAACCACCGATTTTTTTAGCCGATCCGGCTAAAATTGGCAGTGACCATTCTTCGCCCTGCAGTGATTTTAAGATGCCGATGACCGCCAGAATCGTTACTATAACGACTAAAATCCAACCAAAAATCGGAAACCAGAAAAAGAGAGACAGAATAAATAGCAAAAATCCCTGATTGGCATGGAAACGCACGTAATCGTTATTCTTCCTGGCCGCCAAAGCCACCACAGATAAAATCCACAGATAACTTAGAGCGCCCCAAATTTTTTCTTCTTGGGTTATTTTTTTAGTTTGAGCCATAATGTTTTTAGTTAATTATTTTTTAATGTTAGAAGCATAAATTATGAATATGGCCACTAGTGATCCAACCACGGCCACAGTAGTTGTTTCGGTAATAAGATTGAAAAATTTCCAAAGCTTAAAACCATCCATAAACCTAAAGAGCGCTATAGCCAAGCCGATGATGAAGCCGCTTAAAACTCCGGAGACGATAGCTATGGGTATGCTAAGTCCGAAATTTTTGGCCGATCTGATGGCAATATTAACAAAAGCGCCTAAGCGGATTATCCAAGAGATTATTTCCACTTGTTCAAAAAACAAGCCGGCGCCCAATTTAAGGGACCAGAAACGAAAAGCTATTTCCAAAACCAAAGCGACAATAACCGGCCATTTGATGAATTTCAAATAAACGGCAAAATCTATTGGTTCCCAAATTTTTGGTTCTTTTTCTCTTGACATAAGACCTATATATTATAGCTTATTTTTCTCTAAAACAAAAAATCCATTCCGACTATGGGAACAGATTTTTTAAATGCTTATATCTTGCCCACCAAATCAATGGCGGGTTTTAAAGTTTTTCCTCCCGGTTGCCAGCTGGCCGGACAAACTTGATCGCCATGCTTGTCCACAAAAATAGCCGCTTGTAGTTTTCGGATCAATTCTTGAACCGAGCGTCCGATGCTGTTATCGTTTATTTCCATGGCTTTAATCACGCCTTTAGGATTTATAAGAAACGTTCCTCTTAAAGCTAACCCGGTATCTTCTATGTAAACCCGCAAGGCCCTGGTTAATTCGCCGGTGGGATCGGCCGCCATGGGAAAATTTATTTTTCCTATGGCTGGCGAAGTATCATGCCAAGCCTTGTGGGAAAAAACCTTATCGGTGCTGACGCTTATGATTTCCGTTCCCAGTTCTATAAACTGCTCATAATTTTGCGCCATTTCCTCTAACTCGGTTGGACAGACAAAAGTGAAATCGGCCGGATAAAAGAAAAGGATCAGCCACTTGCCCTGATAATCCGATAGCTTTATTTTTTTAAATTCTTCCCTGTGATACACTTCTATTTCACATTCCGGGATATGGGTATTGATTAAACTGCCCACATTTGAAGTTTCGTTTTTGCTATCCATAGTATAGTTATTTGTTATTTATTCATCATCATATAAATCAAACTCGCCCCTATTAGCTTTACAAGTGGGGCAAAACCATTCGATTGGTAATTCTTTAAAAGGCGTACCCGGAGCCACGCCATGATCTGGATCGCCTACATCCGGATCATAGATTTCACCGCAAACTCGGCAGATATATTTTTGCATATTTTATGGTTATTATTTATGGCTTGATTTTATTAAACAAAGCAGCAAAAAGCCAGACACCTAACATAACTAAAATATTCCAAATTATTAAACCAGAAACAAAATAACCCAAACTGAAAAAATCAGATTTAAATACAACATCAGCATGCAATGAGTACTTTATAAATAATCCTCTGATCGGAGGGTAAACAACTACCCCAGCATAACAAACAATGTAAACGATGCTAGTCCAAGCTAAAGAAACTTTAATCAAATGTTTTGTATTGATCATATATTTATTTTTTATTAATATATTTCCACAACGCTGCAATACATAAAATAAGAAGAATAACTACTAAAATAGAAGTAATCCAGGAAAATAACATCATGCCTCCGCCGTAACCACCCATCATATAATTGTAATAATACATCATATTTTTCACCCCCCTCTAAATTAAGATGACTTTGGCGCAGTTATTATTTTAATAACAAATAATATTTATAGTGTTGGCGCATTCTACTTAATTATTAATTTTCCCTGATACATGCCCATATCACAAAGAAAAACAAATTCGCCCGCTTTAGTCGGATTCAATTCCACAGCTACAATTTGATTTTCCGGCAATTCTTTCCTGATCTTAAAATCCGGAAAATTCACAAACTGGGAACAGCTATCCGATTCCTGCCGATTAAAATTAATTTTAATCGGTTTGCCCAGCTTAGCCTCTATAACAGACGGGTTATAAACACCCTTGACCATAATATCAAATACCTGGACATTATCAACTTCTCTGGCCATAACCCCAGAACGGTTTTTCATATACCAAAACCATAGGCCAGCTAACAACAGTACTGTTAAAATTAAGGCTACACCGATTAATTGCATAAATTTATTTCTTTAAATCTTTCTTTATTTGTTCAAAATCCTTTTTGCTTATTTCACCCTTGGCGTATCTGGCTTTTAAAATATCCAATGGCTTGCCAGCTGATTGCCTGTCAGTATTGCCTGCCAACGATTTGATAAGATAGATAAAACCTAAGATTACCAAAACCCAAAAAAGAATCATCATCCAGCCCATAACATAAAAATTCTGATAATAAAACATAAATTTTGTATTAGAAATAATTAGATAACCTAACCGTATTATACCATAAACTAAAGACAGACAATATTACAATCGTCTGCCTTTAGTTTCAATAAATATTGTCTCACTATTTATTCCATTTTACTTAATTTAGCAAAAAGCAAAAAGACAGCAGTAAAAATGGCCGCCATAACAAACGGGGCTAAAGTGGAAAGCCAATTCTTCTTGCGTGGCTTAAATCCTCGCAGTAGAAGAGAATTGGTCACTACCGAAATAGAACTGAAAGCCATGGCTAAGCCGGCTAATTCCGGTTTTAAAACCAGGCCTGCAAAGGCAAACAAGCGAGCCGCAATAGGTATGCCGATAACATTATAGAACAAAGCGAAAAACATATTTTGTTTGATTTTTGCCATTGTTTCCCTACTTAGATCAATGGCTGTTAGGACATCGCGCAAATCATTTTTTATAATGACAATGCCACCGGCTTCCATAGCCACATCAGTGCCACTACCCATGGCAATGCCTAAATCAGCTTGCGCCAAAGCCGGCGCATCATTTATGCCGTCGCCCACCATGGCCACCTTAAGGCCAGACTGCTGCAATTTCTTAATCTCATTGGCTTTGTCTTCCGGCAAAACTTCCGCTAACACTTTGGAAATACCGGCTTGTTTGGCAATAGCTTCGGCCGTTCGACGGTTGTCGCCGGTGATCATATACACTTCTAAACCGCGTTTATTTAATTCCTTGACCGCTTCGGCGCTGCTTTCTTTAATAGTATCGGCTACCGCCAGCAAACCAAGTATTTCAGTTTGTGAAGATAAAATCATGACTGTCTTGCCATCGCTTTCTAATTTACTCATCCTGCGCTCAATTTTGGCCGTATCTAATCTTACTACGTCGTTGATTAATTTGCGATTGCCGAAATAATATTTCATATTATTTATTTCTGCCTCCACACCATGGCCGGGAATAGCTTTAAAATTAATAGCCTCCTCAAAACCGATGCTTTCTTCTTCGGCATAACGCACGATAGCCTCGGCCAAAGGATGTTCGGAAAGCTTTTCCAAGCCGGCAGAAATAGCAATGATATTTTCTTCATCGCCGCTTAAAGCTACTACATCTGTCACTTCCGGCTTGCCCTTAGTGAGAGTGCCGGTTTTATCAAAAACCACCACCTTAACTTTGCAAGCCGCTTCCAGCGGTTCGCCGCCTTTAATTAAAACGCCGTACTCCGCTCCCTTGCCGGTGCCAACCATAATAGCCGTAGGCGTAGCCAAACCTAAAGCGCAAGGACAAGCGATAACAATGACGGCTGTAAAAGCCATCAAGGCAAAAGATAAACTGGCGCCGAAAATAAAGAACCAAGCGATGAAAGTTATAACAGCTAAAATCAAGACTGCCGGAACAAACCATGATGATATCTTATCCGCAAAAGCTTGAATAGGCGCTTTAGATCCTTGGGCTTCTTCGATTAAACGTATTATTTGAGACAAAACGGTATCACTGCCAATTTTAACCGCTTTAAATTCAAAACTGCCGTGCTTATTGATAGTGGCGCCAATAACAGAATCGCCGACATTCTTTTCCACCGGTATGCTTTCGCCAGTCAGCATTGATTCATCAACAGCCGATTGGCCTTTGATAATTATTCCATCGACCGGTATTTTTTCTCCCGGCCTAACCACAATAATATCATCAAGTTGCACCTCATCTATATCAATATCCTTAGTCACGCCATCTTTAACGACTCTGGCTGTTTTTGATTTCAAACCGATTAATTTTTTAATGGCATCAGAAGTTCTGCCTTTAGCTTTTATTTCCAACCATTTGCCCAAGGTGACAAAAGTGATTAAGAAAGCGGCTGTTTCAAAATAAAGCTGTTGTATTTTTTCCCCGCCCAGCCCGATTAAGCTTTGATTGTAAGTCGCATAGATCAAGTACATAGCTAGGCTGTAGAAAAAAGCAGTGCTAGTGCCAATAGCAATCAAACTATCCATATTAAAACTCTTCATGCGCAGACTGCTCCACATGCCCTTATAAAATCCGGCACCGATAATAAACTGGACTGGAATAGTTAAAAGCAGAGAAATAATTCCGATATAAGGCATGATTTGGCGGCCCGGAATGAAACTAAAGAAATCAAACAACATGAAATAAAGCATGGGCAAGCTTAAAACCAAGCTCCATAAAAATTTAGTGAAATAATTTTTAATTTCCTTTTCCCTTCTGCCACGATCAGCTTCGGGATCATTTTTAGAAGCTAACTCAGCTTTATAGCCGGCTTTTTTTATGGCTTTGATTAAATGATCAGAAGTGGCTGACGAATTATCATAGACCACTTTAGCCTTTTCGGCGGCAAAATTAACACTGGCTGATTTAACGCCCGGCACTTTTTTTAACGTCTTTTCAATCAATCCGGCGCAAGAAGTGCAATGCATGCCTTCAATATTAAAATCCGCTCGTTCATCTTTATTTTGATGGCCGACTGATTTGGGCTTATCTATGACTTCCATTTTAGCAGACATAGCGTTAGCTTTAGTTTCAGCCCGGCTTTCACCTGAAAAAACACCGAACAATTGGTTTAAATTACTGGAATGCAAAAGATTATCAACTGCTTTATTAATATCATCGCGTCCTTCGGGCACTTCAAATTCACCGGTTTTACGATGTTTGACTTTGCCCTTAAAACCACTACGGCCTTCACCAGATCCGAAACTACCTTCTGCTTCAGTTACTGATTCGACTTTTATTTTAAATGGCGAATCAGCAGGTACTGTTTTTTTATTAAGAGTGGCAGCTTGATCAGAAAACGGTTCTAGAATTTCTTTCTTAATTATTTCCGCCCTATAGCCAGCCTCACTGATAATGCCTAAAATCACATTATCTCCGGGATCATTGTCTATTTCTATTTCGCCAGTGCCAGAGGGATAATCCATTTTGGATTCTCTAATGCCAGGCAATTCGCTTAAACTCTCGCCAATCAACTTTTCGCATGACTGGCAATGCATACCTTCAATTTTCAAAAATATTTTTACCGACATAATATTATATAAATTACTAATTTAAAACTATCGCCTTTTTATCAACCGATTCTAAGGCTTTCTCAATTTCACAAAAGCCGATAACTTGGCTGCTTTGAACCTTACCCAAGCCAGAGGTTAAATCAACTTCTATATTGCTTGCATGGGGAATTTTTTTTAAAGCCATAATGCTCAATTTAACACAAGCTTCGCAGGTTAAATTAGTGATTCTAAATTTTATTTCAGACATAAAATTAACTTATGACTCTAATTACTCCGCGCGGCACGCCCATGGCGCAGGTGATTTCGTAATCACCCGCTTGGTTGGGAGTGAATTTCATCACGATAGTTTTGCCTGCTTTCAAATATTCGCTCTTATTATACAAGCCCGGAACTGTAATGGAACTCATGCAGCCTTGGCCGTTTTCTTTTACCGCCACTTCTAAACTAACCGGCAAACCCTTTTTTACTTTAAAAGCATTGGGTTGGATATCACCGCTTAAAGTGTATGACATTTTAATAACCTGTTCGCCTTTAACTACCGGCGATAGGCTGGACTTACTGGGATCGCCCAGAGTTATGTTTCCCCCGCCACCGCAACCGCCACCGCTACCTCCGCAACCCTTGGCAATTATCGGAGCTGGTGAACCGTCTCCGGTAGGGACCAGATTTAATTTCTGGTCATCATCAACCACAATAAATTTACCGGTGTACATGCCCATAGTGCAAGAAAATCTTATTTCACCAGTTTTGGTTGGCGTGAATTCTATAATATTCTCACCTTTCTTAAGTCCTCTATTGATGCCGTATTCGCGCATCATAATACTGGCAGCGCAGGTAAAGGGATTGGTGGAAGTAATAATCCATTTAACCGGCTGGCCCTTCTTAACGGTAAAAACATTCGGGCTATAACCATTGGTACTTTGTGTCATTCTGACAATTTGCGGTTCTCCAACATTTTTAATCTGTTTATTGTCAACTGATTTAAAAGAAATCAATTGGCTGGCATTGGTGATATTATAAACACCCAAAACTATCACCATCAAACCGGCAGTCATAAAAAATAATCTGGCTGCTCTGCCCTTGAAAATCGAAGCTAAACCGCCCACGCCTAAAAGCCCTGGGGCTGTGCCTAGGGCAAAAAGCATCATCACTAGTCCGCCGGTGATAAAACTGCCGGTACTGACAGCATAAAGTTGCATGGCTTGGGTAAAGCCGCAAGGCAGGAAAAAAGTTAGAGCTCCGGCTGTAAGCGCATTTCTGGTACTGTATTTTTTCTCATGACGATTGATTCCTAGAAATTTAGCTATGGAGGTTGGCAAACTAATAGTCTGATTTCTTAAAGCCGGAAATATTTCTATTAATTTCAAACCTAAAAAAATCATGACTCCGCCGACAATAATAGTTAGAAGGCCAAGAACATTAGAAGACATACGAAAAGCCGTGCCTAGTAAACCAATAACGCCGCCTAAAATGCCAAAGCCTATGATTCTGCCCAAATTAAAATAAAAATGCGGTATGAATTTTTGCTTAATGCTGGCTTCGGGATGGATTTCTGCATATCTTGATGCTAAGCCTAAAACCAGTCCGCCCACCAGCGCCATGCAGGTAGAGACGCCAGCCACTAGACCAACTATGAGAGCGGCTAACAATCCTGTCTTGCCGGCACTAAAATCTAAGCTAGCAATGCCAGACTGGCTGGCTACTAAAATAATCAACGCTAAAATAGCGGCCGCTATTAATAAATCACGGTAGTCGCGATAATCGCTGGAGAGCAGGGGCAAAGAACCCTTCTGGCCCATTTGGTAACCAGCGCTTATTACTTCTTTTTCTATAACCCCATTTGACGGCTCATGGCCGTGGTAGAATATTTCCACCTGGCCCGTTCTATGATTGGATTTTACCGAAGTAATATTGTTGATTTTTTTAAGATGATCTTCAACTAAAATTTCGCATGACTTGCAATGCATGCCACTGATAAATATTTTTTTAGTCTTATGACTCATAATGATAAATGAGATTAATTAAACAATTAATTAAAATAACAAGAAACCAATTAAAAAATTGTTCAATAAATCTTGGGATTTAGAATCCCCGAGCTGAAAAGATAGGAAAGATAATAAAATAATTTGAAACCGCCGTACTTAATGCGTATGGTCTTAAGATAACTATAAATGGCATAATTTCCCAATTTCGAGAAAAAAACAAAGAAAGCCAGCAAAAATAACAAAGAGATGGTTACAAGAGGCAACCGATTATCGGGCAAAGTAAAAATACCTCGGCTGGAATCATTATTGGGAACAGTTGTTCCGCTGGTACCGCTATCTGTTTGGCAACAATCAGCCATCGAATTCATAAGATGATGGCTTTGGGAAATAAGAGTTGGAGAAATTGAATTCCAGATGCCAATTTGGCAAGAAAAAATTATCGCTGTCAAGACAACTGCGGATGTAATAGATATAATATTTTGATGCGTTCTTTGTAACATAAATCTATTTACTGGCTAATTTGCCAACTTTTAAAATCTCACTGATCATTTCCTGTTTTCTTTTTTCATTGCTGGTTTCCATGGCCTTTCTAAAACAGCTGTTTAAGTGCGATTCCAAAAGCATTTGATGAGCCGATTTCAAGAGGCCGATGGCGGCGAGATTCTGTTGCATGATATCAATGCAGTATTTATTATCAGCCTGCATGGCAATTATTTTGGAAATCAGGCTTTGAGCCTTCTTAAGAGAAATATTTATTTTTTGTTTTTGATTGCCCACGGCTACAAAAATTATTTTTATTAATTACCCATACCTGGGGTATGGGTACAATTATAGACGGGAATAAAAAATATGTCAAATCAAAATCCGCCCTTGACGGGCGGATTATTTATCATTATTTTAAAATTATTTCCAATACATCTCAAAAATCATCTTCATGGTACTGCTTATTTCCGGACTGCGCACTATAATGGCCGTCAGTTCGCTTTCGGCAAAGGAAACAAAAGCCACTTTATGGCGATAAATATAAATGCCAACGGAAAAAGGATAATTATCGGCGGGCAGATATTTCACCTTTTCTATTTTATGAAGAAATTCTGCATGAGTAAAATCCTTGGACACTTCCCCGCTCTCGTTGATATTAACCCGCCTCATTTTTATTTTGCCTTTTATCCTTAGCGGTTTCCACTGATTGGTTAGGTAATCTAAAATCGTTTTGGCAATCATCGGCCGAGGCGCGGCTAAAGCCAAAATTTCACCAGGTTTTTTAATCATATCCTGGTAAACCTGCTTAATACCTTCAATGCCCTCATAAATCCTGATCGCCGGTTTATGGGCGGAAATATTTTTTATCGCTTCCAAATCGGGCATTATTTGGCTTAAAATATTTTCCCTCTGCTTTAAAAATAACAGCAAATTATCAGGTTCTTGAGCTATGAAAACCTTGCGCTTACCCCTTTGGCTCATGGTAAATAGGTTTTTATCAACCATTTCATCCATAATTTCATAACCGGTTGTCCTTTTAATGCCGGCATTTTTGGCCAATTCCTGAAGAGAAGACGGACCCAGTTGCAGACCGGCCAAATAGAATTTGGCTTCTTTATCGTTAAGACCGATATTTTGGAGATACTGTTCTACCAGCATATTAGCTAAATTTAGAGGTTTTTTAAATTATTTAAATTAAATGTCGGTTTTTATGACATAATTTATATAATAATTATACCCTTATCCACAAAAATTGTCAATAGATCAATTTTCCTTAAAAATTAAAGAATATTTGGGGTTTTAGAAAATAATAAAAATGATTGAAAAATCTATGTTTAACAGCTATTTTTAAATTAAATGTCAAAATACTTGACAAAATATTTTTGATGTGATATGATGGACTTGAAGAAACAAAGAATATGAATAAACTAAGAAAACAATACGCCAAACAAAAGTTCAGAACCTGCCCCTTCTGCGACTGGCAAGCACAGAAGCCGGAGTTGATACTGGCTGAAACCAAAAACTACTACCTCACCTTAAACGAATATCCCTACATCGAGCATCACCTCCTCATAGCGCCTAAAGCTCACATCGAGGATTTGAGCCGAGAAAAACCGGGGAAAGAAAAAGACCAACTGACCAAAATAGCCAGCCAGCTCATGAAAAAACTAGGCATAAAAGATTATGTGGTTTTGGATAGAAACGGCTTAAGATCAGGCATGTCACTGGCTCACATCCACAGGCACTTGATACCGGTTGAAGGACCTCACGATATGTTCTACCGCTTCGCTGACATCAGTAAGATGTGGGATAAAGTTAAAGCGGTTAAAAAATATAAAGAATTGATAAAATCGACTCCCCATAAAAACCGGTTACACTAAGTAGCCGGTTTTTTTAAAGAAGTTGAAAAAGCACCTTACAAAAAAGGAGAATAAACATGAGCCCAAAAAGAAACCAGAATTACACTTGCACCTACCCCGAAGATTGCTGTCCGGCTTGCTACGAAGCAAAAAAGACAGCTATCCAAAAAGAACTCTACTCTGTCAGCCTAAAGTTCGCCGGTCTAGAGCAGCAAGCTGCTAAACTGGAAGCTGACTTCGAGCTCCATTTAAAACTCAGAAAGTCCAGATAATTCTCTTGACCCGGGCAAGTCAAAAAACTGCCCGCCGATCTTCCGATAAGTTTCGGAACTGATGAGACCAAGAGGTCGAAATCGGTTGAACCTTAAAAACAAAAGGAGGCGTCCATGAAAAAAGTTGTGCTAACCGGCGGACCATGCGCAGGCAAAACGACGATTTTGGAAGCCATCCAAAAAAATTTTAGCTCAAAAATAGCAGTTGTGCCAGAAGCGGCCACTCTGCTTCTCTCCGGCGGCTTCCCTGCTCCCGGAAAACAGTTAAAGTTTTCAGCTGACTGGCAAGATGCTTTCCAAGCGGCCATCATAGAAGTCCAGCGCTCTCTGGAAAGAAGCTACCAGCTGATAGCCGAAGAAAAAGGCATCGAACTGCTAATCTGCGATCGGGGCATTTTGGATGGAATCGCCTACACCTCCGGCGGAGAATCAGAATTTGTAGAAAAATTCAAAGTGGATGTGGAATCGACTCTCAAAGGATACGAGGCCGTGATCCATCTTGAATCGCTTGCTACCGCCAAACCTCATCTTTATGGGCAAGGCCATAACGAGCATCGCCTGGAAGGTTTGGAAGAAGCCAAGGAGCTGGAAGGAAAAACTCGCCAAGCCTGGTCGAGCCACCGCCAGCACGTAGTAATTGAGAATAAGGGCGAATTGGAAGATACTTTGTTGAAGGTGACGAAAATTATAGAATCAATAATAAACAGTTGATCAAATCAAGACCTGGGCAAGTCAAAAAACTGCCCGCCGATACTCAAGTAGATGCTTGGGCTGATGAGACCAAGAGGTCGAAATCGGTTGAACCTTAAAAACCTAACAAGGAGATACAGCATGTCCAATCAAGAAATCGAACGTAAATTCACAGTGAGCCGCATTCCCAGCGACTGCCAAGAGATCAAGCGCCAAAGCATCGATCAAGGCTATCTGGCTATTGAAAGCGAGAGTAAGAAAGAAGTGCGTCTGCGCCACAAAGGCAACCAGTTCTACCTCACCGTCAAAAGCGGGCAAGGCCTAGTACGAGGCGAGGCCGAGACCGAAATCAGCCAAGAACAGTTTGAAATTCTCTGGCCGATGACCGCAGGGCGACGACTCGAGAAAGAAAGACGAGTTTTTCTCTTGCCCGACGGCCACCAAGCCGAAGTCGACGTTTTCGCCGGAGTACTTAGCAATTTGATCCTAGTTGAAGTTGAATTCGCCAGTGAAGAAGAATCAAACACTTTCCAGCTTCCCGACTGGTTTTCGCGCGAAGTTACCAGCGACTCCCGTTTCAAGAACCAGAACCTGATTGCCGTACGAGATATTTCCCAGTTAGACATTTAGCAAGTTTAATTAAAAAACGCCCTAGTAGCAATACTGGGGCTTTTTTCTTTGGCGCGTAAATAAGTTAGGGTAATAAAAAGTAAGTTAAAAAATAACTGAAGAAGCTTAAAAAAATTGATGACATCAGAATCCAACCTGATATTTTTAATAATTTGAATTTATAAGGGATGACATTGGTCGCCAAAGAATAAATCTGGTTGGCATAAGCCTCGCCTATTCTTTTATTATCCGTAGGCAGATCTTTAATATAAGCATGATAGCTTGCCCTCGTATAAAACTTCCTAATATTCTTATAATAAAAAATATCCTTATTAATCCTTTGTTTTTTAGAAAATAGCCTCATGCGCGGAAGTACAATCATAATGGACAATAAAGAAGAAAAGAAACTGCCTACAAGCAAAATAAACATGGGGAGATTAGCCAAGGTGCTGGTTTTCAAAAGATTGGGTGTGGCTAATTTATTTAAAATAAAAACCAAGATAAGAGTGCTGGCGCCAAAAATAAAATTTGATTTGGAAATCAACTGGGCATCCATATTCACATTATAATCCAAAAGATTGGGCCAGATACGGCCGTCAAATTCCACTTTTTTGGTTTCTTTCTTTGCCATATACAAAAATATTTTATAGCCTGTAATAATTTTAACAAAAATAGAAAAAAATAACAAAAGAACACCAGCCTAGACTGATGCTCTTTGACTACTTAAATTTTTATTCAGAGAAAAATATTTTTTACATCATGCCCATTCCACCCATGCCCGGATTCATGGAGTGATCATGATCGCCGTCTTTTTTAGGCCAATCGGCCACTGCGCCTTCGGTGGTTAAAATCATACCGGCAGCCGAAGCGGCGTTTTGCAGAGCATTCCTGGTGACTTTAGCCGGATCAATAATACCGGCCTCAACTAAATCTTCATATCCTCCGGTTAGAGCGTTGTAGCCCATATTGCCATCACGCTTTTTAACTTCCTCAACCACCACATCACCCTTATCGCCGGCATTATCGGCAATCTGCTTTAAAGGCGATTCAATGGCACGCTTGATAATATCAATGCCGATTTTTTCTTCACCGTTAATAGACACATTATTTAAAGCCTTAGCCGCTCGAATTAGCGCAGTTCCGCCGCCGGCCACAATGCCTTCTTCGATGGCGGCTTTGGTGGCAGCCAAAGCATCTTCTATGCGGAGTTTCTTTTCCTTCATTTCGGTTTCAGTGGCAGCGCCGACTTTAATGACAGCCACGCCACCGGCTAATTTAGCCAAGCGTTCTTGGAGCTTTTCTTTGTCAAAATCAGAATCGCTTATCTCAATGGCCTTTCTGATTTGGCTTATCCTGTTTTCCACTTCCAGTTTATCTCCTTGGCCGTCAACAATAGTGGTATTGTCTTTAGTGGCAATAACTTTGCCGGCATTGCCCAAAACTTCCATTTCGGCATTTTCTAATTTTAAGCCCACTTCCTGGGAAACCACTTTCGCGCCGGTTAAAATAGCAATGTCTTCTAACATGTCTTTGCGTCTATCGCCAAAACCAGGAGCTTTAACCGCCAAGACATTGAAAGATCCTCTAAGCTTATTGACCACTAAAGTGGCCAGAGCCTCGCCTTCGATGTCATCGGCGATAATCACCAAATCTTTTCGGCCGGAAAGGGCGATTTTTTCTAGTAGCGGCAATATCTCCTGTAAGCTGGAAATTTTCTTATCAGTTATCAAAATCGGAGCATTGGTAAATTCGGCTTCCATTCTTTCGGTATTGGTTACCATATAATGAGAAACATAACCCTTATCAAATTGCATGCCTTTGACTGATTCTTTTTCAATGCCAAAACCTTGGCCTTCTTCGACAGTAATAACCCCTTCACTACCAACTTCTTCCAAAGCTTCGGCGATAATCAAACCTATTTCCGGATCATTGGCGGAAATAGAAGCCACTTGCTGTTTTTCCTCTTTGGTGGAAATCGGCTTGGCGTTATTTTTAAGTTCGGCCACCATAGCTTTAACGGCTTTTTCCATGCCGTGCTTTATGGCAATCGGGTTAGAGCCGGCAGCCACATTTTTTAAGCCTTCGGCCACCATAGCTTGCGCCAAGACAGTAGCGGTGGTTGTGCCATCGCCGGCGTTGTCATTGACATTGGAAGCCACTTCTTTAATCAGTTCGGCTCCCATGTTTTCGAATTTATCTTCTAAATCGATTTCTTTGGCGATAGTAACGCCGTCATTAACAATCTGGGGCGAACCAAAGCCTTTATCTAAAATAACATTCCGGCCTTTGGGGCCTAAAGTAACTTTAACGATATTGGCCAATTGATCTACGCCTGATTTTAATTTTTTTCTTGCTTCTTCATTGAATAGTATTTGTTTTGCCATAATTTTATTTTAATTTTAAAATTAATATTTAATTAGAGTTTAAAGCACTAAATTTCAAATTACAATTTCCAAAATTAAAAATATTTTTTATTTAATTATTATAATTTATTTGACATTTGATATTTTGAATTTATAATTTGTAAAAATTTTTAAATTTTTACTCAATTACGGCCAAAATATCTTCGTGATTTATAATTTTATATTCCTTATTGTCCACTTTAACTTCATCGCCGGCATATTGGCCAAAAATAATTTTAGCTCCCACCGCTAGGCCTAATTTAGAAACTTTCTCCCCATTGCCTATGGCTAAAATCCGGCCTTCGGCTTTTTTTTCCTTATCAATGGTATCAGGCAAAACGATGCCTGATTTTGTCACTTCGGCTACTGTTACCGGTTCGACCAAAACACGGTCGCCAATTGGTTTTATTCCCATAAATTTTAGCTTAAATTATTTATAAAATATTGTTTATTGGCACTCTTAGTTTATGAGTGCTAATTAGGTTTACACTGGCATTTTATAATAAAGAGGCACAAAATGTCAAGATATAAAAAAACCGCCACTAATGCCAAGTGGCGGCTGTCTTTTTTAAGAGAACAACAGATCAATAAACATGAAGCAGAGCATGAATACCGAATTTTTCCTCATCCCATAAGCCTAACGGTTCCAAGATTTCCTTAAGTAATTTTTTAATATGCCACGCATCCTCTATGCTGGGGCCATGATAAGGAATCAATGAAAAACCATTTATTTCCATATTGCCCCTAACTATATTACCCACGGCCAAGAAATCACCGCTGGAATTGCTAATCCTGGCAACCGAAGCTTGGCGGACAATTTCACTAGAAGCACCCCTTTTTACCAGAACATTATTATCCACATCATATTCTGGAATCGGCTTAGAAACAGGAATGTTTCGCGGTCGGCCGCACTGGGAACAAAAATTGCCTTCAATTGGATTATGCTCGCAACCGGCAATTTGAATTTCCTGATAAAAAGCTACTTCTGGCAAAACAACGCCAATAACCGCTGTAGCCTGATAATCAACGCTCATAACTTTCTCCTTTTCTTTTTTTATTCTGTCTTTTACTATCAAGGTACGTCTATTTAACTAACTCCGAATATTATCATCTATTTTTATTTTTGTCAAGGGCCTAATCAGAAAAATGAACCCGACCCCGCTCTAAAGAGCGGGGTATCTGGGCGGTTTCAAATGGAGGGTGTCGGCTCCGCCGACGTATTTTTCCTCACACTGCCCTTCATCCCCTGGCTTAAAAGCCAGGGGATGAAGGGCAGCAACATTATA
>JAUSEE010000015.1 GCA_030650095.1 Candidatus Buchananbacteria bacterium
TTTTCAATGCCGGCGTCAGCGGCGTAAAAAGCAATTACCGAATAGCCCATATTCCTTAATACGTTAAGTTGGCCGGAAAATATAGTGGAAATGCCCAGACCAATAGACAAAACCATGGCCATAATAACAACCGATAAGTACAAGGTTATGCCCTTTTCGGAATTTTTCATAAATTTATTTTTCAACATCTAAATTTCTTTGCGAAACGGATGTTTGAATTTTTATCGCCGCATCGGCTTTTCCTTGAATATCAATAGAAATTATGGCTATTGGCTGAATATCGTCATTCTGTGTTGCGCCGGACAGCGTGACGCTAAAAGACGAGACATTCAAACCATTAGAGGTTAGATATTCGCCTTTCTCATTTTTTATCCTTGAACCGTCTAAGCAAAATTGCTGGCATTGATCTTTATAATTGCGCAATTTCAAACATTGCCCGGAAAACTCGTAATTCAGCTTGGCCGTACCCGTACATAAGCCGCTGATATCTTTTTTAGCCATTCTGATTGACCTGGACATGTATTCCATTAAATAAGAAGACTGATCCAGCAGCTGCTGATAGGCGATGCTTCTTCTTTGGGCTTTTAATGCCGTGACAAAAACTCCGGAAACCGAAGCAACCGTAAAAACAAAGATTGCGATTGCCACCAACATCTCAATTAAAGTGAATCCTTTATTTCCAGTCATATAATTCTGTTTCGGCTAATACTTGGCTGGTTCCGCCGCGCCCTTCCCATCGGACCATTACCGAAACGACCATTTTATCCGGCAAAGGTTTTGTTATCATTATGTCTCTATCAAATTTATTGACTTTGTCCCAGTGATGATCGAGAGTGATGCCGTTATCCCATGGCAATGCCGCAAGCCAGTTAGAATCCCTGATATTTCTGATGCTTTCTATGCCCTCTTGAGCCAAATATGTGGCCTGTAATCTTAAGGAAACCTCTGAAGTAAAACGGGTTATTATTTGAATTGTACTAAAAACTCCCAATACCCCGACTACCAGGATAAAGGTGGCCAGCGTAGCCTCGATCAGAGTAAACCCCTTCGACTCGCTATGCTCGCTCAGGGCAAGCCCTTTTTTAATCGGTAGAAATAAGGCCGGCATTGTTTACAAAAATAGTTTGATTATCTGTTGAACCATCTATGTTTAAAGTAATTTGCGCCTCAACTCCCGAAGAAGAATCGTTAATCCAGGTAATGGGATCGGGCGGTGCGAAAACAACGCTAAAGAAACTGACTGGCGATAAATTTGATATTTTTATTTTCGATTCCAATTTGATGGTTTCCATGTCCTGATCGGCGGCATCCCGATGATGATTATTATTTAAATCGGCAAAAAGAATATAATAATCGGGCCAGGAATTTTTAAAATCAATGCCAAAACCATAAGGAATAACTTCGGAGACTTCTTTAGCAGACATTGCCATTTCCTGCGTTCTCCTTAAATCTTGCGCCAGCTTGGAAGCGGACCTCTGCAAGGCAAGATGCTTATTACTGTCCCTATAACTTGGCATAACTATGGCGCTTAGAAGAGTTATGATGGCCGTAACTGCCAGTAATTCAATTAAAGTAAAAGCTTTGGACATACCAGTTTATTATTTCTCTACCAAAAAATAACGCGATAAACGTCCCAGCGACAAGGAATGGGCCGAATGGCACCTCTGATTTTATTGTTTTTTTGCCGAAAATCATCAATCCTACTCCTATTATAGCACCGATCAAGAAGGCCAAAAATAAAGCGACCGATATGTTCGGCCAGCCAAGAATAAGACCCATCAAAAAAGCCAGCTTAATATCCCCTACGCCCATCCATTTGCCGCGGGAAATTAAAACTATCGCCAAGAAAAAACTAGCGGCACCGAATGCGGAGTATATTGTGTTTAGTATTTCGTATCTTGTATAGATATCTAAAAAAATACCAGACACTAGATACCAAATACCAGATACCGCAATAGCTGAATAAACCACCTTATCCGGAATGATATAGTGCTTCAAATCGTAGACG
>JAUSEE010000031.1 GCA_030650095.1 Candidatus Buchananbacteria bacterium
TCACACTGCCCTTCATCCCCTGGCTTAAAAGCCAGGGGTATCTGGGCAGCAACATTATAAAAATTGATTATCCGCTGTTTATGACCTATTGTAAAACAATATTGACAAAATTATTAATATATGTTATGGTTACTTTTATTAGCAAGCTAAGTATGGCTAGCTAAGAAACTTGAAAAAGCATCAAAGCTTAAGATAAAAAAGGAGAAATGAATCATGGGGTTTCTATGGTGTAGCTTGATTGTGGTTGTTTTTGTCGCTTTTGCGGTATTGACATTTATCGCGCATTTATGGAATGTGTATGATTGTCCATCAATGGTTAGGAAACTGACAAATTTGTCGTTAAAAATGGATGGCAACGACGAATATGAACGGTTGTACGCGGCTAAAGAATGGATTAGTGAAATGCGCAAATCTCGTATTCTGCGCGGCAGAGAACAAAAAGTCGCCGAAGCTGAAAGACTCGTCGAGCAACTTGACGCAAAAATAAAGTCAGAAGAGAAAGCTCGAGAGTTCGACAGTTCCTACTTAATCGTAAGCAGTGATAAAGTTGGTGACTCAGGTGAGTTCTTTGTCTTGAATCTTAAAAACGATTACGGTCATCAGGTTAAAGCATTTTCGTCGAGCGATCTACTTGTGGGATCAAGAGTTACTCTCAAACCGTCTATGTTATATCAAGCCGTGCCACTTTCGGCCGAATAGCACGAAAAGTAGCTCATGTAGCACATTACTCGTCCGCCCAGGATTTCTCTGGGCGGCGTTTTATTTTGTAGTAAAAATAGATTAACTTGGATTATGGATATTTTAATGATCACATTAAAATTCCAGGATGACTGCAATAATTAATCCCTTGGATTACATAGATGTGATTCAAGGGATTTTTTTATTGAAAAAATATTTTATAACCAATATCTTTAATATTGCAAAACAGTCTCAACCTTCTTAGCCTTCTGGTATTGATGGAAAATTATGTCCTCTATATTGTAAGTGCCGAATTTAGGAGCTTCCAAAAAGCCTTGCATAGCCGCTTCGGCCAGCCAGCCGGATTTGAGCCAATCAACCAGCCATTCGTTGACATACTTAGGCTCCTCGGCTTTAATGCCGGCGCCGATTGTCCTAAGCCACCTTTGATTGAAATCTTCCTGCGAGCCTATGGGCGGAGCCGTAATAATCGGTATGCCCAAAGCGCAATAAAAAGACAGCTCGCTTGGCTTGGTCCATAAGATATCGGTTTTCCTTAAAACTTTATTGAACTTATTGAAAAAGCGATATTTGTTGCGATCAAATAAGATATTAACGCTTTTGCCCAAATGGGAAGAAATGCCTACTTTTTTGGCCTGGTCCTTAAAATACTGATTGACCGCCAAGTGGGTGCCGGCCATGAGGTTAAGGGTTATTTCTCCGCTGGCAATTTGTTTTTTTAAGCTATCCATAATAATCCCGCCCAATTCCCTTTGAGCTCCGGCCCCGCCTACGGCAAAAGTGATAGTTAGAGGTCGAACCGAATTTTTGAGTAATTTACGGCCCAGATGATGGCGCAGGGTTTTTTCATATTGTGAAATATAAAATTTATCCGGATCAAGATTAATCAATCTTTGGCCCAAATCCTCTTTGATTATTTCTAAATTTCTACCCACATTCTCCGGTGGCAAAGGAAAGCCGGTTAAAAATATCTTTTCCGGCCTAACGCCATACAAAATGAGCCTATCCACTACTCTCCTGTTAGGCGCAAAATACATTATTTTACTATTCTTAGGATCAAGTGGCACCCAAGTCCGGCTGACATCGGTATCGGTGGCAATGCAATAGATCTCTCCGGGATAACCGAAATACTCGGCCATAAAAGCCGTGATAAAAAAAGTGGTGATAAGCGGCAGTGGATTCTTTGACAGCCTCTCAATCAAATCCTGCCCCCAGCAAGATTCTTTAAACAAGCGATAAATCTGCTTAAGCTGTAAATTCGGCCGTGACAAATCGCGCCGAGGATAAAACTGGGGTATGGATTGAAACCTGTCATAGATATTAAACAACTTGTTTCCCAAAAATGGCACTTTTTTAAAACGGGAAACAAACTCGTAAAAGCCTTTGCTGTTGACCCAAATATCTTTATCTTTTTTGGGTATGCCTTTATAATTATTAGCCGTGATAATTCCTTCATAGGCTAAATAATTCAAAGGATGAGCGGCTCTTTGATGGCCATAGCCCATATCAACAGTAATCACCCAAGCTTTGCGCATCTTTTCTTTAGAGTTTTTACCAGGCATGTATTATAAATTGGAAATTATTAAATCGCTTAACTATATTATAACACAAAAACTCTCCCAAAAAAATTGGGAGAGTTTTGAGATAGTTAGCAACTAATTATAACAATGCGTCTTTAGCTGCCTTGGCTACCCTGAATTTAACTACTGTTTTGGCTGGAATTTTAATTTCCGCGCCAGTGGCTGGGTTGCGTCCCATTCTTGCTTTTCGGTTAACTTTTACCAATTTTCCGATACCGGAAATGGTAAACTCGCCACTATTTTTAACCTCTGAATAAGCCATTTCAGTAAGGGCGTCTATTAATGATGTGACATCTTTCTTACTGATATTGGTCTTTTCTGCCAAAGCAGCCAATATTTGAGATTTGGTCATCTTAGCCATAGTGCTCTATTAGTTAATTAATAAATTATGGAATTAGTTTTCCACATACCTAGATTATATACCAATATAACAGGAAAAACAAGGGAAAAGGCCAATACTGTAATTTGGCAAGAATTGGCGGTAATTAAAAAACCACCTGATATTCAAGTGGTTAAGTTTTGATAAGCTTAATTACCATGGCAGTCAAGTTGTCTCGGCTGCCTCTTTGTGAAGCTGTTTTGGTGATTTCTTGGGAAATATCTTGAGTATTATCCCCATTTTTAACTATTGTAGCCACATCTTCGTTGGTCATTGTTTCAAAAATACCGTCGGAAGCTACTATTAAAGCCAAATCACTAGGCTTCAAAATGTATGTGGCCGTATAAGGAGTTGAGATTAAACCTAAAGAATAATACTCAAAATCGCCAATGGAACGGCTGATGGCAATTGATACGAGGTCATTTGAAAAAATACGATTGTTCATTACGACACCATCAAAATGACTTATTCTTTCTTCTTCTATCTTATTATCCGGGTGATGATCGACTGTTAATTGATCAACTTCTGATCCAATAGCCAGTATCCTGACATCGCCGGCATTAGCCAAATAAACATCTCCTTGAGAAATGATTAAATTGGCAGCGCAAGAACCTCCGGGTAAGTCTAAAGTTTTCGTTTCACTGGAAATTTTTTCATAAGCTAAAATGAAAGACTCGGCAAAATCAAGTCCTTCGTCCAAAAAGGACAAGAAACGCAAGTGTAATTCTTTTTCCACCAATTTTACAACCTCATCTCCGCCATGGCCGTCATAAACGCCGGCAAATAATTCGCCCTGATTTCTAAAATTAGCATCAAAATAAAAACGATCCTCCATGTACCGGCGCCGGCCACAATCGGCCGAGACTCCTATTTCAAACTTCAAAGTAATCACCTCCTTTGTTGTTTTAAGGTTCTATATTCGATTTAGGACAGATTAACACGGCAAAAACTTTCTGTCAATTATAAAAAGCGGTTTTAAACCGTTTTTTATAATGGAATTAATTATTACAAACAAGATTTAGCTTTGGCAAAGTCAATTAAGCTGGGGGAAGCACCAGCTTTAATGGCAGCTACCCTATCAGCTCCCAATTTGGCTGTAAAACAATCTTCCATGGCCGGAGTAATTTCACTGGGCAGTTTAGACGGATCAATGCCTATTTTTTCCAAAGTGGATTCTTGGCTGGGAGTTAAAAGCGGATTTTTATCTCCTGAGACCTGGTTGGTTGAGGTGGCTTGATTAGCGCTATCAGATGATGGAGATATTAAAAATGACTTTAGAGTAAAATAAACATAAAGGCCGCCCCCGACGAGCAGTAGCATAACAATAACCAAAACGATAATTAAAAAAATCACTAATTTTTTCATCTTATTATATTAATGAATAATTAAACAAAAAATTATCACTGTTTTCTGCTTACTTCAGATTTTTAATATCACTCAAAACTTCCCGGGCATGATCAGCCGGCTTAACCTTTTCATAAATCTTAGCTATCCGGCCTTGGGGATCAATCAAAAATGACATTCTTTTAATCCCTAAATAACTTTTACCCATAAACTTTTTCTCTCCCCAAACGCCATAAGCTTTAATCACTTTTTTATCAACATCTGCTAAAATCGGAAAGGACAATTTAAACTTACTGTAAAAATTATGGTGGCTCTCCACGGAATCAGCGCTCACGCCCAAAACAGCGGCTTGGCTTTTTTTAAAATCAGAAAAATTATCTCTCAACTGGCAAGCTTCTTTAGTGCAACCAGGAGTGTTGTCTTTGGGGTAAAAATAAAACAAAAGCCACTTGCCCTGATAATCAGACAAAGAGTGGATATGGCCGGCTTGATCCGGCAATGTAAAATTAGGAGCTTTTTGTTTTAATTTTAGTGGCATGAAACATTATTATTCCGTTGTTTTACCGTCAAAATGCTCGTCGGAGGCTTCGGCTTCGGCTTTAGCTTTAAACACCACGCCATCCTGATGATTGGCCGGAGAATAAACAGTGTAAAGTTTCATTTCTTCGCTGGCCGAAGTATTTACTATATTATGATTAGCGCCAGCCGGCACAACTACGGCCGAGCCGTCTGATAATTCGTGCTCGACACCGTCTAAAATCGCCTTGCCCGTGCCTTTTTCCACTCTGATAAACTGATCAAGAGTGTGGACTTCTGCGCCGATTTCTTCACCCGGAAGCAAGCTCATTAAAACCAATTGGCTGTGTTTGGCGGTATAGAGAACTTTCCGAAAGTTATCATTAGCTATAGTCTCTGTTTCTAGATTAACAATGTATCCTTTCATAAATTTGTGATTAATTATTAAATATTTTTCATCTAATTAAAATTAGAACTTATTCATCGCTTTTCTCCGGCCTCATCAGAGGGAATAAAACCACATCCCGCAGATTGGACTGCTGGGTTAGGAGGGCGACAATCCTTTCTACGCCCATGCCCCAACCGGAAATAGGCGGCATACCGTATTCCATGGCCTTGATATACTCGTCATCTTTGGACATAGCTTCTTCATCACCTCTTTCTTTGTCTTGGGCTTGTTTTTCCAGGCGTTCTTTTTGGTCCAGAGGATCAATCAATTCGCTGTAAGCATTTAATATTTCCCAGCCGTTGACAATCAGTTGGAATCTATCGGCAACGGTTGGATCATCATTATTTTTTCTGGCCAAAGGAGATAAATCAATGGGGTGATGCAATAAGAATGTCGGATTGATGATTTTGGCTCTAGAAACTTCCTTATAGAGCGCATCAATCAGATTGCCTCGCCCTAATTTATCCATGTCTTCGATTTTTATTTTCTTTTTCTTGATTTCCTGACGCAAAGACTGGGCATCAGAAAACTTATCAATATCAATGCCGCAATCGGTTGTGATTAAATCCTTAAAAGAAACCTTTTTCCAAGGTGGCTTGAAATCAACCGTTACGGACTTGCCCTCTCGATTGATAATTTCTATTTTGGTAGTGCCCTTTAACTTTTTTATAATGGAAGAGAGCATCTCCTCGGTGAATTTCATATTATCCTGATAATCCCAATAAGCGCAGTAATGTTCGACCATGGTGAAATCCTGCAAATGGCCCGGATCCATGCCTTCGTTTCTAAAAACTCTGGCCACTTCAAATATTTTTTCATAACCGCCGATAATCGCCTCTTTCAAATAAATTTCCGGGGCAATCCGCAAATAAACATCCAAATCTAAAGAATTATGGTGGGTGATAAACGGCTTAGCCAAGGCCCCAGAAGCGGAATTGCAAAGCACCGGAGTTTCAATCTCATAAAATCCCTGATCCTTATAAAATTTTCTAAGTTCCCAAATAAAATCGCTCCTAAAATTAAACCGGTCGCGCGTGTCTTGACTAGTAATCAAATCCAAATATCTTTGGCGATACTTGGCTTCCTGATCCTTGAGACCGTGCCATTTTTCCGGCAGAGGCCTTAGAGCCTTGCTTAAAAATTGGTATTTTTCCACCAAGACAGATACTTCGCCTTTTTGTGTTTTAAAAACTTTGCCGGCCACGCCGATGAAATCGCCCAGATCAATCATTTTGGTGATATTTTTATAATCATCCTGATTTAAAACATCATTTTTAAACACCACCTGCAATTTGCCGGAAAAATCCTGGATATGAGCAAAGGCGATTTTTCCCATATTGCGAAACAACATCACTCGGCCGGCTACTTTGACGGCCGTGTCCAATTTTAAATTTTTGATATCGGTGGCCTGATGAGTTTTGGCAAATTTATCAGCATAAGGATTAAGGCCTAAATCCTGGATTAGCTTTAATCTTTTTAACCTATCCTCCTGTTCGTTTATATTTTTGTTCATAATTTTGTTGGCTTTATTGTTATCATAATATCATATAAGATTGCATAATTCAACGCTATTATCAGCTAAACCGGCCGCTGGTTTAATTATAACTTAACAATTAAAAAACACCTGGAAATGGTGTATTTTGACAATATTATTATAAATAAAAATTATTTAGAAACTATTGATGCCTAATAACATCTTCATATATTTCTTTTAATTCTCTATTGTCAGGATCGAGTTGAGTAGCTTGTTTAAAATTTAAGATAGCCTTATCAACTTGATTAAGCACCCAATAATAATTTCCTAGCGCAACATAACACCAAGCATAATTCGGCTCGTATTCAACACAATATTTGGCATGACTTAATGATTTTTCATATTCTTTTTCAACTAGATAAACATATGAAAGTGAAGCATGGGCTGCGGCATATTTAGGAATTAAACTGATTGCTTTTAATTGGTATTCTTTTGTTTTTTCAATATTACCTTTTCGACTTTCTGAAATACCAAGCCAATAATACGCAATTGCCCTTTCCTCATCTGTTTCTGCATCTTCTAGCGCCTTTTTAGCGTTATCATTTTGTTGATTCCAATCTTGCTTTATCCAGCTAGCTCGAGTTTCATAGGCTCTTGCATCAAAATTACTACTATTATTAATAAGCCCAACAACTACTACGGTCAAAATAATTAAAATAATTTCGACAACCTTTTCAATACCATTTTTATACTTATTAATAAGAAATAAAAGAGGAATTACTAAAATAATCAGAACAATAACAGAAAAAAGCGCGTCATATCTTACAAAAGCATAATTAAAATCTGCCACATCCGACTCATTAAATGTTTCTTGAAAAATTGGTCTTATCGGCATCGTTATAAGTATTGAAGAAAGGATAATAAATGAATCACTCAGAAGAGATAATTTAAAATTAGTTTTTTGATCTTTAGTTTTACTATTAAATCTGGCATAGACTAAACTAGACAAAAAAGAGAAACGATTTCTTAAAATGCTATAAATAAACACGAAAGAAAAAGTAACAGAAATTGATCTGACAAAAATTATTAGTAGCAGTTCCAAGTTGATATGTTTTTCAATAAAAATTAAACCTCTGGTGTATGACTCAAAAATTAACCCTATAAATACCAACAAAAAAACTAATGTTGCTTCAATAATGAATCTACTAATATTTTCCTTATAAACTATACTTCTGTTTTTATTTTTCATATTTTTAATTATATCACAATTTAAACCATAATATTTAATAATTAAAAAACACCCCTTTCGGGGTGATTTTTAATTGCAGGCGATGAGAGAATCGAACTCCCGCCATCGGTTTTGGAGACCGATGTTCTACCACTAAACTAATCGCCCAAACAAGCAAACGGCCAACAAATTGCCAGCCGTTTTACCAGTTACTTAGTTTCTTTATGTAGGGTGTGTTTTTTGCAATGCTTACAATACTTTTTAAGCTGTAATCTCTCTTTTAAAAGCTTTTTGTTTTTGGAAGAGAAATAATTAACACGTTTACACTCCGTACACTCGAATTTAATCATATTTTCCTGTGACATAGCTGTACTTAGATTAATAATTTATTGATCTGGAGCCACCCTTCGGATTCGAACCGAAGACCTGCTGTTTACAAGACAGCTGCTCTAGCCAGCTGAGCTAGGGTGGCAAAATAAAATAAAAGCGTTTACGGGCACACTTTAGTGTGGTTATATTAGCATAAAACGCCCAAAAACACAAGTTCACGATTACACGGCATTTACTGGCATTAAAAAACAGAGATTTTTAATCTCTGTTTAAATTCAAAGCTAATATTTTAGCCATGGTAGCGCTGATGGCCGGGCGGTGTTTCTCTACGGTTCCTATAATTTCATTTAGATCATCAACGCTTGAGAGTTCCAAATCCAAGAAAATGCCCCAAGCCTCATTATCGCTAAAATTGTCGGTGTCAATTATGACTAATTTAGCTCTTTCCAGTGAGTTTAATTCATCAGACATGTTTTGTCCTCCAAGTTGGATTTAATGTGCTGATAAGAGATTAACAGACAATAATCTATAAGTCAATAGTAACCAGAATAATATCTATATAACAAAAAGAGCGGCTTGTAGCCACTCTTTTTGCTGGTGATAATTTCACCTCTTTATTTAATAAATCCGCCGGCCTGAAGCTCCCACAATTTCTTGTATATGCCGTTTTCTTTTTTAATCAATTGTTCATGATTGCCTTACTCACTGCCAACCCGTTCGAATCTCAACTTGAACAACTCAATTAAATTAAAAGAACGGGAATAAATTCCCGTTCTTTTAATTTAATGTGGAGGATAATGGACATAGCTCGAACGCATTTTCGGGCCGTCGCCGACGGCACTGATTTCCCCCCAAAAAAAATTAAGCCCGAATTCTGAACTTTGACAATTTCCAGTTTTTCAATGATTTTTATTAAAAAATCATTTCAATATTTATTGATTTGGTGGCAAATTATTTTTTTCTTCAGATTGCCATTGTACTTGGTGATCATATTGTCTAGTAGAATGACTATAACTAAGTCCTAGGTCAACGCCAGTTCTTAAGGTTATGACGATATAATTCAATTGTTCTGCAATCACCACATCATTAAGGTGTTTATCGTAAATATCCTTTAATATGCCATTAACGATTTCTTTGGATTGACTCTCATTGTCCAATATTTCACTTGGCACCCAACCCTCTATATATAAAATTTTTGTGTTGCCTACAGTACCAATTGTACTTTGGGTTTCAAAAGAAATGCCAATATTCTTTAAGCCATGACCAATCCGTAATTCATTATATAAAGAAATGTAATCTGATTTAATAAATTTTTTCATTAGAATCCCAGCAAAAAAACTATTCATTAAAACGATGGCAATAATACCAATAATGGTAACAATGGTTACTGCGGTATATAAAAATTTATTCTTTTTATCTTTTACATCATTATTAATCTTAGAAAAGTCCAATGTATGATTTTCTTGTAAAAAATATTGGTTAACAACATAAGATCCAGTAATTATGTCAACTAATCCCCTTTTTTGATAATGGAATAATGGAAAAATAAAATAACCAATTAAAATAAATAGATCAATTATAGCTATCACATAACTAACTACAATTTGATTCTGAATGACATTATTTAAAGAAATTGATATTCCAGAACTAAAGACAACAAAAACTAATGGGATAAATCTTATTAATGCAATTAGTGGATTAACAAAATTACCATTTTTATTTACAACTGATATTTTAAATATCTTTTTACCTATTGTTTGGCCTTTATCTATAAAACTATCTGAAACTATGAAATAACCAGCCATTATTATCGCCGATATCCACCATAAATTTTCACCCAAACCATACAAAAATACCCCACCAAGCATTGCAATCAAAATTAATAGAATGGCTAAAGCAATTTCGTCGATTAAAAATGCAAAAAATCTATTGGGTAAGCTGGCAAATTGGGTTTTAGGAATTTTAATTGGTTTTTTACTCTTTCTCACTTCTTCATTTTTTTCATCTTCGTCAATGCTTTTTAAAAAATCGTTGTTTTCCATATATTATTTTATTATTACAATATATTTAAAAATTTTCTTTTACCCAAAATGCGGTTCGACCCGATATTTTTTCTGGCTCTTTGGCAGTCTTGGATGTTCAGGATTCGGGCTTAATTTTTTTGGGGGGGAAATCAGCGCCACCTGTGGCGGCCCGAAAATGCGTTCGAGCTATGTCCATTATCCTCCACCAGTTCGGAAAAGTCAAATTTTGTTGGTCATTTTGGCCGCCTTCGGCGACCAAATCATACGGAATTTTAAAGTCCAAAAGCAATTAGCGGTTTTGAATTATGGTAAAAGAAAATTTTTAAATTCTAAATTATTAATCATTAATTAATCCCAAATGAAATACTTTATTTACGCTCGCAAGAGTACAGAGGAAGAGGATAGACAAATATTATCTATCGAAGCTCAATTAGTTGAATTAAAAGAATTTGCCGCCAAAGAAAAACTGGAAATTGTCGCTTCCTTTCAGGAAGCCAAGACTGCCAAAGAGCCAGGCCGAATAATATTCGGCGAAATGCTAGCCAGAATCGAAAAGGGCGAAGCTAATGGCATTATTTCGTGGCACCCAGACAGATTGGCCAGAAATAGCGTTGACGGGGGCAAGATTATACACATGATCGACAAAGGAGTAATAAAAGCCCTCAAATTCCCAACCTTTTGGTTTGAGCCCACGCCACAAGGATTATTCATGCTTAGCATTGCTTTTGGCCAAAGCAAATACTATATCGATAACTTGCGCGAAAATGTTAAACGAGGTATGAGGCAAAAGCTGAGAAATGGCGTCTGGCCTTCGCTTGCCCCGATCGGCTACTTGAATAATCCTAAAACCAGAGGCATTGATGTTGACCCTATTAAAGGGCCACTTGTTAGGCAGATATTTGAGCTCTATGCCTCTGGGGATTATTCATTAGGCGATTTAGAGAGATTCTGCGAAGAAAACAGTTTGGCAGGCTTTCAGGGCAAGCGAATCAGGACGAGCTACTTCTTCACGCTTTTGCAAAACATTTTCTATATTGGGCTCATGAAATTCGGAGGGGAAGTATTTGAGGGCACTCACGAGCCGTTAATTTCTAAGAAACTTTTTGAAGATGTAAAAAATGTCATGAGGCAAAGAGGCAAGAAACGAGGCAAGATAAAAAAACATGATTTTCCATATATTGGACTGCTAAAATGCTCGTGCGGGTGCGGTATCACGGCCGAGATGCAAAAGGGCCACCATTATTATCGCTGCACCAAGAAAAAACAAAATTGCCTCGAAAAACATTTTTTACGGGAAGAAGAACTGGAAAATCAAATCAAAACTTACTTTCAAAAAGTTTCAATTACAACCCAAGAAACCGAGAAAATATTGTTTGAGCTGGACAAAGAGGAAACGCAAGCAAAGGAAGAAGTAATCATTATTGTTCAAAATCTGAAAAGTGAGTTAGAAAATATAAACATAAACCTTGAGAAATTACTCGACGTTTATTTAAGCGAGGCAATCACAACCGAGGAATACACCACCAGAAAACAAAAAATCCTAACTCGAAAGTTAGAACTTAATGAGAGAGTCCAAGATTTTGAACAAAATGGTGTTTCTTGGGTCGAACCGGCTCGTGAGTTTATTTTATCGCTCAATCAAGCCAATATCCTAACACAGAGCACGGAGAAAAAAGATCTGGCTGCATTTCTAAAAAATATCGGGTCGAACCGCATTTTACAAAACCGCCAATTGCTTTTGGACTTTAAAATTCCGTATGATTTGGTCGCCGAAGGCGGCCAAAATAACCAACAAAATTTGACTTTTCCGAACTGGTGGGCCGGGAGGGATTTCCGCCATAAATCGCCAACAGAAACTTGGCGATTTATTTTGTCCTAGGTTGGCGCCCAATGCTCGCACTTGCTCGCATTGTCCGATCATTCGTTTCGTCGTTTTCGCTTCCGCTAAAACTCCTCACTCACTGCCAACCTGTTCGAATATCTCCAAACAAATCAAAAAACAGGACTATGTCCTATTTTTTGATTTGTGGGCCGGGAGGGATTCGAACCCCCGAAGGCGTAGCCAAGAGATTTACAGTCTCCCCCATTTGACCGCTTTGGTACCGACCCTTAATAACTATTAACAATTAACACTTAACTATTGACATTATTCAACTTTTTTATAAAACCACCTAATTGTTTAGCCACTAATTCTGATGATTTAAACAATTCAACATATAATATTTTATCCAAATAACCGATATTGTATATTAAATTCAAGCAAGCAACTAATTCATTAACCGATCCTAAAGAGATTTGTAAATACCTGGCAAAATCTTTATCCGATTTTTTAGCTGAACCTTCTGCAATATTTAGAATAATAGATAGAGCTGATCTAGTAGTTTGATCTTTTAATGAATTGTTATTTTTGATTTTTTCAGATGCTATTAATACTTTTTTATACAAATCTTTAGCATCATTATAAACCTGAAACTGAAAAAATCTAAATGTGTCCATTCTGCTTGTTAATTGTTAAAAGTAAATTGTCAAATGTTAACTTGAGCCGTTGTCCAGGATTGAACTGGAGACCTTCCCGATTACTATCGGGACGCTCTACCTGTTTATTACAGATACATACAACTGCCTAAGCCGTTGTCCAGGATTGAACTGGAGACCTCATCCTTACCATCAATTTAGTATAGGATATTTACCCTGACAACAGCTAAATTTAAATAATAAATAGAAGGTTTATGACAATTTTATCGATCACCTGGATGACCTACTCCTTGCAGCTCAAAGAATACTTTTTCGAAATCTATTATTAATTAAGTAATGTAACTTTATCAAAAATTGTCTAAAAAATCAAGCATAGATATTATCTTTCAAAGTATGGGTATTCCTAAAAAAATATCTATTTTTTTGACCAAAGTATACTTATATGATTTTTATCGAACATAGCCAGTAGGAGGTAGCTTAAAATCGTTAGCTGACTAAGATGACCTGTTAGTGGTTATCTAATAAAATTTCCTATCATAATATCCTTTCCTCTCTAAATAACTCAAAACATCATTGCTTCTGTTAATATCAATGACTCTCAAATCACGCATATTATATTTGGAAAAAATAATTAATAAATAATTAACAATTGGTCTGCTTGTTAAGAGCATTATTTTAGAACTATAAGTGCCACCAGGTGGCACTAGTGGCACTTTATTGCCAGAGAAATATGGTGATCCTGACTAGTAACCACACACAGAAAGGTTAGAGTTAAAACCTAATAATCCCCTTAACTTATCTTTGGTTAAATAATATTCTTTTAAAATATCAAAATTTAAATTATATAAAAAGTAAATACAATTAAATCGTTCATCTTCCCATAGTTTTTAAGATTTTTATCTGACATATTATTGTTTATTTAAAACACCGATATAATCATTACCCCAATCATCAAAAACAGTAGACGCTGAAATCCCAGAAATGATATGTCAATAAAAATAGTTGCGCATTGGCGATAACTTTTTCAAGTCACCCTACACAATTTCAAACATAAACCGTGCCACCCAAATAATAATAGTTTGGGTTGTTATAATTATTTCTTCTTTATATCAAAAATCGGCGAAAAATGCCAGTAGGCTAACCAATCAGCGAACCGCACCTTAATGAATAGAAAAGCCCTTTTTATTGGGGAAATCTATTTCAGGAAACAAAAACAGGCACTAAAATACCTGTCTTGTCCAGTCAGCTCCGCGCTATAAACGTCTATATTTAGGTGTTTTTAATTTTATATCTTTGCCACCTGGTGGCAAACATAATAACTTTTCTAACTATAGGGTGTTCACCTGGTGAATACCTTGATAATATTTTTTCTAAACTTTTAGCCGTATCCCATGCAGTCATAGTGTTGTGATGAATATTTTCAATCACTTGTCGCATAAATCTATAACGGACTTAAAGAAGCAAAATAACTTAGAATGACGATTAATTAACCAGGACTGACAAAACCGTAATTAAATGATATGATTTTGATAATAACCCATTAATTATGCCTTATCTTTCAACTGAAAGCCTGTGTCTGGCAAAAATGCTCTTGATTAAGGGTGATTATTTAAGTAACTCACCAGTTACAATCGACTTAATTGAAAAAACTACTGGCATAAAAGCTCCATATATCGCCAAAGCATTAGGTCATTTATTGAAACTACGGATTATTACTATCCAGAATCTTCAATTAGATAAAAGATGTGTTGCCACAACAACCCTAGTCACCTGTAAAAAAACTGGCAACATTATAGAGCTGGTTAACAAAAAATTGCCGAAGGTAATTAAAGCAGTTAATGATTATCTGGAGTACGTCGAAACTTGCTACGATCCTTATAGTGGTGAACACTTAAAAGATAAACCGACTGAAGCAACATCTTTTCTTCTAAATTTTAATAAAAACAAATTGAGTGAATTTATAGACAGCTACCTTGCTGACTATCGCGCAAACATGTTTGCGACGAAAAACAAATTATTTTTTAAGGGCAGAAAAGAAGGAGTTCGATCTTTTTTAGTAAATACTGTTAATGCTGAAGTCTCTAAATTAAAAGCAAAAGAAAAAAAATTATCAAATATCAGTTTAGTCCTAAACTGCAATAGTGATGATCAACTGCCTCATGATATAGTAGAGATATTAATGTTAATGGAGAATGATAATAATATTATCATTACCAGTATTGATATATTTACTCATATTGATGTTGACCCAGAACAAGGTAATGCAACGATCAGTAGGCGCTGTAATAAAGTAGGACTAATCATTACTGATTGGATGAATAATAAACTGCTTGAAAAAGATAATAACAATGACCTATCTTTTAGACACAGATTTATAGTCGAAAACGGAATGTCCAAAAGCTACTTGCAAATTAATGATTATCAGGAAATACCACACACTAAGAAACCAGCCCTTATTATCAATTATTTTTATAATAAAATTAAGTACGATAAAACTTTTAAGAACTTTCATGATTTCAATAAATCTTTACCAAAGACTGAGAAAGACATTACCTCAGATGATTTCACTGATCGGATTAATAATATCAATAAAAGGGTGCGCAAAGTAACCGATGGAGTAATAGACGAGATTATCATTAAGGGCGAAAACGATGCCAGGGAGGCCAATATTTACCGCTGGTTAATTGATTAAATCCAGTCGGTATTTTGGTAGGTGTTAATAACTTAAAATAAAATGGCTGTAATTAGCCATTTTTAATTTTTTTAATTTTTGCAAACACCCACCCAAAAGTCAATAGATTCAATATTTTTATAATAGTACAATTAGCTTATCGATTAGCGCTAAATGAACATTGACAACTAAATAACAAAAAGTCAGAACAACAAACAACAGTTTGTCCAAATTAAATAATTAACTTAACAATTAAATTTATGAAAAACACAACTTTCAACAACCAGTCAGTAAAATTATTCAACATATTATTTGCCTTTAACGATGCTGTTAAGCATGGGGCGATAATTGATGCCGATTTGATAAACAGAATAAATAAAGTCAGTAAAAAAATAGCAAAAGCCGCTAGTGAAGCTATGAATATCGGCATAAAGAAAAATCTGACATATGATACGCCAAGAAGAAAAGTATTTCCTAAACAATATGCCGATCAAAAGACTAGGCTAATATTGGATATCGGCTCAGCGTTTACAGATGCTATCTATGTTAAAGCTTTAACTGACAAAAAAGTAATAAAAGAAATGAGTGAGATCAATGATAAGTTATTAGACTATCTCAGAAAATCCCCTGCAAAAACAAAGGCCAGTAACAAATCAAAGAAACAATAATCAAATATGAACAATAACAGAAAAAAGAAAATCATCGGCTGGATTGATATGTCTGGCAATAATCGTTGCCTAGCATGCGACGATGGTGACGGTAATGAAACAATCACTGTTGCTGATCTTGAAAAAGCAGAATGCCAGATAAAGTGCGACATCTGTGGTCACTTGATCAAAGAAGACTACTAATTAATTACAAAACCCCTCGGGGGCATTAATTTTCCTCGAGGGGTTTATTAGTAGCTTCAGTATTATTCGCCTGATAAATAATTCTCATTAATTGAATAAGTTTGAGACCCTGGATCAAAGCATCCTCTCTGCATCCTCTCTGCTAATTTCCTTATAAGGTGGCTTAAAATCGTTAGATGGCTAAGATGACCTCTTGATAATTTAAATATCTTTAAGTGGTTGTGAACACGTTTAAATAACTCAGGATTTATCTCCATTATTTATCTAATGCTTTCAGAACAGCAATATAATCGCATTTACACCATACATTACTACATGATTGAATTGGTAGTGGTTGTTTTTCCAGTATTTCTTTTAAATTATATATCCCATGAGCTTGGGCGCATTCTTCGCAGCAACCAGGATTATTTATAATCTCCACATTATCAACTACCTCGCTATCAATATATGATTTTAATATTTCTGATAATGCTATTTTATGGAATTTAATATAATTGCTAAATATAAGTGATGCATCAATATTTCTCTCCCTTTTAAACTTAACCATTTCGGCATAAATATATGCTATCTGAAAATTGTCATTATTTTTCATTGCTTTTTCTAATTTTTCATGAAGAGACTTCCATTTATAATCATCTTTACTCCAGTTCTTATTGTTTAACTTAGACATACATATTAAATTAATTTTTTCTACTCATAATCTCATTATGGTTATAGTGATCAAATCTAGTGTCTGATTCAAATAATATGGCCAGGGCCATTAATATCTTTTTATCAATGTTAATAATATTTTATCCCACTTCCCTATTATTTATTTCAGTAAATCAATATCAATTATATCAATTAGGGGGATACAAAATTTTCTGCTAGATTCTTCGTAGCCGTAATATCCACAATCTAAACCTCTAAATTTTCCTATTACTAAATAAATATCTCTTTCAGAATCAATTTGATCACTAGTCAATCCATCATATCTTTTAAGTATATAGCTAACCCACTTACCTTTGTGCTGATAAGCGGTTATGTCTAATAAGTCCTCTGGTGATGCCCAAAAAAACTCGTAGTCTTTTCTTTCTCCTTTGATAAACTCATCATCATAAGGCCAAAATTTTATTCCATCAATTTGGCTTTGATTGCTAATTTTTCCCTCCCATTTAATAATTTTTTCAATACTAGTTGAGGTTGCTATATTATTTGGGTTGCTTAAATCATTAAAAGTTAAATCTGTAATTAATTTTTCATCGACTATTGGTTCTGAATAAACAACATTTGGCTCATCTTCTGTTGCTGTAATATTTAATTTATTATTCGTCTGTAAATTACTACTACAGCCAGATAAAACAAAGATAAAAATTAATAGTGGTAATATTTTTATCATATTATTTTTTTTAAATAATCCATAAGAAACCCGCTAGCGAATACATTATCTTTTATTCTTTAGTTGTATCAGCATTGGGGAGCTCTTCAAATTTAACTGACATTGTAGGATTCCCTCGGGTTAGCTTTTTAATTGTCAAATCTTCTATTTTATTATTGGCTATACGAAGATTATTTTCTGACGACAGGAGAGCATCTTTGGTTTTTTGGAGATGATCTATGGTTTTATCTATTTCTTCGATGGCGGTTTTAAATTTACGACTGGCTAGATCATAATTTTTTGCAAATCCTTCTTTAAATTTATTTACATTATCTTCAAAGTTTGTAATATCAATATTCTGATTCCTTACTAAAGCAAGCTCAGCCTTGTATTTAAGCGAATTCATAGCTGCATTACGTAGCAAGGTTATTATAGGAATGAAAAATTGTGGACGAACTACATACATTTTTTGATATTTATAAGAAACATCAATAATACCAATATTATATAGCTCATTTTCGGCTTCCAGAAGCGTCACAAGCACGGCGTACTCACACTTCTTCTCTATGCGATCTTTATCAAGCTCACGCAAAAAGTCTTCATTTTTATGCTTTGTGGCGGTCTCATCGCCTTCATTTTTCATTTCGAACATAATGGAAATGATTTCATTGCCAGAATCATCTGTTTCGCGATAGATATAGTCACCCTTACTGCCTGACTTGGAATTATTGTCCTTTTCAAAATATGCTCGCTGGAAACCAGTAGCACGGAGTTTATTAAATTCAGTCTCACAATGTTGCTCCAAAGTTTCGCCAACCATTTTTGTACTGAGTTTTAATTTCATGTCCTTATAGCGTTCGATCATCTCGTCCTTTGACTTCAATTCGTTTTCATATTTATTCCTCAATGAAGTTTCAAGAAGGTGTTTTTCGTGTTCTTTACTTTGAAGTTTGGCAGTGAGACCATCACGCTCTTTCTCGATTTTATTGACCGCCTCAGTGACAGCAAGTTTTTTCTGAAGTTCTGCGTTATTGATTTTTGATTTTATTTCAGCTAATTCGGATTCCTTGTATGCAAGATCTTTTTGTAATATATTGGTAATATTTGCTTCAGCAAGTTTAATTGCATTTTCTTTTTCATTTTCTGCAATGTTTAATCGCTCTCGTAATTCTTCCTCAAATTGATGATCTCGAACTTGCTTAAGAATATCAGCAAAACCAGCCTCATCGACTTTGAAAACTTTTTTACAATTTGGACATATAATTTCTTTCATATTGGTTTTTTAATCTTATAATGGTTTTGTTTTGAAATAAAAGGTAGTTAACTCCGTTTCCATAAATTTTTTAAAATCTTCTACGATAACCGCCTCGGCCCTTCCAGTTTGGGGCTTCCATGATCATAGAATTAGCTAAATTTTGTTTAGGTTTATCAAATGCAAAATCTTCTAACAATTCCGCTCCTTGAATTCTGTCTAGTCTAAATGTTCGTAAATCATGAGCCAAATGACAATTAGCAACTACATAAGTCTTATTCAAAGAATATGGATCAACTATCCTCCAAATCCCCTTATAACGAATCTTTATTGACCGACTCTTATTTATACCAGCTTCCAAGACTGAATAGTAATTCACTTTTGTCTCGACTGGTTTTGCATGATCAATAACCACCTCATTATATTTTTTACGTGCAGTATTATATGAAGCTAATTGTCCCTCACTAAATTTTTGTTTAATACTTTCTAAATAATTAACTTTCTCTTGTGCCCTACTTGTTCCTCTGGAATATTTTAATGGATCACCAGTAAAAGAAAGTAATTTATTTATATCACTCTTTGACGCCTCAAGCTCACGCCTCGTGCGACGCCCACCGCTAACCGAAATATACTCTGAAGAATAAGATTTTGTTTTACATACAGAACAAAATCTGCCAAAGCCAGTAATTAGCGCCTTATCTTTAAAATCTGATAACAATTTTATTTCTCCACAACGAGGACAAATCTTGGAATTACCGCTACGTAAATCATGAATAGTATCCTGTATATTATTGACTATTTCATGATTTATAATTTTTTTTTTACTATTTCATATATTCTAGAATCTAATGTGCTGATTGGATTTTCCCCTAAATTAAACTTGTTTATTCTAATGAATTTATAACCATAACTTTCAAGAATATATTGTCGATATACATCTTCTGGAGAATAATATTCTTGATAATTTGACTCGTTAACCAAACCAATATAATCACCAAAATGCTCAAGGAAGCCATCATATTCAATAATGATTTTATATTGTTTTCCGTCATTATCGTCGTAAATAAGAAGAAAATCCACTCTATAATTTGGATGATTATAGCTTTTATCCAGTTGCTTTAGATACACGCCCAATTTAAACTGAGGCAAAATTTCTGCTGAATCTTTGTTTTCCTCCCAAAATTTAGTTTGATAAAACCAGTCAAGAACCAATGGTTCCATGGCAGATTTTTTATCAACAGCACTACTATCAAGCTCTTTCTGTCCATCAATAAGTATATTGGAATAGTGTTGTAAAAATTCCTTGGTTGTTCCACTATACTGATCTATTGGCTTGCTTAGAACAAAATGCATACATTCTTTAGCACGACTTAAACCAACATTAAGACGTTGTGCTTTAATTTTTCCTTCATCGTCGTCTTGATCAATACTATTTAAATCACTAATAAATACATAATTTAATTTATCGTCACTCAATGTTGCGACCATCGAATAAAATATTATATCCATTTCCTCTCCCTGACAGGTATCAAAAGTCATTATTTTTAGCTTTAGAATATCAAACAAATAATCCGCCTCTGGTAGATCGCTGATTTTCTTATATAATAGCTGCTGTTGATTTGTATGAGGAGTAATAATACCAACGGTACACTTCTTGCTATGATTCTTAATTTCTATAAGCTGTAAAATAATATAATCAACCTCTGGAGTGTTGGTATTTTTTATTATCTCCTCTAAACCATCGTGTTTTATTTGACTAAATTTTATAACTGAGTTAATTGAAACTCCCCTAACTTTCATGACCTGAAGACTACCTTTATAAAAATATTTATTTGAATAAGAGATAAGTTCTCTATAGCCACGAAAATGTTTTACTAGACGGATTTGATAATTATTAATAAAACCAAAGAAATCTAAAATTGAAACCTTAATATTAAACTTTTCTAATCGAACAACCTTATCAGTCTCAGAAGATATATGATTTAAAAATACATCCTTCAAATTAGATAGATATTGTTTATTTATGTCACCACGGGCTAACGCAGACTTAACATTACTGAATTGCAAACTATCTCCGAGGACGACTACCTTCTTGGCTCTCAAAAGAGCGGGAAAAGCTTGGGCAATACTTACTTGAGAAGCTTCATCAATAACAACTAAATCAAAAATCTCAGGTTCTAATGGTATATACTCGGCATAATCACGAATCCCAGACAAAATACAGGGGAATGCGCTCTTTAACTTTATAAACTGCTCCTTGGGAAATTTCTTTTTATCTTTTATTACCTGTTTAAGTGCTTTTGCATCACCCTTATAGTCATTAGTAAAGCCAACAAACCGCTCATCCATTAGATAGGTCATTTGCATTGTTACAATATTTTCTATCTGTCTTGTTCTGTCTCCATAGTTTAGATCCTTAATTTCATCAAACTTTGATATTAAATCTTGATGAATAGAAATTAGTCTAACTAATTTTTCAAATTCAAGATCTGAAATACTTGTCAGTTTATTTTCACATAAAGATTTAAACAAATTATCATTAATGCCAGCGGCGGTAAAACTAGACTCATGGTTACATGATACCCCTCTTAGATAATTGATATCATCATCAATTTCTATCAGAGAATCAACATATTCCTTGCAGACACTTATTCCTTCTATTATTTTTTTTAAAAAAATTGTTTGTAGTAGTACATCAATACTTATGTCTTTTTTCAGGTTAATATTTGCATTAATTAAATCACTCTCTTCTGATATTAATTTAATTATATTTTCGTATAAAGAGTTTAATTCATAAACAACCGATAAACAATTCAGATCTTTAAGAGTTAAAATATTAATTGATCCCTCTCTTAATTTTTCAGTAAGTATTTCTGCCTTAGACAATCCTGCAGTTAAATGATTTAGTTTTGATAGTTGATCTTCAGATAAATAAACGTCTTTATTTTTTAAAATTGACGTTACTAAAAATATAAAATCAATATTATCAAAAAAACTTAAATCACTCTCAACTTTAAGCTCAAGAATATACTTATAAATACCCATAATTGTTTCCAATTCCTTGATTTTTTTATGAGGATTTTCGATGTTTGAAAGTACAAATTTTTTAAGAAAACCTTGATTTAGCTTCTCTATCTGCTTCGTCTTACCAAAATAGCCAAAAAGAAAACCCTTTAACTCCTTGGCTGATTTAATATACTTATCTAAAGAAGCTAAATCATCGGAGTGAGATTCGTTGAATAAATTTAATAATGATAAATCATCCTTAATGTAATACCTGGATTTTTTTACAACATCATTAAGTATTAGCGAAAACTTAATAACTTCTCGAATGATTTCTAGTGAGTTTAGATGATTTTTTCTCACGCCCAAGATACTTATATATTCTTTTTTGCCATCTAAAATATCGACAATTTCAAAAATATCTGTCAAATAACCAAGCAACTCACTAACAATCGATTCATGACTCTTGATTAACGGCTGATATACCGTAAATAATTCATCAATTTGAAACTGAGAATTTTCTGCTATAATTCTCTTCATATCTATAAGATCAGTAATAACCTCTTCTAAATTCTTTGAATTATCTATATTTAGTTCTTTTTTGAAATCAAAATTAAAAGAAATAGATCTATTTGATTGAATTTTTTCTTTAATTTTTAATAGAATGCTCCTTATTTTGATTAGTTCTTCCACTGAATTAGTATTTTTAACCGCCTCATCAATATCAATACATAAACCATCATGATCAAAATGTTTTTTTAATAACACGAGCTCATTGATTTCATTAATAGAAATTTTATTATATGCGCTCACCTGATCCTCTACTCCATTCCTTAATGCAGCTATTGCAGTGTCAATTTGTTCATTTAAATTGGGATATTTACTTCTAACGGCTCTAAACTGCTCAGTTATCCCAGCAATAGATGATTGTGTTAGTAATTGGCTATATGTATTGCCAGTCTTACCCAATCTTAATAATGGATTTTGAAATTTTTCATCAACCCTAACTTTATTGAGTGTATTAACTATATTTTTTTCTACCACGTCTAAAGCTTCCTTTTTATCGGACAACACCAAAACTGATTTATCTTTAAGGATAGTATCAAAAACAATTGCTGTTATGGTGTGACTTTTTCCAGTTCCAGGGGGACCTTCTACTAATAAATATTTACATTTATCATTATTAATTGCCGAAAGAATCTGCTGCTGTTCACTATTTAATGGTATTGGACTTTTACAAACTAGTCGTTCATCGATATTCTTCTCGTCCCATTCATCAATAATAACCATATTAACAGATTCTGGATTCTTATGAATAAAATCATCAATTAAAATCTGAAATCCATTCATTAATGAGCTACCTTCTGGAGCATTAAGAATATCTTCATAATCATTAAGAAGTGCCTCATCCGACTTGTCAAATAAAGCTACATAAACATTTGAACTCACGGACACGTAAAGATTTTTTGTTGCTTGAATATCTGGATTGGATACTTGGATTTTACCGTCAAGATTAAAAAAATTAGTAATGTCTGTCAGTGTTTCCTGTAAGACTAAATGAAGATCTTTTTTATGGTCTGCCAAATAAATAATACGCTCCGCAATTGTTTGAAGAGAACCCTTTTTATCGCGTTCCAAATTATATTCCTGAGCGATATAGGCTAACGCTTTTTTATTAATGTATATCTGAGAATCAAAAATAATATAAAATATATCGCTCTTGCGCTCAATTGAGAAGGGTATATAAAATATCGGATATTTATTTTTCTGATAACTTATATCATAAAAATAAAAATAAAATTCTTGCTTATCCTCTGTTTTAAAATTTTGATACAACTCATGTAGATCATTAAATAAATCAGAAACCTTAAACATGTCAAAAAATTTGGTTAAACTATCACATACATCATTCAAATTTAATGCACCTATTAATAATTTTTTTGTATTTGATTTTTCTCCACTTAATTTCTGTCTAATAGCCTCAGATACAGAATCGCTGATTTTCATCTTTAAAATCTCAGTTAACTCTTCTTCTATTTGAAATATAGCATTTTCATCGGCAAGCTTATTGTTATCTAAGGATTTTTCTAAACTTTTCACCAAATCAAGCACAATGCGTTTTTTAAATACCTTATCGGCATCAGCCATAACACAATTAAAGGCCTGCAAATAATCGTCACTATACTTAAGAGCCGATTGCTTAATAGATTCATCAAGATCTTTAATTAAATTAACAATATCAGATTCTGACACCTTAGCTATTTGTTTTTTTATTAAGTCAAGCAATGACTTGGGTATATCAGCCTTGTATACGCTCTTCTGTACTGAGCTCAATATATCGCTATTAAAACAATTATTAACTAACTTATAGGCTACTTTATAGAAGCTTGGGTATTTACTCAAATTAATACCAGTAAGCAACCCCTTATCATTATGAAGTTTTACGCTTCGACGGGGTAATTTTCTTTTATGGAAATCGGTTTCTAAAAATTCCATAAAATAACCGCCAACTTCTTTAATAAAGCAAGATAGTGAGTTGGGCTGTTTTTCTATAGATTGTTTAGCCATAAATTTAAATAAATTCTCATAAATATTAATTTTAATAATACCACTTTTCACTTGATAAGTCAAAAGAAAAACAGGAGCAGTTTTTATGTCTGCTCCTGTTTTTATAACAATAATTTATCCTAAATTACCCATTCACGAGGTAGTCCTACAAATGAAAATCCAAAAGTAATTAATAGTGAAATAACAGCAATAACAGCGACCGGTACCAGCAGCTTCTTATTGGTCAAAATGGGCTTCTTCAAAGTCGAGATAAACCAGCGTTCTAAAACCGATAGGGCCAATAAAGTGATAGATAATTGCGCCAACAAGCTGGCAATACTATAAATTGACCATTGAAGATTATATGACAGATTTTGGTCAGCATGCCATATCTCCCCGTAAGGCAAGCTACCGCTTATGGTAAGCAAGATTACTGCGGCTAACAGCAACTTATATCCTAAATCACGATATTTCTTAGGCATTATCAGTATCAGCAATAATGCAGCGATCCAACATCCAATCAACTGGACGAAAAACAGCTGGTTATTGCTTAGGAAGTTATTGCTGACATTAATGCCTACCAAGAGATCACTGATAAATATAAATAACCAAAAGAATACCACCAAGTAAGCGCCCCCGATTATTACTGAGATGAATTTTTTGAAGTCGTTGGATAAGGTCATAAAATTATAAATTTAATATGTGAATGATTATTTAACGACAAACAACTGCTTCTTCGCCAATTACATCACTTAAATATTTCTCTACATCAAAGGAGTCACCAAGTTGATCTATTAAGCCATTATCCAAAGCCTTCTGACCATCCATAGAATTGCCATCAGCTAATTGTTTTACCTTCTCAATATCCAGTTTTCTATTTTCTGCAACATTTCTGACAAATATATCATAGCCAGTTTGCAAATTAGCTATGAGCATATCTTTCTCTTCTTTAGTTAATTTTTTATCTGAATTTCCAGTATCCTTATACTTGCCAATGCTTAATTGATTAAATGTTAATCCTTCTTTTTGGTTTTTATTAACATTATCCAAATATGACATAGTTATTCCAATCGATCCAACATCAGATAAATCAGAAGCAAATATCCTGTCAGCTCCACTGGCGGCAAAATAAGCTGCTGAAGCTCCCATGTCCCTGATTAAAGCCACTGTTGGTTTTTCCGATCGCTTAAGAGCATTGGCAATTTCTTGACCTGTGGTAGGCCAGCCCCCACCAGAATCTATGCTTAATAATATGGCTTTAATATTTTCATTGGCATCGGCGTCTTTGATTTGATTCACTATTTCTTCTGAAGATGAGCAGTCGGCACACTCCTCGTTCTCTTGGATGTAGGTATAAAGATCGCCATATAAATTTATTTTAGCGACATTGCAATCGCCATAAACCAAGGAATCATCATCAAACCACATAATCACAGCGATAGACCAAAAAGCTATAACAGTTACTATTAGAATAATAACAGATATAGCTTTGGATATTTTTTTGATTTTTGGTGGTAGATGAAATTTCATAGATTATATCTTATTTTTTATTCTTTTTACTAAAAACCACTTTATTAAATATCATAGTAATAATAATTGCCAGAAAAGCATAGCCAACAATCTCCCCAAAAAAACCAACAAGCCCATTGCTCTCAGTAAAATTAATATAAATTGATCTACTTTGAAGCAAAAGAACAATAATAAAAATAATCATGAACATTTTCCATGTTCTCCGACTATTATTGTCATCTTTATTTTTTGATAAGACGGTTGAATCTTTCGGAGTTGAAGCAACATCATCTATTTGTTTGACTTTAACGCCACACCCACCACAAAAACGGCTATTTTTTTCTATGACCAGCCCACACCTTGAACAAAACATAAATTTATTATTTATTATTTTTTAAGAATTTATTTACATGTTCCCCAAAAACCTCTTTTAGCGGCTCTAGCGACCTCTTGTTCATTATTTTGCAATCCTAACGCGTAATTAAAATCGCCAATATGGTAATTTGCAACAGCATAACCTGCGTATACTAAATTTTTTTCGACGCTTATTTGTTCATCAGATTTAAGTTTACTAAAATCAAGAACTAATGGATCTACATCACTGCTTAGAATCGAAACATATCTCAAAAGACGTGGCTTCAACTTATCCACCGATTTATAATCTTCGGGAGTCGCTAAATAGACATATTTATGCTCGATAAACCTCTTTAAAAAATCAGTAGCCAATCTTGATCGACAATCATTACTACCTATGTCATAGATCCCAGTAATCTCTATGGTTCTAAAAGTTATAAAATTTTCATTTCCTTTTATAATTAAATAGGATACGATAATAGTATTATTATCAACAACTTTCTCTACCCAAACTGATTTATTGTCATCTGGATCATTAGAAATTTGTTTTTCACTATCAATTATAAAACCGTTTGGGTTAGAGAGGTAGACTGGATTAGTCGTCGAAGGCACATTATTAGCATTCCTATCTTCATCTGCTATCCTCTGTTTTTCGATTAAGTTATTAATAACATCTTTAGCAACCAAAAATCCAAAGGCTATAGCTATAATTACGACGACAATAATAATTATTTTAACCAAAGTTGAAAAACTTTTATTCTCTCCCATACTAATATCACCTACTGTCACCGTACTACCACAGCTAATACAAAATTTATTACTTGGTTTAAATTTTTGTCCACATTTTGGACAATTTTTTGGTTTTTCCATATTTTTAAATAATTTTAAGTAATCAAAAAAGGCCACCCGTACTGGTATGGCAATCTTTCAACTGCCCTATGACCTTTCGGACATAGGCTCACACAAGCAAAACCAGACGGAATGGCCGTCTCTGTGCTCGTGTGAGTCTTTTTATAATCATGCCCGAAGCTAAAGCAACGAGTTTAGATTATCTACTAGATTGTATCTGTAATCTACCAAAAAACGGCTCAAAAATCAAGCCAGTGGGCTAACCAGCTAAATAACCAATTAGCCCACAGTAACTCTGTCACCTGGTGGCAGAGTACATTATTATTAAACCGACCGTGAATATTTTGCTAACCTTAAACAACTGAGGCATAACACTTTTTCTGGTTTTTTTATATGCGGAAAGGAAAGAAAAACGCGGTATTTAATGAATAATCGAAGGCACCGATTACATCGCCAGCAATTTGCATTCTCCCTTATCTGATATTTTTCTAAATAATAAATAACCTGCCCATTAATTCGTTTCAACATAAGCTACTGGTTTAATAACTCCTCTATTAGTTGGCTAGCCTCAAATTTGGATAATCCTTCTGAAGTTTTAAGATGTTCTTCCAGTTCTTCTTTTTCAAAATATCTTTGACTGATTAAATTATAAAGAAACCTCTTTTGCTTGGCAGTGGCTGGAATAAAGCCAAATTCATCCCCCTGATCAGCTACAAAAGCGTTATTCACGGCGTCTGGGAAGCGCTGGGAGCTATTCTCTATATCAACCTGAACATTATGACCTCTTGAATAATCAACAGCCTCTGAGCGACTGCTATCTAACGCTTCTGACAAATTTTCGATGTCTTGAGTGAAAATATCAGACAAGCCAGTTGTTCTGATCACAGCGTCTATGTAGGATGACTTTTGGCTCATCTTGATTGTCTTGTTCACATCCCATTGGTTTTTAGAAAGAGTGGCGGCTCCTCTGCCTTGCCCAACCACTTGATTATTTCGACAAAGATTACAGACATAAGCGATTATATCTTTGACCTCACTAAAAGCGTTCATGGTGTCGTCATCTCTCTTAAAAGTGGCAGTTAAATTATAAATGTTTGCTAATTTTTCAGCTCCACCTTTCGCCAAAGATTTTCTGCCTTTTATTTCATAATAATCCTGATTCTCCTGCAGTTTGGGCAGTACTTGAGAAATAAAATAACTTCGCTTCGCCAGCAGATTATCCACTCCTTGTTTAAATGCCTCCAAAGTATCGGCCATCGGTTGAGCAATATTATCGGACATTGTTGTTGATAGTGCTTGAGTCATATGATTTTAGTTATGATTAATTTGTTTAACTCATACTCAACATTTATTTTGTCACCAGTGTTGAAGCCACAAGCTAATAAGTAATTATTGACTATGCGAATATACGGGATAATTCGACGATTATGATTGAGATGACTGACAGTCATTGTTCTGACTGCGCTATCGTTATTGATTGTTTCTGACATAAAAATTGATTAAGTTAATTATTGATCCATTTGGCCGCACTTCTTGCACACGCCGATATAAATCACCTTGTCATTTTGAATATCAAGCATGGATATGGTTTTATAGCGATGCTTGCATTCGGCTTTTCTAAGATGATTGACGACTTCTTGATTGAGGCCAATTTCTCGCAGATTAGTCTTAGACATGTTCTCTCACCTCCTGTTTGACTTTAGGTTTATTGTTTTGAGGATTTGGTCCGACTGGACACGGTTCTCCTCCTAAATCCAACCACCTGAAAATACGGTTAAAGTAGCTTGATCGTCTGTAAGCTGACAAAGAAACCAATGGAGTTATATCCATATTGGTAATTGAGTTAAACATAGCTGATTTGGTTATTAATTAATTGGTTCAACTTGCAGATAGTAAAACAAATTGACTCGTTTGGGATAAGTGCTGATAACCTCGCCGTGTTCATCTTTGCGATCAACATAAGTAATACTTGGTATGGCACGTTCCCCGCGTTTGACTCTAAAGTTATTAGCCAACCATTGCTTGAAAGTAAGGCAATTATAATATGGGTCATAGTTTTTAACTTCTGCCTCGCCATACCTTCTGGCTATTTCTTCGGCCACCATTTTGGCAGTAGCCGTCGATCCTTTGTAGTTGGATTTAATAATGGATTTGATTGATTCCATAAATTTGTTTGATTAATAATTTAGTAAATAAAAAAGCCACCAGTCGACTTTTAAACACTGACGGCTTGAGAAAGATTTAGCTATTAAACTAAATCAGAGATGGGGTATTTAATTATTAAATTAGGGCTTGGGGGAGCGGTTGATTAAGGAATCATCTATCAATATGGGAACTAGGACATAAAGGAATCATCTTCTTCTGCGACCAAATTTAAAGCTTGGGGGTGGTTTGGAAATAATTTCAAAATAAAAATAATCTTGGTTAAAAAAATTCCACCAAATTTTTTAAACTTTTTTAACATCTAGTAAATTACTATTACTCTGCCAACCCTACTAAGTAGATATGAAAAAAAATAATTTCTTGTTAATAAACATATTTTATCCAATATACGCTTGTCTTGTTTAAATGATTAATAGTAAAAAATAATAAAAAATGTAACTTTACATCTAAATTTAGTGTTTTTTTGCGATGTGTCTTGACATTTAATTTCCCCACTAAGAATCATCATTAAAAGATGTTATTTCGACAAAAAAACAGAGCTTTTTTGTGATAAAAAATATCGTTTTCTTGTCTAAATTTATTATTTTTTCACAACGACACTTGACAAAATGAAAATACTCGTCTATAATTATATTTAATAAGCATCACAACTAAATAAAAAACAAAGACGCAGCCAAGGGCTGTGTTTTTTGTTGCTGTCTGACTAAATGTTGGCAAAAAAAGCTTATTAAAAGATTAACTTAGATTATTTATGGCAAAAAAATTAAAATTCACTCCACTTACTGCTATCAAAATGAAATGTCTGAACTGCCAGGGATTCAATAAGATGGGCGTCAGGAGGTGCGGACATCAAAATTGTCCTAATTTTCCCTATAGATTAGGCAATAATCCTAACCGTAAGGGAATCGATAATGGAATAATGACCAAAAACAATCATGGACTGGAGAAATCCTTAATTGAGTCGATAAAAAACAGGCAAAACAAGGCTGATAACACACTCATACCAAGGCCACTCTCAACTATTAGACAAGAGTGTCTTGATTGTTGTTTGGATCAGCCAGGAGAAGTATCTTTTTGTCCAGCTCTAGAATGTCCTTTTTACTTATTTCGTTTTGGACGCAGACCGACAGACAAAGAAATAAGTCAGTTCCTTATTGATTGCCATGAGCCAGAGATATTGAATGAAGCATATATCGACCTAGCAACTCAAGTCAAGAAAATCCTTAATTCAGTCAAAGAAAATAAATAAATAACAATAAAAATTATGAACAACAAAAACATCAAAGAATTATTTGATGATTTTATTAAACAATGCCGCTACATCACAAAGTTATCTGAATCATCAATTGACGGCTATAATTCAACTTTTGAGCTTCTGCTTAAAATCTATCCTGATTTGACAGTCGAAATGCTGACTCCAGCACTAATGACAGAATTCTTTGAAAAATTAGAGAAGAGAGCCAGAATAGTTGGGCGAAACAAAACAGTTAAAGTCGGCATTAAAAGCTCAACTGTGGCCACCTATCGATCAAAGCTTAATAAGTTTTTCAATTGGCTGGTAAGCAATGGATATCTTAAAAGCGATCCCTTTGGGGGGATGGCGTACCCAGATGTCGATTACGACGACAAAAAATTCCTCCGTAAAGAGGAGTTGGAAAAGATTGTTGCTGCTATTTCCACCAGATCGAATAATCTTCTTGTTAGAAAACGCGATCTAGCCATGTTTTACACTCTGCTTTATTGCGGCTTAAGGCGCGGGGAATTAATCGGTCTTAAGGTATATGATATTAATCTCGAAAAAAGAGAAATGACTGTGGCAGCAGAAACATCTAAAAGTAAGAATTCTAGAATTATTCCAATCCACCTAGAGCTAGTAACACTGTTTAAAGATTATTTGGCAGAAAGAAAAAAACTTAGATATCAAACATCATCTCTGTTCGTTTCCAATAACAGGGACGCTGGTATTACTTTTAACGGGCTTAAACATTTTGTTGATAACATAAAAAACGCGTCGGGGGTGAATTTTCATCTACACCAACTGCGACACACATTTGCGGTCAATCTATTAAACAATCACAGCGATATAGCAAAATTAAAACAACTAATGGGCCACAGAGATATCAGAATGACTGCCAGCTATCTGCGTTGCCTGCCCACCGAGTCTATGAGAGCTGATGTAGAATCACTGAGATTAGATAAGATGTGTTGGAGATATTTCAGATATGATTCAGAGGATGTTTGCCAATCTGCGACCGTAAATGTTCGGCAGAAGCGGCCAAATAAATAGTAGTGGTCTTAATATCGCTGTGACCCATCATTTTAGAAAGAGAAAATATGTCACTGCCTCCTTCCAACATCAGAGTGGCAAAAGTATGACGAAGTTTATGAACACCAAAATTCTTACCCATAGCTCTGGTGATATTCAGCATCAAGCGCTTTAAGCCGTCTTCGCTTAAATCCAAATTTTTATTTAGAGCAGTGAAAAAACCAGGACAAGATTTACCCAGATTTTGGCGTTCTGCCAAATAACGTTTTAAAATTTCAGCCAGTTTATCACAGATTGGAACCACTCTGTCTTTGCTACCCTTACCCATTCTGACAAAAATTGACCTGTTCAATAAATCAACATCAGCATATCTAAGATTCAACAATTCTTTCTTTCTTAATCCAGCAAAGAGAAAAACAGACAACACAGCTTGATTTCTGTACTTTGAAAATTTATTTTGATAAGGATAATTATAGGCAATTTCCAAGAGTCGCATAGCTTCTTGCTTAGTAAGCCTGGGTGGCAATTTTTTCTCCACCTTGGGCAATTCCATATCTTCTGCTGGGTTGATCTCAATATATTTTTCTTTTTGGCACCAGCGAAAGAAAACCACTAATGATTTAAGAAAGGTAATGAAAGAATTGGCTGACCAATGCCTTACTGTGCGGCCATAGAGAAAAAATTCCCTGATATTTTTCTCATTAGCTTCTTCAACATGACTAATGCCAGAAAACTTGACATAAATGCTAATGGAATAACGATAGCGTTTTATGGTGCAGGGGGAATAACCGCGAATAAAAGAAGAATGCTCACAGAATTGATCAGTTAAAGTTTTTATTTCCATAAAAATAACACCTCCGAGATTTCAAAAGTGTTATTCTTGATTGAGCCGTTGTCCAGGATTGAACTGGAGACCTCATCCTTCGATTACACCTCTATTTCAAAATATATTAGAGGACTAGACTGTATATCAAGCATGGCCTTTCGGCTTTAGCTTCCCTTGTCAGTCGTTCGGGCGTGTCAGAGTGAGTGACGCCACGGTCTTAACCATTACTGGCCTTTGACCGTTATTGGGGATTCAACAACCAGTTTCCTGATTGAAGGGCGAAGCCTTTTCGGCTCACCATGGATGCGCTCTACCAACTGAGCTACAACGGCATAATTTTTTAAATTGTCATGTGTCTATCAGACCTACTCCAGTAAAGAGTTGGTCTATGTTTTCTACTTTATAGCTAAATTTAGAATCAAAACAGGGTTATGCACAGTCCCATATCATTACCATGGATGCGCTCTACCAACTGAGCTACAACGGCGTAATTTAAAATAAAAACTAGGAAAAGTCTAGTTATTAGCTTTGTTATACTAACAAATTTTTTATAAATTTTCAATAGCTTTCTGTAAATCGGCTAATTTAGCATTATCCGGATTAATCTTCTTTAAATTATTAAAAGCGTCCTTGGCTAAACCGCGATCTTTCATTTTTAGGCTCATGTCCAATAATTTATCCAGGTATTTAGGATTATTGGGATCAATGGAAGTGGCTTTTAAATAAGAATCCAGGGCCCTATTGTCTTTCTTCATAGCCTCATAAACCTGCCCCAAATCTTCGTAATAAACGGCTATTTTAGAATCAATATCCAATTTAGACAAAGCCTCGGCCTCTAATTCTTCCATTTTATGGCCTCTGATAATTTTCTTGCCGCCATCGCCAACTAATTTTAGCTTTAATAAATATTTGTAAATCTCCTCGGCTTGATCATAGCTTTTGGTAGAAAAATAAAGATCACCCAGCATTTCATAGGCCTGGATATTTTTATTATCTTTGGCAATTATTTCAATTAATGATTTTTCGGCTTCGGCTGATTGATTTTCGTCAATGAATTTATCCGATTCTTTAAAAAGTTCTTCGATTGTTTTTGGTTTTAAATTTTCATCTTTATTTGCTTCATATTTCTTTTCCAGTTCGACCACAATTTTCTGAATCTGTTTTATTTTGCCCGATAGCAACCCGCTTCTAACAGAAGTAACTTTGCTGATTTTGGCTTTTAAATTATGGCTCAATCTTAAAAATTTGGCTTCCAATATTTTATTTTTAATCAATCCCTGTTTCTCTTCTGTTAAAGATTCAATATTAAGATTCTTCAAATCCGGAATCTTCTTAAAAATCATATAACCCAAAACAACTACGCCCAGAATTACTACTGCTAGTGAAATTATAAATATAATCATAAAGATTTAACAATTTCTTTGAACTTATTAATTTCCAAGCTGGCCCCGCCCACCAAGAAGCCATCCAACAATTTAAGCTGGGAAAAGCCGACAGCGCCATCAGAATCAACACTGCCACCGTACACCATCCTGACATTATTTTTAACAACTGTCAATGGATAGATATCAATCAAAACTTGCTGTATCAATTCAAAAACTCTGGCCACTTCTTCCGGCTCGGCTATATCGCCGGAACCAATAGCCCAAACAGGCTCGTAAGCAATTACAATATCTTCATTGTCAACAATATTTACGCCATCTAAACATTCCTTTAACTGATGGTACAAAACATTGTCAGTAAGGCCTTCATGCCTTTCGTCTTTGGTTTCGCCAATGCACAAAATAGGTGTTAAATTATTTTCTAAACAAATATTTACTTTTTTATTCACCATTAAATTCGTCTCGCCCAAATATTTACGCCTTTCGCTGTGGCCGACTATAGTATACTGGCAACCGATTTCCTGTAAAACGGCTGGCGATGTTTCACCGGTATAAGCGCCGTTTTCTTCCCAAAAAACATTTTGAGCGCCCAGTTTAAGATTGGTATTTTTAATCAGGCCAGCCACAGATGAAAGAGCCACAGCCGAAGGGCAAACAATAATATCTTTATCTTTTATTTCACTTAAATCGTCTTTAACTTGAGAAGTTAAATCAAGCGTCTTTTGAAATGACAAATTCATTTTCCAATTAGCTATGATGATAGGTTTTTTCATATATTTGACCAATTAAAATTATTAAAAACCCAATAAGCCAAGCTTTTGGTATCGGTAAACCGGCTGTTAATAGTAGAACTGCCTAAAACAATCACTAGAATCCGGCGATTACCGCTGTCACTAACTCGGCTGGCAAAATTATAGCCGGCTATTTCCAAATAACCTGTTTTGCCATTTTCTACTTTGTAACTTTGATCTCCCAAACCAAATTCCTGGTTTAATATTTTATCAGTACTTTTTATATTTCGAGTTAAGCCTCTATTTATTATAGTAATGGTGTAAGATTCAGTGCCGGTGACTTCTTTAATGCGGCTACTATCAAAAGCGGCTTTAGATAGAATAGCCAGATCCACGGCAGTAGATTTATTGTAATTGCTCAAACCCGTCACATCCGAAAAAGAGGTGCTGTTCATACGAAGCTCCTTAGCTTTTTCATTCATTTTACTGACAAATTCATCCAAACTTAAACCGGTTGATCTGGCCAAGGCCACTGTGGCTTCATTGGAAGAAGAAATTAAAGAGGCATGAAAAAGATCAGAAACGCTAATCACTTCTCCATTGATCAGATACTGAATGCCGCCATCGCGGTAATCCAAATCAGATATTTTTACCGAACTATCCCAACCGGGGTTATAATCCAAAAATACCAAAGCGGTCATTAATTTGGTAAGGCTGGCAATGGAACGGACTTCCTGTGAATTTTTATCATAAAGAATTTTATTGGTTTTATCATCAACCACCAAAACGCTTTGAGCCGAAACATTTACTCCTAAACTGTATTTAGAATCATCTTTTTGTGGAGCCTTTTTTTCTAAAGACCTCACTTCAGCCTGCTCGAGGCGGTATTCCGGCCGGATTAAACTATCCAGGGTCATTTGCCCGCCCGCCTGTGATTTTAAAAACAAACTGGTTAGTATTAAATTGACTAAGAGTTCAAACATGGAAATTAATATTATTATTCGCTTATTTCTTGACTGTTTATTGTCTCGCCGGTATTTTTATTGTCGTTTATGCCGGATAATAATTTATCCAGATTATTATTACGGTTCAATTTTTCAAAATCAGGCAAATCTTCTATCTTCTTTAGTCCTAAATATTTTAGAAAATCAAAAGTAATGCTATAAAAAACAGTCATCTTTTTGGCATCTTCTTTGGCCTCAATCAAGCCCCGAATCAGCAGATTGCGCAAGATAACACTGCAATTGACACCTCGGATTAATTCTAATTCCGCTTTGGATATAGGCGCGCGATAAGCGATAATGGTGAGTGTTTCAAGCGATGGCTTGGTTAGTTCGCCTGTCACCTCGCTTTTAATGAATTTTTTGACCGCTTCGCTGGAATCATTTGAAGTGGCTAGCTGATACTTATCATCTATTTTAATAATAACAATTCCGCCGTCTTTAGCCTGATATTCCTTTTCCAAATCAGCTAAAACATCAGTTACTTCTTTTAAGTTAGCCGAGATGGACTTAGATAGCTCCTTAATAGATAAAGGCTTATGAGAAATGAAAAGCAAGCTTTCAATATTATTTTTCAATTTCTTATTCATTATTATATATGATTATTAATCTTTAGGCTTTTTCCACAAAAATATCATCAAATACCCCGCCTTGGTTCACAGCCACCTCCCCTGATTTTATCAGCTCCAAGAGAGCCATAAAACTGATAACTATTTCGGTCCTATTTTTAGCATCAATTAAGACATCGCGAAAATTAATTTTTTTCAGTTTCAAAATTGCGTCCCTGATACTGGTGACTTTTTCTTTCAAGGTAACCGTTTGCTGCATTACTTTCTGCGGCAGATTAACCACATAATCTATACGCGCTAGTATCTCCGCATAAATGGCGCCCAGATCACCGGCAATTAGCGCTTGGGGCGGTGAAAATGCAGTTTCCACACTAAAAGAAATCTTATCTCGGCTAAACAAAAAATTATTGCCGGCGATTATTTTTTCAATATTTTTGGAAGCATCCAAATAATCCTTGTACATTTTCAGCTGGGCTTCCAATTGCTCGGCACTATCCTCTTCGTCATCGGCTAATTGAGGTATTAAGGTCTTGGATTTTATGACTAAGAGTTTAGTGGCTACTACCAAAAAATCAGCCAGTTCAGTGGCGCTGATTTCTGGATGATTATCTAAATAAGCCAAATACCCATCAGTGACTTCGGCTAAGGCAACTTGGGAAATATCCATTTCCCGGCTTTCTATAAGCTGCAGGAGCAAATCCAAGGGGCCCTGAAATTTTTCCAAAGCTATTTTATAATCCATTTATCTTTTTTTCTTTTTGGCCGCTGTTTTCTTTTTAGCCGGTTTTTTCTTAGGAAAAGATTTCTTCTTGGCTGCTGCCTTTTTCTTAACCTTGATCATTTTTCTTTTGGTATTTTTGGGTATCTTATAACCGCCTTTCATGGCAATATCGGCCATTTTCGCTTCCTCCATTTGAATAAAATCCTTCACCTTGATAAAAACACTGTCGGTAACGCTGCCGGTGCTAAAGACCGCTTTTTTGGTGCCAAGCATGGCCTTATCCACTAACATTTCTAATTTGTGCAGTTTGCCAAAAGAAGAAACTGCGCCCGGTTTTATCTTTAAAACTTTAATTATGACTTTTTCACTGGGAATAGACACCTTCTTGGCTTTCAAGGCCTTTTTTATCTTGTTTAAATCCAGCTTTTTGTCAGCCGGCACGACCACTAGAGCATAAGTGTTATCGGCTTTGATGATCAAATTCTTGGCGATTTCTTTTAATTCTTTTTTAAGTGTTTGAGCGGCATCATAGGCGGTATAAACAGTTTTATGGGCTATTTCCTCATAATCAATATTCTGCTTATCCAAATAACTTTTTATTTTTTTGGGAATTGACATATTAAATTATTTAATTAATAGTTATGGCAAAATTACCTGATAATCGCAGCCCCCGGCTTTTGCAAGTCTAATAAATTAGTAACCTCCTGTTCAAAGCATTGTCGTCCGCTTTGATGATAATACCAATTCTCTCCGGTCACAAAGTTATTATTATCCGAAGTGTCAGCCGTCAGTTCAAAATCAGCGCATAATTCATATTTGGTTTCGCTGATCACCCGGTATTCATAGAGCTGTTTGGTTGTGGGATCAATCATATTAGAAAATTTAGGAGCTGATAAATCGCCGGGCAGAGATTTGGTGGAAACATAATCAGAAGCGATCATGTTTTTGATATTGTCCAATTTATAAACCCTGTCCTGATCGCGTTTTTGTTTTCTGGTATTTTGAGGTGAATCAATCAAGAAAAATCCGCCCACCACCGAGGCGATGACAGCCACAACCACTACATAAAAAAATATCTTGGAAACCGAGCTTCTGGAGCCATAATCAGTGCGCTTGAGATCATACCAATAATAGCCGAAGATGCCGCTGGCAATTAACAATACGACTAAAATCTTTAAAATAGACGCCCAGGTATAACTGCCATCTAAAAATTGGAAAATTAATTGAATCAAACGGCCGATAATATTTAAGGCGGCAGCTAAAAGAACCAAATAAGTCAGCCAGCGATAAACGCCGCTTTGGTGGTTTAAAACATTATTCTTGTAATGCTTGTGCAAAAAGCCGATTACCAAGAGAAATATTGGTGCTACAATCAAAGCCGAAGCAATACCAAACTTCAAGCCTGACTGGGAAAAGGAATTATAGAGATAAAGTTCTTTCGGACTAAGAAATTTATCGATGATCTGAAAAAGAATTATGCCGATAGAAATCGACATCCAGCTTAAAGTAATCAAGCTGAAAAGGTTGAGGAAAGCGTCCAGCGCCCCCTTGCCTTTATAATGATCTTGTTCTTCCATACATTTAGGTGGTTAAATAATTATTTATTTAATAGAATTATATATTTTTTCAAAAATTACAAATAAATCATCATAACCGCCTCCTGACAGCTGACAAGATTTTTGAAACTCATCGTTTTCACCACTGCCAATAAATATTAATGCGATTGGATTTAGATCATTTAAAGGTGTGCCGAGCCAAAGCTTAACAGTTTTACTTTTATTTTCAGAAATAATTTGACGCTGACTAGTTTGAAAGTTCCAAGCCTCATATCCAATTTCTAAAATTGGACATTTTAATTCCATTTTTACATCTTTGCCATCAAAAAATAATATGTACCCGCCATTAACAGCTGTTGTCCAATGATTAGGATATAAAAAACTATAACCATAATGTTTATATTCCAACCAATTATCTGTTGAATCACCACTTTCCGGTAATTGATTGTTATTTTCATCTATTTTTGATAATAATTCTTCTTGAGTGCTCTTCAACTGAGTTTGCAAATCAGTAATTTGATTCTGCAGTGACTTATAACTTTCACTATTGCTATCAATGATTGTTTTTTGCCAAAAATAAACGCCTCCACCAACCAAGACCGCGGTAACAACTACACTAATAATAACTGCCAGCCAAATATTAATTGATCCTTTTCCAATTACATTAAATTGCTGTGGATCTTGTTCTTCCATAAATTTAGGTGGTTAAATAATTATTGAATGAATTTAAAACTGTCGGCCATTTCATCATCAAAAGTGGTATAAGCATCGGTATTGTTGTTTTCATCATAAGTCATGAAAAGAAAAGATTGGCCCAGATCCCAAATAGCTGCCCTTTTTAAGGTGGGCGAATATCTAATCACGAAACGAAAATTTATATGGCAATTGCTTTTCTCTAAATCCAAACCATCGCCATTAACTCGAACATCATAAGTATCATAACTGCCTATCTTACTTTTACTGCCAATAGAACAACCGCTGCCGTAGCGGCTTTTGATTAAAGAGGACAACTCTAAATCATTATTGACTGTTCTAACCATAATACCCCATTGTATGCCTTTGGTTTTATCAATATCGCTTAAATTACCTGCGCTTCTGGTTAAAATGTCGTTATAATCATAACTTGTCTTATAGGTAACATAAACGACATTTTCCGATTCAATGATTGTAATTTTTTCCGATGGAGTATTAACATTTGATATTGTTTTTGGAATTTTAAGTGAAAAGCCTAAATCATTATTGGTATATAAATCCCAAGTTTGATCTATGCCAGTTATGGTTGAGTTACCACCTATTGATTGATCACTATTATCCTGGTCTGTTTTTTCAGACAGTTCTTTTTGAGATTCAAGTAACAGTATTTGTAACCCATTTATTTTATTCTGCAGAAATCTATAACTTACATTATTCCTATCAATGATTGTTTTTTGCCAAAAATAAACACCTCCGCCAAATAAGACCGCGGTAATAACTACACTAATAATAACTGCCAGCCAAATATTAATTGATCCTTTTCCAATTGGATTAAATTGCTGTTGATTTTGTTCTTCCATTATTTTATGATTATTTTTTATCTTTATATTTTTTGAAGGGCAACTTTTGTTGCCGGCCCAGAAGTTCTTTGGCCTTTTTTGTCCCCTCTTTAGTCAAAACAACCTCTTTGATAAACCATTTTTTGGCCGTTTTAATGCCCACGCCCCTGATCAAGCCTCTTTTTATAAGCTTATCAACGCTTTTGGTAATGATATTAAGCTTATCTTCCTCGCTGGGGCTGATTTTTTGGCCAACATAAAACCTCTTCAAAACAGCTTTGTTAACTGTATTCTTTTCACCCTCCAACCCTTTTTTCAGGATATATTTTTGCAAGCCAGAGAGCACCATAAAACTATAATTTATGGTTATATTATACTAAAATAGTCATTTTAATACAAACTTGGCCACACTAAAACCGCTACCGATTAAATCGGGAGCGGTTTTAAATAGGTGATTAATCTTCTTTAACTATTTTAATATGCAATTCTTCCAATTGTTTAGGCTCCACTTCGCTGGGGGCGTTTAACATAGCATCTCGGCCTTGGCCGTCTTTGGGGAAAGCATAAATATCCCTAATGGACTCCCAATCATTTAAAACCATTAAAAGCCGATCAATACCAGGGGCATTGCCGCCATGGGGTGGAGCGCCATACTCAAAGGCTCTAATCATATGGCCGAATTTATCATCAACCTGCTTTTTGCTATAGCCGGCAAGTTCAAAGGCTTTATACATAATCTCTGGGTTGTGATTTCTAATCGCTCCAGAAGTCAGTTCGTAACCGTTTAAAACAAAATCATACTGATAGGCCAAAATATCCAATGGATTTTTGTTTTCCAGAGCTTCCAAGCCGCCTTGGGGCATAGAAAAAGGGTTGTGGGCAAAATCCAGCTTACCATCCTCTTCATGATACATTGGAAAATCGGTAATCCAGGCCCAAGCAGCCTGATTATTGTCTTTCAAACCCAGCATCTGGCCGCATTTGTCTCTAACCGCTCCCAAAGATTGAGAAGCCACCAGCCATTTATCAGCCGTAAAGAAAACTATATCGCCCGCTTGGGCTTCAACCGCTTTAATGATTTCAGCTGATTTTTCCTGGCTTAAGAATTTTAAAATGGGAGATTTCGGCCCTTCTTCCGCCATAATGATATAAGCCAAGCCTTTAGCTTTGTATGTTTTGGCAATTTCGGTTAACTCATCTATTTCTTTTCTAGAAAATTTAGCTCCGTCTTCAACTTTCAGCGCCTTAACCGCTCCGCCGCTTTTTATGGCCTCATCAAAAATACTAAAACCGCTATCGGTTGCCAAATCGGTTATATCCTTTAATTCCAAAGCAAACCTCAAATCCGGCTTGTCTGAGCCGTATCTGTTTATAGAATCAATCCAGGGCAATTGGATAAAGCGGCCATTTTTGCCAAGATTAACAATTTTTTTATGGCTGAATTTTTCTGTTAATTCTATCATTAAAGGTTCCATAATCTGGAAAATATCATCCTGCTCCACAAAACTCATTTCCATATCTAGTTGATAAAACTCGCCGAAATGCCTGTCGTTTCTGGGGTCTTCATCTCTAAAACAAGGGGCGATTTGAAAATACCTGTCCACGCCCGCCACCATCAAAAGTTGTTTGAACTGTTGTGGCGCCTGGGGCAGAGCATAAAACTTGCCTGGATAAAGCCTGGAGGGCACCAGCCAATCGCGAGCTCCTTCCGGAGAAGAGTTGGCTAAAATAGGAGTTTGGACTTCTCGAAAATCATGCTTATGAAAATAGGCTCTAATGTGGGTGATGAGATCATCTCTGACTTTTAACATTTCCTGCAATTTCGGACGACGCAAATCTATAAAACGATATTTAAGCCGTATATTTTCTCCGGCCTCAAAGCCTTTTTCGGCGTTTACTTCAAAAGGCGGAGTTTTTGATTTGTTCAAAACATTAATGCCGGTAGCTTCGATTTCAATCTCGCCGGTAGAGATTTTTTTATTGATCATTTTTTCCGGCCGAACAGCTACTTTACCAGTCACTTGTATAACCCATTCGCTTCTAACTTCGTCGGCTAGCTTGGTAACTTTTTTTTCTGTTTCCGGATCAAAAGTGATTTGAGTTAAGCCGTAACGATCGCGTAAATCAATAAAAATAATTCCGCCATGATCGCGCCGGCTATTAACCCAGCCCGACAAAGTGACTTCTTGGCCTTCATTTTTTTTAGTTAATTCGCCGCAGGTGTGTGTTCTAAGCATATTATTATTATTTTAAATAAAAAAGCCGAAACAGCTTTCCAAGAGCCTTAAACAGGCGGTGCCATCTCGGTATTTACTTAATTATGGCAATAACGGGCCTACCCGGCGAGTTCTACTGGCTCGGCTAAAAACCTGAATTAGATTTTTAACTTAACTTTCTTCCCGCGCCTTCTTTAGTGTTGGCTAAAGTAAAAACGGCTTTAAATAACTTGTCTCTGGGTTAATTTTAAGAAATAATCGACAATTAGTCAAGATTGACAAAAACAACTAATCGTATTTAAGTAAAAAATAATAACTTATATCTAATCAAATAACTTGGACAACATAACATAGCTTTTTACCTGCCGATCCGCTATTTCCGTAACAATCTTATTAAATTCCGCTATGAGCCCTTTTTGTTTGTTGGATTTTATTTCCGGCTTATAACCCAAATGATCCAGAAGTTCAAAGATATTTTTATTTAAACACAGCAAATCATCCTGCTTGGACTTACCATCATCCAATAAGCTTAGGAACCTGGTTATTATTTCAAAAACAACATCATCTTCAAAATCATATTTAATCAGTAAATTGACTACCTCTAAAAAATACAAAGCAATGATAGTCTTGGAAGTGCTGCTATTTATATTTTTATATTTCACTTCCAGCTGGGCGCCAGCTAATCTATTAAACGAAGCTCCTTTGGCAACCATGATCTTAACAACCGAGAAAAACTCCAAATGGGAATTAAGTTTGGAAGTTATCTTCTTAGCCCCTCTTAAAATGGCCGAGATTTTGCCATGCCCAAGAGTATAAATAACAAATTTTGCATCGTAATCTTTGTGATTATCTTTGTTTAAAATTACGCCATGAGTGAGATAGGTGGACATTTATTTGCTGAAAGAATCAAAATAACCTTGCAGAATAAGCATAGCCGAAACATCATCATCTTTGGATTTTCTTTTAGCTATTAACTTTTGCGCCTCCTGGGTGGAAAATCTTTCATCTTGCCCGATTATCTCCAAGCCGGTTTCAGTCCTAAGCTTAAAAATAAAATCTTCTATTTTTTTAATCTGCTCTGATTCAATGACCATAGGATTAACCGGCACGCCCACGATTATTTTTTCGATTCTTTCCTTTTCGCAAACGCTTTTTATCTGATGAATGGCATTATTCCAGCCCAGGTTTTTGATAACGCCATAGGGCGTGGCTACGCCGCTTTCTATATCGCCGATAGCTAAGCCTATCTTGGAATCGCCATAATCTATGCCTAATAATTTCATATTATTTAGTAATTATTTCGTATCCTTTATCAGTTACTACTATGGTATGCTCAAAATGAGCCGAGATGCTCTTGTCATGGGTTACTATGGTCCAGCCATCTTCCAGACTGTCAACCTCCCAACCACCGACATTAACCATAGGCTCAATAGCCAAAACCATGCCTTCTTTTAACTCTATATCGGGAACGCTGCGGTCAAAAAAATTAGGAATCTGGGGGTCTTCATGAGCACTGTAGCCAACACCATGTCCCACCAGTTGACGCACTACTGAAAAACCATTTTTTTCCACATGCTCTTCAATGGCTTTGGATATATCAGAAATATGACGACCGGGTTTGATTTGCTTTATACCTTTCATCAATGATTCATAAGTCACCGAAACCAATTTGCTTAAGCCCTCTTTGGCTCGCCCGACAATTATGGTCCTGGCCATATCGGTAAATAAGCCTTGATACTCCAAACCGCAATCAATGCCCACAATATCGCCCTCTTTGATAATTCTGTTGGGCACCGGCAGGCCGTGAACAACCTCCTCATTTATAGAAACGCATAAGGCTGAAGGATAAACGCTATCGGCCCAAGCCGCCTTGTAACCCTTGAAGCTGGGCCGTCCACCTTTTTGCTTGATGAGGTTTTCCGCCAATTGGGTGAGTTTTTCGGTAGAAGCTCCTGGTTTAACTTCTTTGGCCACTTCACTTAAAACCCACGACAAAACATGCCCGCCCAAGCGGAGTTTTTCTATATCTGATTTAGTTTTTAATCTGATCATGGAATTATTATATAGAAATAAACGATGACTGACTATTTTTACTACAAATTAATTTTGCTTCTTAAATCATCTACCAAATATTTAATCGTATCCTGGAAGACTTTCTCAATATGCTGATCGCCGTTAACTTTAATCAATTTATTCTGCTCTTGATAGTAATTTAAAATAGGATCATTATTCTTATGGTAAATTTCCAGGCGATCTTTTATTTTCTCCGGCGTATCGTCATCCCTAACATAAAGCGCTTCACTGCAAACATCACAAATGCCATCCACTTTAGTGGGCGAATACTTGATATGCCAACTATGTCCGTTTTTGCAAGTCCGACGGCCTGATATCCTTTCAATGATAACCTCATCTTTAATTTCAATTAAAAAAACATAATCAATATTAGAAATACCATCTAAAAATTTAACTTGTTCCTCGGTTCGAGGAAAGCCGTCTAAAATATAGCCAACTTGGCAATCGTCTTTTTTAATTCTTTCTGATACCATTTGATTAACCAGTTCATCAGACACCAACCGGCCGTTATCAATTAAATCAGCAATCTGTTTAGCTAAATGATTATCTGAGTCCGCTTTTATCTCCCTTAGTAAATGACCGGTGGAAATATGAGGAATAGTAAAAGTATCGGCTAATAACTTAGCTTGCGTGCCCTTGCCTGAGGCCGGCGGACCAAATAGAATGATTTCAAACGGCTTGTTGTTTTTGCTCATAAAGACATTTTACATAATTAATTACTAATCTATTTTAACTTATTTTGAAGAATAAAAAAAGGTAAAAACGTGGGAGTACCGCGTTTTTACCATATAAACAAATAAACTTTATATTTCTTCGTAATCCCTCATTGACAATTGGGCATTAATCTGGTTAAACATTTCAATGACAACCGAAACTACGATAAGTAAACTGGTACCTCCAACCACTAACGATTGAGTATTGGTAATTTGAGCCGTAACTAGGGGTAAAATAGCAATAATGCCCAAAAACAAAGCACCAGTAAAGACTATTCTGGTAACTATTTTCTGCAAATAAGCGGCCGTATTTTTACCCGGTCTTATGCCTGGGACAAAGCCACCTTGCTTTTGCAAGTTTTCAGCAATCTGATCCGGATGGAAAATAACCGCAGTATAAAAATAAGTGAAAGCCACCACCATGACAAAATATATAATGCCATAAAAAAGTTGATTTTGGAAAAGTTGAACCACCCATTGGGAAGCCGCAGCGATCCAATCGGTTTTAACTCTCAAAAAAAGCTGGGCGATTATTGGCGGAAACATCACCATGGCAATGGCAAAGATAATCGGAATAACACCCGCCTGGTTAACCCGAAGTGGCAAATGGGTATCTACGCCGCCATAAACTTTATTGCCCCTTATTCTCCTGGCATAAGACACCGGAATATTCCTTTGACCTTCAGTAATAATAACTACGCCGATTATGGTAACAAGAGCAATGGCAGCGAATATAACCATGTTAATTATTTGCGCCTGATCATAAGTATAAAGAGTGCTGCCCACGCTAGTTGGCAAAGCTGATATAATGCCGGCAAAAATAAGCAGCGAAATGCCGTTGCCGATATGCTTTTCCGAAATCAATTCTCCTATCCACATCAAAAATATAGTACCGGCTGTGATGGTTAACATCGCCACAAAAATATCCCAGGAAGTGAAATTAGGCAGAACATTAACGGCTGATTGCCTAAGCAGGGTAATGGTGGCAAAAGATTGGAAGAAAGCCAAAGGAATTGTTAGCCATCTGGTCCATTTATTTATTTTATTACGGCCATACTCGCCTTCCTTGGAAATTTCTTCCAATTTAGGCACCACCATAGTCAGGAGTTGGAAAATAATGGAAGCGGTGATATAAGGCGCAATGCCCAACATGACAATAGAAAAATTTTCCATGCTGCCGCCGGAAAAAACATTAATTAATCCTAAAAACTGATTGCTCTGGAAAAGATTCTTAAGAGCCACGGTATCAACACCCGGTATTGGAATATGAGCAGCTATCCTAAAAATTATAAGCATAGCCAAAACGAACAAAATGCTTTTCCTTAAATCTTTAATCTTCCAAATTTGGATGATTTTATTCCACATATTTTATGGGTTAATTTTCTGGAGTAAAATTTCTAACCAGAAAAAATATATTTATTTGTAAAATTTATTTAACGATAATTTCTGCCTGACCGCCGGCTTTTTCAATAGCCGCTTTAGCTGAAGCAGAGAAAGCATTAGCTGAGACGCTTATTTTTTTGGACAATTTTCCAGAACCCAAGACCTTAACTCCGTTTTTAGCGGAAGTGATCAGGCCTGTTTTAATCAGTTCTTTGGCTGTAACTTTATCACCCTCTTTAAAAATTTTATCCAAATCAGACAAATTAACAACAGCCAACTTGGCTTTTAAACTCTTAAAGCCGCGTGATTTGGGAACTCTTTGCATAGTTTGTTTGAAACCCAAAGCTTTCAAACCGGATCGTCCTCCGCTTCTGGCTTTTTGTCCTTTCATGCCTTTGCCTGAATAAGAACCGCGTTTGCCGCCTCGGCCGACACGCTTTCTTCTTTTAGTGGAGCCTTGGGCCGGTTTTAAATTTGATAAAGTTAAATTCATAATATTTTAGTATATAGATATTATTTTTTATCCTCTTGGATTATTTCTTCATCTTTAGGCTTGGCTGGAACATTCTCTGTTTTCACTTTACGATTAACTTTTTTTAGAGAACTAAGGGCTTTAATGGTAGCGTCCACATTATTAACCTTGCTATTGGTGCCCATGATTTTAGAAACAACATTTTTAACACCGGCCAGTTCCAAAACTATTCGGACAGCGCCGCCGGAAATAATACCGGTACCTTCGGGAGCTGGTTTCAAGAACACTTTAGCAGCGCCAACTTTGACATAAATCTCATGAGCGATAGTGCCGCTGGAAACATCCACTTTAATCAAGTTCTTTTCCGCTTTCGCCACTGCTTTGCTGACAGCCAAGGAAACATCTTTGCCTTTGGCCAAACCAACGCCAACCCGGCCCTTTTTATCGCCAATCACAACGCAGGCCCTAAAGCGCATTCTTTTTCCGCCGGCCATAACCCTGGTAACACGAGCCAAATCAACAATCTGCTGTTCGAATTCAGGCTGTTCTTTTTTGGGTCTCATTTTTCTCTTGTGGTTATCTTTTTCTGCCATATTATCTTTAAAAATTAAATTTTTAGTCCGGCTGCTCTAGCGCCTTCAGCTATAGCCTTAACTCGGCCATGATACTTAAACATGCCCCTGTCAAAAACTGCTTTTTCTATTTTTTTAGCCAAGGCTTTTTGGGCGATTAATTTGCCGACGACAGCCGCTTTTTCAGTTTTTGTTTTTCCTTCTTTAACATCTGCATCACTAGCGCTAACTAGGGTTTTACCGCTTTGATCATCAATAAGCTGGGCATAAATATGATTTAAGCTTCGATAAACCGAAAGCCTGGGACAATCAGGAGTTCCAAAAACTTTGGCTCTAACTCTTTTGTGCCTTCTGGCTCTAGCTTCATTTTTTATTTTCTGTGACTTTTTCATATTATACTTAAACTTCAATTAATTTATTCTTTACCCGCTGCCTTACCGGCCTTCTTTCTTACTTCTTCACCGGTATACCTGATGCCTTTGCCTTTATACGGCTCTGGTTTTTTTATTTTTCTGATTTGAGCAGCCACTTCTCCGACTAATTGCTTATCAATGCCGGAAACATTTATGGTGTTACCTTCGGTTTTGACTTCTATGCCGTCAGGGATATTATATTCCACCGGATGAGAAAATCCAACATTCAAAACTAATTTCTTACCCACAGCATTGGCTTTAAAGCCCACGCCATTGATTTCCATTTGCTTGGAAAAACCAACTGTAACGCCTAAAACCATGTTATCCAACAAACTGGCGAAAAGACCCCAAAGAGACCTTTGTTGCTTGTTATTTTCGTCTTGTACCTTAACGGTAAGAAAGCCACCTGCGATTTCAACTGAAACAACTGGATGAAGCTCTTGCTTTAAGAGCCCCTTTGGACCTTTGACACTAACAACTCGGCCGTCGATCTTAACTTCAACGCTGCTAGGAATTTTAATTTGTTGTTTTCCGACTCTGCTCATATTATTTAGTAAATTTCACAAATAATTTCTCCGCCCAATCCTAGCTTCTTGGCTTTTTTATTGGTCATAATACCCTGGGAAGTAGATAAAATAGCAATGCCCAGATTGTTTAAAACTTTAGGCAAATTATCGCTCGTGGCATAAATCCTTCTGCCCGGCTTGGAAATCTTTTTAATACTAGTGATAGCCGAACTGCCGTCTTCATATCTCAAATCAACTTCAAGACCGCCAAACTTCTGATCATTTGATCCCGGCTTGATTTCATTGAAACTAGAAATAAATCCTTCAGATTTTAAAATCTTAAGAATTTCCAATTTTATTTTGGAAAACGGAACATACACCTGCTTTTTCTTAACAGCAGAGGCATTTCTGATTCTAGTTAGCATGTCAGCAATTGGATCTGTCATATTTCAATATTAAAAGTTATTTTAAATTTATAATTAATTACCAAGACGATTTAGTGACTCCGGGAATCTGGCCATTGGTGGCTAATTCTCTAAAGCAGATACGGCATAAATTGAATTGCCTCATATAGCCATGCCTTCGTCCGCAACGCCAACAACGGTTAATCGTTCGTGTTGATTGACTTGGTGTTCTTTTTGATTTTGCGATTTGCGCTTTAGTTGCCATATCTTTATTAATCGGCGGGAAACAGCCCTAGAGAACCATTTCCGGCTTACTTTAATTATCTATATTTTTCTTAAATGGAAATCCTAATGTTTTAAACAGCTCCAAACCTTCTTCATAGGTTTTAGCGGAAGTGGTTATAGAAATTTCCAAACCATAAATCCTTTCGACTTCATCAGATTTTATTTCTGGAAAAACATTATGTTCTTTAAGACCCAGGGTTAAATTTCCCTGTTTATCAATATTTTTAGGATCCAAACCTCTAAAATCCCTAATTCTAGGAATAGCCACTAACACCAATTTATCTAGAAAATCATACATCCTCTGTCCGCGCATTGTAACCTTGGCGCCCACCACCATGCCTTCTCTTATTTTGAAAGCGGAAATCGCTTTTTTAGCTTTGGTTTTAATTGGTTTCTGGCCGGTGATTCTGGTTAGAATATTTTCAATATTATCGGCGTAGTTGCTTTCAGAATTTCTGGCATTAATGCCAATATTAACACTTACCTTTTCCACCTTAGGCACAGCATTGCTATTCTTATAATCAAACTTGGCCTTAAGCGCAGGAATGGAGTCAGTTTGATATTTTTGATATAATATTGATTTCATAAGTATTATTTATATAACTTCTTTACATTTTTTACAAACCCTGTTGTTTGATGTTTTAGTTTTATCTTCTGAAACAGTCTTTTTTGATCCAACTCTGACAGCTTGACCGCATTTGGGACAAACAAGAGCAATATTGGAAATATTAACCGGTGATGGAAATTGGATTCTTTGTCCTTTTTCACCTTGTTTTTTTGGACGTTGGTGCTTGATCATCAAATTAAGGCCTTCAACTACAATTCTTTTTTCTTTCACGAAAACTTGCAAAACCTTGCCGGTTTTACCCTTGTCTCTGCCTGACAGCATTTTTACTTTATCGCCTGTTTTTATTTTCATAAATTTATTCTTTTATAATACTTCTGGAGCTAAGCTAATAATTTTTTGATAACCTAAATTCCTTAATTCCCTGGCGACCGGACCAAAAACACGGGTTCCTTTCATATCCTTATTTTTAGTGTCAATAATCACAGCGGCATTATCATCAAACCTGATATAAGAACCGTCTGATCTTCTGACTTCTTTTTTGGTGCGAACCAAAACAGCATGAACCACATCACCCTTTTTAACCATGCTATGGGGAGTCGCTTCTTTAACAGTGACTGTGACAACATCGCCCAATCTGGCATATCTTTTCCTGTAACCGCCCAAAACCCTGATGACCTTTAATCTTTTGGCACCGGTGTTGTCAGCTGATTTTAATGTTGATTCTGCTTGAACCATATGTTTTTGATTTAGCTATTTAGTAGATTAGCTTATTAGCTAATTAGGACTTATTTATAAGATATTTTTATAAACAACCCCTAACAAGCTAAAAAGCTACAACTTGATTATTTTTTATAAACTACTTTCCATCTCTTATCCTTGCTAATAGGCTTGGATTCAACTATTTCTATGACATCGCCAATTTTATATTGATTCTTAGGATCATGAGCCTTGTATTTCTTGCTTACTCTGTATCTTTTTTGATAAGTCGGATGAAGCTTGAATTGATCAACTCTAATCACGACAGTCTTTTCCATTTTGTCGGAAACTACCTCGCCTTTGAGTTTTCTTTTGATTGTCTTATTTTCTTTATCCATATAAATCAGTTATTGTGATATATTATTTTACTTTTTTATTTTCGCCTAAAGCGGTCATGACCTTGGCAATATCCTTTTTGATAACTCTGACTTCCCTGATATTCTTCAATTGATTCTGAAAAACTTTGAATTTCAAATCAGCCAACTTTTTCCTTAAATCATCAAGGAGTTGATTCAACTCAGCTACCGGCTTGTTTCTAATTTCTTTAATATCCATATAATTAATCCTTGACGATGAATTTAGTTTTAACTGGTAATTTATAGCCTGCCAATTTCATGGCTTCTTTAGCTTCCGCTTCGCTGATACCGTCCATTTCAAAAATAATGGTGCCTGGTTTCACTATAGCCACATAATATTCCGGAACGCCCTTGCCTCCGCCCATGGTGGCCTGAGTGCCTTTTTGAGTTATCGGCCGATGAGGAAAAATCCTAATCCAGATTTTGCCGCCGCGCTTAAGGAACTTAGTAATCACCCTTCTGGCTGATTCTATTTGTGCAGCGCTCACCCAAGCACCGGTTGTCGCTTTAAGAGCAAAGGCGCCAAAAGCAATAGTGTTGTTTCTGGCAGCAACACCTTTAACATTGGGACGATGCGGTTTTCTCATTTTTAATTTCTTTGGTGCTAAAGACATATTTTGTTAGCTAGTTAGCTTATTAGCTAATTAGGATTTATTTATAAGATATTTTTATAAACACGCCCTAACAAGCTAAAAAGCTACAATCTAAATTATTAATTATTTCAATCTCTTAGCCAATTCCGGTTTTTGGGCAGGCTCTTGATTATTATCATAATTAAACACTTCACCGCGATAAATCCAAACCTTAACTCCGATTTTTCCGTATATGGTCATAGCGGCGTCTCGGCTGTAATCTATATCAGCGCGTAAAGTGTGTAGCGGAACCTTGCCGGTAGAAAAAGTTTCTCTGCGGGCAATTTCTGCTCCATTCAACCTGCCGGCAACAATAACCTTGATGCCTTTGGCACCGGCTTTTTCCGATCGGCCCATGGCTTGCTTGACCGCCCGCCTGAAAGGAATTCTTTTTTCCAAATCGGCAATAACCTGTTGGACAATAACAGCCGAATCCAAACTGGGGTTTTCAACTTCAATGATATTAATATTAATATTCTTAATGCCCTTTTTGCGAGAAAAAGAATCTTTCATAAACTTGTTATGAATTTCTTTCTTCAGCTCTTCGGCGCCTTGGCCGCCTCGGCCAATAACAATGCCAGGCTTGGCGCAACGAACATTAATACTAATGCCATTATTTGATCTCTCGATATCAACTCGAGAAACTCCAGCGGCTTTGAATTTCTTCAAAATAAATTTTCTTATTTTTATATCATGTTCCAAAAGCTGAGAAAAATCACGATCAGAAAACCACTTGGAATCCCAAGTTTTGTTAATATTCAATCTAAAGGCTTTTGGATGAACTTTCTGTCCCATATATATTAATTTTTAGCTGGTTAGCTTATTAGCTAATTAGGATTTATTTGTCTTCCTTTACAAACGATCCCTAACAAGCTAAAAAGCTACAACCTGTTATAATTATTTAACTGCCAGTTCTTCTATTAAAAATTTTATTGCCTGTTTTCTTGCTGGTGCTGCCGCTTCTCTTACTGCCTGTGTCTGATTTTTTATCTTCTTTCTTGTCTTCGTGGCCCAGACTGCCTAAATCTTCTATTTTAATCAAATCATCTTTAGTATCTTCTTTCTTAACTTTCTTGGAAGTAGTCGGCACCCTTTCTCCTAAAACAACAGTAATGTGAGAAGATCTTTTAATCAACGGGGTGGCTCGGCCCATGGCTCGAGGCATCCACCGCTTTAGGGTTGGGCCGCCATCAACTGTAATTTCCTTAACAAACAAATTATTTCTTTTTAGATCTTCATTTTCTTCGGCGTTAGCCACGGCTGATTTCAATAATTTTCCCAGAGGTAATGTAGCCAGTTTTTTATTAAACTGAAGCTGAACCAAAGCGTCTTCCACGTTTAAACCACGGACTAAATTAGCTAGTAATCTAACCTTCTTGGGAGACATTCTTATAAATTTTGCTTTAGCTTTAACTTCCATAATGTTTTATCTTATTTAGCTGGTTTGGCTGATTCGATTGATTTTTGAATCTTACCGCCATGTCTGACAAATTTTTTGGTAAGTGAAAATTCGCCCAACTTATGTCCAACCATGTTTTCAACTATCAATACCGGAATATGATCCTTGCCGTTATGAACGCCAAAAGTAAACCCGACCATTTCTGGGGTGATAGTGCTTTCCCTGGCCCAAGTTTTAATAATGACTTTTTCTCCTTTTTGGATTTTAGCCATTTTTTTCAATAATTTTTGGTCGACGTAAGGACTTTTTTTAGAACTTCTGGACATATTTTATTAAGAGTTATGACAGGCAGTGAACGGTCGGCGGAACTTTTTAATTTTCTACCTACTGTTCACTACCCGTTTAACTTATTTATTATTTATTTCTTTTTTTAGCGTTTCTTCTGGAAATGATCATAGCATCTGATTTCTTGCCGCGCTTTCTGGTCTTAACTCCCAGTGCCGGTTTGCCCCAGGGAGTTTTCGGATTCTTCAAACCGATAGGGTTGCTGCCTTCACCGCCGCCATGAGGATGATCTACTGGGTTCATGGCTTTGCCTCTGACTGTCGGCCTAATGCCTCGGTGGCGCATACGGCCAGCTTTGCCCCAACGGATATTTTTGTAATCAGCATTGCTAACCGAGCCGATGGTTGCCAGGCATTTGTCGGAAACGAATCTAACCTCGCCGGAAGGCAGCTTGAGCTGGGCGTTGCCGCCATCAATGCCCATTAAATAAATGGAATTACCGGCGCTTCTGGCCAACTGGCCGCCTTTGCCCGGAGTTATTTCCACATTATATACAAACATGCCGGCCGGAACAAACTCCAGAGGCATAGTATTGCCAACTTTCAGCTCAATCAATTTTTGAGAACTCAACAGTTTTTCTCCAACTTTTAAATCAGCCGAAGCAATGATATATCTTTTTTCTCCATCGGCATAATTAAGCAAAGCAATGCGGCAATTCCTGTTTGGATCATATTCAATGGTGGCCACTGTGGCCGGAATATCAAATTTATCCATTTTATAATCAATGATTCTGACTTTCTTTTTGTTGCCGCCGCCTTGATGTCGAACCGTGATTTTACCTTGGTTGTTACGACCAGCCATGTTTTTACCGGAAACAATCAGCTGTTTGTGAGGCTTGCTAGTGGTAATATCATAACTAGTCAGCACGGAAGTGTGACGCCTAGAGGGAGAAGTTGGTTTGTAGATTTTTACTGCCATATTTTTTACTTATACGCCTTCATGAATCTTAATATTTTTTCCTTCAGGCAAGGTAACGATAGCTTTCTTCCAATCTTTGGTTTTACCGGTGTTTCGGCCATGCCTGACTATCTTGCCTAAATTATTCAACACATTAACCTTAACCGGCTTAACGCCGTACTTGGCTTCAATGGCTTGAGCTACTTGAATCTTGTTAGCCTGATTTGATACTTCAAAAACATATTTATTGCTTTGTCCCAAGTTAGTCGCTTTTTCAGTGATAAGCGGTCTGATCAAAATGCCATGAAGCTTTGAAGCTCTTAGGGCAGTAATTGGGGTAGAAACAGATTTTTCTTTCTTTTCTTTTTTAATTACAGCTTTAGCCTCCGAAGAATCAACTTCATTTTTAGCAACATCAACTCGAGCGGTTTCTTTTTCAGAAATTGCTTCATCTTCTTTTGATTTTTTAAACTTATCAAAAATGCTCATAGCTTTCTATCTAAATATATTATTTTTTATCTTTAATCTGGCTTCTTTTAACGCTCACCTGCTTGTAATGCTTATCAATCTTATCAACGGCTTTCTCGGAAGCAAACATCGTATCGTGATTTAAGATATCAACGCAATTCAAACTGTCGGCTAAAATAACATCAACTTTATCTAAATTTTTTACTGCTCTGATTAAGTTATCATCGTTCTTATCCAGTACCAATAAAAATTTCTTGCCGTTTTTAATATCAGTTATCTTTGATTTAAGGCTCTCAAGCCAATCCTTTAAATCTTTGGTCTTGCCACTGGCCAGTTCTATTTTTTCAAAGACTAAAAATGAACGGTCTATAACCTTATCAGACAAACACATGGCCATGGCCAATTGCTTTTGCTTTTTATTGATGCCTTTGGTGAAATTCCTGTCGCTGGTCGGGCCGAAAGTAACGCCACCGCCCACCCAAATAGGAGAACGGCTGGAACCATGCCTGGCTCGGCCGGTGCCTTTTTGCGCCCAAGGCTTTTTACCGCCGCCTCTGACTTCGCTTTTATCCTTGGTATCGGCTAAAACTCGTCTGGCATTGGCTTGTTGGGCTACCACCACTTGGTGGATAACTTCTGTTTTCGGCTTCACGCCAAAAAGACGCTGGCTGATTTCGATATCCTTGGTTTTATCACCATTTGAATTGTAAACTGATATCTTCATATTATTAGTAATCAGTAAATCGTAATCCGTAATCCGTAATTTTCCATAAAATTACGAGTTACGAGTTACGAGTTACAAATTGTAAAGATTATTTATTTTCTTCCTTAATCTCTGGTATCACGTCTTCTGCTATTTTTTCACTGGTAACTTCTGGTTCGACTTTAATTTCCGGTTCAACTTTTACTTCTGGCTTAACTTCTTTTAAAATCATTTCTCCTGGAGCGCTAATGATAAGCAAGCCGTTTCTGGCGCCTGGCACAGCTCCTTTGATGTACAATATGTTTTTTTCTTGATCAATATCGACTATAGTCAAGCCGGAAATGCTGATTTGGTCGTTGCCCATTCGGCCGGCCATTCTCATGCCCTTAAAAACCCTGGCTGGATCGGTAGCTCCGATAGAACCTGATTTTCTTAACTGATCTTTATGTCCATGAGAAGCCGGGCTGCCATGGAATCTATGCCTTTTAACCACGCCCTGATAACCTCGTCCCTTGGATGTGCCGGTAACTTTAACCTCATCATCTTTGGCAAAAACACCCACCGTAATCTGATCGCCTCTTTTTATCTGGGCAACTTCCTTGGAATCCACTCGGAATTCCTTCATGGTTTTAACAGAAGCCAAATCCTTAAGATGTCCGGCTTGTGGTTTTTTAATATGCTTACCTACGCCAAAGCCAACTTGGACAGCGCTGTATTTATCTTTATCTTCAGTTTTTATTTGAGTCACAACATTGGGCTGGGCTAAAACGGCAGTCACAGGAACAACTCTTCCATTTTCTTGGAAGATTTGAGTCATTTCTAATTTTTTACCTAATATGAATTTCATTATCTTGTGATACTTTTCTATTTAAAATAAAAAACCTGGCTATATCCTAATATACCAGATTACAACAGAGCCCGGGCTTTTAAAAAGCCTTACTCAATTAATCTAATTTTACTAAGATATTTTTATCCTTATCAATCAAAATTACATCGATGGAGGTTTTCCCCTTTTTGCTTCTATTGAGACCATGGGAGAATATCATTCAGACTGAAATCTCCATATTCCGGTTAAATTTTTTAAAAATTTTCTTAGCTTACTATCCAGTAGGCTGCAAAAATTATTTAATAAATTTGCCTCGGAATCTGAAAATTTCATCTCAGAAGCATATTCTCCTATGGTCTCATTGCCCGGGATCTTTTTCCATTTATGAAAATGATTGCATTTAAGAACCGAAGATAGAAGGAGAGAGAACGCTCAACTGTTCACACGCTTCGCCGTAGCGTATAGTGCAATTCGTTCAGCTGAGCCCAGGCGAGCTCTCTCTCCAAAAATAGAAAATGTTCTATCTTCGGCTCTTAATTTTAATTTACATTTTAATCTCAATGTTCACACCCGCCGGAAGATTCAAATTCATCAAAGCATCAACTGTCTTGGCATCCGGATCAATGATATCCAATAATCTTTTATGGATCCTCATTTCAAACTGCTCGCGGCTGTCTTTGTGTACAAAAGTCGACCGATTGACTGTGTATTTCTTTTTTTCGGTCGGCAGTGGTACTGGACCAGCCACCTTGATGCCGTTTCTCTCACAAGTCTCAATGATCTTTTTGGCAGAATTATCAATAACCTTATGATCATAAGCCTTGATCTTTATTCTGATCCTCTGATGAGTCTTATCTTTCTCTTTGGTTGCAATATTTGTACTTGCCATGTTTTTTATTTCAATCTATTTTCGGGATGCCGAGAGGCAAGCTCTTTCAAGCCTGCCTTTCAACCCCTGACTTAAATAGTTTTATTTTATAATCTTGGTTACTGAACCGGCGCCAACGGTATGGCCGCCTTCACGAATAGCGAATTTCATTTTGTCTTCCATGGCCACATCTTTACCCAACTTGATCTTCAAATTAATGGTATCGCCCGGCATAACCATTTCGGTGCCCTCTGGCAAATCAATTTCACCTGTTACATCAGTAGTTCTAATGTAGAACTGCGGTTTATAGCCTTTGAAAAATGGTTTGTGTCGGCCGCCTTCTTCTTTGCTTAAAACATAAACTTCGGCTTCAAATTCGCTGTGAGGAGTAATAGTACCCGGTTTAGCCAAAACTTGGCCTCTTTCAACATCATCTTTCTTAACACCTCTTAGCAAAATACCAGCATTATCACCGGCCCTACCTTCGTCCAAATTCTTGTTAAACATTTCAATGCCGGTTACAACTGTCTTTTGGGTTGGAGCCAAACCGACGATTTCAACTTCTTCGTTCAATTTAACGATGCCTCTGTCGATTCTGCCGGTCACAACAGTGCCGCGGCCTTCAATAGAGAAAATATCTTCGATAGGCATCAAAAATGGCTTATCAACAGCTCTTTCTGGAACTGGGATATAGCTGTCTAAAGCTTCCATTAATTTCATAACCGGTTCAGCATCAGCGCCATTTGGATCCTGCAAAGCTTTCAAAGCTGAGCCTCTGATAACTGGGGCATTATCGCCGTCAAATTCATATTTCTTTAATAGATCCCTGATTTCTTCTTCTACCAAATCAACCAGTGAAGGATCATCAACTTGATCTACTTTGTTAATGAAAACTACAATGTAAGGCACGCCCACCTGTCTTGAGAGCAAGATGTGCTCTTTGGTTTGAGGCATGGGGCCATCGGTAGCAGAAACAACCAAGATAGCTCCGTCCATTTGAGCGGCGCCGGTAATCATGTTTTTGATATAATCAGCGTGGCCAGGACAGTCAACGTGGGCATAGTGCCTGTTGGCAGTTTCATACTCAACGTGAGCAGTAGCGATGGTAATTCCTCGCTCTTTTTCTTCTGGAGCTGCGTCAATCTGATCAATAGATTTATTTTGTGAAGAAAAACCTTTAGCTCTAAGCACCTGCAAAATAGCAGCAGTTAGAGTGGTTTTACCGTGGTCAACGTGACCAATAGTGCCTACATTTACATGAGGCTTGCTTCTGTCGAAATTTTCAGCCATTTTGGTTAATTCCTTCTCGAGACCCTCACCTTTGAGTAAGGGAGTTTTACCCAGGCCTCGATAACTTATTTATTTTATTAAATTAAAATCGTTAAAAAACGAAACTTTTTGCTTAGATGCAAAAATGCTTAATTATTATAACAAAAATTATAATTTTTGCAAGAGCTGTAATTATCTACAGTTATTCCACTGGTTCAAAATAGTATCTGTCTTCGTCTTCTTCGTCAGAATTGTCTAAATTTAGCGAAAAATCTCCATTAAGAGCAGAAACTGGTATATCGTTAAAATTAGGATCAATCATGAACTCATCATTTTTGTCTAATTCTTGCGAAAAATCATGTTGTTCAATGGGCAAATGATCATTTTCCTGAGAATCTTTCCAAATTTCAATATCACGATTTATTTTATCTAATAATTCATCTTCTGTCAAGCCTTTTATTTCCGACCTGCCTAAGACCAGTTTTTCGTAATCACTGATGGTCATAATGACGCAGTCTAAGTTGTCGTTTTTGTCTAAAATTACAACTTTATCCCCTGTTTTCTTAATTAAGTTGATGACTCTTTGGATGGATTCCATATTTTTGGGAGATTTTTAATTTATGGCTTAATATGGGTTAATTCTAATGGAAAAAGGATAATTTATCAAGTTTTAGATACCTCTTGTTACTTTTGTACCGCCAAAAGTAACCAAAAGCTCGCGAACGTAAAAAATCATATCATTTGGCCTCCCGATATATCGGGAAGCACAATATTTTTTAATGTTCGCC
>JAUSEE010000046.1 GCA_030650095.1 Candidatus Buchananbacteria bacterium
ATGTTTGAGACATTTTCGACTTATCTAAAATAAGAGAAAATGGCGAGTTTGGAAATTAATGAGCCCGAAGCTGATTTTACCGGCGAAGTAATTCGCTGGCGAGTTTTGGGGAAACCTTTTGCGGCCAAAAGGTTTCAAGAAGAAAATTAACGGACCAAAAGTAACAAGAGAAATTATATATCAATAAGTAATTTAAATGTCATTGCGAACGAAGTGAAGCAATCCCAAGTAACATAAACATAGGATTGCTTCGGTCGCTTGAGCTCCCTCGCAATGACAAGAATATTTGTTACGTAGCATGCTACGTAACAAATAGAATACCAAAAATAATACTTTACAATGACTAAAAAATTATTTTAATTTTTTAGTCATGTAAGTCCCTTCTAATTTATAACCGAATTTTTCATAATACTGGCGCACTCCCACGCCGGCAATAATCGCCATTTTAGGCAAGCCTTCTTTTTGGCAAATATTTTCGGCTTCCTTTAAAAGTTTTGAACCTAAACCGATATGCTGAACTTTGCCCCTCTGGCCCAGCTCTGTCAGTTGGCCGTAAGTATGGAGCTCCCGAACCAAGCCGGCATTTACTAACTCCGGCATAAAATTACTACGGGCTTTATCATCCAGCCTAAGACGCAAAAAAGAATAAATAACTTTTTCATCTTTTGATTCATAACTAAGGAAATATTCAGTGCCACAACTGGCGCGGTAAGATCGGACTTTTAAGATCAAATCATCGATGCTTTTGGCAGCCTGGTTATGCCGGCTAACTTCACGGCATCTGATGCAACGGCAAGACCAGCCTTCTTTTTTAGACTCGTCGTCTAAAAGCTGGCGCAAATTAGTAATGCTGTTGCCGGCCAAGATGCTCTCTTTCGGAATATCCCTAATCAGTCTGGTAATGCGGACATATTCCGGCGTGATTTTTTTAATATTAATAAGTAACTTATGAAGTTGTTTTTCACTGTAAGGCTTATACCGCCCGCTCTTCCACCAGTTATAAAGTTCGGCATGCTCATTTACCACGCAAGGATAAACTTTAACCATATCCGGCATAAAGTCAGACTGGGTATAAATTTTTTTAAACATGGCCAAATCTTTAGCTGGGCTGGAACCGGGCAAATCCAACATAAAATGAAGATTTATTTTAAAGCCGGCTTCTTTAAGCAGCCTTAGGGCTTTGATGCTTCTTTCAGCTGTGTGGCCTCTTTTGTTATAAGCCAATATTTTATTATCAATATGCTGAATGCCTAACTCAACCCGGGTACAGCCATAATTTCTCATCCTAATTATTTCTTTTTCAGTTATAAAATCAGGCCGAGTTTCCAGGGTAAGACCCACACAGCGGTGTTTGGCTGTTTCATTGGTTTTTTGAGCCTGTTTCAAACTCTTGGCCTTACGGCCGTTTAAAGCTTCAAAGCATCTTTTGATATACCAATTCTGATATTGATGAGGGTGAGAAGACCAAGTGCCGCCAATAACTATTAATTCCACCTTATCAGTCTTGTGCCCATTGGCCTTGAGCGCTCTAAGCCTCATCTTGATTTGGCGATAGGGATCAAAATCATTTAAGATGGCCCGCATTACCGCCGGTTCATTGGATAAATAGCTCTTAGGCATCCTAGCTTCGGTGGGACAAAAAACACATCGGCCCGGACAAGGATAGGCTTTGGTTAAAACCGTGATAACCGCTACACCCGACATAGTCCGTACTGCCCTTTTGGTTAACAATTTTTCTAAATTGGGGTTGTGCTTTATTTTTTTATTTTTAAGCAAACTATGGTAAGCTGAGAGTAGCTTGGATTTCTCTGGTGTCGGAAAGCCAAAATTGCCGGCTTCGCGTCTTACTGTGGACATTAGTTCCTTGTAGGACTGAGGCACGGCTTTAATCAGAGATTTAATTATTTTTTGCAATTGTATTTTGGTCATAAATATATGAAAGAAGAAACAGTAAAAGAAATCCTAAAATCAACTCCTAAACTATACGATGAAATCGCTTCCGATTTTTATCAAACCAGAAAAAAACCCTGGCCGATTACCGATTTGATAAAATCCTATGCCATTAAAGCCGATGATATTGTTGATTTGGGCTGCGGCAGCGGACGCTTGTCGGAACTGATAGCCAAAGATCAGAATTATTTAGGTCTTGATAATTCCAGCAACTTGATAAAAATAGCTCAGAATAATTATTCTAACAGAAAAAACATAAATTTTCAAGTGCAGGATATTATCAACCTTAAATTGCCAGAAAATAAATTTGATTTAGCTTTAATAGTAGCCGTCCTGCATCACATCCCCACTAAAAAACTAAGATCAGAGATCCTGCAGAACGTCAGAAAATCATTAACAAGTGATGGTCTAATTATAATAACCGCCTGGAATCTGTGGCAAAAAGATTATCGCCGATATTTGCTTAATTATAAATTAAAGCTTGCCAAATATAAACTACTCTCTTTAAACGACGCTTTCATACCCTGGAAAATAAGCGGGCGCTCGGAAATGAGATATGTGCATTCTTTTAGCAAGTCCGAATTAAAAAATCTGCTTGAAACTAGCGGCTTCAAAGTCAAAGAAATATTTTATGAAGACCAAGGCCAAAGAACCTCTCATTGGCAGGGAAAAAATATTATAGCCATTGCTGAAAAAAAATGAACCCGACCCCGCTCTAAAGAGCGGGGTACCTGGGCGGTTTAAAATGGAAGGTGTCGGCTCCGCCGACGTATTTTTTCTCACACTGCCCTTCATCCCCTGGCTTAAAAGCCAGGGGTATTCGGGCAGCAACATTATAAAATCTAAAAAGATTTAATTTTTCCCAGTATATGATAAAATTAACCTATGAGATATCTTGATGAATTAAAAAAATTAAATCTGCCTCAAAACAGTTTCGCCATTTTTGGCAGCGGACCGATGGCTATCAGAAACATGAGAGAAATAACAGATTTGGATCTGATAGTTAAGCCGGATCTCTGGCAAAGATTAAAAGAAAAATACTCTAAACATTTAGTGCCTAGAAAAAATACCGGCGAGTTAAGAATCGGGCATATCTCAATTTTTCAAAATTGGCTGCCCTGGTTTGATGATGTTAACGCCCTGATTGACAAGGCTGATTTAATCGATGGTATTAGATATGTAAAATTAGAAAATGTCATCAGTTGGAAAAAACAAATGGCTAGGAAAAAAGATCTCCAAGACATAAAAACAATCCAAAAAAAATCTGCCATGAAAATAAATCCATCAATTTTTAGGGAATACGATATCAGAGGAAAATATCCTCAAGAAATAGATTTAAAAACGGCTTATGCCCTAGGCCGAGCTTTTGCCCTGTCACTCAAAGCTAAAAAAATAGCTGTGGCTTGCGATCGCCGGCTAGAATCGGCCTTGATTAAGCCGGCTTTCCTCTTGGGCGTTAAAGAGACTGGTTGCCAAATTTTTGATTTAGGCATCGATAGCACTCCGGCTATGTTCTTTGCCGTTTACGATAAAAAATTAGACGGCGGAGTTTCCCTTACTGCCTCCCATAACCCCCTAGGCTATGTGGGGCTAAAATTATGCGACAAAAAAGGATCGCTACTTGGACTAAACACCGGTGTGGCCAAAATAAAACAGCTAGCCGAAAAAGTAGTGCTATCAAAAAGCGATGTTTTTAAAACAGCTAAGACAGTAAAGATTGATATAGCTGAACATTATTATAAGTTGGCAGAAAAAATAACGGATTTCAAAAAAATACGCGGCTTCAAAATAGTTTTAGAT
>JAUSEE010000049.1 GCA_030650095.1 Candidatus Buchananbacteria bacterium
GATTAAAAGCGTCGGTTTGATCATTTTGAAATATTTAATATTATTATAGTTCTTTAATCATAAAACTAATGGGGTTAAAAATCAATGATTTTGTTTTAACCATAAAAAAACTTCAGTTTCAAACTGAAGTTAAAATATGAATGATCCGGCCTCACTGATTATCTCCTGACAATTATCCAAAGTGCGAAACTCCACTTGTCGTCCAACTTCTTCAGCTCGTTTGATGCCCAACTCCATACCACGACTTATACCCAAATCAGTATAAACTACTGTTTTATGAGCATACTTGCCCCAAGCCAATCCCGCTTCAATGCCTAATTTCCTTTCAGCTGGAATGTTATCGTCTAACACTCCCGGTTGAGTGTAAAGCAAATGAGAAGCAAAAGGAAATTCTCCGCGCTTAAAACAATCATTTAAACAAGCCCGAGCATAACTGATATTTAAAGCTATATCTCCGGCAAACGGACTCTCTACTACCACCAAAACATCTTCGTTCATTGCTCTGTCTCCTTTTAAGTTTGCGGTTGACTGATGTCAATCTAATAAAAGATCACTTGATTGTCAAATTTAAAACAATAAAAAAGCGCCCCGTCAGGGGCGATTTTTTATTGTAAATTATGTTTTACTTATTTTAATTTTCAGTTTCCTCTTTAGCTTCCGGCTCTTTTTCTGCCACTGCTTCTTCAGCCGTTTCTTCTGAAATATTTTCTGCTATTTCTTCAGCTGGCTTTTCTGTGGCTGGAATAATATCTATTTTATAATCTGTTAATTTGGAAGCCAATCTCACATTTTGTCCGCCACGTCCTATAGCTAAAGATAATTGATCTTCTTTAACTGTCACAGTAGCCGATTTCTCTTCCTTATTGTCTTTTAATTCAACTTTAGAAACTTTGGCCGGCGATAAGGCATTGGTGATAAACTTAAGCGGGCTCTCATCAAATAAAATAATATCAACTTTTTCGCCGTTTAATTCGCTGATGATGGTTTGAATGCGGCCTCCGCGTTGTCCCACGCATGAACCAATAGGATCAATGCCTTCATCATTTGTCATAATGGCCACCTTGGAACGACTGCCGGCTTCACGGGCAATGGATTTTATCTCAATGATGCCACTGGTAATTTCCGGTATTTCCAATTCAAAAATTTTTCTGACTATTTCAATACTGGAACGTGAAACTATTATTTGCGGTCCGCGGGTAGTTTGATCCACCGACTTGATATAAAACTTCATCCTATTGCCCACATTATACCTTTCGCTGGAAACTTGCTCTTCCGACGGCATAAGAGCGGTTGTGGTGCCTAAGTCCACTAAGACATTTTTGCCTTCTCGTCTTTGGATATTGCCATTTACAACTTGGCGCTCCAAAACCTTAAATTCATCAAAAATATTCTGCCTCTCCACTTCTCTGATTTTTTGGATAATAACCTGTTTGGCAGTTTGGGCAGCCATGCGGCCAAAATCGCCCGGAACTTCCAAAGGCGTGACTATTTCATCGCCAATTTTATATTTAGAGCTTATCTCTTTGGCATCTTTCAATTGAATCTCGGTTTTAGGATTAAATCTCCTAACTTCTTCTTCGCCCTCTTCGGAAACAAAAGATTTTTCGTCTTGGATTACTTCCATTTTTTCTTCTTCCCCTTCCTGAGCTAATTCTTCTTCGGGTAAATCCTCAACTACAGTCTTAAAATCAAAAACTTTGACATTGCCTGTTTTAGAATCAAATTCCGTGATAATATTCTGCATTTTATTGCCGAAATCCTTGCGGAAAGCGGCGGCTAGAGCCAATTCAATGGTATGCAAAACAGATTCCTCGGAAATATTTTTTTCCTGGCAAATTTGAGCGATAGCTGCTTGTATGGCTGATTGTGTCATAAATGTATTTTTAATAATTTATTTTAAGATAGGGGGGAGGGGGTAAGAAAAATGACAGCCACCCGGCTGTCATAATCATCTATCTAACTTATAGTCATTATATCACATCTAAAAAAATTTGTCAATATCCGCCGCTGATATCTTTAAACCATTTTATTTTAAATTCGCCGTTACCGGCTATTTCCACACTGATAATATCCAAACGCCAAAAAATATTAAGGTTCTTTATTCTCAAATAAATCTTGGCGGCGCCAAGCAAGTGGCTTATTTTTTTAGCGTCTACAGCTTGCTCCGGATAGCCGTAAAGAGCAGACGATCTGGTTTTAACTTCCAAAAATAAAATCTCATCTGCCCCTCTGGCAATGAGATCTATTTCCCCATATCTGGTACGGAAGTTTTTATCAACTATTTTATAGCCGTTATTTTCCAAGAATTGCCCGGCCAAATCTTCGCCCAATCTGCCTATTTTAGAATTATACCCTCCATCAGCCATAAATTATTATTTTTTCTTAGGCAGGTATTTATTGAATTCCCTGGTCTTCTGCAATTTTTCCCTAGCTTGCGGCATTACCTTTATTTGATATTTCAAAATAAAAGCCAGCCAAACGACTGTACCGATAAGCCAGACTAAAAGCCAGAATCTGGCTGATAACAAATAAGCCCTCTCATAGCGAAACCAGGTTAAAAAAAAGCCTATCACACTCATAGTTGTGAGCATGATAAAATATTTTTGGAGCAAAGTTTTATAGAAAGAATCCCTCTGGCTGAATTTTTGAATTGCCTTAACGACTGCAGCTAAGATAAGAAGAACACCAAATAATTCCAAAAGAAAATAAACAGTATCCAAAGAAATAGCCGGCTGAAAATCAAAAAACCGGCTGGAGTTAAAAAAACGGGAAAAATCGAAATTAAACGGCATAATTTATATAATTTTATTTTTAATTTTAATATGCAGGCTATTTTACCTTGAACTTGTTTTTTATGCAAGCTGGCAAAACATAATTAAAAAAACACGCTATTTTACAAAAATTAAGCCAAAGTGGTAAGGACCGGCTTCAAATTCCTCAACCAAATTAAAACCGGCTTCTTGAGCGAATTTTATAGTCTCGGCTGTTTTTATGCGTTTGGAAATATCTGGTCCAAAAGGCGAACTGATCATTTTCCAATCAATAACCACAAGTTTGCCTCCGGCTTTAGCCAAGCGGTGTGATTCCAAAAATACTTTCCTGTCATCTTCCGATTGGAAAAGCATGTTTATCAGCATAACCAAATCCAGACTGGCAGACGGTATTTTGGTGGCGCCCACAACTTCTAAATTAGACCAAACTGTCTTGATATTATCCAAGCCTTCTTGTTTGGCGATATGTTCCACTGATTGCAGAACCGATTTTAAAATATCCACCGCATAAACCACGCCTTTCTTGCCGACAATCTTAGCCGCCGGCACGGAAAAATAACCTAAATTGCCACAGCCCAAATCACCGACGTTCATACCTTCGGCTAAGCCAACTTTTTCAAAAACATTAACTTTAATTAATTCATTGCCGGCTATATCTGGCATATGTTTAAGATTTATGAGTTATATAATTATTATAACATCTTAAAAAACAATTTAAAAACCACCCTAGTGCTTAGGGCGGCTCTTAAACCCTGTTTTATCTGAAATGAACCCGACCCCGCTCTAAAGAGCGGGGTATCTGGGCGGTTTCAAATGGAAGGTGTCGGCTCCGCCGACGTATTTTTCCTCACACTGCCCTTCATCCCCTGGCTTAAAAGCCAGGGGATGAAGGGCAGCAACATTAT
>JAUSEE010000051.1 GCA_030650095.1 Candidatus Buchananbacteria bacterium
GTTTAAATTTTCCTTGATTAATTTCGGCAACAAGCCAAAACTGCCTTCTAACATCATGGAGACATAGCCTTTGATAACAGTTAAGGGGGTTCTAAGCTGATGGGAAGCAATAGACAGGAATTCTGATTTAGTTTGATCCAATTTTTTTAATTCTTTATTTATTTCTTTTAAATTTTTGGAGGCGACTTTTAGATCATTAGTCAGTTTTTCCATATCCTTTCGACGATTGACCTCAGTTAAGACTGATTTAATAAGAAGAAGAATAAAAATGAGGGTCAAAATAAACATTAAAATCCTAAAATAAAGTTCGGCCTGATTTTGAGATTGGAAGATATAAAAACCGGATATGACTATGACAAAGATAGAAAATAAAATAGTGGTTATTATTTTAACATCCATCAGTTTTTGCCTGATAAGGGCATAAGCGCCAAAAGCTACCCAAATAACGGTGGAAGTTTGTCCAAGCCAATCCAGACCCAAATAACCAAACCAAGGCAAAAATAAATTGGTAAACAAAGAAACCACCGAAGAAGCCAATAATCCAATAAAAATATACTTGAGCTGGGTTTTGGCGATACTAGTATGTTTAAAAATATTGGCCAGCAGATTCAGTAACGACCAAATAAAATAGCCGGAGATATAAAAAGCATAAACAAAAAATAAGCGGCCAAAAATAATTATATTTTCAGATCCTATTCTTAATTCCAGGCTACTAACCACCGTATCGGTAAATATCGTCAAATAGAAAACAGCCAAAGCGGGCAAACAAACAACTATAAAGAAAATCGGCCGCCAAAATTTGTTTTTCTCGGGGAAAATAAAAGTAAAAAATAGAAATAACAAAGGAATAAATATGGCAATGGAATAAAACAGGCGCACTAAAAATAAAGCTAAAAGCAAATCTGTAGTATAACGATAAAAAACAATGGCAAAGGCCCACAAAACAACATTTAAAACTACCAAACTAAAAACAATATTAGATTTTTTAGCCGGCCGTTGGACCAAAATAATAAAACCTAAAATCAAATTAATCAAACTGACAATTATTAAAGCTATGTTTTTAATATCCATAGATTAAATATTATTCTTCGCCTTTTTAACTAGCGGCTTCCCCGCTACCGGCAAACTGAAAGAAAACTTGCTGCCACGGCCTAGACCAGCGCTCTCCACCCAAATTTTTCCACCCATACTCTCTATAACCATCTTTGAAAAATAAAGGCTCAAACCGGTGCTTTCCGTCATAGCAGTCTTGTTTTTATTCTTATAGACAAAACGATTAAACAGATCTGGCAGATCAGAAGATGCTAGGCCAATGCCAGAATCCTGACAACTGAAGACAACCGTGCCTTTTTCCTGACGCAAAGTTAAAATTATAGAGCCTTTATCAGTATACTTCACGGCATTATTTATTAAATGGGTGATAATTTCTTTTATTCTCTGCTCATCCGTTAAAATATTTTTAATATTATTATCTGATGAAAAACTTAATTTTAATTTTTTATTTTCAGCTTTGGCTTTAGCTTCGCCCAGAAGAGAAGCCACTATTTCCGACAAATTGACCGGCTTGATATTAAATTCCAAACGGCCCGATTCAATGCGAGAAATATTCAAAAGATTTTCCACTAATTTAATCAGTCTTTCATTGGCGTTATAAATCTTATTTAAGTTGTCGCTGATTAATTTTGATATGGGGCCAAAATTGCCTTCTAGCATCATGGAAACATAACCCTTGATGACGGTTAGAGGCGTTCTAAGCTGATGGGAAGCAATAGATAAGAACTCTAATTTTGATTGGTCTATGCGTTTTATTTTATCATTGGCTTTTTTCAGGTTAGCAGTAACTTTCTGCAAATCCTTGGTTAGAATCTCCATCTGCTCTCTGCGATTAACTTCCCTTAAAATTGATCGCATAAGCAAAATGGCAAAAATTAAAGTGATAAAGAACACCGTGCCTTTACCGATTAATTCTGACAATGATGAGGAGGAGAACACTTCCACTAAAGAGGCTATGACCAGAGAGATAGAAAAGATCTGGGTGGTAATAACCTTGGCATTTAGAAACTGCGATTTAATAATGGCGTAGGCAATGAATAAAATGAAGATAGTAATGAAAATAAATCCCACCGGATATATCTTAACGCCGTAATTAATTAAAAAATCAATTGAGGCCAGGCCATAAAATATCATGGCCCAAATAAGGTATTTTATTTGATCATGCTTATGTTTATCAATTTTATTCTTCCAATCCTTATGATTTATATGAAAAAACAATAAATAAATAATCCGGCCGAATAGAATGGTCAGAAATAAAAGATAAAATAAATGCGCTAGACCTGCTTTGGGATAGAAACCCCAAAAATATTGATAATAATCCGTGACAAAAGTATCGGTGAAAGTTAAAATTATTTCAAAAACGAACGATATTAAATAAGAAAAATACAAGAAACACTTATCAAGTTTTTTAATATCGCCTAAAAAATAAAGGAAGAAATGAAAAAATAAAACCGGTATGAAAATAATTCCCATGTAGCCAAACTTGACTAAAAAATAAACCAGGAATTTATCATGGGAATTAAATAAAATAAACCAGCTTAATTGCCACCAGACGGTTGCCAGGCAAACCAAAAAAAACAATAAATTAACCCTGGATTTTCTATTATTTAAGAAAATAAAAACCCCCAAAAGCAAAAACAGTATCGAACTGGCTAATGAGGGTATGGAAAATATATTCATGATTTTTGATTCTTTAGATGTTGCCGAAATATCTTCCGGCTAAATTCAACTGCAAAACTGTCGGCGGAGCAATGGCTTCATACTCCAAAGCGGCGACTTTAAGCCCTTCAGGAATCTTGGCAATTTTTCCAGTGGAGGTATCGATAAACACCAAACGCTGACTGCCAATGGCCAGCAAAGAATCCTTTGGGTCAGCAACATCCTGGTTGATAATCTCACAACAGACTTCCACCGAGCATTGCCCAAAGTTCCTGGTAGTGATGTTAGTTACAAGATTGTCTCCTAAAAAAGCGGACTGGAGAAATTTCATATTAACATCAGCTGTTTCAATGACCACACCCAAACTGGACAAGACATCCGTCGGCTTTAATCCTTTGGGCAGAAGAGCGAATAAAAAAAGCTCCCTGGCCACTCCGAACATTTTACAAAAATTAACCCAATAAACGTTCCCCATAACATTCGTATCGCCGATAGTGATACGAGTCTCATAACTAAGAACCTTCGACATAGCCTTAACTCCTTTTCGGTTTGTTTAGGTGTTTTTATTCGCCAATTGTTTTTGCTTAATTATATTATACCAAATAATCATAAATATTGAGAAATTTCAATGAACTAACTAATCGAGGTAATGATATAACATTTTTTATCTTTTGTCAAGAGGTAGCCAAATCATACTAAATAAATAAGACTATAAAGTTAATCTTAATAAAAATAGCCAAATATTGACAAAATCATATAAATATGATATACTCAGTCCAGTGTTAATGATGAAAAGAAGGTACTTTAAAACATGAAAACATGGAGAAAAACGATGAAAAGATTGGCTCTTTTTACAGCTATAATTGCTATTGTTTTGAGTAGTGACTGTTTTGCCGGCGGGCTAACTCGCGTCGGTGGGATAGGTTCGCGAGCCGGAGCTATGGGTGGGGCTTTTGGTGCCACTGCCAATGACTCCACACTGTTTTATTACAACCCGGCTGGCATGGCCCAATTTGGAACAACTTATGTTGATGCCGGCATGGATGTGATTTTCCCGCGTTTCAAATACGAATCGCATGATTCCAGTAATGACGCCTGGTACGCTATGCCTTATGCTGGGATTATTTATCCGATTAATGATGATATTAATATTGGATTGGGATTAACTGTTCCCTACGGCCAGGGCGCTGAATTCGAAAAAAGTTGGCCTTTGCCTAAAAGTGAGACATTAATCAGCCTCACTAATATCACCCCAGCCTTATCGCTAAGATTGGCTGACAACCTCTATGTCGGCGCCGGACTTAACATCGGCTACACCCAATTCAAGTATCAGGCGCCGTTTGATATCAAAGGACTATTTATCAATCCGATTAAGACAGACAACAAAGCTGACGGATTTGGCATCGGCGCCACTTTCGGCATCCTCTACTATCCGACAGAAAAACTTTCTCTGGGCTTAACTTATATGAGCGAATTGAAAGCTGATCTAAACGGCGAATCGGATATTTCCATAGGACCGATTAGTATCCACGATAAATTTGATAGCGACTTCACTTTCCCGCCTCGTTTGGGAATTGGTATCGCTTACAAATTAACTGATCGGCTGAAAATGGAATTCGACGCCAATTGGTACGGCTATTCCAAAACGGTTGACAGCATGAAATTGTCTTTTAAAAAATTGCATTTCACTAAAACCAGCGACATGGATTGGCGCGATAACTACGGCTTGCACTTGGGGGCAGAGTATCGCCTAGGCAATGACTGGTGGCTAAGAGGCGGAGCAACATATTTGTCCAAAGCCGTGCCCGATTCCACCATCAGCCAACTGACACCCGATGCCAGCGGCTGGGACATAGCGCTGGGGATTGAATGCCAAAAAGAACATTTTTCTTTCAGCGCCGGCGCCATTTACGGCTGGGGTAAGAACGATGTCGAACGCGGTTTCGGCGTTCTCTACCCGGGAAAATACGAGGCCCAGACAATCACGATTGGCGCCCAAATCGGCTGGCAATTTTGAAAGCGAGTTTCTACTCACATCAATAAAAATGTCATCCCGAGCGAAGGCGAAGCCGAAGCCGAGTGATATCTACAACAAACCCGCCCTTGATACGATATCAAGGAGCGGGTTTTAATTTTGTTATTTTTTTAATTAAAAAACAGAGCCGTATTTAGCTCTGTTATAATTTTAAATCGTCCAACTGATATTATTCAAGACCGAGTAGAATAATTTTTAATTTGTGAACCTCCTGATTCAATATTTTTATATCTTGCTCTAAAACTTCAACTATAGATTCCAACCTATTTATTTTGAGTCTAAGATTATACGGTTTCTCTATCTCTGGCCGGCAAAATTCAGGATTATCTAAAAATTCAGAGATTACCTCCGGATCGGATGCGGCAAAAACTATCTCTCGGCCTAATAGCCGGCTTAAATTCTCCCGATCATTTTCCGAAGTCAGATTGAGAGCTATAACAACCAGCTTGTCGCCGTCTTCGCGCAGTGGAATAACATTATAAAGCTTAGTAATGGATTGATCAACTAAATTTAAAGTGCTTTGAGAAATTGTTTTGAGTGAAGCCACATATTCCAAATACAGCTGTTTAGCTAAAGCTCTCTTGACACTGGCCTTGCTGACGAAATTCAACCGAATAAGAATCTCCCCTAATTTGCGATGGCTCATTGAAGTCATTTTCAATTTATGAGCAACGGCTAATTGATCTTTGGTAACCAAATTTTGGTCAAGTAATATTTCGCCTAATTTCATGCCATCTACCCCGCCCCATTTGTGCAATTTAGGTCTAGAATTTTTACTCATGCCTGTAATCTCCTGTTGTTTGTTTCTTACTTAAAAAGTACATCTACGCCACCTCAATATAACCAATCTAGGCGACCCTGTCAAGATTAATAACTTAAGTATAAATGAAATATTGTTTATACTCTTATATCTTTTTTATCAGCTACTAAGGGCAAGATTTTGCAATAAAAAAGAGAGATGCTGATGCATCTCTCGGGGTTTTATGGGGGGCACGACGGGGCTTGAACCCGTGACCTCCAGGACCACAACCTAGCGCTCTAGCCAACTGAGCTACATGCCCGCGGTTACAAAGGATCTATTTGCCTAAACTCGACTTTAAGTTAGCAAAACATTCTTCTTTTGTCAATGGCTCTTGTTTCCTGGCCTTCATGTCTTTCAATTGGACTTTGCCATTTTTCACTTCTTCTGGACCGATTATGACCACAAAAGGAATGCTCTTTTTGGCCGCATAGGAAAACTGGGCTCTGAAAGTATAATCTTCTCCCAAATACAATTCCACATTAAATCCCTGCCGGCGTAGTTCTTGAACCATGTCCAGTGATTGATTCTGGAGTTCCGGACTAAAGACTGTCACCAGCACATCGGTAATGGAATCAGTCTGATCAAATAAATTAAGCTTCTGCAAAGCGACAATTAAACGATCAACGCCAATGGAGGCGCCCACGCCGGCAATATTGCTGCCTGGCATAAACCTATTGGTCAAACCGTCAAAGCGGCCGCCGGAAAAGACGCTGCCGATTTCTGGAATATCTGTAAGAGTAGTCTCAAAAACCGGACCGGTGTAATAATCAAGTCCGCGAGCCACCGAAAGATCCACTCGCCAATTCTCTTGAGGAATCTTTAAATAAATCAAAGCTTGGGAAATTTCTTCTAATTCTTTCAAGCCAACTTGACCTAAACCAGTACTTTCGCCGAAAAATTCTTTGAGCTGAGACAATACCATTTGAGAAGTCTCGCCTTTAATCTGCAAGAACTTAATAACCTTGTCCGCTTTTTCATCGCTCATAGCTAAGGCGGAATCGTCTAATTCATTATCCGGCTGACGTTGCAGTTCTGATTTCACACCGGCCAAACCGATCTTATCCAATTTATCAATTATCCTAAAGACTTCGTTTGATTTATCCAAACAGCCGACTACTTCAGCCAGGCCGTTTAAAATTTTTCTGGTATTAAAACGAATCAGAAAATTAAGAGTGCCTAAGGCCTTCATTGTTTCATACATAATCTGGATAACTTCAATATCAGCTAAAATGGAATTTGAGCCGATGATGTCGAAATCAAACTGTGAAAACTCGCGATATCTTCCGGCTTGAGGACGCTCGCCTCTCCAAACTTTGCCGATTTGATACCTCTTAAACGGTTTGGGCAAATCCGGGTAGGCGGATATGACTCGGGCCAAAGGAACAGTCAAGTCAAAACGCAAGGCATAATCCTGATCCCAATTGCCGCCTTCAATATCCTTATCTTCAATTCCTCTGACAATCCGAGACAAAAAAATACTTTTGTTAAAATTAGTGGCATCGCCCAACAGCACTCTTCGATTTTCCATAGCCGGAGTTTCCAGCGGCACAAAACCAAAAGATTCATAAACTCGCCTGGCTATGTCCACTACTTTTTGCGTCATTAAAGCTTCGGCTGGAAGCAGATCCCTGAATCCACCCAAAAGTTCCGGCTTAATCGCGCCCGTACCAGCTGATTGTTTTGGCGTTGTCATTATTTTTTAGCTCCTTTAGTTTTGTTGTTCGTTCCCTTTTATAATGTTGCTGCCCGAATACTCCTGGCTTTTAAGCCAGGGGATGAAGGGCAGTGTGAGAAGAAATATGTCGGCGGAGCCGACACCTTCCATTTGAAACCGCCCAGATACCCCGCTCTTTAGAGCGGGGGCGGGTTCATTTAAAAAGAACTACTCTTAATTAACATATTGAATAAACTTCAATATAAAAGTTATACCAATAAATAACTAAATAGTCAATCCCTGCCATCAACAAATATTCATCGCTTCATAAAACATAAGGATTTTTTATTGACATTTCCTAAAAAATAATCTACAATATATAAATCATATGAAATTAATCAATATTACAATTTTGCATCACCATAGCTCTCCAGTGGCGGAGAAGCTAGGTTAGTAGTATTAAAAAAAGATATCTACTTTTGCCCCTTCTCCTTGGAAGGGTTTTTAAATTAAAAAATTAAATTAATAAAATGAAAAATAAAAAATTACAAATAGGCGTGATGGGATCGGCCGCGGATCTAAAATATTCCGAAGCAATAGAAAAAATCGCTTTTGAAACCGGCCAGTTAATCGCCAGAAGCGGAAATATTACAGTTTATGGAGCCGAGAAGGATTACGATTCACTATCGACCGCTGCCGCCCGAGGCGCCAAAAGCGCCGGCGGTTTAACCGTGGGCGTAACTTATGGCACAAGCAAAGATGTCTTCGACCAGGATGGCAATACCGATGTCTTGATTTGTTCCGGCTTGGAAAGAGGCGGGGGACGTGAGTTCGTGCTGGTAAACAGTTGCGATGCTATTATCACCATTTCCGGCGGATCAGGAACTTTAACCGAAATGGCTATCGCCTATCAATTGAATATTCCAATTATCGCCATTTGCGGCACTGACGGCTGGAGCGATAAATTAGCCGGCGAATTTTTGGATAATCGCCAGAGAGTAAAAATCATGCCGGCTAAAACCGCACAGGAAGCTGTCGAAACCTGTCTCAATTTATTTAAATAAATAATGTTAATTTAAAAACCCGTTCAGCTTCTGCTAAACGGGTTTTGTTTTCTTATAAATGATCAACTCACCTCGTGGCACAAATCGGACAGGAATTCGGTGATGGAAGCATCCAGATGCGGCAAGTGTTTCTGGCCGACAGTAATGGGTATGCTGACTCGCGGATAAATATTCATTAAGTCGCCTATGATTAGCCGACGCCCATTAAGCCTTTCCAGCTCCCTAAAAATTTCTAAATCGCGTTCCAAGCAATATTTAGAAAAACTCAAAGCTTTGTCTTCGGGGATGCTCGTCCATTTTGTCATGGGACAAAATGGCAGGATATACGGCACGGAGTAAGAAGCTCCGTTGTGAGTGTAAAAAGGCAGGCTACAACCATTCCAAGGTATGCCAATAACACGGCCGCAATTGGGAACGAAAGGGAAGAAATCATGATCGGGCATCCAATCAATAAATTTGCCCAGCTTTTCAACCACGAAGACATCGCCATTAAATTGACGGTCTAAGTTCTTCAGAGCCGCTTCAAAAGCAAAGCCCAAAACAACAGCCGCCACATTGATGCGGTGCTCTTTAAACATACCAAGTATCTGCAAAAGAGTGCCACCGGTAAAAGTTCCATCTTCCATCAGGATAACCGAGCGATCGCGGCAAATAGCAGCAATGGACTGTATTTGGCTTTCCAAGGGCCCGTGACCGGGTCTTGGACCCAAACCAATGATTTTACCAGAGCGGTCAATCAAACGATTGATTTCAATGGCCTGGCCGCGCTTTAAGGAAGATATTTCCAAACAAGTGCTTACCACCATGGCGTCTTTTAAGCTGGAGCCGTGTTCCATGGCGCGTGACAGTATCTCTTCGGACAAGTCTTCCATATTTACCGCTATGACACTAACGTCAGTAAAACAAGACTTAACCATGCTAGTCAAATCATTTTTTATTTCAGTAAAAATAGCATCCTTGGCGTCTGGCACTTTTAAGCCCACGGTACGCAGTAATTTAAGTTTGGAAGATAAATCAAAAGTCAAAATATAGGTCTTTTTATGACCATCCACATCCTTGGCCGGGCTTTTGTTCGGCATTTCACCTCTCCTGCAGTTAAAACAACCCTAAACCTCTTAATTAACTTAATAAATTGAAAAGTACACTAGTGGATTAATCCTAAAGTATGGCCCTCTAAAAGTCAAATTTCCTAATAAACATAAAATAACCGCCAACTTGGGGGTTATTTAAATGTAAATTTAATCTTAAAAATGAACCCGACCCCGCTCTAAAGAGCGGGGTGTCTGGGCGGTTTCAAATGGAAGGTGTCGGCTCCGCCGACGTATTTTTTCTCACACTGCCCTTCATCCCCTGGCTTTTAAGCCAGGGGTATTCGGGCAGCAACATTATAAATAAATTTTATTTCTTCATTTTTTTATCAGCGATTTCTTGGCTTAACCTAATAACTTCGTCAAAATCGTCATCTTCAGAAATCCGGTTGCGTTTTTTAATGTCGCACCTTTCGCATTGATGCACTAAAACCCAATTCTGCCCTTCTTTGTATAAATCAACCGGTTTCATTAGACCGCTGCACTCCTCGTCTCTGTCACCGGGATTAATATCAACATGTTTAGACCATAAACATTTAGGACAGTGGTTGGTATAGCCGGTGCCGGAAACAGCCCAGCTGCAATGCTCGCAAATAAAATTTTCTTTCTTTTTGGTAAATCTTTTAGCCATATTGCTTTTATACTACCGCCTTGACATTTTTTAGTCAATGTGCTAAAGTTTTTAAAGATAAATCACAACCTGCAACCCTTAAATTTAATTAATAAAAAGCAGGACTTCTGGCCGATTTTTAGAGCCAGAGGTTAACACACCACAAAACAATGACCACTGAAGTTAAAAAAGATTCAGAATTTAAAAAGCTGCTTGAAGATAAGCAGTATTTTAATTTGCCAAAAACTGGCGACTTGGTGAAAGGCACTATAATTTCTGCCAGCAAAAACGAAGTTCATATTGATTTGAGCGGCACCTTTACCGGCTTGGTTCGAGGCAAAGAATGCTACAGCGAATCAGAAGAATATCGCAATCTAAAACCGGGCGACGAGGTAGAAGCGACTGTTTTAGAACCAGAAAATGAAAATGGCGAAATAGAATTATCCTTTAGATACGCCGGCCGGCAAAAAGCTTGGAAAAATATTAGGGATGTGGAAGAAGGCAACAAGATAACCGAAGCTATTATTACCGATGCCAACAAGGGCGGACTGATGATCAAGGTGGGCAGCACTATGGGCTTTCTGCCGGTTTCCCAATTATCACCAGAACACTACCCTCGCGTTCCAGGCGGAGATAAAAACAGAATCTTAGAAATTTTAAAAAGTTATGTTGGCCAAAAATTTGAAGTCAAAATTATTGATACGGATGAAAGCGAAGACAAATTAATCGTTTCCGAAAAAGGCGCCTGGGAAGAAACCCAAAAAGACGTTATCAATAAATACAAGATAGGCCAAATTGTTGAAGGCGTGGTAACCGCCGTGACTGATTTCGGCATTTTCGTGGAATTTGATAAATTAGAAGGCTTGATTCATATTTCCGAAATCGCTTGGAAGAGAATCGACAATCCATCTGATTTCGTCAAAGTCGGCGAAACCATCAAAGCCGAAATAATCGGCATCGAAAACTCCAAAATATTCCTCTCCATGAAAAAACTGCAGAAAGATCCCTGGGAAGGCATTGAAAAGAGATATGACATCGGACAAAAAGTAAAAGGCAAAGTCTTGAAAGCCAACCCGTTCGGCTTATTCGTAGAATTAGACATGGACATCCACGGTTTGGCCCATATCTCGCAACTTAGCACCAAGCCTATAAATAACATAGAAGAAATAGCCAAACCGGGCGCCGAAATGGAATTCTATATCGTTTCTATGGATCCTAAAAACCACCGGTTGGGTTTGAGCTTAATCAAGCCGGAAATAAAAAAGAAGGAAGATAAAGAGGCAGAAAAAACTGAAAGTGAAGAGAAGACTGAGGGTGAAGAGAAGGCAGAAGAAGCCAAAGCAGAAAAAAAGGCTGACAAAAAAGAAAAGGTTAAAAAAGAAGATAAAGAGGAAAAAGCCAAAGACAAAGAAGAGAAGAAAGAAAAGAAAGCCAAAAAAGAAAAAGCTGAATAAACGATAAACTAATAAAACTCCCGCCAGCGGGAGTTTTATTTTTGGCCAAATAAACTACTACGCCCTTACGGACGTGGCATTTTACAATTTAATTTTTATTGTCCGCTGTCTTTTCTGTCATTGCGAGAGAGTGTAGCGACCGAAGCAATCTCGCATATTAAACCATGGGATTGCCGCGTCGTCCGCTAAAAAGCGGACTCCTCGCAATGACAAATAAAGAAAAACAGGGGAAAATACTTCAGTTATGGGCTAACGCTTATAGTATTTTACGGGTAAAATAAAAAAGGCCGCAGCAAGCGCTAGCCTTATAAAATATTTTGACCAAATTAAATTATTCCGTCTCTGTTTCCGCAGGTGGGGACTCAATGATCTTGGAGAAAACATATTCCTGATCAACTTCCACATCTAATATCTTCCCTTCCAAATCATGCGGATTCAAAGTCGCAGCCTGGGGCAGTGATGACAAAATAAGACGCACAGGCAAAGAGTAAAATTTAGGCGCACCATGTTTTTTAGTCTTACGGCCAAGTTTAGACAAAAGCATCAAGGCTCGATTACCTTGCCGATCAAAGACACAACTGACAATTGAATAATACCCTGGACTTATATCAAATAAGCCGTCACCAACCGATTGGTAATGAACCAAGGTAGAAGCCACGACCACTAGAACACCAAAGCTTAGTGTTCCAGTTATAGATATAATCAAAAATATGACAGCTATAGCCACTTGCGACAAGTTAAAAGATTCTAATTCGATCTTAATTATTTGATAATTAAACCAGGCATAAGTAGCTACTGTTACAACTATCATGGATAACACAAAAAGAAAACCTAAAATAAAAACGGACGACTTCTTCATGAGTATCTCCTTGTTTTGAATCTGATTGAGACTGAAATGTTAAATGAACAACACGACTCTCAACTTTAGCAAATAAACGTCCAAATGTCAAGCACGGCACTGATTATTATTCTCTCTAACTATTTTTTACGTTTTAATATTTTTATAGCTCCAGAGCTATAACTCACCAAGCTTAATAAGCCGGAAAATATGGCCAAGTAAAAAGACAGCAGCGATAGTTGGAGCCAAAGGCCGGAATCCAAAGCCACAAAAAAGAAAACAGACAACAGGCCGAAGACTTGAAAAACCATTTTGCTCTTGCCTGTCCAATTGGCCGAAGGCGTTTTAATGCTGTGATTGATTATAACCAGGAGTATGCTTTCCACTAGAACCACCATATCTATCAAGACCACCGCCATTAAAATCTTAAAATAAGGATAATAAAAGGCTAAAAATAAAGCGGACAAGATTATTAAGAGCTTGTCGGCTAAAGGATCAAGCATAATGCCGTAATCGGATATTTGTTTTCTCTTTCTAGCTAACGAGCCATCTACGCTGTCGGAAAAAGCAGCCAAGAAGAAGAAAAATAAAGCCCACCAAAAATACCCGGCGGCCAAAAAATACAAAACTACCGGAATTAATAAAAATCTTACAAAAGTAAAAAAGTTGGGAGTGACGCTTTTTGGTATAAGTCTAAACAGAGTCTTATTCCAAAACTCGTCAATCAACTCTTGGAACTGGTTTGACATTTGGGGTAAAAATAATTACTATATTAATTGTACTTAATCTTATTATAATAAAAATTTACTTATTTGTCATGAAAAAAATAACTAGACAGCTTTTGATAGCCTTTTTGGTTTTTTTAATATTCGCCAGCATTTTGAGTTTTATCAGTCTGCCAGCAGAAAAACCGGCTAATATCACCATAACCCAGCTTTTAGACCAAATAGACAAGAACCAGGTGGAATCAATTACTGTCCGGGCCAATAGCTTGGATATTAAGCTAGTGGGCGGGGCTAAGCAAGTCTTGGAAAAAGAACCATCAGAAAGCCTAAGCACCCTGCTAAAAAACTATAATGTCGACACCGAGAAATTAAAGAACATCGCCATTGATGTTAAAGCTGACAGCGGCACTAAATTCTGGGCTTCCATCATACTGCCGTTTTTGATACCGCTTCTATTTATCCTGGGCTTCTTCTGGTTTATGATGCGCCAAGCTCAAGGCGCCAATAACAAAGCCATGAGCTTCGGCCAAAGCCGAGCCAGGGAATTCAACCCTGATAAAAAATTAAAAACCACTTTCAATGATGTGGCCGGCGTTAAAGAAGCCAAAAAAGAATTGGTGGAGGTGGTTGAGTTTTTGAAGAATCCAAAAAAATTCTTGGCCTTGGGCGCCAAGATTCCTAAAGGCGTCCTGCTTTTGGGCGCTCCCGGAACTGGTAAAACCTTGTTAGCTAAAGCAGTGGCCGGTGAAGCCAATGTCCCTTTCTTTAGCATCAGTGGATCAGAATTCGTGGAAATGTTTGTCGGCGTCGGCGCTTCAAGAGTGAGGGATTTGTTCAGTAAAGCCAAAAAGAATTCCCCCTGCATAGTTTTCATCGATGAACTAGACGCTGTCGGCAGGCAACGCGGAGCCGGCTTGGGCGGATCGCATGATGAAAGAGAGCAAACCCTTAATCAGATCCTGGTGGAAATGGACGGCTTTGATCCGCGCACCAATGTTATCGTGATGGCCGCCACCAACAGGCCGGATGTCTTGGATTCTGCTCTTCTAAGGCCGGGCCGGTTTGATAGAAGAGTCACTTTGGATATGCCGGACATCAACGACCGCGAATCTATTTTAAAAGTCCATGCCGCCAATAAGCCCATGGCTAAAGATGTTACCTTAAGGAAAATCGCCGAAAGAACACCGGGATTTTCCGGAGCTGATTTATCCAATCTGTTAAACGAGGCCGCTATTTCCGCCGCTTTGGAAAATAAGAAAGAAGTCAGTGAAATACATATTTTAGACAGTATAGATAAAGTGCTTTTAGGACCGGAAAGAAAAAGCCATATTTTGAGTACTAAAGAAAAAGAGATTACTGCTTATCATGAGGCCGGCCATGCCTTGGTAGCCCATGAACTGCCCAATACCGACCCAGTTAGGAAAGTTTCCATTGTGGCCAGGGGATCGGCTGCCGGTTTCACTTTGAAACTGCCACTGGAAGACAAAAAACTTCACACTAAGACCGAATTTTTGGAAGAATTAGCGGTGATGCTGGCCGGACAAATTGCCGAAAAAATAACCTTCAATGAAGTTACTACCGGAGCCCAGAGTGATTTAAGGCAATCTACCAAACTGGCCAAGAGGCTCATAACCGAATACGGCATGAGCGAAAAAATGGGCCTGAGAACCTTCGGCGAAAAGGAAGAGCTTATCTTCTTGGGCAAAGAAATCCACGAAAGAAGGGACTACTCAGAAAAAACAGCCGAAGATATAGATGCGGAAATCCATCGCTTAACCGAGGATGCCGCCAAGCTAGCCGAGAAAATAATCAAGGAAAAGAAAAAATATTTGGACAGGATAGTGACGGTCCTAATAGAAAAAGAAACCATCGAATCGGAAGAATTTGAATCTTTATTCACCAGAGAATAATAATGAACCCGACACCGCTCTAAGGAGCGGAGTATCTGGGTAGCAACATTATAAACTCTAAAATTAAAACTCCCATTGGCGGGAGTTTTAATTTTCTTTCATAATTTTTTTGATTTATGGTATAATATAAGAAACATAAATATTTAATCAAGAAATTAATAACTTTCTTAAAATATAAATATATGGAGGAGAACAAAATTTATAAGCCTATTTTAAAAAAGGCCTGGGCCATAACTTGGAAATTTAAATCCCTGTGGTTTTTAGGTTTCTTTGCCGCCCTTATAAGCAGCGGTGGCGAGTTTGAATTATTATCCAGAATCATATCTGATCCAGCCAGTAATCAAAGCTTTATTAGGGAAATGATAAATAGTTTCCAAACGGGCATTCAAGACAACCTGCCGGCAGGTGGCAATTTATGGTCCAACCTCTGGTCTGTAATCAGCAGCGCTCCAACGAGTTTGGTGACAGCTGTGTTGGTTATTTTAATAACAATTATTATAGCTCTATTTGTACTTTGGCTGATGATAGTTTCACAAATAGGATTGATTAAAAATATTGACTCCGCCAAAGAAAATAAAATGTCCACCATCAACGAAGGCATAGACGCCGGCGTGGAAAAGTTCTGGCCGATTCTGATTATTAATATCGTTTATAAAATAATTTTGCTGGTTATTTTCCTGGTTCTGGGAAAAGAAATACTGCTGTTAATCACTTTAGGCACTCTTGGTTCCGTTATTCATGTGGTTTCACTGGTTTTGTTCTCTATTATTGTGGTTATTATCTCTTTTTTAATCAGATACCAAATACTTTACATCGTGCTTAGGAAAGAAAAAATCCTTTCAGCTTTAAAATCAGCTTGGAAATTATTCCTAGGCAATTGGCTGATATCGCTGGAGATGGCTTTTATACTTTTCATTGTCTATATGGTGGTTTTCTATCTAGCCACTTTTTTAACTGCCGTCCTACTGGCTGTGCCATTAATCTTTGTCACTTATTCCAGCCAAATACCGGCCTTGGTTTTAATGATACTGGTATTAACCTCGGTTCTGGCTATTGTTATAATGACTCTACTAGTTACTGCTCTTTTAAGTGTTTTTCAGTGGTCGTCATGGGTAATACTATTCAATCAAATAAATACCAATAAAACTTTAAGCAAAATAGCCAGATTATCAGCTAAGTCGCCCAACATACCAAATATTTTCAAGAAAAAATAAGGCAGCCAACTCAAAAAATCGCTCCCGATTTAATCGGGAGCGATTTTTTAATTGTTTCGAAGCTTGTAATAATAAGCTAAAGAAATTATAATTAAATGAGATAATTAAAGTAAATAAACAAGGCTATGCCTATAGGCCCATCACTTGAGGATTTGCTCCCTAAACCGAAAGACGGCGAGGGCGACGGAGATGAAAAAGCTTACGAGCTTCAAGAAAAAATAAAAGAAATAACCATCAAAGATAAAGAGGGCGAAACAGAAAAAACAGCTGCTTCCCTTGGTTTGCCTTACATAAATTTAATCGGCTTTGGAACCGGTCCGGAGGCCTTGGCGACTATCCCCAAAGATCAATCAAAAGAATTGAAAGTTATTTGTTTTTTCAACGACGGCAAGGAAATCAGATTGGGCGCGGTGGATATAACAGAAGAGATAAAAAAACTAGCCGAAGAATTAAAAGAAAAACACCATGCTCACACGGTTATTTATTTAATCTCTCAAAATAGCTTTGATCATACCTTCAAATTATATGATGCCCTGCCGGAGATAAGGAAATTCATCAAAGGCATAGAAATCACCGAGGCAGAAATTGATAAATTTGAAAAAGAAATAAAAACTTTCAAGGATTTGGATGAAAGAATTAAAAAATCATCCATCACCGAACTGGTAACTTTGATTATCGCCGGAGCTATAAAATCTCGCGCTTCCGACATCCACATCGAGGCCGAAGAAAAAGACATAAAAATCCGCTACCGCATTGACGGCGTTTTAAATGATGCGGCCATAATTGAAAAGGATATTTGGCCAAAAATCGCCTCCCGTCTAAAACAACTGGCCAAATTAAAAATAAATGTGGTTGACAGGCCGCAAGACGGCCGTTTTTCCATCTTCTTAAAAGATAATCGCATTGATGTCAGGGTTAGTGCTCTGCCAACCGGCTTCGGCGAAAGTATTGTTATTAGATTGTTAATGGCTTCAGCTGTCGGCTTATCTTTTGAAGAATTAGGCATAAGAGGACGGCAATTTAAAATATTGGAAAGGGAAATACAAAGGCCCAATGGCATGATCGTTACCACTGGCCCCACCGGCTCCGGCAAAACTACGACTTTGTATGCTGTTTTAAAGAAATTAAACAGCACGGAAACTAAAATCATAACCATTGAAGATCCGATTGAATACGAGTTGGGAGGAATCAATCAAAGCCAAGTTACCACAGATTACACTTTTTCCAAAGGCTTAAGATCAATTGTCCGACAAGATCCTGATATTATCATGGTGGGCGAAATCAGGGATTTAGAAACAGCCGAAATATCCATTCAAGCCGCTTTAACCGGCCATTTGGTTTTATCAACTATCCACACCAACGATGCCTTTGGCGCCATTCCCCGCTTTCTGGCTTTGGGCGCCAAGCCTTTCCTTTTAGCTCCGGCCCTGAATGTAGCCATTGGCCAAAGACTGGTGAGAAAAATTTGTGAAAAATGTAAAACAGAAACAGAGTTGGACAAAGAATCTTTAGATAGAGTTAAAACACTTCTGACTGCCTTGCCGGCAGAAGAGAAAAAAGAATATAAAGTTGATTTGGATAAATTAAAATTTTATAAAGGCCAAGGCTGCGAAGTCTGCCAAGGCTTGGGCTATAAGGGCCGAATCGGCATTTACGAAATCATGCCTATTGAAGGAGAGATAGAAGACGCTATCAGCAAGGGCACCATGTCAGAAAACGACATTAGGGAAATAGCTAAAAAAATAGGCATAGTGTCTATGGTGCAAGACGGCATTTTAAAAGCCTTAGAAGGAATCACCTCGGTGGAAGAAGTCTTTAGGGTGGCGGAGTAAAACGGAACTTAAACATAACATAATTGTTAAATCTAAAACGATCCTAACCGGGATTGTTTTATGATTGACAAAAAATGATTATTAGTGTATACTACCAAGTTGAGTTCTTTCACAAAAAAGGATAACACATGAAAATAAAAAGAGGCAGACACAGAATTGTTTTGACCTTTAAAAGGATCGTCATAAAAATACCGAGAGTTTATTTTAAAGACGGAATGGCTAATCTTTTACTGGAGCTAAAGCACCCGCAATTGTTTAAATATTATCGCAATACTGTACTCCATGACGGAACATCAAAAACCTCTTTATTCGGCGGTCTAATTTGCAATTGGCAAGAAAGATCATTTTATAGCCGGACAAAATTGGCGATACTGGCACCCACTTATTTTTCTTTATTTGGATTATTAAATATCCAAAAAATGGGCCAGCCGATTAAGATACATGATAAAGATTTGCTGGGACAATTAATTGAGATAACTGATAAAGGAGTTTACTCCGATCCGCACACGTTTGAAAATCCAGATAATTTCTGTATTTTACAAGGCAAAATCTCCATAGTGGATTACCCTCTGAAAACTCACCGGGTACTGCTTGATTACGGGGATAAAATCCAGGAAAAATTTGATCTCTCTTGTGATTTTTGGAGCAAAGGCAATCTTCATGTGGAAACCAAAAGAAGCTGACTAATTTCAGCTTCTTTTTTTGTTGGCTTTTGATTATAATCCCAAAGCTAATTTCAATTTATCAACCTTGTCTGTTTTTTCCCAAGTAAAATCCTCATCGGTTCTGCCGAAATGGCCGTAGCAGGTTGTTTTTCTAAAAATCGGCCGTTGTAATTTAAGATGCTCAATGAACTCAGCCGGTTTAAGCGGAAAAATTATTCTAACGGCTCGAGCTATATCTCCCTCATCGGCCTGGGCTGTGCCAAAAGTGTTTACTAAAAGAGAAACCGGCTCGGCCACGCCAATGGCATAGGCCAGTTGGACTTCGCATTTTTTGGCAATGCCAGCGGCTACGATATTTTTGGCTATGTATCTGGCCAGGTAAGCAGCCGAGCGATCCACTTTGGACGGATCTTTGCCAGAAAAGGCGCCTCCGCCATGATTGCCATAACCGCCGTAAGTATCAGCGATTATTTTTCGGCCGGTGACACCGGTATCGCCGTGCGGACCGCCAATGATGAATTGGCCGGTGGGGTTAACATAATAAACAGTCTCTTCATCCAGCCAATGGCCGCAAACCGGTTTGATTATTTTTTCAATGACTTCTTTTTTAATTTCACTATGGTTAACTTCGGCTGTATGCTGAGTGGAGATAACCACCGTGGCTACCCTCGTTGGCCGACCGTCAACATATTCCACGCTGACTTGCGATTTGCCATCAGGCCTTAACCAGAGTAGTTCCTTGTTTTTTCTAACTTCAGCCAGCTTCTTGGTTAACTGATGTGCTAAGGTAATAGCTAGTGGCATTAGTTCTTCTGTTTCCGAGCTGGCATAGCCAAACATCATGCCCTGGTCGCCGGCTCCTTGCTCTTTGTATAATCCTTCACCTTGAGAAACACCTTGGGAAATATCCGGGCTCTGGGCATCAATGGAGGTAACCACGGCGCAATTTTCCCAGTCAAAACCAATGGAAGGGTCGGTGTAGCCGATTTCTTTGATAACTTGGCGCACAATTTTGGGCACATCCATTGTCGTGGATGTTGTCATTTCTCCGGCTACTACCACCAGCCCGGTAGTCACCAGTGTTTCAATGGCCACACGTGATTTGGGGTCGCCAGAAATGGCTGCATCCAAAATTCCATCCGAAATTTGATCGCAAACCTTATCGGGATGCCCTTCGGTGACGGATTCCGAGGTAAAAATGTACTTCTTTTTATTTTCCATTTTTTTATATTATTAATAATAAACAAAAAAATCTCTCCCGCAGGAAAGATTTATAAAAGAGATGACCTTTATCTTTCCCGAAAACGGGACTGGAATTGGCACCTTTATGAAGCAGTCGGCTTCAAAGGTTGCTGATGGGTCTTCGAGCCAGTGCTCTCGCCATACTCCTGATAAATATTAAGTTGTGATTATATTTTAAAGCATATTTTAAAAAATGGCAAATCAAATGTTAAAACTTTGTTTTTACGGCTTGATTTCTATCTCGCGCTCGTCGCCGGATAAAGTTTTAAAGTTGATTTCAAGGCAATTTTTCGGCCAGATGTCTTTAACGCGATCAGCCCATTCGATGACCGTAACGCAAGATGGATCATTAATATAATCGCCCAGGCCAATAGCTTCTAAATCAGCTCCGCCAGACAGCCTGTAAGCGTCGATATGGGCCAGTTTACTTATGACGCCAAAATTGGCCGAATAAATTTTCATCAAAACAAAAGTCGGGCTGGTGATTATTTTTTCCACCCCCAAGCCCTGGGCCAAGCCTTTGGTAAAAGCTGTTTTACCGCTGCCCAAATCGCCGATTAAGCAAATCGTTTCTCCGCCGGAAAGATTCCGGGCGAAGTCTTGCGCCAATTTATAAGTTTCTTGTTCTGATTTAGAAATATATTTTATTTGTTTTGACATATTAATAATATTATGATAGTAATTGTATAGAATCAAGTTTGTTATTTTAACAGCCACTCTAGAAAAATACCAACTTAGCAAAGGATAGACGGATGAATAATCCACAACCGATGAATCCACCATTGCCGTATATTTTTCTGACTTATTACTTGGGAAGCAAACAAACGGAATTTATTGAACTGGTAGCTTGCACTTTAAATCACTTGTTATCTGGTACGATAGTTCACATTATAATTGACCCTCAAGGTTACAGTTCAAATGACAAGATGTGCTTAGAATTTATAGAGGAATTATCAAAAGCTCTCAACCATATGGATATTAAAGATAATATTACTGTAAAACAGTGGCCAAAAACATTACGCCTTAAAGACGTTGGGGTGGTAGTAATAATAGAGGTTCATTAGAAAATAAAAAATCTTAACCATATTTAGGACACCAACGTAAAGTGTCCTTTTTTTATTCCAATTCCCAATTGGGATCGGCTTTTATACTACGCCAATTATCCAAATCGGGCATATTTTCTTTGGCCAAATAATAAGCGGCAATGCCGATCATGCTGGCGTTATCGGTGCAATATTTAAAATCAGGCACAAAAAATTCCAAATTTTTATTTTTTACCGCTGTCTCTAGCTCTTGCCTTAATTTTCTATTGGCCGCTACGCCTCCGGCCAAAAAAACCGTCTTGGCCGAAAATTTTTCGGCCGCCTTGATTGTTTTTTTCACCAATACAGCCACGGCTGCTGCTTGGAATTCATAACAAATCTCTGGGATTTTCTTTTTGATTTCCTCTTGAGTCATTTTTTGCACGGCATATAAAACAGCTGTTTTTAAACCGGAAAAACTAAAATTAAAATTAGGAGAATCAATCATGGGCCGCGGAAAAAATAAATTTGAACTTAATTTTTGAGGTTTGGATTTTATTTGTTTTTGGTGATTTTGAATTTTAAATTTATCTGCTTCAGCAGATACAATCGGCCCGCCCGGATAGCCTAAGTTAAGCAGTTTGGCCACCTTGTCAAAAGCCTCGCCAGCAGCATCATCTACTGTCTGGCCGATTTTTTTGAACTTATTATAATCTTCAACCAAGATAATTTCGGTATGTCCGCCAGAAACTATTAAGGCTATAACGGGAAATTGGTTATTCCCCACTCCTTGTTTGAAGGAGGGGGCTTGGGGGAGGTTAAAATATAAAAAATTAGCCGCCAGATGAGCATACATATGATTAACCTGCATCACCGGCTTGTTCCAAGCCACAGCCAGCGATTTGGCCGCCTCCACTCCGACAATCAGAGAAGTAATAAGCCCGGGGCCGGAAGTAACGGCTATCAAATCTATTTCTTGGGAGCTAAGGCTGGCCGTAGCCAAGCTTTCCAAGATGACTGGAATGATGTTTTTAACATGATGGCGCGCGGCTATTTCGGGCACAACCCCGCCATAGGCTTTATGGATATCTATTTGGGAAGAGACAATATTGGAAGCCACCTCAAGAGCACCGCTATTTTCTTTGATAATAGAAGCTGATGTTTCGTCACAGGAAGTTTCAATGGCTAAAATATTCATTATTTTAATATAAACCTTATTTTGACAATTAATACTACCATAAAACCGGCTTTTTTTCAATGACTGCCTTGACTTTTAAAGAAAAATGGCATATAATAGGTCTTGTGATTTCCCATCACATTTTTTTTACAGGTATTTGGGGGCTATCGTCTAACGGTTAGGACGCCAGGTTTTCATCCTGGCAATCGGGGTTCGATTCCCCGTGGCCCTACTACTAAAATAAAACTACCGCCTTGTGCGGTGGTTTTATTTTATGCGCGTAAGCGCTAGGGAATCGAACCAGTAGCGAGAGAGCAAGGAGCGTGGCCGGAAGGCAAGCGAACGAAGCGAACGACAAATAATCCGACCCTGGGAGGATTATTTGGCTACTGCGGACAGAATAATTTGCCGCATTTGGCGGCAAATTATGTCGTAACTCCTGCCTACCGGCAGGCAGGCCCGTGGCCTTACTAGTAAAACAAAACACCGGCTCATATCATTGTTTTGTTTTATTTATAAGTTTACCATAGAGAGGCGGATTTAAATGGTAATTTATCAAAAAAGAAAACCGCCTAAGAAAACAAGGTGGTTTTCTAAAGCGGTCATATTACTTGTGTTTGTTTGTTAAGCAGTACTAATTCTTTGTTTCATAAAACTGGAGGCTACCGCAATCCTGGTGGTAACATGCTTGAGTAAAGACATCCGCTGTTCTTGTTCCTGGTCTAACTTGCTAGTATCCTCACCCATAATCCTTTTGGCATTCGCCAAAAGAGCATGAAAGATAAAATCAGATCTAAGATTGGTTGGAAAGCCAATGGCATCAAAAGTATCATTAATAGTTATTTGAGCTTGTTCTTCTGTACTCTTTTTATCAAATTCTCTTAAAAAAACAATTAGTTTTTGAACCAATTCTTGATTCATTGTGGTTTTCTCCTTTTAGTTGTTTTTGATTGTTTTTTGTACAAAACCTCAGTATCGAGATTACCCCATATAATATCATATTATATTTATTTTGTCAAGCGCAAGGACTACCCCGATGCCAAACATCGGGACTTGCCCCAGGCTATAGTCAAGTATAAAACATAAAAATACCTAAAAATAAATCAATCAAAAAAGGCTTCACATGTCATACTGATTATGCGAAGCCGAATAATTTATTATTAGCACTCTTAGTTTCAAATTTTGGTTACTGGCGAGGGGCGGCAGAAACAAGCCAACGCCAGCTAACACTAAAGCCAAAGTCAGGATAGCCAAAGTAAGACCGGCCAAATGAATTAATACACGGGAAAAGAGCATCACCACTAGGATCAAGCCATTGGCTATCGGCGATGCCCACCGGGCCTTTGCCATCGGGTTCGGGGCAGGCATCCTTGAAGACCTTTACAAACTGTCCTCCGGGCATTGGGCCGTATTTGGCTTCCAACATTCTCTTGATCTCATCCAATTTTTGTTGGAAGTTGCCAATCTGAACCAGCATTACCTGGCATGACTTTTTGCCCATTACTACCGGCCCGCTAAATTTCCAACCATTGGGATTGTAGCCAAAACTCCGGATTATTTCTGAGGGTGTATTTTCGGATGCATTGCCATCAATTTCTAACTCAAAGACTTCTCCTACTTGCGGATATACCATGCCGTTTCTCCTTTCAAGAGATTGCCTATTTCCAGACTAAAACTTAATAATCACATCCTTTCAATTGCAAATTTTCTTTAGTAACCCAACTTGAATGTTACGGACATAAATTCCTATAAATAACCTTGTTTTATTGAAAAAGAACGATTGTTTAATTCACGTTAAATTGTAGACAATTTAGATAGTTATGTCAATATTAGTTTCAAATGTTTAACTCACCTCCTTACAGAGCTTTATGTTATAATTAGAGTAATAATAATTAACTTCCAACTTATGCCCGAATCACCGGAAAAAATGGAATTAAAACCTGATTTACTGGAAAAAATAAACCAAGCTTTAAAAGAATTGGGCAGTACCCTTAAATACAAGAGAGCTCCGGAATTTAAAAAAGAATACGAGTCTTTAGCGGGTAAAACAATTGTCATGGTAGATGATATAGTAGATGTCATAGAAGCAATTATGCCCGATCTGATGGTAGCCACAGACGGCCACGCCGATTTTGTAAAATACGACCAGCAAGACATCAATCAACTAATAGAACAAATCATAGCAAAAAATCCCGATATTGTTTTACTAGATTATCACCTTTCCAATCAGCTGAAAGGATCTGCGATAGCTGGGTCACTCAAAGGCCAAGGATTTGAAGGCGACATTGTCGGCTTCTCTTCCGACTCTGGTGCTAAAAAAGATTTTGAAAAAGCTGGCATAACGGCTTGCGTTGAAAAAGAAGCTTACAACCCCTCTGCCACTATTTCTAGCGTGGGTAAAATATTCTCCGAAGAAAAAGAATAATCATATTATGAAAAAAGTATTATTAATTATCTTTATCGTAATAATCTTAACCGCTGGATCTTACTTGTTTAGAAATCAGATTCAATGGCTGTCTTTTAAACCCAACGGTCCTGGCAGTGAAATCGGGCTAACTAAAGGGGAAGTCCCGACCCCAGACATAGAAATTATAGCCGACAACCTAAATATTCCCTGGGAAATAGCTTTCCTGCCCACTGGCGAAATGCTGGTAACCGAAAGAGTTGGCAATCTGCTCAAAATCGGCTTGGACAAAAAAATAATTAAAATCGAGGGAGTTAATCCGGTGGGCGAAGGCGGTTTGCAAGGTTTGGTTCTCCATCCCGATTTTAAAAAAAATAATTGGCTTTATTTTTATCTAACCACCCAAAAAAACCAAAAACTGATCAACCGGGTAGAGCGCTATAAATTAGACAGCAATAAATTAACCGAGAAAAAGATTATCTTGGATAATATTCCTGCCGATCAGTACCATGACGGCGGACGAATCGCCTTTGGACCAGATAGAAAATTGTATATCACCACCGGTGACGCCGGCCAAAGTAAGGAAGCCCAAAATCTAAATTACTTGGGCGGAAAAATTTTGCGTCTAAACGACGACGGCTCTATCCCTAGTGATAATCCCTACGGCACAGCCGTCTATTCCTACGGACACCGCAATCCTCAAGGCTTGGCTTGGGATGAGAGCGGTAATCTCTGGGCCACAGAACATGGCCGTTCTGTGCCGCTCTCCGGCTATGACGAATTAAATCTCATTAAAAAAGGCGGCAATTACGGCTGGCCGAACGTCCAAGGAAAACAAGAAAAAGAAGGCATGATTTCGCCCGTTATTCAATCGGGCGCTGATAAAACATGGGCGCCGGCCGGAACTGTCTATTTAGACGGCCAGATATTCTTCACCGGACTACGCGGCGAATCGCTGTACCAATTTAATATCGGCACTAAAAAATTAACCGCCCACTTTTTTAAAGAATACGGACGGCTAAGAGCTTTAACCATAGGACCGGACGGATTTTTTTACCTTAGCACTTCCAATCGTGACGGCCGAGGAACTGTTAATGACGGTGATGATAAAATCATTAAAATAAATCCTAAAATTTTCAAGTGAAGTTATGGAGTAGCTAAATATTGATTTTTTAGGTAAAATAATACTAATTAATAAACAACCATAAAAAATATGACTTTTTTTAGAAAAATATTAATTTTTTCTTTAGTCGCCAGTTTTTTTGCCAGCATTAGCGCTGTTTTGGCCATTAACTTGCCGGAACAAGCAACCCAAGTAATACCGGAACAAGCTGGAGTGTATGATGTTTTAGGTCATCCTGATTTAAAATTAAAAGTTTTTGTACACGAGCCGAGAATTGATCAGCCAGCCAAAAATAATGCCGGCAAGCCAATCCCTCAAACTATAGAAGAGGTTTGTACTTCTACTTCAACCGCCGACCCTGATTCAATATCAGTAGTTTCTAGCGCTGGCTGGAAAATGCCGGCACATTGGATTTATAGATTGAATTTGACTAGTATCCCGTCAACAGTCGGCTCGGCCAATTTGCCAGCTATTACCAGCGACGCTTTTGACGAGTGGTCTAACGCCATCAACAATCTTGTAACTATTGAGCGAGGATCGGATACCACTTTAAATAAAGCTCAATTAGACGGTCAAAATATTATTGCCTGGGGCAGGACATCAGGCAGAGCTTTGGCTGTTTCCTATGTTTGGTATAACAGCACTACCGGAGAATTAATTGAAGTAGATACGATTATGAATAGTAAATTCACTTGGTATTGGTCTAATCCAAATAATTGGCCCATTGGCCAAACTTGTGCCTTTAGCGGCGTTTATGATGCCCAAAATATTTTAACCCACGAACTTGGCCATACTGTCGGTCTTGATGATGAATACGATAACAGTTATCTAAGTAACACTATGTACGGCTACGGCGCCAAAGGAGAAACCAAGAAAAACACTTTAACTGTCGGCGATAAAAGTGGTGCTTTAATACTGTATTAAAAAAAATAATACAAACATAAAAAGGCCCGGAAAAAATCCGGGTCTTTTGAATTAGGCTTACTTTTCTAAAGCGCCCGCAGTATAAACATTTCTGGCATTCCACAGAAGCCAGCCGGCTGTTTTATTTTCATCGGCCGCTTTTATTTGGGCTCTTATCATAGGAGCATTATAATCAGCGCCCAAATCAAAATCCTGCAACCAAGGGCGAGTCTGGGCTATGGAAGATGTCGCCGACTCTAAAATAAAATTGCCTTCAGACATGGCTTTTCTAACTACTTCATAAGGATGAGAAGCTGGATTGGAATATGACAAAAAACCTTTGGGGTAATGGGAGGGATAAACCATGGGCGAAATAAAATCAAAATAAGGAGCGGCGTCAATCAAGCGCTGGCCGATATTCAAATCGTAATCGGGATCATTGCGGCGTTGATAAGTTAAACCGAATAAATCAATAGACAAAGGAATTGCCAGTTCCTTTAAATCCGCTTTAAGGTATTTAAAAAATTCAGCTATTATCTCGTGCTTTTTCTGGCCGTTTTTAAAATCAAAATACTCTATTTGTTTGATGTTGCCATCGGAAGGAAAACGAATATAATCAAACTGCACTTCGTCAAACCCAATCAGAGCCGCTTCCTTAGTTTCTTCGGCTACGAGTTGCCAAACACCCGGGTTTGTCATATCCAGCCAAGTTACGCCTTTATAATCGGCCCAAACGCCGCCGGCTTTATTTTTTAAAGCCAAATCAGGAAAGGCTTTCACCGCCGCCGGATCCTGGAAAGCAGTTATTCTGGCAATGGTATAAATATTTTTGGCTTGCAAAGAGCCTAAGATATCCTGATAGTCTTGGTGATCTAAAGCCACCGGTGAAAGGGGCCAATTTTTTAATTTTTCCGAAAACGGCTCAACCATTAATTTGCCGGCCGGATCTTTGAAATCAACAACTAGGGAATTTAGTTCTGTGGCTTCAATTAAATTAACAAGTTCGGTGCGCCTTTTATTATTGGAAAAAGTATAACCGGTTAAATAAATGCCTTTAACCTTATCTGGAGTAGCCAAAGCCAATAGATAAGGAGATTTAACTTCTTCTTCGGCCGCCACCTGTTTGTTGGCTTTAAAAAATGAAGGCGGTGTTAGACTAATTCCGCTTCCACTGGCAATCAAAAAAGCGCTTAATAGGGAAATTAAAGCTAAAATAGCGAAAAAAAATGGAGCCGGAATGTTTTTCATGCCTTAATTGTACCATAGTAAAACAAAATAATCCGCTTGGAGCGGATTATTTATTTCGTATTTTAATATCTTTTTTTGCTGAATTTTCTCTCACCGTTAAATTGTTTGTGGCCGCTTTTTTTAAATGGCCGGCTGCTTCTGTGCCTGTTAAAATCACCTGTCTTTTTGTCGTCTGATGGTTTTTTATCCTGGCTCTCTGCTGTCGCGCTTTTTTTATTAGCATCAAAGCGATTAAATCCTCGGCTTTGTCCGCCAAATGATTTATCGGCTCTGTTCTTATCAAACTTTTTATATCTGTTTTGGCCGTCTGACGGTGATTTTTTTTGATCCCATTTTTTATCTTGAGGCTTATAACCTGAAGGTTTATAGCTTGACCTAGTGTTATTCTTTCTATGTCCTCTAAAAGATTGGAAACCTAGCGACCTATTGTCTCTGTCATAATCAAATTTCTTGTTTTCATTGTTTATTTCTACCAGTTTAGTCAAAGGAATTTGTTTCTTGATTATTTTTTCTATCCTTCTGATGGCGCCTATCTGGCTGGGAGTGGCAAAAGAAATCGCCTGGCCCATTTTTCCGGCTCGGCCGGTTCGTCCGATGCGATGGATGTAATCTTCTATGTTGTCGGGCAAATCATAATTCAAAACCAATTCAATGCCTTTAACATCAATGCCTCTGGCCGCTATGTCTGTTGCCACCAAGATACGATAACGTCCTTCTTTGAAGCCTTGCAAGGCTTTGGTTCTTTGCGACAGCGTCCTGTTGGAATGGATTTCGGACACTGTGTGATTCATATTGGAAATGTTGCGGCAGATATTTTTAACGCTGCTTTTGGTGCGGACAAAAATCAAAACCGAACCGCTATACTCTGATAACGTTTTTTGCAATTGGACAGTCCTGTCTTCTTTTTTCAAAATAATCACTTCTTGAATAACATTTTCCGCCGGTGTGCCGGCAGGCGCCACTTCTATTCTAACGGGCAAGCTCATATGCTTGGTGGCTATTTCCATAATTGAAACCGGCATAGTGGCCGAAAAAAGAATAGTTTGTTTTTCTTTGGGCGCTAATTTTAAAATCTTATTAAGCTGCGGGGCAAAACCCATGTCAAACATCAAATCGGCCTCGTCTAAAACCAAACATTTTACTTCGTTTAAGTTAAGATTCTTGCTTTCCAAAAGATCTATCAATCGGCCCGGCGTAGCAATAATAAGTTCGGGTCGGCGTTGCAGATTTTTGATTTGAGGATATTTTGATTCACCGCCGATTAAAACGACAGTTTTAAGATTTAATTTTTGGGCGATAGCCTTCAAATGATCATTCACTTGGGAAGCTAGTTCCCGAGTCGGTACCAAAATCAAACAGCGGCCTTTATATTTGTATAAACGCTGTAAAATAGGAATGCCGAAAGCCAAAGTCTTGCCGGTTCCAGTTTGGGCTATGCCCACCATATCTTTGCCATCGATAACCACTGGAATTGATTTCAACTGGATGGGGGTGGGTATGGTGAAATTAAAATGCTTGATTATATCAAGTATTTTAGGGTCTATACCTAGGCCATTGAAATTCAAGGGCTCAGGCTTGTTTATTTGTGTCATAAATTTAGTGTCCCGATTTCTTAAAATAGCCACTAATAATGACAAAAGATAAGTGTCGAGTGTTAAGACTTCATAGATTTTGCGCCCAAGGCGTTTATTAGTCCTTAAAACATCTAAAAAAGTCTGTTTTTAAAATCAAATTAAGTATAACACAAATAATGTGTTTTGTAAATAGGCAAATAACAGCAAAAAGCCGAAAACCCTGGGCTGTTAATAATTCATTGACATATTGATTAAAGTTTGCTATACTTCATTACGGTAAGCATTGGACGAGTGGCTATCAGCCAAACGTCTAATAATCTACTAAAGTAGTAGTTATACATAGAAATCAAGTCGAATTTCTAATAACTAGTGCGAATTAATTCACTTCATTTCTATCAATTATGCAAGGAACTATCAAAAAATTGACTGACAAAAACTTCGGTTTCATCAGCCAAGAAGGCGGAAAGGATTTATTCTTCCACGCCAACGAACTTGACGGTACTGATTTTGCTGAACTAAACGAAGGTGACAATGTTACTTTCGAAGTTATTGACACTCCAAAAGGTCAAGCAGCCGTTAAAGTAAAAAAAGTTTAATACTTTTTTAAAAACACTAAAAAATCGCCCTCGAGGCGATTTTTTAGTTATTTAAATATTCTGTTATAATTATATCATTATGAAAAAAATAGCGACGGTTTTTATTTTAGCTTTTATTTTTAACCTCATTTGGGAAAACTTCCACTCCTATCTTTATGCCCATTACCAAGGAGGAGAGATCACCCAATTGGTTTTAATCAGAGCTTCTCTGTTTGATGCCTTGTTTATCACTCTATTATCCCTACCCTTCATATTTATAAAATATTTCAATCGGCGCCTTTGGCTGGCCCTAATTATCGGCCTAGTTTTTGCCATCGCCCTGGAACGTTACACCCTGGCCACCGGGCGTTGGGCTTATAATGATTTGATGCCGATTATACCCATCATTAAAACCGGCCTAACACCTACTTTTCAGCTTGGGCTTCTGTCTCTTATGATTTATAAGATTCTAAAAATTGATAAAAAATAAAACCCGCAATTACTCGCGGGTGTTTTTTTGCTTATTAAAATCAGGAATTTAAGACGGAAAGGATCATGCCCAGCATAGACCAATCAACCCTACCAAACAATAATATATCCCCCAACTTAACTACTTCAATGTAAGTTCTTTCGCTGTCTTCAATGACGCCGTGGACAATTCCCTCTTGGCTTTTGAGCCAGGCCAATTCTTCATCGGTCAGCTCTACCGAAAAGAGGTGAGCCTGGTGAGACGAAAGAGTGGCAATCAGTTGCCGAGATTGATGCGCACGCATTCTGACGGGATTAATCTTCAAGCCGGTTTCCTCCAGGCACTCATCAGCCGCCAGCTGCAGTGAGTCAACTCCTAATCTAAAAGAGGAGCCGCCAGGCAATTCCCAAACGAAACAGTTAGCTGCCGGACTTCTGAATTCCCGAATCAAGACGATATCGCTGTTAGCGATGTTATCCCGATCCGGCTTATACATCATAACTGTAGAGATATCCGGACGCGAGATGACCACTTCGTTGGTTTTGTTTCGGCCTTCACTGGCAATATAAACATCGACATGAATGGCAAAGAAAAAAACGATATCCTTCTTTGGCCCCACACGCCAAGTCCAGAGAACTTTAGCGCCGTCCAAACGATTGCCGGCTTGTTTTTGAGCTTGATACCAATTTTGAAAATGCGGTGTCCGCCAAATATAAAGAGGCACTTGGCATTCGCCGCCGGTTCTAATCGCTCCCTCGCCAATCATGGCTAGAGCCGATTTTAAGGTATCTTCCAAAGTGGTGGAAATAGGAACCTTATACTTGCCGGCATAATACTTCTGGTAGGTGACAGCCACGGCTTCCGGCGGAGCGCCAAAAACTATTTTTCCGCTGTCGCACCACACGCCCCATTCGGTATTAGTGGTCAAAGCCGGCATGGTGGCCATATCCCTGGGAACCCAGGCGACAATGCAATCAGCTATGTTTAAACAATTCTCCTCCCACTCAACCTGGTTGATATATTCGCCCTTTTCCCACTTACCATTTCTATCTTCGGGCACAAAAACGATCCCATCATAGCCTAATTCTTCCAAAATTCTCAAAGCTTCCGGCCGCCATGATTTAATTTTTACTTTATCACGCGGTGTCGGTCCAACCAAAAAAATAGACTTACTGATGGAACCGGGCCATGGCTCCTTAGCATAAACAACAATCATGTTGCCTCCTTGTTTTCTGATTTTGTAATTTAAAAGTGCTTGTCTTAAATGACTCTCTATATTAACACAATCAATCAACCTAGTCAAGGTCTTGTTGTTGATTTTATATTTTTCTAGTATAATATAATAAGTAAATGGTTTAATTCCATCAATCTATGGCCGGTAAAACCCAGAAAATAACTTTAAACAAAAGCGACGAAAAGGCTCGTGATTTTTTCTTGTCTAGTAATTTTGGAGAAGATAACGATGCTTTTTCCGCCAGCGAGGGACAGCTTTCCTGCGATGTCTATCAAGATGAAAACAATATTATTGTTAAATCGGCCATGGCCGGTGTTGATCCCAAAGATCTTAATATTTCCATCAGCAATGATCTCCTTACTATACGCGGCTATCGGGAAGAAGATAAACAAACATCAGAAAGCAATTATTTTGCCCGCGAAGTTTACTGGGGAGCATTCAGCCGTTCTATTGTTTTGCCTCAAGAAATAGATCAAAATCACGTTAAAGCCACCTTAAAAAAAGGCCTACTCACAGTCATCCTGCCCAAAAAGTATAAAAACACATCTATTAAAGTTGAGTCATTAGAAGATTAAGATGAAGGTTAATTTACAACCCCAAAAGCATCTCAATGATCTAAAAGAAGTTGTTGAGAACAAGATATACGGAAAAGTTAAAAAGCGGTGGCTAATAATTACCATTATAGTCGCTGTTTTTGTTATGGCGCTGATTTTCGCCACCGCGGTTTTGGCTTTTGAGGTTAAATATCAAAATAAATTCTTTCCGGGCAGCCGCATTGGCGATATCAGCTTGGAAGGTTTAACCCAGCCGGAAGCTTTAGAGGTGATAAGTCAAATCACCGAGCAATTAGAAAGGCAGGAAATAAAAATACTTTATAAAAACAACGGCCGTTCCCAATTAACCATCACTCCTTCCATTAACGCTTTAGACGATCCTGATTTATCGCGCGAACTGTTAAGATTTGATAATCATAAAACTATTGCCGAGGCTTTTTCTTTCGGACGCAGTAAATCGTGGTGGCTGAACATTATAAATCAAGCTAGGATGCTTTCTTATGATAAATATTTCCCAGCCAGCTTATCTTTGGATGACTCCATGATGAAACTGCTGATCAAACAAGGGTTGTCCGAAATAGAAACAGTGGCCCAAAATGCCGCCGTAAAAATAACTTGGCAGGGAGATGATTATTTGGTGGAATTTGTGCCGGAACAAGAAGGCATAACCGTGGATTATGATGAGGCTATAAATAAAATAAAAAATAATTTAAAACAACTTAAAAATAATCAGATAGAAATCACTAAGCAAGCCACTGCTCCGGTAACGCGCTTAAGTGAGGTGACAGATAAAGAATATTTAGTCAGGCAGGTTTTGGCTACCACCACACCGGAATTAACCTACCAAGATAAAAAATGGACTATTTCAAAAACCGATCTTTCACTAGTGATGGAATTTCAAAAAGATGAAAATAGTAATATTATCGTGGGACTAAACCAAGAAAAATTTGTCAGCTGGCTGGAGCAGAATGTTTCGCCCCAAATAAATACTGAGCCAAAAAACGCCACCATAGAAATTAGCGATGGAAAAGTTACCAAATTTGAAGCTCACCGTGACGGCCTAAATATTAATCTTGAAGAAACTTATCAGAAAATAAATCATTATTTGGGCCAAGGAAATTTAAAAGTGGAGATAGTCGTTAGAGCCACCTCGCCCAAAATAGTCACCGGCGACATAAACAGCATGGGCATCAAAGAAATAATCGGCACCGGTCATTCCAACTTTGCCGGCAGTCCTAACAACAGACGCCATAATATTAAAACCGGCGCGGATAAGCTTCATGGCATTTTGATCAAGCCCGACGAAGAATTTTCCTTAATCCAAGCCTTAGGCGAGATAGACGGCGCGCATGGCTATAAGCAGGAACTCGTCATTAAAGGCAATAAAACCATTCCTGAATACGGCGGCGGCTTATGCCAAATCGGCACTACTACTTTTAGAGCGGCTTTGGAATCGGGTCTACCCATTACAGCCAGACGAAGCCATTCTTATAATGTAACTTATTATCTGGAAAACGGCCTGCCAGGAACAGATGCCACAATTTATGATCCATCTCCTGATTTAAGATTTATCAATGATACTGGCAATTATATTCTGATTCAAACCAGAATTGAAGGCAATGATTTATATTTTGATTTCTGGGGAGCTGAAGACGGCCGAATAGCAGAAAGAACGGTCCCCAAAGTTTGGAATTGGGTTTCACCTCTGCCGACTAAATACATAGAGAGCCTGGACATTCCGGTTGGCTCTAAAAGATGCACAGAATCCGCTCACAAGGGAGTTGACGCTTCTTTTGATTACACTATCACCTATGCCGATGGAAAAATTGATAAAACGACTTTTTCTTCTCATTATAAGCCTTGGCAAGCTGTCTGCCTGATCGGCGTGGAAACGCTTACCACCGATGTCGCCACTTCTACCGACGAGGTTTTAATTCCTTAAAATGTCTGATATAAAAATAGTTGAATGTGGTGAACCATTGGTCAATATAAAAAAATATTGCCCTAAAATCGTAATTGAGCTTGATAAGTATCGCATCAAATCAGAAAAAAATGTTTACTTAAGAAAAACTGTCGCCCAGATGATTAATTGCGCCCTTACTTACCTGCCTGATGATATGACTTTTATCATCCGAGACGCTTGGCGGCCTCAATCTGTCCAAGAAAATATATTTCAAAATTTTTTTAAACACTTCAGCAAAAAATATCCCACCTGGAGTAAGGCCAGAATAATCAGGGAAATAAGTAAATATGTCGCGCCAGCTAGAGGTAAAAGTGCTTCTGGTCACATGACTGGCGGAGCAGTTGATTTAAGGCTTATTAAAAATGGCCGTAAAATTTCAATGAACAACCGACATCATCTGACTTACCAAGAAAATGCCCAGTCTATCCAAACTAAATTACCAAAATACTTGCAAAAAAATAGACAATTAATGTTTAATGCTTTACTTAGAGCCGGATTATCCAATTACCCGAAAGAATACTGGCACTGGTCCTATGGTGACATTCAATGGGCTAAAAGAAATAAAAAAACAAAAGCTATTTACAGTGTCATAACTAAAACACCTCAATAAAAAACCACTCCTTTAACGGAGTGGTTTTTAGATAATAGGCATTAATCTGCAGGTCTAAAATTGGGGGATAATACTTAGATGAGCTTTTATGGCCAGGCAAGAAAAATTTTATGTGGCAGCTTTCGAGCCGAAGCCCAAAAACAGCTTACAAAATTCCCATGCTTGTCGTGCCTAGCCGTAGCAGCTCACCTAAGCGGTTATATTTTCCGTTTACACGGACGAGAAAAAGAGATAAAAATTTTCTCAATGGAAGGTGACAAATTGTATTGTATAAGACCCGCAGATTAATGAATACTATCCACGACACTGCAGACAAGAAGGTACTTAAAGGGAAAATTCCAGTCGCAACCGGAATGATCCTTTTTATAACTCCTATGCTTGTCGTGCCTGCAGAGCTGTGGATACTACTTATAGTGTTTAACCAGGTATTCTATCAAAAATATATCTAAATGTCAATAGCTAGACACGAAAAGAAACAAAAAATCGCTTATTTTAGCGAATTTTCCAAAAATCATCATGATTACTTATCAATCCTGTGGCATTATACAAATAATCATGATATTTATCAACCCTTAGTTATCCCGAAATTACCAACAGGCTTGAGATGTCTAATTCCTAGTGTTTTTAGTTAATAATCGGCAATTTAATTTAAAAATAATTCCACTATCTTGGTTTTGCTGGTTTTGCCTGATTTTATCTCCACTTGGCTTTTAGAAATATCAAAGTAACCCGATAAAACATCTATCAGCTGTTTGTTGGCTTTGCCTTCTAATGGCGTAGCGCTCAAACGAACTTTATAAACATTACCTTTAATCGGCTCAACCTTAATTTCTTTGGAATTTGTTTTGACTTCAACGGTGATTATCCTTTTCATCCTCTTTTTAAATATTTTCTAAAATTTTCAATTCTAAATTTTTATCTTCTGTGTTAAAAACAGCGAAAGTGGCTTTGGAAAACATACCGCTTAAAGTTCCAGGGTTGGCTAAAACAACCGATCCGATTTTTTCTATCCACGGTTTGTGAGTATGGCCGTAAAAAACCAGATCATACTTTTTGCTTTCGGCCAGTTCTTTAGCCTTTTCCGGAAAATAGCAAAAAGCTATTTTAAGTCCCTCAACTTCTACCTCGCCCTCGTCGCCATGCAAAGTAACATTTGAAATTTCGGAGCAAACTTTTTTAAGCAGTTCCCTGTCGGAAACATTGCCATGAATCAAATGAATCGGCCCGGAAAAAGCCGGAGCTACAACCTTTTTAAGCATAGCCGGAGCGGCCAAATCGCCGCAATGGATAATCATTCCTATATTATTAGACTTAGCCCAAGATAAAAATTTTTCGGTATTTGGTATATTATCATGAGAATCGGAAATTATGGCTAGCTTCATAAAATTATTTTTTATCTCGAAGGGATTTAAGAACTTTAATGTCTTTTTTCCTGCCTTCTAAATCCGGCGTTTCCAGGATCAGATCAATATTATGTTTTTTGGCCAGATCAACTATGGCTTTAAAGCCAATCAAGCCGATATAGCCTTGGCCGATGTGTTCATGCCTGTCTTTTTTAGCATTCAGTTCCACTTTGGAATCATTAGCATGAATTAATTTTAATTTTTTATAACCCAATATCTTATCAAATTCAGAAAAAGTTTTAGCTACCGCTTTCGGAGCAGATAAATCATAACCGCTGGCAAAGGCATGAGCGGTATCAAAACAAAGGCCCAAATTATATTTTTTTAATTTTTTGGAATTGATTATCTTATCAATCTCTTCGTAGGTGTCGCCAATGACATTGCCGGCGCCGGCCGACATCTCCAACAGTAGTTCTGTGCTTCCATTGTAGCCGTCTAAAACTTTGTCCAAGCCGTCGCACACCAGCTCTAAACCTTTTTTCGGACCAGCTTCTTTGTAACTGCCCGGATGAAACATCAGGCTTTTTACTCCCAAAAGACTGCCCCTTTCCAACTCATCCCTAATCACATTAATTGAGCCATAATAAATCCTGTTATTTAAGGAAGCAAAATTAATATAATAAGGAGCATGAATATAACAAGCCTCTTGGCCGTATTTTTTCATATTAGTTTGGAATTTTTGGGCAATTTCAGGTGTTATAGGATTAGCCTTGCCGCCTTGCGGTGATCGTGAAAAAAATTGGAAACATTCACAGTCGATGTCCTTAGCGCGCTGGGGCGCCAAGGCCACATCGCCGGCCGCAGAAACATGAGCGCCTATATTCATATGTTTTTATTAAGATAATATTAACTATTTATTATTATACCATAAGCTCCCAGCGTGGTTTTAATAATAGTATCTAAATCGCTATGTTTTGGCTGCCAGCCTAACAATTCCCTGGCTCTGGTGGAATCAGAAAAAATCTTGGCTGGATCACCTAATCTTCGAGGAGAAATCTTAACTGGAAAATCCATCTTAGATATTTTTTTGGCCGCCTCAACTATTTGCCTGACGCTCAAACCGTTGGCCGTCCCTAAATTAACAATTATATTTTTGTTTTCTTGATCAATATATTTTAAAGCTCTGACATGGGCGTCAGCCAAATCACTGACATGGACATAATCCCTAATGCAAGTGCCGTCTGGGGTATCATAATCATCACCCAAAATTTCAACATGATCGCGCTGGCCGATAATCGCTTCCATGACTACGGGCAGTAAATTACTAGGATTTTTTTCCAAGCCTTTTATTTCACCCTCAACATCATAGCCTACGGCGTTAAAATACCTTAGAGCCACGTAATTAATGCCTTTTATTTGGCTATACCATTTCAGCAAATCTTCGGTGATTAGTTTAGTCTGGCCATAAAAATTAATCGGCTCAATCGGATGATTTTCATCAATCGGCAGATATTTTGGATTGCCATAAACAGCGGCGCTGGAAGAAAATATTATATTCTTGATGCCGGAAAGAGAAACAGCATTGAGCAAATTAATAGTTCCGGAAATATTACCGGTGGCGTATTTTTCCGGTTCTATCATTGATTGGCCAGCCGATTTCAAGCCAGCCAAATGAATAACAGCGCCTACGCCATCTAAAGCTTCTTTTATTTGATCATAATTTATGATATCGCCTTCGATAAATAGTACGCCATCAATTATGTTTTCTTTTTTACCGGTGCTTAAGTTATCAAAAACAATCGGCTGATAGCCGTTTTTAAAAAGTTCCTTAACCACATGGCTGCCGATGTAACCGGCTCCGCCGACAACTAATACTTTATTATTATTCATTATAAATAGTATAAATAATTATTCGCCCTCAAAAGCAGTTTGGCTATAAGTAGCTAAACCGGCTTCTTTTAATTTTTTACTGCCGCCTAAATCGGGCAGATCAACGATAAAAGCCAGCTCAATTATTTGACCGCCTAATTTTTTAACCAATTTGGCCGCAGCCAAAGCCGTTCCACCGGTAGCGATTAAATCATCAATAATCAAAACTCTTTGTCCGTTAATAATAGCATCTTTATGTATTTCTATAACATCGGTGCCATATTCCAAGGCATATTCTTCGCTTTCAATTTCGGCCGGCAATTTGCCTTTTTTTCTAACCGGCACAAAACCCTTGCCCAATTGATAGGCTAAGGCTCCGCCTAAAATAAAGCCGCGGCTATCAATGCCTACCACCACATCAATGGCCTTATCCTTATACCTTTTTAAAAAATCATCCAGACATAATTTCAATCCGACAGGATCTTTTATGAGAGTGGTTATGTCCCGAAACATTACTCCCTCTTTGGGAAAATTAGGCACCGTCCGAATGCGGGATTTAATCGGATGAAGTTTGGGAATAGTTTTGATAATTAAGCGTTTAACTTTCTCGGCGTTTTCTGCCATCCGTTTCAAGACCAAATCAAAAGACACTGATTCCTCATCTTCCTTCCAACAATCATAATCCGTGGACATAGCTATCGTTTGGTATGGAATACCCAGTTCACCAGCTAGTATCACTTCCGGGCAAGTGGACATATTAATAATGTCTGCTCCCCACTCTCTAAACATGGCGCTTTCTGCGCGCGAAGAAAACCTTGGTCCCTCGATGGTTACAACCGTCTTGTCATAGTTGTATTCAAATCCCAATTCTTCGCAGGTGCTACGTAACAGGCTGCGTAACTCTTGATTGAATGGCTCGGCCATGGGCGTATGCCTGACTTCTTCGGTGAAAAATGTGGATGGCCTTGATTTGGTGAAATCAATAAATTGGTCGGGAAAAACAATATTGCCCGGTTTGATTTCTGCCCTAAGTGATCCGACGGCTGTCGTTGCTAAAATATGCGTACAGCCTTCATCTTTGAGCGCTTGGATGTTGGCGCGGAAGTTTATCTGCGACGGCGGTACGGCGTGGGTCTTGCCATGGCGCGCCAAGATAACCACATCAATGCCGGCAATTTTACCGCAACTTAAAGACGAGGACGGCTGGCCATATTTGGTAACCACTGTTTTTTGGTATCCTCCCTCTAGCATTTGCGGATCATCCAGCCCGGATCCGCCGATTATTCCGATTTTTATCATAAAAATAAATCTAGTATTATATACCACTTAATCTCAATGAATTGGGCTTAAATTAAGTGTTTGATTAACAAGTTAATCTATCATATTTTGTTATTTTTGTCAAGCACAAAGATTGCCCCAATGATAAGCATTGGGACTTACCACGGGCTATAGTCAATTATTTTTTCATAAAAATATTATCTGGTTTATACCCTAATAAATATCTTCTGAGAATTTATTGATCTTAAAATATTATTTTATTAAAATGAATAATGACAAATAAAAAATCCCGTAAAGATACGGGATGAATTTTTCAAGCAGAGATAATCAAATCATTCTCCTGGCAAAAACGCTTGACAACCGCTTTGGCTTCTTCTGGATCGGCCGGCGTTTGGCCTTCTAAATATTCTTCTTCCAAACACAAGTCGCCAACAGCCTCCATGGCTTGGTGTTTGCCTCTAGCCCAATAAGCGTAAGCGTCACGGGTATCGCCATAAATAAAATCTGTAGATTGCAAGGCAAATATTACCAGAAACCAGGTTAACATGTCGCCTTTTGTTATACCAGGACTAAGATCAAATCTGGTCTCATCGGAAATATTCGAATCAAAGAGAGACATATTAGGAGCAACTCTTTTGCCCGTCCTATAATATCTCCTAACTTCATCTTGAGGCGAAACAGAAGTCTTGTCGGCCAAACGAAATATCTCGGAAAGAGGAAACATAGCCAATTTTGGCATCCTATAGCCATTTACCAAAGGACAAATATAATCGTGATTGAAAATGGCATAAAAAACATGCTTATCTAAAATGCTGCCAGCCAAGACGCGTCTAGCTAATTCGGCGCCAACCTCTTCGTGATCCGTAAAGTCAACTCCTAAAAATCTGCCCATATTATGGAAAATAGAAGTTAGTATTAAAACTCTTTGAGCTTTCGCCACTTGCAAATTGGCCATCTGCCACAAAAGCGGAGATTGACTGACAACTTCTTGGCACCTTTGCCAGACATCTTGGGAATGGCTAAAACCATGATCATTATTTTCAAAATAAATCTGGGCTATTTCCGCCGGATCTTGGCTGGCTCCTAAAACACCACTGTAATCCAAGCAGGTTTCCAAAATTTCAGCTGTTAATTCACTGACATCTTCCAAATCAAAGATAGTATCCTTCATTAGTCTGGCCAAGTTAATAGCCTCCTTCCAGCAAAAATTGCTGTTTCTGGTTAGCTTATTTAAATATCCCTGTCATGGGCTTTCTGTCGACGAATCGTCAAATCTTTAATATAAGCCTCGCGTTGTTTAGGATTCATATCCAAGAGAGCATTTTTATCCATGTCCAGAGATTTATGAAACTCATCTTTTCTTATCCAAAGACGATACCACCAAAGCTTTAGGCCTCGGTTCCAAATGAACCTTTTTACTTTACCTGGGAATGATTTAAATTCCATATATAAATAAAGGATCAAATAAACCAACCCTGATAGAAAATTGTCCATGTTTTCTCCTTGTTTGATATATCTGTTTGAAAATTGTAAGGAACAATATCTACACTAGATATGCTATTTTTAACACAAACGGATTATTCCGTCAAACTAAAAACCGCTGGTTTGCCAGCAGTCTTTAGTTTTTTATCTAATAAGTTATAATCTCTTTTTTTAAGAAATCAATCACCTTTCTGTTGCCTAGAATATTTTTCAGGTAATCCTTATAAGTTTCCGTTTCCAGTTGTTTTCTCACCTCGGGATTAGCCGGATAACTTTTAATCATTTCTTCGATTTCCATTTCAATTTCATCATCACGCACTTCAAATTTTTCCTGCAAATATATTTCCCTGGTCAAAATGGAAACTTTTACTCTTTTTTCAGCCTGGGGTTTGAATTCTTCTTTTAAATTATCTTCTGTTTTATTCAAGCTCTTTAGATAATCTTCAAAATTAAAACCCTGATCAGAAATATTATGCTCCAACTCATGAACCATTTTATGAGCTTCATTATCAATTAGAATATCGGGAATTTCCTCAAAATCGGATATGGCCACCAGCTTGTCAAACATTTCAAGTTCTGCTTTTTGTTCTTGCTTGCCAGATTCTTCTGCTTTTAAATTTTCTAGGATATTACTTTTCACTTCGGCTATGGTTTTAAACTTACCAGAGGAAATAGATTTGGCAAACTCGTCATCCAATTTAGGCAACTCTATTTCATAAACACTATTGCATTTAACCCTAAATTCGGCGTTCTTGCCGGCCATCTTTTTTTCAAAATATTTCTCCGGAAATTTAAGCTCAAACTCTTTTTCTTCGCCGGCTTTTAAACCGACGAGTTTTTCTTCAAAACCGGGTATGAATTTATTTTCGCCTATGACTGCCGGATATTTTTGCTGCTGGCCTTTTTCAATCGGCACTTTATCAATAAAAACTTCAAAATTTATTTCCACTTTGTCGCCACTCTTAGCTGCTCTCTCCACTAATTTTTCGGTGGCCTGCATTTTTCTAATATCGGCTAAAACCTTATCAACTTGATCATCAGCGATCTTAGTTTCTGCCTGTTTTATTTTTATCTTTTTATAATCGCCTATTTTTACCTGAGGCAAAACAGCCGCGGTAGCTTTGTAAACAAAATCATTGCCAGGTGCCAATTTCTCGATATCAATTTTCGGTTGGCCGATAGTGACTATTTTTTGTTCCTTTAAAACTTCGTAGTAGGTGGCCGAAATAATATCATCGATTGATTCCTGCAGAATGCCCATCTCGCCCACTTTTTGCTTGATTATGTCATAGGGGGCTTTGCCAGGCCGGAAACCTTCGATTTTTATTTCTTTGGCTAGCCTGTCGGCTGATTTCTGCAAATAAGGCTGGAGTTCAAGAGTTGAAACTTCCACCGTTATTTCCACTTGGGATTTATCTAATTTTTTAACAGTAGATTTCATAAAAATTATTTAACTTAAAAAATTAATAAGACTCAAATTATATTAACAAAAAATCAGCCTTAGGTCAATCTTAAATAAAACAAACAAAAAGCCGCCGGCTAAGACTGGCGGCTGACCTTAAAATTATTTAATCAAAAATGGCACAATAATAATAGAGATGATAGCCATTAGCTTTATAAGGATATTTAAAGCCGGGCCGGCTGTATCTTTTAGAGGATCGCCAACGGCATCGCCCACTATGGTCGCTTTATGAGCATCACTGCCGATGCCGTCCAAGTTGCCGGCTTCAATGAATTTTTTGGCATTATCCCAGGCTCCTCCGGCATTCACCATGAAGGTCGAGAGCATAAAACTTATAACGATTGATCCAATTATAAAACCAGCCAAACTGGCCGCCCCCAAAACCAAACCGATAACTATGGGAAAAACTATAGCCAAAGCCACCGGTAAAATCATTTGCCTCAAAGCCGCATTAGTGGCAATAGTGATGCATTTTTTATAATCAGGTTCGGTCTGGCCGGATATCAACCCGTTGATTTCTTTAAACTGGCGATGAATCTCGTTGATAATTTTAATGGCGGCCTGGCCAACTGAATTAATAGTTAAAGCGGAAAAAATAAAAGGCAACAGAGCGCCGATAAATAAGCCGACGATAACTTTAGGATCAATTAAATTTATAAGATCCAAATTGGCTAGAACGCTAAAGCTGACCAAAAGCGCCAAAGAAGTTAAAGTGGAACTAAAAATAGCAAAGCCCTTGCCCACGGTGGAGCTGGTATTGCCCCAAGTATCAATTTCTTCGGCCCTTTCCCTGATCTCACTGCCCATACTGGCCATTTGCGCCAAAGAAGAAGAATTATCAACTATCGGGCCATAAGTATTAGAAGTTAAAATCATAGCCAAAGTTGAAAGAAGGGATACAGCCGCTAAAGCCAGGCCGTAAAAACCAGACAAATAATAAGAAGAATAAATAACCACTGCTAACATTACAACTGGCATAATCAAGCTAAAAAAACCGAAAGACAAACCGGAAATAATATTGGTGATAGAGCCGTTTTTTGATTCATAAGCGATTGATTTAACCGGTTTATGTTTCACGGAGGTGTAATATTTGGCTGATAAATCAATAACCAAGCCGGCGCCGATGCCGATAACCAGCACTAAAAAAATTTTTAAGTCGCCGATCATATACTTGATGGCGATAAAGGAACCGATAAGAGTAAGGATTATAGTTATCAGGTTAAGACTGTTCAATAATTGAGTGGTTTTAACCTTGTCTAAAAAGCGAAGGGATAAATAGCCTAAAACCGAAGCGATAATGCCGATACCGGCTAAAATAAGTGGCAAAATAATAGCCTGGGAACCTAAAAGGGGCAAAAACAAAATTCCCAAAACCATAGTGGCCACCATAGAATCAACATAACTCTCAAATAAATCAGCTCCCATACCGGCCACATCACCCACATTATCGCCGACGCTGTTGGCAATTGAAGCCGGATTACGCGGATCATCTTCGGGGATGCTATTTTCTATCTTGCCCACTAAATCAGAGCCGACATCAGCGGCTTTAGTGTAAATGCCGCCGGCCACTCTAATGAATAAAGCTATAGATGAAGCTCCTAGTCCGAAACCATAAATAATTTGCGGATCATTGAATATAAGATAAAAACCAGCCACGCCCAAAACACCCAAACCGGCGATAGAAAAACCAATTACAGAACTGGCGTTTAAAGCCAACTTAAAACCTAAGTTTAAACTCTGGCCGAGTTTTTCCGCTATTTTAATGTTAGACAAAGTGGAAACCTTTAGAGAAATGAAACCGGCCAAAGCGGAAAAGGCGGCGCCCACCACAAAAGTTAGAGCTAATTTCCATGAAAGCTGGGGCACCAAAGCTAAAATCACTGCTACGATAACCACAAAAATCGCTAAAAATGTATATTCTTTGAACAAGAAAGTTAAGGCTCCTTTTTGTATGTAAGAGGCCACCACTTCCGCTTCCTTGTTTTCAATTTTCTGTTGAATTATTTTTTTAGCCAAAAAGCCGGCGAAACCCAAGCCGATGACAGACGCTATAATTGATATCCAGACGGTTATCATAGTTTAATTATAATTGATTAATATACTTGTATTTTAAAACAAAACTGGCTCTTTAAGCAAGGCGCCGCCTATCAAATCAAGGAAGTGCCAGTCATAGACTTCGGCTGGTTGATTTTCATAATTTTTAAAAGAGTCGGAGTGATATCGGCTAATCCGCCAGACTTAAGATCGTAATCTTTTTTGGTAATTATGGCTGGAACCAAATTAGTCGTGTGAGCCGTATGTTTTTCGCCGGTTAAAAGATCGACATTTAATTCCGCATTGCCATGATCGGCAGTAATAAAAGCCACTCCGCCCGCTTCTTCTGTAGCCATTACCACTCTCTTTAATTGTTTGTCCACTTCTTCCAGCGCTTTAATGATAGCCGGCACATTGGCCGTATGCCCTACCATATCGGGATTGGCAAAATTAATAAAAATAAAATCAGTGCCGTTTTTTATTTCCTCAATGGCTTTGTCGGCTATAGCCTCGGCCCGCATTTCCGGCTTTTGATCATGAGTCGTAATATCTTTATAACTCTCCAGCATGATATGTTTTTCATTTTCATGGGCATCCTCTTTGCCGCCATTTAAAAAATAGGTGGCATGAGCGAATTTTTCCGTTTCGGCTATGTGAGCCTGGCTTAAGCCGGCCTTGGAGACCTCTCCGGCCAGAGTCGTTTCTATCTCTTGTGACGGGAAAGCCACCAAGCAATCAAACTCCTTATTATATTCAGTCATGGTGATAAAACACAAATTCATCTGGCTGGCTTTTTCCAATATTTTACGGCTCAGCATTCTGGCTCGATCGGCCCGGAAATTAAAAAATAAAACACCGTCATTGTTTCTAATCGGATAAGCATCATTTTTATCATCTAAAAATACTAAGGGTTCCAAATGCTCATCTAAAACACCCTGCCGGTAAAGCTCTTGAACCACTTCCGACGGTTTCCTATTTTTGCAAATATGGCCCTGGCAGTCAAAAATGGCCTCTTCGGCTTTTTTTAATCTGTCCCAATTATTATCCCTGTCCATGGCATAAAAACGGCCGGAAGCAGTAGCAATGAAGCCGATGCCTAAATCATCAATTATATCTTCTATCTCTTTAAGATAGAGAGCGGCGCTTTGCGGCGGAGTATCCCGGCCATCGGTAAAGGCATCAATGGCAATTTTTTCTACACCGGCGTCTTTGGCCGCTTTTAAAAAAGCTTTCAAATGATCGCTGTGGCTGTGTATGCCTCCTGGGCCGATCAAGCCTTGGATATGTAAAGTGGAATTATTATTTTTAACATGTTCAAATAATTTAACAAAAGCGTGGTTGGAAATAAACTCACCGCTAGCCGCCGCTTTGCTTATTCTAACCAGATCAGTGTCAATTATTTTTCCGGCCCCAATGGTAATATGGCCGACTTCGCTGTTGCCCATCTGCCCCAAAGGCAAGCCGACACTCTCGCCGCTGGCTGACAAAAAACTGTGCGGGAAATTGTCCCAAAGATAATCAAAAAAAGGAGTCTTAGCCTGAAAAACAGCGTTATGCTCCTTGTCTTCACGATAGCCCCAGCCGTCTAGTATGATTAAA
>JAUSEE010000059.1 GCA_030650095.1 Candidatus Buchananbacteria bacterium
AAACACTCATCGTTTTCAAAATTTCTCTCGTTCCATCCGTTGATCCATCATCAATTAAAATAATTTCTTTTTCCATCTGTAGCGGAGCATCCTCCACAGCCTCGATTAACTTCCGCAAAGTTCTTTCTTCGTTATAAACCGGTATAACAATACTTAATTTATGGTTAAATTCGTTCATAAATTTTAGCAAATTCATTAGCTATAATATTCCAGTCATATTTTTGTACTATTAATGCCCTGGCATTAATAGTAATTTTTTCTCTCAATTGTTCATCTTTCAATATTCTGACTATTTTCTCGGCTAAATCTTTAGGATCGGCAACTTTGCAAAAAAGACCGGTTTCTCCATCTTTAAGAAAATCTGGAATTCCGCCTACCGCCGTCCCTATCACCGGCAACCCCACCGCCATTGCCTCAAGAAAGGCGCTGCCAAGCCCTTCGGAAAGAGACGGCCTGACAAAAACTTTAGCCTTGGCCAGATAACCAGCGACATTCTCCAGACTTTGGGAGCCAGCCATAATGACCCGGTCCTCCAGATCTAAATCTTTTACGGACTGCCTTATTTCTTTTTCAAGCGGTCCCGAACCGACTATTATAAGTCTCACATCAGCTATGTCCCTTTTAACCAATCCTACTGCCTTAACAATATCTCCTACGCCATTCTTGGGCACCAAACGCGATACAGTAATGACTGTGTTCTCGTCGGAATTTGGCATGTGCCTGAATTTATCCAGGTCCACGCCGTTGGATATCATGTGCAGCTCAGCTTTTGGATTAATCTTCTTGGCATAATTAGCCAGATAATGGCTAATAACAGTAACAACGTCTGCCTTTCTGATTATTAAATCCCTGAAATATTTTATCAAAAAATTCTGTTTATAGAGATCCTTGCCCTCCTGCAACGTAAGGATAAATCTGGTCTTTGGGAAAAATGTTTTATAAATAAACGCCGCCCCAGCACCAAATGAGGCCTGATAGGCATGAATATGTTTTGGACTAAATTTTATTGCCAAAAGAAATCCAGAAATAGGAAAAAACAACTTATCCATCGGACTCCCGAAACCGACTCTGTGAATGCATCCGTTATCGAAATACTCTATTCTTTCAAGTTCCGTTTTATATCTCGGCGTCAGAATATCAAAAAAAACATTCGGCAATCGCCGGATTATTTCTTCGAGTGCTATTTCGGATCCGCCTACCAATGGCCGATAGGCCGTGGTGAATATCAAAACCCTTGATTCTATAGGCATTTTATGTTAATTTTGCCATAAAATAGCCATGGAATCAAGCCCAAGCAACACATATATAAATACGAACGGAAACCTCAAAAAAAGAATTTTATTCGTAATCACCCAATCAGAATTGGGTGGAGCCCAAAGATTTTTGTCTAATCTCATTTCTCATCTGGACAGAAATATCTATGAATTCCTGGTAGCAGTTGGTTCCAGTGGCAACGGCGATTTTTTGAGAATTTTGAAGGCTGGAGGCATCCCCTGCCAAACTCTAAAATTCTTAAAACGTGAACCGTCTCTAAATGACATCAGGGCTGTTTTCGAAGTCCGTAGTTTAGTCAAGAGTTATCGTCCCGATGTTTTATTTTTAAATAGCTCCAAGGCCGGATTTATCGGCTCCTTGGCGTCAGTATTTCCAACAAG
>JAUSEE010000007.1 GCA_030650095.1 Candidatus Buchananbacteria bacterium
TATGGTTTAATTCTAATGGAAAAAGGATAATTTATCAAGTTTTAGATACCTCTTGTTACTTTTGTACCGCCAAAAGTAACCAAAAGCTCGCGAACGTAAAAAATCATGGCCAATTATTACATAAGCTCGCTAAAGCTAATAATCAAAATAGCAACAGAATATTAGCTTCTTAACGCTCGCTTTATGTAAAATTGGCACAATATTTTTTAATGTTCGCCTTATTTTATTATATTTTTATAAATAAATAGTCGAGCATATGAAAAATTTGGATTAAGCGGAAAGTAAAATGAGTTACAAAGTTTTTATTGTTTGAGTCTGCCAGAGGCGGACGAGTTTAAAAACTTTGTTAGAATTTTACTTGAAGCGCCAAATTTTTCATCGCTCGCAGTTTTGCGCCACTTTTGCTGCCAAAAGTGGCTAAAGAAAAGTTATTGTATATTCCTAACTATTTAAGTATAATTAGGACGATAAATACTAATTGATATTTCGTATAATAACAAGTTAGCTAATATATTCCTTTTCTTTTTGGGCTTCGCCCATTTGTTTTAAAAAATTTTAAATTTCTTTTTTTCTTTAGTGAGGGGAAGCCCGCCTATGGCGGGAGTGGATGTTTCCTCACTTCACTCGGAAAAATTTATTTATAAGGGGAAAACGAATACAATGATATTAAATAAAAAAATATAACACTATGGCTCAATTAGGGCTTTCAAGTGCAAAAACAGCAAAAAACGACGAGTTTTATACTCAGTATAGTGACATCCAAAAAGAGATAGAGGGCTATCTTGAGTATGACTCAGATACATTTCGAAAGAAGGTGGTGTATTGTAATGCAGACGACCCATTCGAAAGTAATTTCTTTCGTTACTTCATATTAAATTTTAATAGACTCGGTTTGAAGCAACTTATTACAACGAGCTACAAACCTTCACCGGTTGCCAACACGCAATTAGGCTTGTTTGGCGATGACAAGACTCTCACAAATACCAAAGGTCGCCCAAAGATAACCGCCAATAAATTTATTATCAACGAAGTGCATGACATAGATGGTGATGGCGAGTTCAACCTAAAAGACGTTGCAATACAACTAAAATCAAACAAAAATAACGAGTGGGCGCCGCTTGAGGGTGATGGCGATTTCCGTAGTGATGAATGCGTAGATTTACTTCAACAATCTGACATCGTGGTAACTAATCCTCCTTTCAGTTTGTTTCGCGAATATGTTAAGCAACTCTTTGATTACAACAAGAACTTCGTGATCATCGGCAATATGAATGCCATTACCTACAAAGAAATTTTTCCTTTACTTAAGGATGATAAAATGTGGCTTGGTGCTGGTAAGAATGACGGTCGAAATGTTTGGTATCAAGTTCCTGATTACTATGAAAAGTTTCATAAAGAGGAAGATGGAAAAAAATATGCCTTTGTCGCGGGAACAATTTGGTTTACTAATCTTGATCACGGCAGACGTCATCAGCAGCTATCATTAATGACCGAGGCGGAAATTGTTAAATTTGGTCTTAAAGCGCCGTTCCAAAAATATGATAATTATGACGCTATAGAAGTTCCACAAGTTAAATATATCCCTAATGATTACAAAGGAATCATGGGTGTACCAATTAGTTTTCTTAGTAAACACTCACCAGAACAGTTTGAAATTATTTGGCTAGCATGTGGTAATACGCGAGCTTCTGCACCTAAAGAAATTTTAAAAAATATAAAATACCAAAAACATCCTGAGGATAGGGGTGGTTGTGCAGTTAAAAATGATGAAAGAAAATACGCCAGGATATTAATTAAACATAGTAAATAATATGGAAACAACTCTAAAAATAGAAGTAACTATAGAAGACATCTGCGAAGGCTTTGTTTATAACGAACTTGAAGGCAAGGGTTTATTTGGTTTAGCTGGTAAGTTGACTATTCAACCAGAATACCAGCGGAATTATATTTATGCTTCTGACGGCGGAAAAAGAGAAATGGCTGTCATCGAATCAGTCCTTAAAGGATACCCAATAGGATTGATTTATTTTAATAGAGTTTCTGAAAATAATCTAGAAGTTTTAGACGGACAACAACGAATCACTAGTCTCGGAAGATTTATTACAGATAAATTTGCCATCAAAGATGAAAATGGGATGCAATATTTTAGCACTATGGCAAAAGACAAGAAAAATAAAATTTTGGAAACCAAACTTCTTATTTATGAATGTGAAGGTACTGAAAGTCAAATAAAAGAATGGTTTAAAACAATTAACATTGCAGGAGTTCCACTTAAGCCCCAAGAATTATTAAACGCTATCTATTCCGGTCCGTTTGTGACACTCGCGAAAGAAGAGTTTAGCAATACTCAAAATGCTAATATTCAGAAATGGAGTGCGTACGTATCAGGCGTTGTTAACCGCCAAGATTTTTTAGAACGAGCATTGGATTGGGTAAGTACAGGTAAGATTGACAATTACATGAGTCGTCATCGAAAGGATACAAACATTAAAGAACTAAAAAACTATTTCAATGGCGTAATTGATTGGGTTTCTAGTGTGTTTATAGATGTAGAAAGCGAAATGTGTGGTCTTGAATGGGGACGTTTGTTCGAGGAGTACCACAAAAAATCTTATGATCCAAAGAAAGTATCAGCAGAAGTACATAAGCTCTATAGTGATCCTTATATTAAAAATCGCAAAGGGGTTTTTGAGTTTATCTTAGGCGGTTCTGTTGATACGAAGTTGCTTGATGTACGAATTTTTGATGATGCAACTAAAAAAGCGATTTATACAACACAAACTGCTAAGGCAAAGAAAAAGGGCGATTCAAACTGCCCACATTGTGCCATTGGGCACGACGCCAACAAGAATAAGATTTGGGGTTTTGGCGAAATGGATGCCGACCATGTAACAGCTTGGAGCAAAGGTGGTGCGACTTCAGCGAAAAATTGTGAGATGTTGTGCAAGACCCATAATCGAGCAAAGGGAAATCGTTAATAAATTGCTTTTATAATATTTGCTTTAATATAGTTGCTATGAAATGGACAAAACCTAATTTTTCAAAAAATCAAATAAACAAAGCAGGTGATATTTTAATTTCCACAAGAAGCACTAGCGAAGAGTTGGGAGAAGCCATAGACATATTATCAAACTGGCGTTCATCTCATAGTTTTCCGCTACACGTTTTTGCAGTAAGATTAAAAAGGCTTTCAAGGAAAATAAATTCATCTGCCATTATTATACGTCGTCTTAAACGTGTTCCATCTATATTAAAAAAATTAAAACGCGCTCAAACAAGCAAAATGAAAATGTCGAGAATGCAAGATATTGGTGGGTGTCGATCTGTTCTGTCAAATATAGACGAAGTGAATCAACTAGTCGAATTATATAAAAAAAGTCGTGGCATAAAACATAAACTAAGTAATGAAAAAAATTATATAATGAATCCTAAGCCCGATGGATACAGAAGTTATCATTTAGTCTATAAGTATTTTAGTGACAAAAGTCCGATTTATGATAGCTTAATGATAGAAATACAAATAAGGACAAACCTTCAACATTATTGGGCAACGGCAGTTGAAACAGTGGATCATTTTACTGGACAAGCGATCAAATCAAATGAAGGAGAGGAAGAGTGGAAAGATTTTTTTAGATTAGTCAGCTCTGCTTTCGCCACCATGGAAAAAACGCAAATAGTTCCTAATACCCCAGATAACCAAAATGAACTACGTCAGCAAATACAAAAATTAGCACGTAAACTTGATGTTGTAAAAAAAATGAATGAATGGGCAAGAATTCATAAAATTATTGAAAATTACGAAAAAGATACAAAATCACAATTTGATTTCTATCTTTTAAATTTGAATCTCGATACAAAGGAACTTAAGATATTCGCTTACAAAACAAATCAAGAGGAATTTGCAAATGCTGAATATTCAAAACTTGAAGAAAGAATGCTTACCAACAAAGAAAATAGAGATATCGTTCTTGTTTCAGCAGAGACAAACAAGGAACTAAGGAAAGCTTACCCAAATTATTTTTTGGACACCAAGGAATTTGTGAATCAACTAAATATATATTTTAAAGAAAGTAAATAAAATACATTAAGGAGTTTTTAATTTTGGGCATTCACCCCTAACCCCTCTGCCCAAAATCCAAAACAGAAAAAGAAATTTAAAATTTTTTAAAACAACCGACTATCGTCGGAAAAGAAAAGGAATACATCAGCTAACAGCGTATATCTGATGTTTGCCGTAGCGTAGCGGAGGCAAATATGGGTGGAAGTACGCCGGAGGCGGACTGTAACCAGATATACGCAAACGTTAGCTGAAATGTCGCTCCGCCCCATTTTATTATATAAAACCCAAAAAACACCCCGCTAACCAGCGAGGTGTTTTTTATTTAAAGTTTTATATTCTAGTCTTGGCCGTGCCTCTAACCTCTTTAATCTTTTCTTCCACATTCTTCGGCACTTCATTGTATTTCAAAAATTCCATAGTATAAGAAGCTCGTCCTTGAGTGAGTGATCTTAAAGTTGTCATATAGCCAAACATTTCCGATAACGGAACCTCAGCGCTAATCACTTTAACCGCTGAAGCGCCTTCGCCTCTGTCTTCCATGTTGCCAATAATAGCTCTTCGGGAATTTAAATCGCCAATAGCATCGCCCATAAACTGTTCCGGGGTTACCACTTCAATTTTCATAATCGGTTCTAGCAAAATTGGGTTGGCTCTTTTAGCGGCATCTTGGAAAGCCATAGAGCCGGCAATCTTGAAAGCGCCTTCAGAAGAATCAACATCATGATAAGAACCGTCATAAAGAGTCGCCTTAACATTGATTAATGGATAACTAGCTACAATACCTCTGGCCATAGCTTCTTTGATGCCTTTTTCAATCGGCTTGATAAATTCCTTGGGCACAGCCCCGCCTTTAATCGCATCCACAAATTCAAATTCTTTCTGCACGCCTTCTTCGCCTCTTTCGGTCGGTTCAATTCTAATCCAACAATGGCCGTATTGTCCGCGTCCGCCTGATTGCCTGATGTATTTGCCTTCGGCTTCGGCCGTTGATTTAATAGTTTCCCTGTAAGCCACTTGGGGCTTGCCGATGTTAGCTTCCACTTTAAACTCTCTTTTCATTCTGTCTACGATAATATCCAAATGAAGCTCGCCCATGCCGGAAATAATCGTTTGCATGGTTTCTTCATCGGTTCGTACTCTAAAAGTTGGATCTTCTTCGGCTAATTTAGACAGCGCCATGCCCATTTTTTCTTGGTCGGCTTTGGTTTTTGGTTCTACCGCAATATCAATAACCGGTTCGGGGAAGGTAATATTTTCTAATAGTACCTTAACATTAGGATCAGAAATTGTGTCCCCGGTAGTAGTGCTTCGCAGTCCCACAATAGCCGCAATTTCTCCGGAGTAAACCTCGCTTACTTCTTCTCTGGAATTAGCATGCATGCGCAGGATTCGGCCGATTCTTTCTTTGTCACCCGTAGTTTGATTAACCACATAAGAACCTGATTTTAAAATACCGCTATAAACCCGATAAAAAACTAATTTGCCCACAAAAGGATCAGTGGCAATTTTAAAGGCCAAACCCATAAGCGGAGCATCATCTTTAACTTCTATTTTAATTTCTTTGGACAAATCAGCCGGATCATGAGCCAAGGGCGGATCAATATCGATCGGCGAGGGCAAATATTCGGAAACGGCATCCAACAGGAATTGAACGCCTTTGTTCTTGAGGGCCGAACCGCACATAATCGGCACAATCTTGTTTAAAATAACAGCCTTTCTTAAAGTTTTCTTTAAATCAGCGATGCTGATTTCTTCTCCGGCTAAATATTTTTCCATCAAAGATTCATCATTTTCCACAATAGCTTCAACCAGCTTAGAGCGATATTCTGCCGCTCTGGCTTTTTCATCTTCCGGGATTTCAATATCTTCCCATTTGGTGCCTAAATCATCCAAATAGATTCGGGCTTTCATTTCAAATAAATCGATAATGCCTTTGAAAGTATCGGCAGTGCCCACAGGCAGTTGGATAGGATGGGCATGGGAAGTTAGGCGATCATAAATAGTTTTCAAATCGTAATAGAAATCAGCTCCCATTCTGTCCATTTTGTTGATGAAACCGATTTTTGGCACATGGTATTTTTCTGATTGGCGCCAGACAGTTTCTGATTGAGGTTCCACGCCGGCGACGCCGTCAAAAACAATAACGCCGCCGTCTAAAACACGGAGGGATCTTTCCACTTCGGCTGTAAAGTCAACGTGGCCGGGAGTATCGATAATATTGATTTGGATTTCACCGCCGCCCAACCAAGAAGCGTTAGGCCAAAAACAGGTGGTAGCCGCCGAAGTAATGGTGATGCCTCTTTCTTGTTCTTGTTCCATCCAGTCCATGGTGGCTTCACCCTCGTGGACTTCGCCGATTTTATGTTTTTTTCCGGTGTAAAACAAAATTCGTTCGGAAACGGTGGTTTTGCCGGCATCAATATGAGCAATGATGCCGATGTTACGAATTTTTTCTAGTGCATGTTGTCTGGGCATAATTTTATTTTGAGATATTTTATTTTATTTCAGCAGTAAAGACGCATCTTCTGCGCCTTCATATCCATAAGCTGATTGTGATTATGATCTGCCAAAATGAGCAAAGGCGCGATTGGCCTCGGCCATTTTATAAGTATCTTGCTTTTTCTTGAAAGCGGTGCCTTCGCTGTTGTAAGCGGCAATGATTTCTTCGGCTAATCTGTCTGACATTTTTTTGCCTTTCTTGGCAGCAGCGGCATCAATCAGCCAACGGCAAGCTAAAGTAAAGCTTCTTTCCGATCTAACGGCCATAGGCACTTGATAGTTGGCGCCACCGACTCGGCGTCCTTTGATTTCTACGGTTGGAGCCACATTTCTAATGGCAGTTTCAAAAACTTCTACCGGATCCAATTTAGTCTTATCAGAAATAATAGTCATCATTGAATAAACGATATCTTCGGCCACAGTTTTTTTGCCTCTTTCCATGATGTAATTGATAAACTTAGCCAAATCAGTTCGATTAAACTTAGTATCGGGATCAATTGATCTTTTAGGCGCTTGTTTTCCTCTCATATTATTTTAGTTTGTAGTTGGTAGTTAGTAGTTAGTAGTTAGCAAAAATATTTTAAAAATTTCTACTAACTATTCACTACCCGCTATCAACTAAATTATTTATTTGGCTGCCTTTTCTTTTTTAGCGCCATATTTGCTGCGACCGCGTTTTCTAGCTGAAACACCGGCAGAATCGTAAACACCGCGAACCACATGGTATCTGACACCAGGTAAATCCTTAACTCTGCCGCCGCGCACCAAAACGATGGAGTGCTCTTGCAGATTATGTCCGACACCCGGAATATAGGCCGTAACTTCTTGGCCATTGGAAAGACGGACACGAGCGATTTTTCTAAGCGCTGAGTTTGGTTTTTTAGGGGTAGTAGTTCTAACTTGCAAACAAACTCCTCTTTTAAACTGATTGCCTTTAGCCATGGTTTGCCTCTTGCGATGCAAACTGTCCAAAGTAATCTGTAAATCCGGAGTTTTTGATTTTACTTTCTTGCTAGATCTGCCCTTTTTTAATAATTGATTGATTGTTGGCATAATAACTCTAAATTATAGGTTTTACATTTAAAAAAATCCCCAAAATTAGGGAATCCCAATTAATATAGTTATTTCACTTATAAATATTGGGACGATGCGGAATTTATTGATCTTTACAGCACTAGATTCAACAAGAATATTTTAAACAATTCTAGCAAATAAGTCAAGTAACTGGAAATATTTAAAAACCAACTACAAAAATCTATATAAAATATTTAAAGTGAAATTGAATATAGATGAAAAAATATTTAAATTTAGCAAATTGTCTAATAATATCAAACCTATTAAAATAAACGGGCCATTGATAGAGAATTTTTCTTTAAAATTATTGTATTTGTCCGGCAAAAAGCTAAACAAAACTTTGGAGCCATCCAGCGGCGGTATAGGTATTAGATTGAAAATCATTAAAATAATATTAATCAAAACCAGTAGAAATAAGAAATTAACCAGCATGTTTTCCTGGCCCAAGAGGGGCGTTAAAAAATTTAACAAAAAACCAAAGACAATGGCGCATATTAAATTAGAAAAAGGCCCGGCCAAAGAAACCAGGGCGCTGGAAACTCTGGTATTTTTTAAATTGTAAGGATTAACCGGTACCGGTTTGGCCCAGCCAAAGCCGATAAAAATCAACATGGCGAAACCTAGCGGATCGATATGAGCCAAGGGATTTAAACTAACCCGGCCCATGGCCTCAGCGGTATTATCGCCAAAAAATTTAGCGCTGGCCGCATGGGAAAACTCGTGGATAGTTAAGGCAATAAGTATAGCCGCCACCCAAGAAATAAATAATATCGGTTCGGAAAATAGCCAATTGATAGGCATAATATTTTTTAATTAGTCATTGAAACTTAGTGATAATGGTAGCATAATTGACCGATTTCCGCAATTATGCTACACTATTTGAGTCAATGATAAATAATTTAAAAGTATAATACTATGGCTCAAGTATGTGAGGTTTGCGGCCGAGGCACCACTGTAGGAAACAATGTCAGCCACTCGCAAGTAAAAACCAAAAGAACAATGAAAATAAATCTGAAAAGCAAAAAAATGGACGGCAAAAAAACTAAAATTTGCACCAGTTGCTTAAAGACTTACAAGAAAAATAGCAAATAATAAAAACGCCCCAGACAAAACTGGGGTGTTTTTTTATTTTCACAATTACATTTAAACCAACTCGCTTCTTTCTTCGTCGCCGTATAAAAATTCAAAATCAATCTTTTTATAATTAAACAATTCATCGTCTTTAAAAAATCTTTTTATTTCAGCTTCGGCGTTGGCCGAAGAATCAGAAGCATGAATGATATTAGTCTGTACACTCATAGAATAATCGCCTCTGATGCTGCCGGCATCGGCTATGCGGCCCTTGGTTGGCCCGACTAACAATCTGACGGCTTCTACGATTTCAATGCCTTCCAAGGCCATGACTATAACTGGCGAACTTTTCATGTAATTTTTTAAGCCGGCAAAAAATGGCTTGTCTTTGTAATGGCCGTAATGTTCGTCCAGTAAAACATCCTCCAGTTCAATCATTTTTAGACCAACTATTTTTAAGCCTTTTTTTTCAAATCTGGCTATTATTTCTCCCAAAAGATTCCTTTGCAAAGCATCGGGTTTTAAAATGACAAGCGTTTTTTCTAATTTTAAGCTCATTTTGATTTATGAATTTATTTATTATTTTCTTCAGCCGCAGCTGGTTTATCGACAGAGAGAGTTGAACTGCCTGGGCCGGAAACTAAATTCTCTATCTTAGTTATAATATCGGCCGGCGTATGCTGTGATTTGATAAAGTAGCCGTTCACTCCCATTTCCTTGCCTTTATTCTGATCCGATTCCTGGCCCAAATTTGTCAGCATTAAAACCGGCATTGATTTGGTAGCCGGGCTATCTTTTAATTCTTTCAAAATGGCAAAGCCGTCCATTTCCGGCAAGATGACATCCAAAAGAATAATACTAGGCTTCTCTGTTTCGGCTATTTTGAAAGCTTCCGAGCCGCGGTCGGTAGAAAAAACTTCCCAGCCTTCGCTTTCCATTCTGGTTTTGTACATTTGAACTATCATTGAATCATCTTCCACCAGTAAAACCTTGATTTTTTTATTAGACATAATATTTAGTAATTAACATCACTTTATAGATATATTAACAGAACAGACGGCCGAAATCAAGGCGCTTGAAGCTGGCTGAATTCCAAACCGTTGGAATAAAAGATCAAATCGCCGGATTTATCGGTGCGGAAAATTTCTGCCCCAACGGATTCCAAGTTTTTAAGGGTACGGTATTGAGGATGGCCATAATGATTATCGGCTCCCACCGAAATAACGGCATATTTGGGATTAACCGCGGAAACAAATTTAAGATCATTGGCATTATTAGAGCCGTGGTGGCCGACATGATAAATATCCGATTTTAGATTTAATCCCCTGGCTACCAAACTTTCTTCCACCTCCAAATCACCGGTTAACATGACGCTGGTACTGGCATAAACCAGCTGTCCGGTTATAGAAGTATTGTTGGTGCTTTCCACTGTTTTGCCGGCAAAGCTCTCAATCGGGTACAAAATATTAAAAAACACGCCGTCGCCAAAATCAACTGTTTCTTCGCTAGCGATTACCTCCACTTCAATATTATTAATTTCAACTTCATCCAAGAAAGACTGATAGCTGGGCGAATCCGACAAAACTCTGGTCATTAGTATTTTTTCCACTTTGTATCTTCTTAAAACTTCCACCAGCCCGGCAACATGGTCGTTATCGGGATGAGTTAAAATTATAGTTTCTATGGTCTTATCATAAAAAGGCAAATAAACGCCCAGCTTTTTTATTAGAACATTATTGGGACCGCCATCAATTATAATATCGTCGCCGCTGGGCGTGCGGATCAAGGTGGCATCGCCTTGGCCGACATCTAAAAAATAAACGGCTAAAGCGCCGGCCTGATCACCCCTGATCTGGCTGTCTCTATAAGACGAGGCGAAAAAAGGCAACCACCGAGGAGCAAGCTCCTCGGTTGCCTAGAAGAAGAGTTTTAACTGTTTCATGTTAGTTTCCATGTGTTTGCCTTCCTGTTTGTTTATATAATCTCTGATTTTGGCTTCGGTTTGAGTTTCACCAATCGTCCCAACGTAATAGCCATCTTTCCATATCTCGCCACCCCAGAGTTTTTTCTTAATTTGAGGATAGTGTTTAAACATCATTCGACCTGAAATTGATTTCACAATTTGCGCTATTTTTGCAGGAGCAATTTTCGGAGGAGCGCCGACGAAAAGATGCACATGGTTTGGGGCTATACCAATACACATAAAATGAAATTCATATGATTCACATATCTGCTTGATTTGGGAAACAAGAAATTCTTTCATGTTATTATTTAACAGGTGGTAGCCATATTTTACGCCCCAAACCAGGTGATAGGCGATTTGATAGGTTGTTTGTGCTCCTTTGTATATTTCCATTTTCTAAGCATACCATACCAACATCTTTTCTTGGACCCCTCCTCAATTGCTCCTGGCCCTATCCAGCCGAGCAGCAAGCTGCTCGGATGTCCGGGCGGATATAACAACCAAAGAGAAGAAAAAGATAATTAATATTTTTTTAAAATCCATGGATTAATTATACAACAAAAAATCCCGATTGCTTCGGGATTAATAATTTATTTCAATTGACCTGTCTTGGGCTATTTTTTTAACTTGGTCTAACAGCTTAATGACATCTTTATTGGATAGAATCGATAATTTAAAAATCAAATGCTTATCAAATCTATCGTTTTTATGGAAAAAACATATCCAGGGAGCTTTAGAGTGAAAAATAAACCAAGAAAACCGGCCCAGATAAACTGATTTAACATCATCCCAAGCCAAGCGGTGATTTAATCTTTCACTCATTAAATAAATCAAATTAGGACTTACAGAAAGAGAAAAAGAAAACATAATGCCAACCAGTCTAAACAGATAATAAGACAGACACATGCCCATAATAACACTTAATATATAAATATTATTAGAGATTTTATTATCACTTTGATTTAAGAGAGCTACAATTAGAGTAACAAGGCAAGGCAGAAGAGCAAAAAAATAACTGGTTGTTTTCTTACTTTCGTCCGGATCAAACTTCATTGTTGTATCTCCTGTTTACAAGGTTCGCTAATCACCAACAAAACTACCATAATTCATCTTAATTGTCAATAGAGTATCTTTTATTCTTAAAAATATACAGGACTATTAAAATATACAAAATAACAGTCAAAAACAAGCTGTCTAGACCCACTTTAAAATAAGCGGCCGGCCAGCTATTTAAAAATCGGGAAATAAAAATTATATAATGAGTTATAAAATAACTGACATAACCCATAATATAGCCTAAAGGAAAAATTGCCAAACTGACTATTAAATTTATAAAAACCCAAATCATCAAAAATGAGACAAAAGGCAGAACCAATATATTAGCTACAATAGACACCAAAGAAACCTTCTGGAAGTAAAGAATTATTAGTGGCTGGGTCATTATTTGAGCCGCCAAAGTGGTGATAAAAATATTTTTCATCTGCCAGAACTCCGGCCAGTGCCGTAATTTTTCTTTGAGTATAGGCAAAAGATAAAGCAAGCCTAAGACAGCCGTAAAAGAAAGCTGGAAGCCGACATCAGACAAAAGAAGCTTGGGATTAAACAAGAGCATGACAAAAGCCGACAACAAAAGCGCGTTAACCGAATAGCTAAGCCGGCCTATTTTTTGGGCATACAAAAACAACAGAGCCATGATCGCCCCGCGTACAGCCGAGGCCGGAAAACCAATCATGGCCACATAAAAAATAACAGTTGTAAAAGCCACCCAAAAAGATTTTTGCCGGATTAGGCCTAAGGCCATGGACAGTTGCATAATGATGACAGTGATAAGCACCATGTGCATGCCCGAAATGGCAATGACATGGCTTAAACCGACATTGGCGATAACGCTGGAAACATCCTTTGGCAAGGCGCTGCCGGCATCCAAAATCATGGCTTGCAAAAGAGACGATTCCGGTTCGGACACAAAAAAATCCAAGTTCCGGCTCAACTTGGATTTAACATCATAAATAATAGAAAACAGTTTTATTTTAAAATTATTTTGATCATATGATAGAGCTAGAACAGAGGGATAATAACAGGTGGCATAAACATTAAATCTGGATAAATACCGGCCATAATCAAAATTATTATAATTATCGGGGGTTTTTAAATGGCAACTGACTTTTAAAATGTCGCCGTATTTATACTCCGGAAAAAGAGACAAGGTAGTCACTACTAAGCCCCGGCTAAAATTATCATTACCCGGCACCACCCTAAGAATCAACTGTTGGTAGTTTATTTTTTTCTCGATATTTTCTACTCGTCCGGTAAAATAAACTGGCTGGCCGTTATAATGATAAATATTGTCTGGATTATCAAAATCAGGCAAAGAAATTTGAAAGCGCCAAAAGCCTAAAATAAAAAACAAGGCGACCAAGATGATTATTCGGGCGCGAAAATAACGACTGGACATTAAAAATAAAAAAATAAAAAATAATCCAAGACAAAAAATAAAAAAATAATCCAGCTGAAAAAATTCGGCTGTGGTTATGCCGGCTAAAAAGCCCAGCACTGCTAAAAGAAAAGCTTGGGAATTAGACAATGCTCTGTTAATCATTGGTGCAACTGCAAATTTAAACCGCTTCCAAATTAGAAGCGGTTTATTATCTTAAATAATTTATTAAATAAGAGGCACTTGGCGGCGCAAATATTCCTCTACAAAATCATTCAGTTCGCCGTCCAGGACCTTATCTATTTCTGGCGTTTCGTGGCCGGTGCGATGATCCTTAACTAATTTGTAAGGTTGCATAACATAAGATCTGGCTTGACTGCCCCACTCCGCCTGTTGATACTCGCCTTTTATCCTTTGCATCTTTTTTTCCTCTTCTAATTCATAATATTTTAACAACTTGCCTTTCAAGAGCTTTAAGGCGTTGTTTTTATTTTGCAGTTGGGATCGTTCACTCTGGCATTTAACCGAAATATTAGTCGGCAGGTGGGTAATCCTAACAGCGCTATCGGTAGTATTAACCGATTGGCCGCCATGGCCGCCGGCCCTAAAAACATCAATGCGCAAATCGTCATCCTTTAATTCAATATTTAAAGTGTCTGCCATTTCCGGCAAAACTTCCACTAAGGCAAAAGAGGTGTGCCTCATGCCCTGCGAGTCAAAAGGCGAAATACGCACCAATCTATGAACGCCATTTTCGCTTTTTAGCCAGCCGTAAGCATAACGGCCGGTTATTTCAACAACCACACTCTTAATGCCGGCTTCCGAACCGTCAGTCTGATCAATTATTTTAACCGTAAAATTATGTTTTTCACAAAACCTTAAATACATTCGTAGTAGTATTTGCGCCCAATCTTGAGCATCTACTCCGCCAGTGCCGGCATGAATGGAAAGCAGGGCGCTGCCTTGGTCGTGTTCACCGGAAAATAAAACAGAAAACTCCAATTTTTGGAAATTTTCCATTAATTTTTTTATTTTTTCATCAATTTCACTTTGCAATTCTTTGTCATCTTTGCTCATTTCCGCCAAAGACAAAATATCATTGACTTCTTTTTTCAAATCTTCCCAAGAAGCAACTTCTGATTTGATATCTTCATACTCCTTGGACAAAGTCTTGGCCGATTCAACATCAGCCCAAAAACCCGGAGCCGATATCTTGATTTCCAAATCAATTAATTCCTCTTTCCTTCTATCCAGTTCAAAGCAACCTCCATATCCCAGAGATAGCTGTTTGCAATTCTTTAAGTTTTATAATTTCTTCCTTCATTATTTAAGTTGTTGTAATTGTTTTAATAAATCAAAGGTGTTTTGGCCATCACCGGTTAAGCCCTGGAACTGGCCGACAAAATCGCCTATTACCTGGGGCAACCAGAAAAAAGCGACTATAAGGGGAGCTATAAATAAAACCAGCCAAACAAAATTAAGAATCAAACGCCAAAACATATAACGCCTTATTTTTTGGGTATCAGAAAAAATCGCCCGGCTGTATCTAAGGTTCTCCTTCATCAGATCTTCCAGATTTGATTTTTCCGCTTTATAATTGTCGGTTAAACTATTTTCGTCCATATTTAGATATTATTTATGGTTATTATAACATAGATTATCTCGTTTCACACGCCTCAACATAAGCAGAAGCTGAATCCTTGAACTCATTCATAATTTTAGAGGAAAAATTCCGGCCAGAAAAATACGGATCCACCAAATTGCGATTTTTTCTAAAGCCCTGCAAGAAATATTTATCAGCTCCCGAAACTAGCTGTGACATCTTAACCACATCAGCGGAGCTATGCAACCCCCGTACCAAAGTGCTTCTGAATTCGTGAGGCAATCCGCTGCCTAATATCAAAGCGATGCTTTTTTTAATATTATTAAAATCGATTTTAACGCCAGCCGCCTGATTATAATTTTCCTCTGATCCTTTAATATCCATGGCAATATAATCAATCAGCTTATTATCCAATATTTTTTTTAAAACTTCCGGCCTCAGGCCGTTGGTATCCAATTTAACCAAATAACCAATTTTTTTTAATTTTTGGCAAAAACTAAACAGATCGCTTTGCAAAGTAGGTTCGCCACCGGTAATAACCACGCCGTCTAAATATTTAAGCCTTTTCTTAAGGAAGTTAATAATATCAATTTCTTTAATCGTCTTAACTTTTTCTATCTGACTGGACAAAACTAAAGATGGATTATAACAAAAAGGACAGCGCATATTACAACCAACGGTAAATATAATCGCTGCCACTTTTTGCGGATAATCCAACAGTGTTACGGGTTGTAATCCGCCGATTAACATAATTTTAAGTTAAGCGCACTCACTGCGGCAGACATTATAAGTCATCCGGTCTTTGTATTCCGATTGCTTGCCTGGGTTCCAAGAAGCGACCGGCCTGATGTAACCCACCACGCGGGAATAAACTTCGCAAGCCTGCCTATCGGCAACTATTGATTGCCTATTTAATTCCTTATTTTTTTCCGCCTCCATATTTTTGTGGTTATTAATTTAATTATCTCTTTTATAGTTTATAATGGCAAGTGCTCTTCTTGTTCGCGGACATAGCCTATTTCTTCATCGCAGATAGGACAGAATTCATGCTCGCCCGACAAGTAACCGTGCTTAGGACAAATGGAAAAAGTCGGGGTTAAGGTGTAATAAGGCAAATGGAAATTCTCGGCGATTTTTCTAACCAAATTCTTGGTGCTTTCTATGTTAGGCATTTTTTCTCCAATAAAGCCATGAACGACGGTGCCGCCGGTGTATTTGGTTTGCAATAAATCCTGTTTCTCCAAGACATCAAAAATATCGTCGCTGTAGCCAACCGGCAAATGAGTGGAATTGGTATAATAAGGAGCAGCGCCTTTTTCCTTGTACGCATCATCATTGGCTACTATTATATCCGGATATAATTCTTTGTCTTTCTTGGCAAAACGATAAGTCGCTCCTTCGGCCGGCGTAGCTTCCAAATTATACAGTTCGTCATCCTCTTCTTGGTATTTGGCCATTCTTTGCAACATGAAATCCATGACTTTGGCCGCAAACTCACGGCCCTCGGCAGTACTAAGAGGACGATTCATGAAATTAACCACCGATTCATTCATGCCGTTGATGCCAATGGTATTGAAATGATTTTTCCAATATTGGTTGAATCTTTCTTTGATGTCGCCAAGATAAAATTTACTGTAAGGATATAAGCCGCTTTCGGTAAAATTCTCCAAGATGGATCTCTTCAATTTTAGGCTTTGCCTGGCTAAATCCATAACTTGGCCTAAACGGCTGAAATAAACATCCTTGGTTTCTGATAGATAACCAATACGAGACATATTTATAGTTACCACTCCGATGGAACCAGTCATGGGATTGGCGGCAAATATGCCACCGCCTCTTTTTCGCAACTCGCGATTATCCAAACGCAAACGGCAACACATGCTTCTGGCGTCTTCGGCTGTCATATCGCTATTTACAAAATTGGCAAAATAAGGAATGCCGTACTTAGCTGTCATCTCCCAAACCGGATTTAGAACTTCGTTGCTCCAATCAAAATCCTTGGAGATGTTGTAAGTGGGAATAGGAAAAGTAAAAACCCGGCCCTTGGCATCGCCTTCCATCATCACTTCGGCGAAAGCTCGATTGATCATGTTCATTTCCTCTTGAAACTCTTTGTAGGTTTCCGTTTGAGGTAGGCCGCCGATGATTATTCTTTCATTGGCTAAAGTGGACGGGCAATATAAGTCAAAAGTTAAATTGGTAAAAGGAGTTTGAAAGCCGACCCTGGTGGGCACATTAACATTGAAAATAAATTCCTGAACGGATTGCTTGACTGATTTATAATCCAGATTGTCGCGCCTGATAAAGGGAGCGAGTAAAGTGTCAAAATTAGCAAAGGCCTGGGCGCCGGCCGCCTCGCCTTGGAGGGTATAGAAAAAATTAACTATTTGTCCCAAGATTACCCTCAAATGCTTGGCTGGCTTGCTGTTGACCTTTCCAGGCACGCCGCCGAAGCCTAAGCGCAGTAATTGTTGCAGATCCCAACCGCAGCAATAAACGGCCAAAAGCTGCAAATCATGAAGATGCAAAGTGCCATCAACATGAGCATCCCTTATTTCCGGCGGATAAATCTTATTAAGCCAGTAATGCGAGCTGATGGCTGAAGCCACGTGATTATTCAAGCCTTGGAGAGAATAGCTCATGTTGGCGTTTTCCTTCACCCGCCAATCCAATTGCTTCAAATAGCCGTCGATAATATCATTGGAATTGATCATTTTCTTCAAATCTCTTAAACGGGCATGCTGTTCGCGATAAATTATATAAGCCTTGGCGGCCTTAACCAAATCTTCTTTGATTAAAATCTCTTCCACGATATCCTGAATCTCTTCAATGGCCGGCACAGAACGCTGATGGAATTTATTATTTAAAGCGTTGATTACTTTTTCGGATAATTCAAGAGATAATTCCTGGTCATCCCTATTGACCGCCTTTAAAGACTTATAAATAGCTTGAGTTATCTTGGCTTGATCAAAATCAACTATGCTGCCGTCTCTTTTTTTAACTTGTCTGATTTGGCTGTCCATACCGGCTTTTTATTGGCTTAATTGCAAATTAAAAAAGAAAAAATAGATCATAAATGTTTTGCGAAAAGAAGCAATCTGCAAACTCTAGATCTATTTCAAACTATTTTTTCCTTCCACCACTTATTATACCCTGGCTCAAAAGCAGTGTCAAAAAATGATTTTTACAGTCATTTTTACAAAATCCCGACTAGCTTTGTGGATAAAAAACCGCCCCCGTTTTAAGGAGGCGGAATTATGATATGTCAATTTAAGAAACAATCATATTGGGCGCTAAATCCCTCGACTTATTTTGCCTGCGGCAAAAATCGCTCGGGATGACATCTTTATGGATGCGCCTAGAAAGGCGCTTTATTATTTCATTTTACGGCGGATAAAAGCTGGAATTTCCAAATCATCTTCTTCGGCCACAACCCTTTTGGTAGGTTTCGGCTCTGGCATCATGGTCCTAGGAGTTTCTTCTCTGGGTTGTTCAACTGCTTTTTTAGCTTCCTCAATCTTATCATCAATATTTTTCTTAGAAAAAAGACGGTTGACGTGGTATTTGGGCTCTTCCAGTGACATAGAACGAACCTGGACCGGCCGGTTGTCATCAAAACCGGTAGCCACAACGGTAACCCGAACCTTATCTTTCATATTTTCATCAATCACTGTGCCAAAAATTATCTTAGCATTGGCGTCAACGCTTTCAGCTATGATATTGCCGACATCATTGACTTCATTCATGGTTAAATTGGAGCCGCCGGTTAAAATAAACATCACCCCTCGGGCGCCATCAATGGAAATATCCAACAGCGGAGAAGAAATGGCTTTTTTGGCAGCGCTCACAGCTCGATTTTCACCGGTAGCTTCGCCTATACCCATCAAAGCTGAACCGGCATTATTCATGATGGCCTTCACATCAGCAAAATCAACATTGATAATGCCAGGAATAGTAATGGCTTCGGAAATTCCTTGTATGCCTTGGCGCAAGACATCATCAACTGTTTTGAAAGCATCTAAAAGCGAGGTTTTTTTGTCGATGATTTGTAAGATTTTATCATTAGGAATAGTAATAATGGTATCAACCCTGGATTCCAACTCTTTATAGCCTCTCTCGGCTATTTCTCGCCTCTGGGCGCCTTCAAAAGCAAAGGGCTTGGTAACAACCGCTACCACTAAAGCTCCAATCTCTTTGGCTATTTGAGCCACAACCGGCGAAGCGCCAGTGCCAGTGCCTCCGCCTAAGCCGCAAGTAATAAAAACCATATCAGCTCCCTTAAGGATATCTCTTAGTTCATTAATGCTTTCCTGGGCAGCCTGAAAACCAACATTGGGATCCATACCGGCTCCCAAACCTTTAGTGGTGGCTTCACCAATATGAAGTTTGAACTTGGCATCATTATGATGCAAAGCCTGAACATCGGTATTGATGGCTATAAATTCAACTCCTTTTATTTTGGAAGCAATCATCCGATTGACAGCCGAGCCGCCCGATCCTCCAACTCCAACAACTTTGATTTTAGCAAATGGTTCTACTTCCAGTCTTACTTCTGGCATATTATTTTAACTTATTATTTATAACTTATAGCTTATATCTCTCATACTATGACTTCGCTATTAGCTATTTATTTATAAAAATTTTAAATTCAAAATTTCAAGTTCCAAATAAATTCCAAATATTAAATTTAAAATCCAAAAAATAATTATTTTAATTTGATGTTTTGTAATTTATGATTTATTTGACATTTGTGATTTTGAATTTGTTATTTCTTGATCTACGGCAGTATATTCTTAAACCACTTTTTCACACGGTTAGTAGCCTCTTCGATGCTGCCGCCGATTTGCGATGGTATTTTACCTCCTCGCCTGCCTCTGCCTTGAAGCTGGCTGCCCCACAAGACTAAACCGATGGCTGTAGTAAATGACAAATCGCTAACTTTGCCAAGATTAGAAACTAATTCCTGGGGCTGTCCCAAAGAAGCCGGCAAACGCAAAATATTCTTAGCTACTTCTATAATGCCTTCCAACTTAGCGCCGCCGCCGGTTAAGACAACCCCGGCCGGCAACATGCCGGACTTGCCGATTTTTTTTAATTCCTTGTCCACGCTTTCCATTATTTCTTCTATTCTGGCTTCCACTATTTCGGCCACTTCTTTTTGGCTGAATTCTCCATCTTCAATGGCGCCTAATTCCGAATATTTGATAAAATTATTCTTCTTAAACTTATCGGGAGCGCAACTGCCTTCCCTGATTTTAATTTTTTCGGCGCTGTCAATAGAAATTTTTAATCCCAGGGCTATATCGTTGGTGACATAATCGGAACCGATGGGCAAAACCGCCGTATGCAAAACATCGTTCTCTTCAAAAACAGCCATGCTGGAAGTAGCTCCGCCCAAATTAACCACTACTACACCCAATTCTTTTTGGCGGTTGGTTAAAACGCTTTCAGAAGTGGCTAAGATGGAAAGAACCAGATCATCAATATCAAGGCCAGTCCGATAGATGCATTTGGTTAGATTTTTAATTTGTGAAATAAGCCCTTGGATAATCTGAGTTTCAACTTCCAGCCTGATGCCGTTCATGCCGATAGGATCTTTAATGCCGGTTTGAGAATCAACAGTAAAGCTTTTTGGTATGACATGAAGTATTTCATAGTTGGGCGGAGTGGCAATGGCCTTGGCCGCTTCAATGACTCTTTCTACATCTTCTTCTCTTATTTCACCGTCGGCTTTAGACACGGCCACCACACCTTTGCTTTCCTGATCAATTATGTGACTGCCGGATATCCCCACCCAAGCATGTTCTATGGGCTGGCCGATCATTCTTTCAACTTTTTCTAAAGCTGAAGAAATAGAAGAAACAGCATCTTCAACACTGGTTACAACGCCTTTACTGATGCCTTGCGCCGGAACTTCCACTGCGCCGATTATTTTCAATTTTTCTTCACCTTTGGATTTCTGTCCCACCACCAAGCGAATGGCGGTAGAACCGATATCCAAACCGGTTATTAGATTGTCTCTAAGCATGGTTTTGCATTAAACTAGAAATTACTTTAGCCCTATTTTAATTTGGTCTATACCAGACTGATTTAAGGGGGTAAATTTCAAGCTATCTTTATTATAGTAAAAAAAACTGTTCACCTCAAATGTTAATAAGTGAACAATTGAATAAAAAATGTGTTCAGCCTTAATTTTAACAATTTATTTGATCTTCTTCGAACTTGAATACATCCCAAATTTTTAATCGCTCCAATATTTTTTTTTCAAATTTTAACATCTTGGCCGCTTCCCCTTGACCAACTTTTTCATGATCATAACCGGATAAATGAGCCAGGCCATGGATTAAGAGTCGGGCTATCTCATTTTTAAAACTGCATTTAATATCCTTGGCTTGTTTTTTGGCTTGGGGCACACAAATAACAATTTCTCCCAAATACTTTCTGTCTATGGGCACATTAACGAAATTTTTAAAATCCTCTTCAAAACTCAAAACATCAGTAACTTTATCTTGGCCTCGATATTTTTTATTAAGGCGCTTAATGGTTTTACTGTCCACAAAAGCCAAAGAAAAATACCACCCGCCTTTTAGTTTATTTTCTTGGCCGAAAATATCCGCTACTTGCTTCAGCCATTTTAAAGAGAGGGTGGTTTCCGTTTGTTTGTTAATTTCAAATGATAACATAATTTAAGGTACGTCAGTATTGGTGTTAGTATCAATTGGTTCGGTTATCAACTTAAAATTCCTAATAATCATTTCAAAGACCGAGGGATAGCGGAATTCAGACATATTATCCAAATCATATTCAAAAGCATAAATCTTATCTCTTTTTTGATCGGTAATATAAATGCCCAGATTATTAGGCGAACGCACACCCTTGAAATTGCCGAATTCTATGTTGCCCAATTGGCCTAAGGTGATTTGGGGATGATTTAACAAATACCAATTAGCGGCTGAAATCTGATCATCATTGCTTATGACAGAAATTTTTATCATCTCCCCTGTGCCCGTAATTATCCTGGCCTCATGCAAAGCTTCAATCAAACTGACAGACCAACCCTTGATATAAAGCGTTTGAAAATTATTAGTTGGAAAATTAGTGCTTAACTTACTGATGAAAGCCGCCTCCGCTAAAAGAAAGGGATTGCCGCTGCTGGGACTGACAATTGGATTATAACCTCCAATAAACTCATCGCTGTCCAAATAACCGTCTAAATCGGAATCAGGCGAACTGGGCGAAGAACCGATTAAGGCTTCTTCTAAATCGGTTAGCTTGTCCTTATCGGCATCACCGCTCAACGCGGGCGGCACCAAATCATTAATGTTGCTATTAGTGTTTCCATTGGTATTAGTATTGGCATTAGTATTTATATTTTCATTCGTATTAAGATTGCCATTTTCATTGGTGTTGCTGTTTTCATTAACATTAATATTTCTATTTTCATTCTCATTGGTATTAATGTTTTGATTGGTAAAAGTTATATTTTGATTAGCCAATTGATTGGTTGAGTCCTGATTATTTTGCAGCGTATTGTACATAAAATAAGACACCGAAGAAACCACTATCAGTAGCAGAATAATCACCACTATGGCCAAGGCCTTATTGGAAGAACGCTGGGCTTTCTGGGGATGAAATTTTTCCGGCATAACATAAACATCCTCTTGGGAAGGGGCGGGTAAATTAGCAGGCATGATATTATCTTTTTTAGAGCCAAACATAATACTTAATCTATTTATAAATATAAAATTTTAAATTAGGGCACATTAAACAGCCTGGCGCCGCCGCCTTTAGCCGGATCAAAGCCGTTTACAACTTCGTCGCCATCATTATAACCATCGCCATCGGTATCTTTTTTAAGCGGATCAGTATTGTAAATCCTAACCTCTACCCGATCAATCAAGCCATCGCCATCGGTATCAAAATTATTAGGATTGGTGCCTAATTGTTTTTCTTCTTCATCACTTAGACCGTCATTATCACTGTCTGGGCCAAGAGAAACATTGGCATTGGCATTGGCATTTGTTTCGGCGTTAATATTAGCATTTTCATTGGCATTGGCATTGCCATTTGTTTCGGTATTGGTATTAGCGTTAGCTTCGGTATTGGTATTGACATTAGTATTTATATTGGCGTTTAAATTGGCATCGGGGCCTGATGTTTTGGAAGTAAAGAAACTGACAGCGGCGAAGACTACTCCGCCGATTATAGCTAGGCCGATTAAAGATAGAAGCACTACCAGAGCTTTATTTTGAAACATAGAACGGCCGCCAAAAACATCGGGACTAACTGCCATCTGAGAAGCTTGGCCTGGTTGCATTGGACGAGAAATCCGAGGCGATGAGGGCGTTTCGGTTTCAGAAAAAATATCCTCCACCTGGGGCGGTCTGGGAACTGCCGGAGCAGGTTTAATCCTGTCATCTGGCAAGTTCAGAGGCGGCGGTGATTGCTTTCTGGGTTCACTGGGCATGGGGCCTGATGGCGCCATAGGGTTTTGATCAAACATAATTTTAAGATAAATATAAATTAATTACATTATACAATAATTTTGTTCAATTTACATTCTAAATATCCTACCTAAAAAATTGAATAACAAATTACCAATAACATTTATTAAATTGAATAACTTATTGGGGCCCGACGCTTCTTCTGCTATTCCAGCTACATTACCGCCGACTGCCTCTGTTTCCAAAGCTACATAACCAGGATAATAGGGGCAATAGCCCAAATTAAGATTGGACATGGAGAAATCAAAACCGGCTCCAGAAACACTGACTCTTCTGTTGTTGCCATTATCTGTGCAAAAACCGGCTGGCAAATTAATCTCTTGGCCCGTTAAAGAGGCTGAACCGGAAACTGGAATATTAACAGAAAAATGAGTTGTGGCCGTATCTATAGCGACATCAAAATTAACCTTTAAATTATCCATTATATTAGAAATAATGCTGTTATAAAGAGCTGTTAAATTGCCGGTATCACCAAAATAACAGAAGCCACTACCGCAACTGCCATCACCATCATTGGATGATATTTTATTTAATTCTACCGGATCAGCATCGGCCCCATAAGATACTGAATATATAAGGGTCTTGGGAATACTCGGATCTAACGGATAATTTTTGATATTAGATGCGAAATTTATACCATCTGGGCGACCATAAACATTACAATTATATCTATATCTTCCTCCACGAATAAGACATCCGCCACCTCCATCACTAACATATGTCTTACGACAATTGGGATAATTATTTTCGTCGTCCCCACAATCAAGCATATTAGTAGCTTGACCATCACTCATTAGTACTACATATTTATTAAGAGCTAAATTATTAGGAGTGGTGGCTGAACTGATGATTTCTTGGGCCTTCACTAAAGCATCAGATGGATTGGTTCCGCTCCAACTATTATAGCCACTATCAGCTTCATAAGCATTAACAATGCCTCTTAAGACATCAATTTGATCAACGCCACATAAAGTATCAGAACATTGTGAACTTGATACATCATTTTGAGCTCTTAAAACAAAACTTACCAAGCCTATTTCTGCATCAGGAATTGCCTCAAAAATATCCTCTATAGTTGTAACCAAGCTCGATTTTAAAGGAGTAAGCTTATCTTCGCCTATAACCATACTAGCTGATAAATCATTAACAAAAACTATAATCGCTTTGGGAATAGTAGCATTGATAGTAAAATTGGCTTTAAGCTTATTAAATTCATTGCAGGCCGGCACGCCGCTAATTGTAGCCAAACTAGGCGAACCGGAAAAGGCGCTTAAAGTGAGAACGGAATTATCATAAGGCGGGCAAGCTTGCCAATTGCAACTGCTCTGGCACAGATGGCCATAAGTGCCAACACCGGGTTCACATTGCTCTTGAGCTGCCTGCACTGTTCCATCTCCACACCAGCCGCCCGAATCTTGACAGACATTATTGCAAGCCCACTGGTTGGTGGAGCTCTCACCTTCTCCCCAGCCGAATGATCCGTCACTAAGAGTAGGAGATCCATCGGGTTTTGTACCTTCACATTGTTCATTGATTGCATTCCATTCGCCGTCATGGCAATAGGGGAAAATCACGGTTTGATCAACGCAGGCGCTGGTGCAATAATGGCGGGTGACAGATGTTAGATTCCAAAAAGGCATGAAATAATTATTCAAATTAGCTCCGGGAGGGATGTTGTGGGTGGTATAAGTTAAACCGGTATTGCCACAATCAGATGGGCCCGACAAGGGGCCAACGGCATCACCGCAATCACAAGTTTCGGTGGCTTGTTTTAAACCATCACCGCAAAGTGGCACGATACAAGTGCTGGGAAGGCCGGAACAAGTCCAATTTGGCTCTATAGCGCAAACATTGGAACAGCCATCACCGGAAAAGCCATTGCCATCATCGCAAGTTTCAGATTGGCCACGGCCGTTCAAGCCTTGGATAACACTATCGCCGCAGAAAGTGGCGGCGCTACACTGCGCGTTGCAAGTTCCGGCATTGGTGTTATTACCATCATCACAAGCCTCGCCGGCCTGCACTACACTATCACCGCAATCCGGCAAAACACAGGCATCGGGAGCCTGATCAGGGTTATAATCATTAGGACAATTATCGCAGGCGTTGCCTACGGTATCGCCATCATTATCAGCTTGGTTGCAAGCCGACTTTTCTAGCGGTCCCAAATTGCCATCGCCGTTTCTATCAAAACAAGTAGCTAGCGAAGCGCTGGAGCCATTTTTAATACTAGCGCAATTATCACAGGCGTTGCCAATATTATCGCTGTCCGTATCAGGCTGGGTAGGTGGAGTTCCTACTTTGGGGTTATAATCATTAGGACAATTGTCACTGGCATTTAAAATGCTATCGCCGTCGGAATCAATATCAACAGAATCCGGGGTGCAAGACCAAGTAGCGCCTGTTTGGCGGCAAGAATTACCGGAAGAACAAACGACATCAAACGGACAAGTGCTGCAATCCTCATTATCTTCTAGTGTACTAGGATTGTTATCTGGACCATCTAGATCTTCTATTCCATCACCGCAAGTGCCGGAAAATGCTCGGCAAATACTGCTAACAGCTAAAGTAAAGGGATCACCGTCCATAAATCTAACTTGTGACCAATCAGCCGGGCGCCAAGAACCACTAATAAATTCTTTGAAAGCGTAAACATTTTTAATGACACCGTTATTATTGGCAAAATAAGCATAAACTCTGGCGGCTGTCGGACATTGCATTGATTTGGCCACATCGTTCCAACAAGTTATGGAATCATAAGGAGACTCACAGCCATCAAAACCGGAACTGGTGTTTAAAGGATCGACAGGCAAGGCTGAACCCAAAACATTGCCAAGCGTAGCCTGCCAAGACGGCCAGACACTAAAGCTGCGTCCGGAGATATAAGTGCCGGAGGGCAAGTCGGGATAAAAATTACCGCAAGTGCCGCCGCCATAACACTCCGCGCTGTTAACGCAAGTAATAAATTTGTCATTACTGCAACGCTTTTGATTATGATAATCATCTAAGAGCCAATTTATATCTTGAATATCGCCCAAACGCTTGGTATCACGGGCTAATTTGGTTTTATTGGAAGTGCAAGCTCCGGCCTCTACCGCGTCACAATCGCTGCTGTCCCAACACTTATAAGAGTCATCGCCTTCGCAAGTGCCAATATTAGGTATGCCTCCGGCAAAAACCGAACCGACATTGAATTTCATAAATTGAGCCATCTGAGCATAGATATTTTGCGTATCACTGTCCGCTCCCTCGCTGTAGGAAATTAAATAAATATTAGGATACAGGGCTCGAGCGTTGGTCGGTCGACCGTCTGGGCCGGCTGTGTCCGGCTCAACATTTATAGCATTAGCATAAATGGTTCGTCCTTCTTTAATAGCTTCATAACCGTTAACGGTTAAGCTTTGCGGATTGCCTTGGCGCGTAGGATCAAAATTCTCTCGATACCAAACCAGGGGTGAATAATGGTTGTCATTGGCTACCACCCTTATGCCCACGGCATCGCTTTTGTCGGTTCTTTGCAATAAAAATTCTTTTTTAAACGGATTACCGCCATAAACTATGGTGCTGGTATCCAAGTCCGGCAAATCGTCGGCCTCGCCCTCTTCGCCGTTATCACGACAATAATAAACTTCAAAATTGGTATTAGGACAAGGCGTGCCGCCGCAATTATCGGCTGCGTCACGATAAGGGAATGATCTGGGAGCTGGCCAAGGATTGGAACATAAAAATATTTTAATATTAACCTCTTTTTCTTTGGTAGAAGATGCGCCTTCGCCAGAGGGAGGATTTTGAGTGGCTCCAACTGTTAGGACATCTTGGCCGTCTATAGCCCCAGTTACTCGGGCGCTTCTTAAATTAAGCCACTGATCACCGGAATAATCCGTTAGATCAAAATCAGATACGGCTAAATCAAACTTTGGCAAACCAGCTACATCCCAATTAAATCCGCCTTCGGCTTTGATTAAAAAGCCAGCGTCATTAACTGCCCAAGCCATATAAAGATGCTGATTCTTGGCCAAATTAGGATCAATGGTGTTAGCGCCATCAACCCTTAAATAAGGAAAGTCGTAATCTTCGGTCGGTGCATCAACATTGGAACCGGAAGAAATATCGTTGTCGTAGCCATCGGCTGTATGAAGGCCGCAATCATCGCCCACGCAGAAAAAATTATCATCGTATTTTTCTTCGCCTCTGGGCCAGATTTCCACTTTAACATCACTGAGCTGGCAATATCTTTGAATTGTCACTTCTTTGGAAATTTTAGGCACATTATTTACAATCGGATCAAAATCTCCTTCGTAAACACTTATTTTATATCTTTTATTCTTTTCCCAATAGCCGTTTTTAATGAAGCTGTAAATATGGCTATCCTGATTCATATATTCCAATCTTTCTTCAAAATTAGTGGCGTTTTGACTAACCACCGAATAACCGGCGCCGCAGCCATCACTTGAACCGGCTGAAGCGCTACTAGTAAAAAATTGGGAGATAGCTAATTTTATTTTGGAAATAATCTTGCCCCAGATAGTATCATCCGACATGGCTAAAGCGTCTCTTTTGCAAATAAAAATACTATTGGCGCTAATATCGCCTCGTTTGGCTAAAACCTGCCAAATGCCATTGGAACAATTATTCATATTAATGATTACTGCCGGATCATTAACCGCCGAGAAGGTCCAGGAGAAACTGTCGGCTTGACCGGCTTCCACTAAATCATTGCCGCAAACGGAATTATAAGCGACATTTGAGCCTTCTAAAAGACAAGTGCTGCCACAGCCGTCGTTAGTATTTTTATTGCTGTCATCGCAATCTTCGCCTTGTTCTTTGATGCCATTGCCACACACTGGAACATTGGCAGAGGAACCACTGGGACGACCGGATTCTTTTAGACAAATACTGGAACAGCCATCGCTGGAAGTGGTATTGCCATCATCGCAATTCTCGCCATATTCAATACTGGCGTTGCCGCAAAGTGATCCCCACCTATCGCTAGAGCCCTCCCACAAACAATTCGATCCACAGCCATCATCACCATTGGCATTTCTATCGTCGCATTCTTCTTTGGCTGTTTCTACCACGCCATTGCCGCAAGAGGCTGTATTATTATTGCCTTCATTATGGCAGGTGCCGCTGCAATAAGCAGATCCTGCCGGACACTCGGCAAACCGTCCGCCACATAGGTTAAGCAAGGGATTTAAAAGACAACTGGCACCACAAACACCAGCTTGTTCTGTCCAAGGATAAATACCCGGTTCGCATTCCTCGCCTCCGCCTTCACCGGTGCTATTAAAATTCAATCTACTTAATTGGTTATTATTCCAAGCTATCAATCCATCTTCCCCGCCTTTTACAACTACCCTGTACTTTGATCCAATTTCATAATCAGTTGCTGATTTAACAGTGGTTTTTCTGGATAATTCCAAACCGCCGGAAGTTGGGGGCAAAACCGCCTCCAGTGTCTTAGGAGATAAATCAAACACCGGACAATCATTATTGCTGGTGTATAAATATCCAACCTCGTTAGAAGTTAGAGCTCTGTCGTAAAATCTGACATCATCAATTAAGCCATTCCACATGCCGTGAATATTGTTATCAGCCCGATGGCCGATTCTACTTGGAACACCGGGGCTATAAGCTACAGATGCTGGTACATTAGTTATATCTTGAGCAACCAGTGCTCCATTTATATATAGTCTAACAGACTGGCCCGGCTGATAAACACCCACGACATGCGTCCATTTATTTAAATTATCACTAAAGAAATTATTTTTATTGGCAATAGCAAAATTACCACTGCTATCATAAACAATAAACTGAAAATGATCGGGTGGCGGACAAGGGCTTTCCTCATTTCCGGTACAACCCCAGAGATCACCCAATAAAAATCCTCGCTTCTTAGCGTCATCTTCGTCATAATCATAATTAGAAAATACTACCCGGCCTAAGGGACTTTCCGGAGCCATCGGTTTCACCCAAGCCGAAACAGTTAGAGCGCCGGTGACTTTCAAATTATTATTTGTTATCTCAACATATTGTCCGGCATTACCTCGAAAGTTAAGCGCTTGGCCAAAATAGCCGGCAACATAAGAGAGACCTTTCACCACCGCCTCATTGGAATTGCCAGAATTATCACTGGCGCTATTATCAAATTGATAATAAGCTTCGGCGTTAGTGCATTGATAAAGTTTAACATTATCGTTAATCCTAAATGAGCTCATTTTAGCATCAATGTTAAAATCAATATTGATCAGCCTGTCTTCAAAATGAGTCAAATCCCTAGGACTGTATTTTATGACTGCCAGTTCGCCATAGCCAACCTGCAAATGGCCATAACCCCAGCTGTTTCCAACGTCAGCTCTGATATTGGTTTCGCCGTCTAAGCCGGCGGTGGCAGTTTGGACCGGATCAATTAAGCTATCGCTAAAGCCGCCGCAAATGCCAGTTTGAACATTTAATTTGGTAATGGAAGCTATGAGATCGCCGGTTTCACTGCTGTCGCCTAATTCTATAAGCGATCGCCAAGTCCAATTAAGGAGACAGCGAGCTAGAATATTACAATTGCTGGCCTGAGGAAAAGCGTCATACTGACTGGTTTGATTGACAAATTCCAAGAAATTTTCGGCCGGGGTAACTTGAACCTCGCTAACCTCGCAAGTCTGAGTGCTGGTTTTAAAAACCCAATAATAATCATCAAAGTTATCGCCGTTATAATCCCAGCCGTCGCTTACCATAGGAATAATACTGTTTTCGGTTAACAAGACGCCATCAGGAATACCATCGCCGGAGCTATCGGCTCCGCCTACCCCATCGGGACCGCCTAGAATAATCACCCGATACCACATATTAGAATCCAAATACTCATCAGCGGTTGCCTCTCCTTCCAAATCTTGGCTATTTATATCAATAACAAAACCTTCGGCTGTGCCTTGGCCAAATTGATTGCTGCCGGCCAATAAATCTTCAACATTAACACTATGGCTATAGGTAAATATCCTTAAGCTGGAAGCTTCGGCTATTTTGATGCTTTTACAAGCCGGGAAAGCATCTTCAAAATCATCGCTGCCGTCGCATCTTTCCACAATAATATTGCCGTTGGCCGTGTCATAGCCTTCGGTAATATTAGTGACTGTGTTTAGGGTTAAGCTGGGATTATCCATATCACGGCTGAACCTAGCAGCAATAAGAGCATTGCGGCAAGCATCTTTGGAATTAATCCAAGGAGTAGGGCTTTGGATAGATCCTCTGGAACAGAAAGCGCTTTCCATAACCACTGGATTGGTAAAATCAGTAATCACCCGGCAATAATCATTTTGGCCGGTTTGCGTTAATTCGGCCAACACTTTGGTGAAACCAGGAATAAGATTATAATTTTCGCCGTAAGCCGTGCCTATTTGCTCCGGCTCTCCGCCAGTATTGGTTATTTGAACCTTAGATTCGTCTTCCGAAGACCAATCCCAATTATAAGCCCAGGGATCGATCATCAAGCAGACATTATCCTTACTGATAAGATCAGTGCTGAATTGCTGTGTTTGGAAATAATAATTTAAAGTTTTAGGATCGGGATTGCATTCCGGACAGCCCGGATCACAATAAGCATTGGTTGTCCTGGTTTGAAAATTCCAGCAATAAACCGCATCAGTTATGCCGGAGACATTGCAAAATCTGTCGGCTACGACTTGATTATTAACAGCCATATCCACATTAAACAAACTCTTGATGCCACTGGTTAAAACAATTTTATACCAAGAACCAGCTTCAAAAGTAGCCGGACTGCTTATAGTGGGACTGCCGAATTTAAAATAATCCCTTACGCCGTTGTCGGCCGGATAAACTGCAACCTCCCCTGTCACCAGAGTACAACTGGTGCCTTCTTTAGTGGTGCATTTATAAACTCTAACATGATCTTCAACTGATTGGGCATTCATTTTTTGAGTGAACCGCGCCGAGATAGTGGCATTAATGCAAGCCTTAGGATCCTGGATTGATAATTCCGGATGAATAATTGGATCCCAACCTTCGGTGGCTCCGACACCTTCATACCACGGAGCAGGACTGGGCAGTTTCTGATTGGGATAACAAGAAGCGACACGGCTGCAATCTTCTATGACTTGCGGCGGTGTAAAACCATAGCCGTTGCCGTAGATAAAGGCCCAAGCAAAAATAGATTGGACAGCCGGATCAACTGTTACTCCCGGTGAACAAGTCGGATCAGTTTTTGTGCAAACAGCATCATCCCAACTACCGCTAACCGGGCAAACTTCGGTAGCTGTACAAGGAGAGAAATCGTCGCAACTTCTGGAGAACCCAGGTTCGCAAGCATTGACTACCACTTGGCAGGTACAACTTTGGTTGGGATCGCAAAATAATCCGGTGTTACAAACATTGGCCGCCGAACAAACACTGGCTCCAGGTTCACCGCAAGGATCGCCTATTTCGCCACGGCTGATTATAAAATTATAATAATTGCTATATTCTGTACCATTATAAATCCTAATACTGGTGGTGCCTACGCCGCTTTCCGGCACTATGTCGCTAGCTAAAATGGAGCTAAGCCAGTCTACTTCCGGACTGGAAAAAATATCCGGTTGGAAATTCCACTGGACTTGGCCGTCGGGAGAAGTGGGAAAATTATTACCGGCAATTTCTATCGGATTAGGATTAACCCCATAAACAGGGTCAATGGAACAAATACCCGGACGTTCTATAGTGTTAACTGTAAATTCCTTAGAGTTGCTGGTTAAGCCGATATCATTTTCCACCACAACTTGATAATTATCCAAATCCACAGTGGGAACTTTGAAAACAATTTGAGTATCGGTCCAGCCATTGATACAATCAGTGGCCGCATTGATTTCGCCATAAGCCACTATAACATCATCTTTTATCAGCATAACCGATCCAGGACCAGCGCCAAAATGTCGTCCCCAAATAGTAATATAATTATCAACAGCTCCGTTATTCGGCTCCAGACTGTAAATAACCGGAGCAAAAGCACAAGTGCCATCGTGCAGACAAACACCGGAAGCACAATCACTATCCTCGGTACAGCTGCCACCATCGCAAGCGCCGCAATAATCATCACCTAAAACAGCCGGATCGCCGCCGCAATCAACGCCGGTTTCGCCTTGGTCTTGAACATTATTAAAACAATGCAAGGGTTTGATAATAGTTTTGACTTCGCGAGATTCAATTGTCTTATCACCAGATAATAAGGCTGATATTTTAGCTTTATACTGATCATTAATAGCATAAGAGAGTGAATTCCAAGAAGCAAAAACATTATTAACAATTTCCTGATCTGTCGGCACATCAGAAAACGGGCTCTGAGCGGTAAAAGAACCGGCCAAAGGCGCCGTAAATAATTCCATGCTGACAACAGTGCCATCGCGATTTTTGGCATAGCCTCCCACCTTTAAATTTTCGCTATTGGGTATTCTAGCCACGCCGCTAAAAGCGGAGCCGATAATCCTCGACCAAGGAATGGAATCATCCTTGAATTTATTTATATAAGTGTATTGATTAGAAGTGCTGGGCGTACAAGGCGGATTATCGCAAGTGGGCGTACAAGGCGGCGTGGGGCAAGAATCAGTGGGACAATCCGCGCCCTGGCAGGTTGGTATGATACTGATGACAAAAGTAGCGATAAGAAAAGCCGACAAAATAATTATCAGTCCGATAACAGCCGAAATTAGTGTTCTTTTGGCTTTAGCTATTTTGTTAGCATCACCACCAGCCGTCATCCAAAGATAACCGCCCCACATAATTATAATTACTGCCACCAAGCCTAAAAATCCTAAGATAAACCTGATGATATTAATTATAGTAATTCGTAGATCACCTTGAGCTAAGCCAACGCCGGCGGCGTTTTCCAAGCCAAACCGATCTTGAGCTAAAGCTAAATTAAAAATGCCAAAAACGCCAATAACCACAAAAGCTATAAGCGTTGATAAAATAATTTTTTTAATTGTCTTATTTAATCTCATAAATGAAAACTATGGTTTGGGCACGCAAGTTCCAAAACAACAACCCGTACTGCCATCGCCTAAAACAGTTGAATGATCTTTGGTAATAATCCAACTACCGCCTAAATCTGTCGTGGTGGCACTCTCATCATAATATAAAACCTTGCAAAAATTATCTGTCGAATCGCATTCATTGGCGTTTTCTATTTCCGGACAATTTAAATAACCATAAGAAGCCGGATTAGTGGGCAAAACCGGAGCGCAACCAGCCGATAAGGCGTACCCGTTATAACTGCAGATCTGTCCTGATTTAGCAGCTTCTTTGGGGCCAGCGCTAGGCAGAAAACAATTCTGGCTGATTGATTGGAGGCCAGAACCGGCCAGCGGGCCATATTTGGTGGCTAAATCAAAATCATTATGGTTTAAGCTAGCCTTGGTAAAATCAGCCCAGCCGTCGAAATTTTGATCCAAATCATTTTTTAAAGACCAATAGCCGACCGGCACAGCTGATTCGCTGATGGTTTGTAAAACCAAATATCTGACTGATTTTTCCTTTGGAGTAGAACCGTAATTCCAACCTGGTTTTAGGGTAGAACTGCGCATCAATCTATCAAAGCTAAAATCAACTTTAGTTTTCGGGCTGTTAATTTGATCATCACCTACCGGTTCATCGGTTTTAAGCAGCGGAGCCTTTTTGTCTATCTCGCTGGAAATATTAAATGACCAGGAAAAATTATCACCGAAACCACTAAGGCCAAAAGCCGGAGTTGATGAACCGTAGCTTACCACTCTTGACCCAGGAGCAGAACAATCGCCTGGCTGGCAGATTATGCCTAAATTCAAATCATACTTACTGCGTCCGGATTTGCCTTCGCCACTGCCTGATTGACCTTGGGCAATGCCTATGGTTTTATTATTGTATTGATAAGTGTCAAAACTGCCGTTGAAAGCATTAAAACTCATATCCACCAGGCCGTTCATTTGCGGAGATAAAGGATAAAATACTTGCTTGCCATCAACAGTCTTAAGACAGCGGCCATGGCCATCACTTATTCCGCCCCAAGCCGAACATTTGGCGTCACTGGCGTTCATCAGGGTAGCCGAAGAAATCTCTACCTCATAAGGCTGGGCATTGCCAGAAACCGGCCAACAGAACATAGTATCGCCGCAGCTATTTGTGCCACATTCATCGGGAGCCACCAGTTCTATCGTTTTATATTGATTGGATATTTCCACTGTATAGCCGGTAATTGCAACACCAGCTCTTTTGACAATGATGCTATCTTCTATAACCGACGGATTAACCGCTTCATTGAAATTAATTTGAATGATTGTATTCCTATAAGCGTCAGGCAGACCATTGGGCTCGCGATTCGGCTGCTGATCTTGGCCATTAGTTTTAGTAATAACGAAGTTGCTACTGGTGCCGATGAAATTTAGATTATATTTAGCGGTAGCGGCGCCAGTCTGCTTGGTTTGAACGCAGTTAGCCCCGCAAGTTTCAAATAGATTGGTATCACTTATTAATTTATCATCAAAACCGGCTGGATTAGGAATATCGGTGCCAAAAGTGTAGGTTTTAATAGTAGTGCTATTATCTTTAAGTTCCAATTTATCTCCATCTTGGTGAGCCACGACATTAAAAGTCCAAGAATTGCCACGGGCCACGACACCATCAGCATTAAAGACCAAGCCGTACGGACCTATATTCAAAATGGCTCCAGGCGGATCAAATTGGCCGCTGTTAAATGTGCCCATAGTTCCTGGCCAAGTGGTTTTTATTTCTCCAGTGCCGGAATCAACCCTAACTGTAACCAAGCCGGTAGCTGTACCGCCATAGTTGCCAGTAATGATTCCGGAAATAGTAGTGCCGCCCCCCTTAACAGCAGTACTATCGAAGGACGACAATGTTTCTAATCTAATATTAGCCAGAGTTAGAGCCACGGAAAATTGAGTGGCTGTCGGGCCGGAGGCCACGCCATAATCATCCAGCAAATCATCTGGGTAAGGATAAACACCAGCTAGATTAATAATTTCGGGCGGATCCAAATCTAATTCTCCATTAGTGGTAAATTGCCAAGCGTACTCTTCATTAAATAAGTTATCAAAGACTGATTTACCAGGCTCAGCCACGGTTTCTATGCCTGACTTTAGATTGACCTTAAACCTCCGGTTGGCAAAATCTTCTAAGCCCAGATATTTATTTGGTATGATAGTAAATGTTCTGTCGTCATTACTGTCCACTATGCTGCCGGAAAAGGCGCCAACAGAAAATTCTTCGCCTTCTTCCTGACAGATGCCGTTATTATCAACTTGGCAGATTTCTATATTGGTCATGGCCGTATCAGTGCCGTTACAAACAGCCGCTCCACAGATAGTCTGGGGATTAATTTTTTCCTTGAAAGTCACAGCAATAGCGGTATTAATCGGCACATCAACTTGCCCCGGAGACGGATAAACGCTTTCAATCGGTCCTACGCCAATGCCCCAACGGCCCAAATCGCCAGGACCGCCGCCACCATGGCCATAGTCGCCACCGCCACCAAAACCAGCCAAGATACCAATAATAAAAGCGGTTATAATATAGGATGATAAAATAATAATTATGCCGATAACCGTGTTAATCAGTATTTTTTTGGCTTTCTCAATTTTAGCCGGGTCACCGCCGGAAGTCATCCAAACAAATCCGCCATAAAGCACCATAATAACCGCAAAGATGCCTAAAAATCCCAAGATAAGTTGGATAATCCGAACAATAGCTACTCTTAAATCATTTTGAGGCAAGCCGATAGCCGCCGCATCAGCCAAGCCAAAACGGTTTGGAGCTTGAGCCAAGCCTACACTGGGCAAAATTAAGAGTAAAAAAAACGCCAAGAAAGATACCAAGAGTACTCTTTTGGCGATTTTCGACTTCTGCATGGATGAAAGCCGTGGACTAAACATAAAGCATGTGATTTATTTAGTTTGTCTTAATTTTATTTTTATCTTTTCAATTCTTCTTTGACAATTTTAGAAACCATTTGGCCGTCAGCTTGATTTTTCGTTTGAGCCATGACCGCTCCCATTACCTTCCCGAAAGCAGACGGGCCAGCAGTTCCAATATCTTTGATAACTTGCAAAACAACAGCCCTCACTTGATCATCAGGCATTTGCTCGGGCAAATATTTTTCCAAAATAACTATTTCCTTCTCTTCTTTATCAGCTAGATCCAAGCGTTTAGCTTGGCTGTACGACAGATATGAATCCTTTCTTTTCTTGATTTCTGATTTTATGACCGCTGTAATATCAGCATCAGGCAAACGTTCCCCTTTGGGCAACTTTTTTTCGATCTCTTTATTGGTTAAGGCCGCCTTTAGCATCCTTAAAACCGACACGGTCGTGTCTTGCTTATTTTTAAAAGCGGTTAAAAAATCTTGATTTATCTTTTCAGCTAAAGACATATTAATTAACTAAATTAAACTTTAGAAAGTTATAAAGTCAAAAAATAATCTTTAACTTTATAAACTTTATAAATTTTACCAACTTCCCTAGGCAGACTTTTTATCTTCTATTGTCTCTCTCTTTTTCATCAACTAATTTGCCTATTTTCTTTAAATATTCTCTTTTATCAGATATTTCCTTTCTTCTGGCTGCAGCCGATCGAACGGCTGTTTTGCTTTTCTTAGGCTCATAATATCTAATTTTACGGGATTGAATCAATCTTCCGCTTTGTTGTATTTTCTTGCTGAATCTTCTAACTAAAGCTTCAAATGTTTCTCCTTTTTTTCTTTTAACTTCCGCCACTGTGATTTCACCTCGCTTTCTATGGGTTATATATTAAAACTATAACTTTATTATTTATTATTTTTCTAAATCTAACTTTTCAATTTCCTCAATATCCTCCTTCTGATCTTCTAAACTTTCAATTTCACTGGAAATATTGCCGGACATTTCAATTTTATTTTCACTTTCTTCATTTTGAGTCAGATCAATGACAGCGCCTTCATTATACTTTTCCAATCTCTTTTTCAACTCACGCTCAATTTTATTGAAATCAATGACTTCCTGAACGCCGCCCTGCATATCCCTTAACATGATAGTGCCGTCACCGACTTCCTTTTGGCCGATAATCAAAGTGAATTTGACTCTCATTTTATTGGCTATTTCCAATTGTTTTTTCAAACTATCCTTATGAAAGGCTTGGGAAACGGTAAAGCTGCCGTTTTTCCTAAGATTTTCATACATCACCATGGCTTTCTTCTTGGCCGCATCACCCAATTGAGCCACAAACACATCAATTCTTTCTTCTGGAACTTCAATATTTTTTTCTCTCATTTTTGCCACAATCCTATCCATACCCATAGCTAAACCACAAGCGGGAGTTTCTTCACGGCCACCCAGAATTTTTATCAAACCGTCGTACCTGCCGCCTCCGCCTAAGGCATTTTTTCCTTCCACATCATCGATAGCCCAATATTCAAAAATTGTTCTGGTGTAATAATCAAGGCCCCTGACAATATAAGGATTTAAAACATAGGGTAAATCCAATTCATCCAAATAACCGATTACCTTCATAAAATGATTTTTGCAAGCATCATCCAAGTAATCCAATATTTGCGGGGAATCTTCCCGAAGACTGCGGCAACCTTCTTCCTTGCAATCCAAAAGGCGCAAAGGATTCCTGCCCATCTTGTTTTTACAATTTTCACATAAAAGCTTGGATTTTGTCTTATAATATTTAACTAGGGCTTTCTTGTATTCTTCGCGGCATTCCTTGCAACCGATACTATTAACCTGGATAACCGATTCAATGCCTAAATCGTTTAAAGAATTCCAACCCATTAATATAAGCTGGGCATCCAAGGCCGGATTATCTTCGCCGATAGCTTCAAAACCAAATTGAAAGAATTGCCTATACCGGCCGGATTGGGGCTTTTCATGCCTAAAAAGCGGACCTTCATAAAAAAATTTAACCGGCTGGGTATGGTTGAGCAAGCCGTGTTGGATATAAGCCCTGACAACCGAGGCAGTGCCTTCCGGCCTCAAAACTAAACTATCACCGCCTTGATCCACAAAAGAAAACATTTCTTTCTCGACAATATCCGTTTGCGAACCGACTCCTCTGACAAATAATTCCGAATATTCCAAAATAGGCGTATCGATTCTTTCATAGTCATAATCTTTGGAAATCTGTTTGGCCACTTCCCTTACTCTTTCCCAATATTTTTGATCTTGAGGGAGTATATCGCGCATACCGGTAACGGTGGATAAATCCCTTTTGGTTTTTTTTGGTTTTTTGATTTCTTTAACAACTTTTTTCTCCATAGGCTTTCTTATTCCAGCTATTTTTTTTCTGGTCATAGTATATTTTGGTGTTTTAAGTTTAAAATCCGTATTGGGGAGTGGTAAATAGTGTTAACTTATTAAAAGGCCAGCCCCTAAGCCAAGTTCGACCAATTATAAAATCAGATCTCACCGGACCAAAAGTTCTAGAATCCTGGCTTTGATCACGATTATCACCCATTAAATAATATTCGTTATCCTTCAATTTTAGTTCCCCGTAACCGCTGACCGGCAACCTAGTTTCCACGCCGCTGGCCAAATAGTCCTCTTTTAAAACATTGGACTGACCGCCGACCGGGGTTATAAAAATTGAGCCATTATCAATCTTGACTGTTTCGCCTGGCAAACCGATAACCCTTTTGATAAAAAACTGCCTCGGATCTTTGGGATATTTAAAAACTATTATATCCCCTCTTTTAGGCTCATTGAAACGGTAGCTTATTTCATCAATAATCAAATATTCATGATCGTGGAAATTAGGCTCCATGGAAGCGCCCTTAACATAGAAAGGCTGAATTAAAAAATATCTAATCGGCAACACGATAACCAGGGAAATTAAAGTTATTTTGGCCATTTCCCAAATAAAATCCAATAACCTCTTGAATTTGCCGGGACTGGGCGCATTAAATGAGTATTGGCCATCACCAGAATTGTAATCAGAAGAATTATCCACTTATTTTATAATTTATTATATCTACTCATGATTATAACACTTAAAATGATATTTTACAAGCTTTGTTATAACATAAAACCTTGTCAAATATCAACTAATAAGCTACAATGTAAAATGTGTTTATCATCTTATCAACAAGAGCATTAAATTTATAAAAAATAATGAGAAAAGTCAAGGTCAACCTATTATCAGACGATAATGAAGAAAACATAAAAACAGCTGAAACGGAAAAAATTGCGCTAGCAAACAACCGCTACCGACCCAAAAGAAAATATAACCTCAAAAAAATAATTGCCAGTGTTATTATAGTAATAGTAATATGCTTGGCAGTTTTTTCGTCTTCCATAGTTTTTTCTGATGAAAATCTAATTAAAAATCTGGCTAAGCTTAATTTGTTGCAGCAAATGGGAAGATTAATAGGAGCTGGCAGTAAGGATTTGATAGGCGAAGATGAAGACCGAATAAGTGTCCTCTTAATTGGCATGGGCGGAAGCGGCCATGAAGGCGGCACGCTGGCTGACACTATAATCCTGGGATCATTCAAACCCAGCACCAATCAAGTGGCTATGCTATCGATCCCCCGTGATTTAAGCGTCAAAACAGCCAACTATGATTGGACTAAAATAAACGCCATCAACGCTTACGCGGAAAAAAAAGAAGAGGGCAGCGGCGGACGTGAAATGGCTAGTGTTTTAAACGATCTGGTTGATACTAATATAAAATATTATGTCACTGTTGATTTTTCCGGTTTTGAAAGATTAATTGACGAGTTCGGCGGAGTTGATGTTTATGTGGAAAGAGATTTAATTGATATGGAATATCCTATCAGAGGCAAGGAAGATATCTTCCCTATAGAAAACCGTTATGAAACTCTTAATATAAAGAAAGGCCAACAACATATGGATGGGGCCACGGCTTTAAAATACGCCAGATCAAGGCATGCTTTGGGTATTGAAGGATCTGATTTTGCCAGATCAAAAAGGCAACAAAACATTTTATCAGCTCTAAAAGACAAAGTCTTCCATTTTGATACGATTTTAAATCCTAAAAAATTAAACAGCCTTTTAACCGCTTACAACGAACATATCTCCACTAATTTAGAAATATGGCAACTGCTTAAGCTGGCTCAAATGGCCAAAGATATTGATACCAGTAAAATAATAAACCACACCCTATCAGATGCCAGTGGCGGCTTGGTCCATTCGCAAATCATAAACGGAGCCTATGTCCTTATACCCAATGACGGCAATTTTGAAGCTATAAAAAAATTATGGCAGAATATTTTCTATACAACCGGAACAGAAATAAAAACCGTCGGTAGTACAACTGTTTATCAATCTACTAATCAATTGGCTAGCACTAGCGCCACCACTACTGATAATCAAGTGGAAACTAAAAAGACCGATAACACCTTGCCCAAAACACTAACAGCTGATTATAAAACAGAAGGAGCCACAATTGAAATTAGAAATGGCACTTGGATAACAGGCTATGCCAGCAAACAACAATCCGAATTAGAAACCAAGGGCTTTGATGTCACTAGTGCCGGCAATGCTGATAATCATGATTATGCCAAAACTTTAATTTATGATTTTTCCAAGGGCAAAAACCCGGGCACAACCTTGGAATTGGCGAAAATCTACGGAACAAGCGTAATTACCAGTATTCCTGTTTCTTTAAGTTCCAGCGCCAACTTCCTGATAATTTTAGGGCAAGATTAAAAAATTAAGAGCCAAAAAAACCGCTGACAGACAGCGGTTTTTTGATATTTACAATGAAGTGACACCTTGACAAAACAGCCATAAAAAGTATACTTATGTCAGCTGTAAAGCTAACGCACATTGATAGTCTAAAGATAGCTAAAAAAACAAAGGAGTTTTTACCTATGTATAAGCAAACATAAATAGCGGCATTTAACAAGACAGTACTAAGTTTTTTTATTTCAGAAGAACAACGATCAGAAAAACGACAAAAGGAAACATAAGAAAATGAAAAAGAGAAACGGTTTTACATTGATAGAACTTTTAGTAGTTATAGCCATTATCGGCATTTTGGCAGCCATACTTTTGCCAGCGCTGGCGCGAGCCAGAGAGGCGGCACGTCGATCCAGTTGCGCCAACAATCTGAAACAGTTCGGGCTTATTTTCAAAATGTATGCCAATGAATCTGGTGGTAAGTATCCACCGATGATGGGGTACACATCAAGTGACAGGCAGAAACCGGATCGAGTAGTCGGCTACAGTTCGACACCCTGCGGTTTCGTCAACCCGCGATTGGCTCCACCCGCGCCTCCAGCCACAGCCGGCGGAGATGCGGAATTCATCTTCGACGGTAAAGCCGTTTATCCAGAATACATGACAGATCCAGCTATTTTGGTTTGCCCGTCCGATTCCGACGGTTCTGAGCGGAAAACTGCGGGAGAATTTAATCTGAACGGTGATACGAATCTGTCGATTGACCCGTGCAATTTCAGCGCGGTGTCATATATGTATCTCGGCTGGGTGTTGTCCGGCAAGGCGGGCGATGATTATTTAATGAAAGGCGCGGATGCCAACAATCCAGCCATAGCCAATCTCGTAAGTCCACTTCAGGCCGTCGGCACGTATTTGGATCCCGGCTTTATCGTGAGAATTTTGACCCTGCTAACGACAGCGTCTATGACGAATAATCCAGCGGAGTATGATCAGGATCTTAAGTTCGCCAATGCCTTTGCCGAGCAAAAGACGCTCTATCGAGTCCGAGAAGGCATCGAGCGGTTCTTCATCACTGACATCAATAATCCCGCTGGCAGCGCGCAAGCGCAATCAGTCATACCGTATATGTTTGATTTGTCGAGTTCTCTCGGCAGCGAATTCAACCATATTCCTGGTGGCGGCAACATATTGTACATGGACGGGCATGTAAGCTTTAATAGGTTCCCGGGAGAATTTCCGGTCACTCGAGCCTTCGCTCTGATGACATCCATGTTTTAATCTAGAAAATAACCAGCCATTGACCTAATAAGTCAATGGCTATTTTATTTGGTAAAAAATCTAAAAAATAAATAACTAGTTCAATATCAAAATATAAAAATTCAATAGGCTGGCGAAACTCACCCAAAGGATATAGGGCAATAAAAGCAGGCTGGATAATTTACTGATTCTCCAAAAATAAATCATTAAAAAAATAATCGCCAGCCATAACAATATAATAGTACAAAAAGCTAACAAAGGATTATGCCAGCCAAAAAAAGCCAGCGACCAAAAGGAATTGATAAATAAATGTATAACAAAAACTACAACAGCCATTTTAGATTTTTTATTATTCGCCGACCAAACCAGATACAAAGAAATCGCCATTAAAATAAAGAGGGTTGTCCAAACCGGGGCAAAAAGCCAAGCTGGCGGGTTGAAACTAGGCTTATTAAGAGTGCTGTACCAAGTTGGAACTTCGGAGGCGGTAAAAATTGAGCCGGCCAAACCGGCCAAGAAAGTAAAGGCCAGCGACAGAATGAGTTTGGAATATTTTTTTAACAACATAAATATTTATTTTTTCCAAAATTTAAATCTGGAAAAAAATCTCTTCACTGGATTCAAAGCTGGTTTAACTGGCTCTGACTCTGGTTTTTTAGAAACCCTAGCCAAATGCTCTTCGCTTTCACGCTTATTTATTTCTATGATTTTAAAACGAATCAGCTCGGGCAACAGATGCAAATGGCCTTCCTGGATATGGCCGGCTATAACGTCAGGACCAACATAGTTTCCTTGAGCGTCAATTAGTTTTTCTTTCTGATAAACTAACTTGATAATTTCATAAATAGTTTGAGCTCCGCTTAAATCCAATCCGGCTAGAGCTCTGAATTCATCGGTTTTTTTGTAATCATAAATCAGTTTAGCCACTGTTTCCCTTAACTTGTGACGCAAAGTAATATTGGTCCAGTCTTCTTTTTGATAATTTTTCAAATCCTGATAAGTCAATTTATAAATCAAATTAATGACTGTTTCGGCTGGCAGTTCTTGGCCTAATTGATTTTTAATCGTCCCCTCTCTGGTAATCATTTCAATAAGTTCATGATAGCTCCTGGCTTGGCTGAAATCAATAATCTCTCCTTCTTGATTTAACATATCAGACAGCTCTAATTTTGGCGGTTTGGAATAATCGGGCTTGGCCGGCTCCTTATTTAAGGCTGGCTCGCTTAAATCTTCCTGTTCTTCTTCGTCATATTTATCAAATTCATCATCTACGCTGTCAGCTTCCTGGTCTTCTAAAATTTCTTCAACTATCTCTGGCTCCCTCTCGACAAATCGATCTCCATTCTGATGGTTTAAAAATCTCTCATTCATAAGACATTACAGATAATTATTACTTATATTTTATTGGAAAAAAATTGGTATCTCCAATTGATCCTCATTTTCCGGCAAGCCGGAAGGATTGTCTTTTCTTAAAATTAATACACCTTTGGCAGTTTGAGGCTGAGAAAACTGCAAAGTTAAAGAAAAAGGCACAAAATCAGTAGTCATCCAATCGCTTTGAGCTTGGGCAATGCCCGTGCCTAGTAAATTACTGTTATCATCATAGACATTAACCGGAAAACTGGCCTCAAAAAACCAATAACCCCTGGCGACACCAGAAATAATTACTGGATTGTTTATTTTTTGATTGGGTAGTGGATTATCAACCCTGATTAAATCAGCCTTAGCCAGCCCATTGCCGATATCTTCTACAAAATTTTGGCCGTTAAACTGACACTGCCTGGGATAACTTTCAACAATGGGCTGGCCCAGGGCAGCGCATTCTTCAAAATTAGTAACTGTTTTTTCTACACCGCAACCGCTAATAGGAGCCGGATTTTTAGGATTGCCATGCTTAACCCAAGTGCCATCTTGGCAAAGCCAATTGTCCTCTTGACCGCTAAGACCAAAACGCGTCACTACAATAACGGCCACCAGAACTAAAATAATAAAAGATAAGATTAAGATGTTTTGTTTCATATATATTAAGTAAATTTTTCTTTAATTTTTTTGATTTTGGGAGCAATCACGAAAGAGCAATAAGCTTGATCGGGATTCTTCTTAAAATAAAAATGGTGGTATTCTTCGGCCGAAAAAAATTTATCCAGCTTTTTTACTTCGGTGACAATCGGCTTGGAATACTCCGATTGGGCTTGTGAAATAAAATCATCAATTATCTTTTTCTGTTCATCTGTTTCATAAAAAATAACCGAGCGATACTGAGTGCCAACATCCTGGCCTTGTTTATTCAAAGAGGTGGGATCGTGCATGGTAAAGAATATTTTTAATATCTTTTCCAGAGGCAGAATCTGGCTGTCATAAACCAGCTTCAAAACCTCGGCCTGGCCGGTTTCTCCGCTGCAAACTTCTTCATAAGTCGGATTTTCCTTCTGGCCGCCGCTATAGCCGGGCAGAGTTTCAAGCACTCCTTTTATTTCTATAAAAACCGCTTCGGTGCACCAAAAACAGCCTCCGCCCAAAATAATTTCTTGCTTATTTTTTTCCATCTTTGTTGAATTTCAAAGAAATTGAGTTAACACAGTAACGCTTGTTTTTATCGGTAAAACCTTCGCCTAAGAAAACATGGCCTAAATGAGCTCCGCAATTAACACATTGTATTTCGGTGCGCAGGCCGTCGGCATCCGGTATCTTTTTTATAGCCCCCGAAATAGCATCATCAAAACTCGGCCAGCCGCATTTGGCATCAAATTTATCATCGGATTTAAAAAGTTCAGCGCCGCAACGCTTGCAAATGTAAACACCCTTGTCAAAGTTACGTTCATATTCTCCGCTAAAAGGCGTTTCAGTGCCCTTGTCTAATATAACAGCTTCTTCCTCTGGGGTAAGTTTATTATATTCCATATGTTAAAACTTATACAAACATTTTAAAATTAGATTATATTCAAGCCTAATTTCCGATGCTGGCGCAGATGAAGTTTATAATCAAAATAGGTCTTTATTAAAATTATAATTACGCGCGATAAACTATTTAATCCCAAAAAACTAAAGGCGAAAGCGCCTCCCATAACTGTCAGATGCATGACAATAATCCGGCTATAAGGCGCATGCATCATTTCCAGAGGCGATACCTGGCGGAATTCTTCATTCTTGATGTAATTTTGCCAAAAAGAAACGCCATGACTGACCATAAAAAGACCAAAGATAATCAGAAGAGGCGCAATGGTAATCGCAGTACTGGGGAAAAAACCATTTGGTCCGAATAAAGCATAAATAAACAAGCCGTGGCCTAAAGTGAAACCGCCAAAATGAACAATAAAAAATGGAATTATAAACAATTTAAACAAATTTCCACTTTGGCCAGACCCAGGACTAAACATAAAGCCGCCGCTGGCTTTAGCAATTTTTAATATTGCATAAAAGCCAATAACAATATTTTCTAACCAATACGCCAACAAGATCTGATAAAGGCTCCAATCAAAGAAAGCCACGCCAAAAATTGGAACAAGGTTTACAATAAGCAGATAAGCAGCCGGCCAGGAAATAGTACTTAATTGATTGTATGTATTTTTAAAAAAAGTCATGAACTGAAGCATCTAGATTTTAATTTATTTTGATTGATTTTTCTGGACCGGTTTATAAGTATACCTAAACTTATGAAATTCATCTTCATATTGCCGACTGCTAGTTTTTATTGCACCTAAATTTTCTGCTGCTCGAATAGATTTTTTATTATCAATATCAATCGTCAAGGTAATAAACGGCAAACTAAGCTTGTCCATTAGCAGTTGCTTGAATTTAGCCGCTAGCCCCTGGCCTCTGTATTTGGGATCTACCACAGTGTGAGTGATGTTCTTTTCATCTTCCGTATCATAAACTCCGACTATGCCTAACTTTTCGCCCTTGGTACCAATGACAGTAAAATATTGCGGATTTAGGCAATTATCCTGTCCTAAAGCAATCCAGCCATTTTCTCCTTCCATTTCTTGAAAAAATTCCATGTCAAATTCTTCAAGACTTTTTATTTCGGCCGGTTCTTGTTCATGATTTAATGATTCTGGTGATTTCATAATTTTTCTATTTCTTGCAAAACCTCAGCCGGACTGCCTAAGAAATAACGCTTGCCATCTTTGGGATTGATATACCAAGCCGCCTTGTTTTGTTCTACCTGTATTAAAATCAGACCCTTGTTCAAATCAGAAAAAACAGGGTTAATCGGCAACTTGCCAGTTCCCAGGGGATTATAACGGCTAAGTATTTCCGCTTTGTCAGAGAAAGTGTCACCATCAGTGTCTTTTTTATTTATATCCGTACCTAAAGCCGTTTCAATAGCATTGGACAAGCCGTCTTCATCCGTATCTTCTCCTCCAAAATTATACTCGGCTAAAGGAACCTTGGAGATATCGGCCGCTGAAACTCCCGTGCTGAAATTGATTAAAAAAGAATAAATATTGGCGTCAGCCGAACCTAACTTAACTTTAAAATTTTGGTATTTATTAATCAGCTGGGTTTGCTCTGCGGTAGCTTTCTGCAAATCAGCCGTTTTTTGATCCAACACAACCTGATTGTCGGCCAAGGATTTTTCCAGCTCGGAAATCTGCCTTTGCCTTTCAATAGATTGCTTTTCGGAATCGCTTAAACTTTGAGTGGTTATTTTAAGGCTTTGATTGGCCGCCGTAATATTGTTAACTAGTTTTACATTTTCATTGTAAACAAACACCACATAAGCCGTCATGCTCAAAAAAACAACTGATAAAATTATATAAAAAACCCACCTCTGCCAATGCCTTTTTTTGATTTCATAGTGAATTTGCCTGTCTTTATAATCCATCGAGCTTAACTCGGTGGAATTGAAATCAGGCTGAGGCGGTGAGGTGAAAGGAGACGGGTTTGAGGGATCCATAAGATTATGATTATTTTTATAGTCTGTTTTAATTATACCAAAATAGTTAATCCATTGTAAGATGGCAAAGCCTAATCGGCCCAAACAAAAAAACCTGACAACATAAACATTATCAGGATTAAAAATTAGAATAAATTTTTAGCCACGGTTTGCTAGTTTTAAGATAGGCATTGCCTCCTGGCAAATTTGATTTATTTAATTATACCACTATTTGAAATAAAAAAATAATCTTTAGGACAAAAAATCAAGGAGTGATTGGTATTGATTGATTAGAAAATCAGAGCGATACTGCTTATTCCGGCTGTTTTCAGTTTCAATTTTAGCCTTAAGATAATTTATAACCTCTTCTTTTCTGCCCAGCTTCGACATCTCCAAAAGCAAAGCTATGCGTATTTTATGATCAGAGCCACGGCCAAATAAATTTTCATACAAACTTATGATTTTATCAACATCCTCTGAAGTAAAATCTTCCGTCTCCTGTTTTTGTTTAACTTCGGCTATAAAATCAGTCCAAATTTTTGGTTTCTTGGCTGATAATTTAGCCAGGAGTGTTTCCGGATCGCCCAAGCGGCTAATTCTGGTCTCCTGTTCGCGATCAGCCTCTGTTTTAGACAATTGTTTGACAATGCTAATGATGCCCCGATCAGAAGGACGGGTATGTTCGGGCCCGGATTGATAGACGCTTTTTACGTCTGAATCTTTTTCTGGATTTATTTCTTTAGCCGAACCAAAATCAATTATTTCCAAATTGCCGTCTTCATCAATCATAATATTTCTCGGATGAAGATCACGATGATAAATGCCATGCTTATGCAAAGCACTAATGGCTTTAGATAAATTGTCGGCGTGCTTTCTGTCCAATATTCCTTTGTAAGCGATATCTTGATTTATAGTCCTGGCAATTTGCGCCCTCTCTTGGGAAGCTTGGGGCGAATCGTCAAAATTGCTATATTTGTTTTTAATGCCAGCCAAATGGTGCACTAAATTAATCAAAGAATTAACATCTATCCGCTGCAGATGGCTTTCCAAATCCAGATCCGGATAAGCCTCATTAAACTCCGATTCATGCTCTCTAACATAAGCTTGATACATCAGCCTGGCCAAATCTTGGCCCGGAACCAAATCCATAGAAATTATTTCCACTATTCTTTCCGGACCGATTTTAATGCCCAGTGATTTTAAATGTTTGGCAATGTCGTCGCTGGTAATCACCAGTTCGCGAAAATTCCTAGGTTTAGGCACTTTAACTCCTTCTATTTTTTCTTCTTTGAGAACCCGCCTGGCCTTTTTTTGTAAATCATATTCATGGCGCCCCTCGGTGCCGGTGTATATCTTAAGAAGCTTAAGAGCCACCTTTTCATCTTCTTCGCTATCATCTTCCGAATTTTCAGAAAAATAATCTCTCACTTCTTCTGGCAGATTGGTGGTGTCTAATTCTAAAATTATGCCATTATTGCCTTCGTTGATTTTAACAGCCGCTTCGCTGGTTAAAACCCTCTCTAACATTTGATCCAATTCCCTTTCTTTTTCTTCCGCCGTAGCCTGTTCTGGAGTTATATTGTAATAACCCATGGATTCAATCGGCCTTTTTGGTTGTTTTTCTGGATTCATAAATGATTATTTATGATTATTATTTTTCACTTTACCACCTTATTTGAAAGATAGCAATAATTTATTGATTAAATAAAATGTCATAATAATACCTTTTTATTGCCAAGAAGGCTTATTTACGATACTATAATTATTATGAAAACAACTTTACCGCAAATCGCCATAGTCGGCAGGGCCAATGTCGGCAAATCAACTCTTTTCAACCGCTTAGTAGAAAAAAACAAAGCGCTTGTTTCGGCTATTTCCGGCACCACTCGAGACCGCAACATTGATAAGGTATCTTGGCAAGGCAAAGAATTTATTGTCATTGATACCGGGGGACTAGATATAGAAAGAAAACAAACGGGTAAAATCGAAATAAATATTGTCAAACAAGCTCACAAAGCCATCGATGATGCCGATTTGATCTTGTTTTTAATCGACATAAAAGCCGGCGTTCTCTCCACAGATAAAGAACTGGCCAGGGAAATAATAAAAAGCGGCAAAAAAAACAAAACCATTCTAGTCGGCAATAAAGCCGATTCCATAAAATACCACCAAATGGCCGGTGATTTGTACGCCCTTAACCTAGGTGAACCGCATATGATTTCGGCTGCCAACGGATCCGGTTGCGGCGATTTGCTGGATATGTTAACCGGCATTCTGCCTAAGCGAAAAGCAAAAATAAGGCCGGACAGAAAGAAGGCGGAAATAAAGGTAGCCATTGTGGGCAAGCCCAATGTCGGAAAATCATCAATTTTAAATTCTATTTTAGGCGAAGAAAGAGTGATTGTCACCGATATCGCCCACACCACCCGCGAATCGCAGGACATCGGCTTTTCTTATAAAGAAAATGATTTTATTTTAATTGATACGGCCGGCATAGTCAGAAAAAGCAAAATCGGCCATAAAACATTGGAAAGGAAATCAATCGACAAATCGCTTCATACTATAGACCAGGCTGATGTGGTGGTTTTTGTGACTGAAGCCCAGAAGAAAATAGATTCTTTGGATAAAAAAGTCACCCAAGAAATATTAGACAGCGGCAAGTCGCTTATTATTGTTGCCAACAAGTGGGATCTGATACCCGAAAAAGACACCAACACTATAAATCAATACGTTGATTATTATTATAATCAATTCCCCTACCTGTGGTGGGCTCCCATTATTTTTGTCTCGGCCAAAGACGAAGTTCGAACCAGAAAAATATTGGATATGATACTTGATATCCAAAAATCAAAACAAATACAAATTTCCAACAGCCAATTGGATAAGTTTTTAAAATACCAAGTCAGCCGTCATCGCCCGTCACGAGGCCGGGGCTTAAAGAATCCTTATATCTATAAAATAGAGCAGGTTAGCACCAATCCTCCCCGCTTCATGGTTTATGTTAATGATCCGAAAATATTACATTTTTCCTATTTAAGATTCTTACAAAACAATATCAGGCAAAAATTCAATATCTTGGGCACGCCCATTCAAATCGAAACAAAGAAATGGAATGTCTTAATTGAAGCCAAAGAAAACAAAAAATACGGCAACGAAGAAGGCATTGCCAAACAAAGATCAAGGGAATTAGCCCAAAGAAAAAACAAAAAGCATGAAAGTCATAGTCGGCCTAGGTAACCCAGGCAAAGAATACGCCAAAACTTGGCACAACATCGGATTTTTAGCCATAGATAATATAGCTGATGTTTTTAATTTTAAAAATTTTCAAGAAGAAAAAAAATTTCAAGCGGAAATATCCACCGGCAGCCTAGCGGATCAAAAAATCATCCTGGTAAAACCGCAAACCTATATGAATAATTCTGGCGCCGCCGTTGGAGCCATAATCAAATATTATAAAATAGAGCCGGCAGATATTATTGTTATCCATGATGACATTGATTTGCCCCTGGGCCGAATAAAGATTATTAAAGATTCTTCAGCCGGCGGACACAACGGGGTGAAATCAATCATCCAACATATTAAAACTCAAGATTTTGCCAGAGTAAGAATAGGCGTGGCTACACCCAAAAAAGAAAAGATTGGCAGCGCTGATTATGTCCTGACTAAAATAGGCTTTTTGCAATCAAGTAAAGCCAAAGAGACCATAAAAAAAACCGCTTCAGCAGTTGAAGAAGCGGTTAATATTTCGCTTAAAAGCGCAATGAACAAATTTAATTAATAAAAGTGAGAAAAGTGGTGCCCGAAAAGGGATTTGAACCCTTATGACTCTAAAGTCAACGGATTTTAAGTCCGTCGTGTCTGCCAATTCCACCATTGGGGCACTGGTTAGCGATTTGGTCGGAATAGATGGATTTGGACCACCGTCCTCTCTGCACCGGGCAGAGCGCTCTACGAGCTGAGCTATATCCAGTTAAACTAAAGACGCATCTAAGTGCGAAAGTGGCTTTGGAGCGAGGGGCCGGAGTTGAACCGACACATTAAGGCTTTGCAGGCCTCCGCCTTACCTGATTTGGCTACCCCCGCTCGGATTGGAATGTTCAAAAGATAATAGATACTATCCTGCCTACTAGTATATGATAATACTCATAAAGAGTAAAATCATAATTAGCGATAAATCAAGCCACCAGGAGGGGGATAACCAGACCTATCAACTAGCAGACAGAATAATACCTGTTATCTGCTTACAACATCAGACATTATCAGATAGCTATTCATTTGTCAATATTAATTAGACTAATAACTTTAGCCAGTGGAGGGATTAATAATTGAAAACAATAAGCCTGATAACCACTTAAAATATTGGGTGGCTTATTCTAGAATTCAAAAAATCGGTCCGGTAAATTTTAAAAAACTGATCGATTTTTTTAGTGATCTTAAAATGGCTTGGCAAGCCAGCCAAAAGCAATTAATCTCCGCCGGTTTAGATGAAAACCTAGCCAGTGAAATAATAATACAGAGGCAGGAAATAAATCCGGAAGAGGAAATGGCATTAATGGCCAGAGAAAATGTCCAAGCTGTTATCTTAACCGATGACAATTACCCTAGTAATTTAAAAGAAATATTTAACCCGCCTCCTGTCTTATATTATCGCGGATCAATTGATTTTTTAAAAAACACTTGTTTGGCTGTCGTCGGCACAAGAAAATTTTCCAGTTACGGCCAGCAAGCCACCGCAGAAATTGTCAGCCAGTTGGCTAAAAGCGGCCTTACTATCATATCCGGTTTAGCTTTTGGCATTGATGCCATGGCGCATAAAGCCTGTTTGGAGGCCGGCGGAAAAACCATAGCGATTTTAGGATCGGGCCCGGACAAGCAATGCGTTTTTCCCTCCAGCAACAGATATATTGCCGACAAGATAATCAATGCCGGCGGTGGCCTTATAGCCGAATATCCTATCGGCACCTACCCGACCAAATACACCTTTCCCATGAGAAACCGCATCATTTCCGGATTATCCAAGGCTGTCTTAATAATAGAGGCGCCCAAGAGTTCCGGCTCGCTTATCACTGCGCGCTACGGCCTGGACCAAAACAGGGACATATTCGCCCTCCCGGGAAGCATTTACAGCGCTAACAGCCAAGGCACCAATAACTTGATAAAAGAGGGCGCAAAATTAATCACCAGCGCCGATGATATCCTGCAAGAATTAAACATCCAAACCGTCTTTGAAAAATTAAAAAGCCAACCACAAATTGACAACAACGAAGAAAAAATAGTCTTAGATTTATTATCTAAAGAACCCATGCACATTGACAAAATAAAAAAAATGAGTAAACTTAATATTAATGTCCTCTTGAGCACTTTAACGATCATGGAAATAAAAAGCCTGATAAAAGACCTGGGAGGAAAAAATTACATCAGAAATTAACAATACCAAAATGAAAAATCTGGTCATAGTGGAATCACCAACTAAAGCCAAAACAATATCAAAATTTTTATCTAAGGATTTTAAAATAGAATCCTCTTTTGGCCATGTTCGCGATTTGCCGGCCAGCAAATTGGGAGTTGATGTTGATCATGATTTTGAGCCTACCTATACCATCCCAGCTAAAGCTAAAAAAAGAGTCAAGGAATTAAGCGCTTTGGCTAAAAAAGCCGATCTGATCTATTTCGCCACTGACGAAGACCGCGAAGGCGAGGCTATTTCTTGGCACTTGGCCCAGATATTTAAAACTCCAATAGCTAAAACCAAAAGAATAACTTTCCATGAGATAACCGAGGAGGCCATTAAAGAAGCGCTAAAAAATCCTCGAGCGATTGATATTGACATGGTTGATTCCCAGCAGGCCCGCCGAATTTTAGATCGCCTGGTGGGTTATAAGCTCTCCCCTTTCTTATGGAAAAAAGTAGCTCGCGGACTTTCAGCCGGCCGGGTTCAATCCGTGGTTGTCAGGCTACTGGTGGAAAAAGAAAGGGAAATACAAGATTTTAAAATCGAAGAATATTGGGAAATAACCGGTGATTTTAAAACAGAAAAAAATGAAGACTTTACAGCTAAGCTGCAAAAAGTAAATGGCAAGACTTTAGATAAAATGGCCATAACATCAGATCAGGAAGCCAACAAGCTAACCCAGGAACTGGAAACACAAAAATATTACATCTCTGATATCTCTAAAAAAGAAGTCAAAAGAAATCCTAATGCTCCTTTTACCACTTCCACCCTGCAACAAGAAGCGAATCATCGGTTGAATTTTTCGGCCAAACAGACCATGATGATAGCGCAAAAACTTTATGAAGGCATTGACATAAACGGCGAGTCAATAGGTTTGATAACTTATATGAGAACTGATTCCACTAATTTATCCACAAAATTCACCAGCGAAGCCGCCGACTATATAAATGATGAATTAGGCCGAGAGTATTTGAACACCAAGAAGTTTAAAACTAAAAGCAAAGGCGCTCAAGAAGCTCATGAAGCCATTCGTCCGACTTCGGCGGCCATGTATCCGGAATCGATTAAGAAATCATTGAACGACCAGCAGTTCAAGCTTTATCAATTAATTTGGCAAAGAGCTGTTGCCAGCCAGATGGCTAGCGCCAAACTGGAAGCTACCTCGGTTGATATAAACACCCAAGACGATAAATATACTTTTAGAGTCAGCGGACAAGTGATTAAATTCGACGGCTTTTTAAAAATTTATCCCACTGCCACCAAAGACGAGATATTGCCGGAAATGGCAAAAGATGAAAAAGCCGAATTAATCGCCATTAAGCCCGCTCAAAAATTTACCCAACCGCCAGCCAGATATTCTGATGCCAGCTTGGTAAAAATACTGGAAGAAAAAGGCATCGGCCGGCCTTCCACTTACGCTCCGACTATTGCCACCGTCATTGAAAGGGGCTATGCTGAAAGAATAGACAACAGGCGCCTTAAGCCGACAGAAATGGCTTTTGTAGTCAATGATCTTCTGGTCAAGCATTTTTCCGAGATAGTTGATTATGATTTTACCGCCAAAATGGAAAATGATTTTGATGATATTTCCGAAGGCAAGAGGAAATGGCAGCCTGTCATTAAAGAATTTTATGAACCCTTCAATAAAAATCTTATGCAAAAAGAAAAAGAGTTGACCAAAAAAGAGATTACCGAAGAAAAAACTGACGAGAAATGCGAAAAATGCGGATCTCCGATGGTAATCAAAGTCGGACGCTTCGGCAAGTTCCTGGCTTGTTCCAATTACCCCACCTGCAAGAACACTAAAAAAATCTTAAGCAATGGCCAATTGGAAGAAAGGCCAGAGCCGAAAAAGCTAGACGAAAAATGTCCGGAATGCGGATCAAACCTGGTTCTTAGAACCGGCCGTTACGGCGAGTTCAAGGGCTGTTCCAATTATCCCAAATGCAAATACATTAAAAACGAAGCTGCTCAAGACTTAAATATGAAATGCCCCAAATGCCATGACGGCGATATTGTCACCAAAAGAAGCAAGAAGGGTTTATTTTACGGCTGTTCCAATTATCCCAAATGCGATTTCGCCAGCTGGAATAAACCTCTGGATAAGAAATGCGAAAAATGCGGTTACCCCATGAGTGAAGACAAAAACGGCAATAGCAAATGCACCAACAGGGATTGCAAATAAATCACTTTATAATAAAACCTCGCCTATAGGCGAGGTTTTTTTGGAATAAAAAAACTGTCCGGAGTTGGGCAGTTATTATTTTTATATCAAATACAATTGAAGAATAATAATTGAACAGCTTTATTTCCAAAAAAACTGATTATCGCCGTGGCTTCTTCTTCGGTTAAGGGATGATCTAATCCGGGTATGCTTTTGCCGATTTTTTTCTGGATACGATATCGAATAACGTTAGAGAGATCGGGAATGGTTGGTTGCAAGCCATCAGCTACAACAGACTGGAGAGCCAATGTGGAAATTGATAGGGCGGAGCCAAAAATCATGCCAATAGACATAGCTCTTAAAAGATCCTGTTCATGGCTTTTGTGAAATGAAAAAACATCCCTAAAATCTCGGCCTCTATCAGTATCTTCGGCATTTTCCAAATTCATGGTTTTCTCCTTGTTGGTATTTTGCTCGTTTAAAATAAAGAACTGTTCTTGTTATAAAATAGACTACTTAGCTTAAATTGTCAAGATTATTATTAAATAAAAAAGAGCAGTTGATAACTGCTCCGGCAACTTTAAAATCATTTCTTTAATAAAGCGATGATTTCTTGGTCTTTATTTTTAAGAGCCTCAGCGTCAATTTTAGACAGCAGTTCGCGCGCCAGACTGCTTACATTATAATCGCCGGCATGAGTGCAACTGATAAGATACCTGAAATTCCTGGTTAAATCTTCAACAGACCAACTGGACATGACTTTTAAGGCCAATTTGCAAGTTAGATAGCGGACATCATGGTTACTTGAATAGCGGAAACTCATAAGATAATGTATTTTTTCACTTAAACAATCATCGCTTATTTTAGAAGCCAATTCCACCGCCAAATCACGAACCTTAAAATTATATGATTTCTGGCATTTGATAAAATACTCCAAGTGCTTGGCTAAATGATCAGCGCTTATTTTAGCAGCCAACTTCCGAGCCTGGCCGCAGACATAAGGCGAAGTGCATTCCTGGGCGTTAACCAGGTATTTAACCATTTGAGCTAACTTATCTCTATCCCACTCAACTATCACTTTAATTGCCAAGGTGTAAAGATTATTGCGAACGCCAAAATCATCTGATCGATCACAACTTATAATATAATCAATTCTTTCGGCCAATTTATCTTTATCCCAATTACTCATGGCTTGAGACATGATCCTAAAAGCATAATAGCGAATTTCGGGATCATCCGACTGAGAACAATCTGCGATGTAATCAAACATCCCATTTAAGTCAAAGCCATCACTGCTGGTAGTCATTAAAATAACTTCCAAGGCCTCGGCGGTTGAATACGTTTGTGCCTCAACTGCCTTAAGCAAATCTCTTAATGACATTATTTATCTCCTGGTTGTTGAAAGTGCCTATTTATTGATCTGATTCTTCAGATTTATTATTCTAACATATCTTTTATTATTGTCAATCATCCGGTTTTGCCTAAATCAAAAAAATACAATATACTTCAAAATATGATAAATCAAGATCCGCAACAAGAATTCGAAAAACTTTTAAAAACCCTGGGCGAAAAATACCCAGACGGTGATTTAGACATGGTTAAATTAGCCTATGAATTCGCTTATAACGCCCACTTGGGCCAAAAGCGCCGCTCTGGTAGCGATTATATCATCCATCCCTTGGCCACCGCGCAATTCCTAGCCGAATTAAAAATGGACATACCAACTATTATAGCCGGACTGCTTCATGATGTGCCCGAAGACACAGCTGTAACCATTGAAGATATCAAGAAGAATTTCGGCAAAGAAGTGGCTATCTTGGTAGCCGGCATCACTAAATTAGGCGCCCTAAAATACCGCGGCATCGAAAGATACGCCGAGAACCTAAGAAGGATGTTTGTGGCTATGAGCAATGACATCAGGGTTATTTTGATTAAATTTGCCGACCGTATTAATAACTTAAAGACTCTGGAATTTTTGCCGCCGGAAAAGCAAATCAGAATTGCCACTGAATCACTGGAAATTTACGCGCCTATCGCCGATAGGCTGGGCATTGGAAAAATAAAAGGCGAATTGGAAGATTTATCTTTCAAATATGTTTATCCGGAAGATTATAAATGGATTATGGAGATACTGCCCAAGAAATATAAAGAAAAAGAAAGATATTTGGAAAAAGTCAAAAAAAGAGTGGCTAGGAAATTATTAGATAGTGGCATTACTTTAAGCCATATTTCTATTCACGGCCGAACTAAACATTTATACAGTTTGTATAAAAAACTGCTCAAGCCTCAAGTTGACCGTGATTTATCCAAGATTTATGATCTAATAGCTTTAAGAATAATTGTTCCGACAGTAGCTGATTGTTATTCCACTTTAGGAATTTTACATAATCTTTATCGGCCGATGCCCGGCAGAGTCAAGGATTATATCGCCCAGCCCAAGCCCAATGGCTATCAATCTCTTCACACCACTGTTTTTACAGAAAACGGGGAAATTGTTGAATTTCAAATCAGAACCAATGAAATGCATGAGGAAGCGGAATTCGGCATTGCCGCCCACTGGAACTATAAAGAAAATAAAGGCGGCATCAATAAAAGGAGTCTTAAATGGATAGAGGAATTAGTAAAATGGCAGAAGCAAACCCAAGACAATGAACAATTTTTAAACGATATCAAATTGGATATCTTCCAAAACAGGATTTTTGTTTTTACCCCAACCGGTGATGTCATTGATTTGCCGGAAGAATCCACTCCCATTGATTTCGCTTATCATGTCCACTCTTCCATTGGCAACCAATGCGTCGGCGCCAGAGTTAACGACAATTTAGTGAGTTTGAATTCCAAATTAAAAAGCGGCGACATTGTGGAAATAATAACCGACAAGAATAGGAAAATGCCCGGCATGGATTGGCTGGAGAATGTTAAAACTTCCATGGCCAAAGGCAAAATCAGATCGGCTTTAAACAAATCAAAAAAACTATAGGCTGAAACCTATAGTTTTTTAAAATTAATTTTTACCAGTTATTTTAATTTATCAACCAAGCTGTTTAATTCCTCTTCGGAGAAAAACTTGATTATTATCTGTCCGCTGGGCCCGAATTTTTTTATTTCCACTTTCGTGCCCAAAGCCGATTGCAATAATTCTTCCTTGGCCCTAAGCTCGGGATTAAACGCCACTTTCCTGATGTGCTTTTTAACCACAATTTGCTTGCCGGCTTTTTCTGTTTCTCGCACATTTAAGCTTTCCGAGATGATTATCTTAAGCGTCAGCGCTTGATCTGATTGCGGCAAGCCGGCCAAGACCCGAGCATGGCCTTCGGAAATCTGGCCATCTCTGATCGCTTCTTTGACCTCGTCTATAACCGTCAGTATCCTTAGAGTATTAGCTACGGCACTGCGGCTTTTGCCAACGCGCTTGGCCAGTTGCTCTTGGGTAAGATTGAATTCATCTACTAGTTTTTGATAGGCAGAGGCAGTTTCCAAAGAATTAAGATTTTTGCGTTGCAAATTTTCAATCAAAGCAATCTCCATTTTTTTCTGCTCGCTCATTTCACGGACAATAGCCGGCACAGTTTTTAGTCCTGCCAATTTAGCCGAACGCAGTCTTCTTTCACCGGCAATCAGTTGCCAACCGGAAGAAACCTTACTAACAATAAGGGGCTGGATTATGCCATGCTCTTTTATGGATTCAACCAGTTCTTGCAAATCGGCCTCATCAAAATTGGTTCTAGGCTGATGGGGGTTGGGAGTTATCTGATCAACCGGCAACTCTACAATTTTTTCTTGCTGTTCTAAAATCGCAGCAATTTCACTGCCGTTGCCCAGTATTTCTTTGGCTGGTTTTTTACTAGGAATTAAAGATCCTAATCCTCGGCCGAGGCCGGATGTTTTTTGCATGGTAATTTTGTATTTTTAAATAGATCTAATACGGACTGGTATGATAAACGAATTCCTTGGCCAATCTTTCATAGGCTTTAGCTCCTTTTGATTTGGGATCATAAGCTAAAATTGTTTGGCCGTGGCTGGGAGCTTCCGATAAGCGCACGCTCCGCGGAATAACCGATCTGAATATTTTATTGGGAAAATATTTATAAAGCTCCATCAAGACATCATTGGCTAATTTAAACCTTTTATCATACATAGTTAAGACTGCACCTAAAATATCCAGTTCCGGCTTGATGTTTTCTTGTATCAGACTAATGGTAGAAACTAATTGACCCAAGCCCTCAAGAGCAAAATATTCGGCTTGAACCGGTATTAGAACCTGATCGGAAGCCACCAAGCCATTTATAGTTAAAAGACCAAGAGATGGCGGACAATCAATTATAATATAATCAAAATCATTTCTGATTTCCAGTAAATTATCATAGAGCCTAAACTCGCGCCTATCTAGATTAACAAATTCCACCCCAGCTCCAGCTAGTGAAACAGTGGCTGGAATAAGTTTATAGAATTCATGAGCCGTATCAACCATCACTTCCTTAAACGAATAAGGACCGGTTAGAACTTCGTAAACTCCCCTTTCCAGTTCCTTGGAAACTCCCAAATTGGAGGTGGCATTGCTTTGGGGGTCTAAATCAATCAATAAAACAAACTTACCTAATTGGCTTAGGTAAGCAGCAAGATTAACAGCAGTAGTGGTTTTGCCAACCCCGCCTTTTTGATTAACAACAGAAATTATTTGTCCCATATAGATACTATTATACCATAACAATAATTAAAAATACAAAATAATAAATTATAAATATAAAATTACAAAAAACAAAAAATCATAATAATTAAAAAACAAAAAAATTAATATTTTAATTTATAATGTGCCATTTATCTGCCTGAAAGCTAGCAAATTTGGGGCTTGGAATTTTGTGTTTTAATTTTAAAATGTTGTGATAATACATATCACAATCTTACCATCAACCCTTGCCAAAAATACAAATATCTGTTACAATTACTCCGCGGGGTAGAGCAGTAGCAGCTCGCCAGGCCCATAACCTGGAGGTCGTGGGTGCGAATCCCACCTCCGCAACAAGTGGCTCTTGAATTAATCAAGACATGGCAAAAAAACAGAGATAATTATTTGTACGCGGTAATTCGCACGGGCAGAAGCAAGATGAGCCTATGGGCGAAATCGAGCGTCGATAAATACGAGCAAGCGCGAGTATTTAGCGCTGCCCAGGACAAGAATCCCACCTCCGCAACAAATACCAATCGCTCGCTCTTATGAGCGAGCGATTTGGCAGGGTAGCTCAGTGGTAGAGCAGCGGACTCATAAGCCGTTGGTCGCGGGTTCAACTCCCGCCCCTGCTACAAGGAAAGTATTTTAAAACACATTACTGAAGTATTAATATTAAAAACAAATAATACTGGCGGGAGTTGAACGGGCAGAAACGAATCAAGCCGAACTTAGTGAGGCGAAGATGAGTGTCGATAAATGCGAGCAAGTGCGAGTATTTAGCGCTGCCCAGGGCGAGGAAATCAGGCGAAGCCTGATGACGAGATCCCGCCCCTGCTACAAGGAAAGTATTTTAAAAGAATTATTAAGTTATTAATATTACTTTAAGCCGAAGTGGCGGAATTGGTAGACGCGCACGACTCAAAATCGTGTATCGCAAGATGTGAGAGTTCGATTCTCTCCTTCGGCATAATAACAGACTAATCTTTTTTTTATTATTTTAAATCTGCTATAATAATCTTATTATACTTTTAACCTTAAATATATGTTCATAACTGTCCACGCGGCAGCTGCCACTATCCTTACAAAAAGCATACCTAATCCGTTTTTAGCTTTTTTAATTGGAGTATTGTCTCACTTTGTTTTGGACGTAATCCCTCATGGCGATTCACGAATGGGCCAAAGATTTTGGGGACACAAATTAAAATTCCTGCAAGAAAAAGGCGAACTTAAACTCATGGCTTTATACGGCAGTTTGGATGGGGTAGTTTTAGCTTTCCTTTTGATGTTTTTATTTAGAAACTTTGAATTCACACGAGCCGATAACGTTATTTGGGGCATAGTCGGCAGTATCCTCCCTGATATTACTGTGGCTATTTATAAACTCAAAAATTTTAAAGTCATTAAATGGTTTTTCAACTTTCACAACAAAAACCATAATCTTCTAGTCAACAAAATAAATTTTGATTTTCCTTTGCAATATGGCGTCTTGATGCAAGCGATAGTTTTGGCAGCCTTAACCTGGACAATATATTTAATTGCTTAATCGATCAATAAAAAAATCTCCCCACTAGGGAGATTTTTTATTTGAGAGAATTATAGACAGCCAACGTTTCCCGGGCGCACTTGAACCAGCTAAAGGATTTGGATTTTTCCCGGCCGGCAATTATTAATGATTCTCTGAGAGATTTGTCAGTGATTAAACGCTGCAGGGCTTCGGTAATTTCCGATTCCTTATGCGGATCAACTAAAAGAGCGCCATCACTGCCGGTGATTTCCGGCAAAGAACTTATATTGGAAGTAATCACCGGCACGCCCAAATTCATGGCTTCCAAAACCGGCAGGCCGAAGCCTTCATAAAAACTAGGAAAGACAAAACATTTAGCCTGGCACAACAAAGCCATTTTTTCATCATGGGAAACATAACCTATATATTTCACCGGCTGATTCTGTCTTCTTTCCAATCCGCTTCTTCTTTCGGCCGATAATTTTTTTTTGGCCATAGAAGAAATATGCTGACGCCTTTCTGTGCCATTTCTTTTTTCTTTAATGCCCAAGATGCTGGCATTAGCATCAGCAATAGCCTTATAAACAGGCTGGTCGCTCCAGCCTTGGCTCCCTGCAATCACCAGTTGGTATTCTCTTAACGGAGAGCCATAAGCCAGGCACAAATTTCGAAAAGCTTTAATAATATTTACTATATTTTTACGCGGTTCAATAGTACCGATAAATAAAATAAAATTATCCTGCAAGCCGTATTTTTTAGCTAGATCAGAAAAATTACTTATTCTGGAACAGGTTTCACCGTTATCTAAGACGCCCTCTGGCACTATTTCTATTTTTTCCTCGGGAATTTTAAATTCCTCAATTATATCTTTTTTAGTATTTTTAGAAACAGCGATTATCTTAGACGCCTTTTTCATGGAATTAGGCACCAGTACTTTGGTGGAAAATGGTTGGCGGTTAAAAGCTTTCTTGGGAAAAAATTCCGGGTATTTATAAATGCCCAAATCATGGACAGTAATAATTGATTTTTTGTGGTAATAAAGAGGAATAATATTGGCTGGGGAATGGAAAATATCCAAATCTGCCTTGTTTAAAACGGCACTGACGATTATTTGCGAATAAATTATAGGCAAAAATTTCTTATACTGATAAAGAGGAAAAAAATTAATGGTGGCATTGTGATATTTTTTAAACTCTTCAAACCCTTTAAAACGGCTGTCAAAAAATAAGATGTATTCATTTTTTTTATCAACAGCCAAAAGATTTTTGACTAAATAATAAGTATAATGGCCGATGCCGGCTCTCTCTCCGCCTGAAACATTTAAAATTGTTCGGCAATCAATGCCTATTCTCATATGTTATTTTAAGAGATTTTTAAATTTTTTCTCATCTTTAAATGGTCCGATAATCGCCAAGCTGGCTTTATTTATATTGATGATATCTTTGGCCACGGCTATAATATCGCTATTTTTCACAGCCGCTATTTTTTTATTTTTCTCCTCCGGGGTCAGGATTTTTCCAATCATCAGTTCCTGCTGCCCGTACCACTGGGAGATATGGGATGTATCTTCCAAATCCAAAGCCGTCCGACCAAACAAATATTCTTTGGCTCGTTTTAGTTCTTCGGCTGTAACTCCTTTTTTCATTTTTTTAAGCTCTGCAATAATCATAGCAATAGCGCTTTCCACTCTGGATTTATCCAGGCCGGATTGGATGATTAAAGCGCCGGTATCTTCGTAGACGCTTAAAAATGATCGGACAAAATAAGCCAGGCCGTTTCTTTCCCTGATTTGTAAAAATAACCTGGAACTCATATTACCGCCCAAGACCACAGAAAGCAGCTGCAAGGCATAGAGTCTTTTATCAGCATAAGGATAAGCCGGAAAACCTAAGGCTATTTGGGTCTGTTCTGTTTCTTTGAACTTTATAGCCACTTGCGGCTGGCTGGCTTTTATTTTTATTTTATTGAAGGGATTTTTTGTAGCCGTCTTTTTGAATTTGAACTTGTCTTTTAACTCTTTTAAATGAGAGTCATTAAAATTACCCGAAAGGCAGATAACAACATTGCTGCCGTTATAGAATTTATTTCTATAACTTATCAAATCGCTTCTGGACATCTTCTTAACTGTCTCCCTGGTGCCGGCGATTGATTTGCCCAGTTGATGACCAGCGTACATAATCTGTTCGAGTAAATCATTAATATACATCATGGGATTATCCTCATACATATTTATCTCTTCAATGATAACTCCCCTTTCCCGTTTGATTTCCTTATCATCAAACTTGGCATTAAGAAGCATGTCAGATAAAACATCAATAGCCAGTGATAAATGTTTGGCATCTGATTTAATATAATAACCGGTATAATCTTTGCCGGTAAAAGCATTGAATTCAGCTCCTATGCCATCCAATTCTTTAGACAAATCCAAGGCGGTTGGCCTTTTTTTGGTGCCCTTAAACATCAGATGTTCGATAAAATGAGAACCGCCGTTAACCTTGTTGTTTTCATCTCGACTGCCAACTTTGAACAAAACCAATAAATTGGCGGTTTGCGTTTCTTTTAACGGCGCAGTGATCAGCCTAACTTTATTAGGCCATATTGTTTTTTGATACATTATATTTAAATGATATTTTTTAGACGCTTAAATAATTCCTCTTTTACTTCAGTGGGAGGAATCGTTTTTTTATCAGGGTATTGTTATTTAAGATTTTTGATTAAATAATCTTTAAGATTATCCAAAGAAACCCTTTCTTGCTCCATAGTGTCGCGATCGCGGACAGTAACAGTGCCATCAGCCAAAGTGTCAAAATCAATTGTCACGCAATAAGGCGTACCGATTTCATCTTGGCGCCTGTACCTTTTGCCGATATTGCCATTATCATCGAATTCACACATGAATTCTCCTTTTAACAAATCAAAAACTTCTTTGGCCTTAGAAACCAGATTTTCCTTATTTTTTAACAAAGGGAAAATAGCCGCTTTAATCGGAGCCAGATTTTTGGGAAATTTTAAAACAATCCTGGTTTCATCTCCCACTGCTTCTTCAGTATAAGCCGAAGACAGCGCCACTAAAACGCTTCTATCCACGCCAAAAGTCGGTTCTAGGACATGGGGGATGTATTTGCGATTGCTGGCTTGATCCAAATAAGTAAGATCTTCCCCGGAAAATTTAGAATGCTGGGTCAAATCAAAATCACCCCGATGCGCCAAACCGTACAATTCGCTGAAACCAAAGGGGAAATTATACTCTATATCAACTGTTTTTTTGGAATAATGCGACAATTTTTCCTTAGGGTGTTCATATTTTTTCAAATCTTTTTTATGGGCGCCCAAAGCCAGAGCGAATTTTTCCTGGGCTACAAGCCACTCTTCAAATAAAGGCTCCCATTTGGTTTTTGGGTCAATAAAATATTCAATTTCCATTTGTTCAAATTCACGCAAGCGGAATATAAAATTGCCAGCGATGATTTCGTTTCTGAAGGCTTTGCCGATTTGAGCGATACCGAAAGGAATCTTAACTCTCATGGAATCAATGACATTTTTAAAATCAACAAAAATAGCCCCAGCAGTTTCCGGCCTTAGATAAACCGGCTCATCAATGCCGTTCATTTCGGTTTTAAACATCATGTTAAAATTTCTAACTTCGGTCCAATTTGATTTGCCGCAATTGGGACATTTTACTTTTTCATCTTTCAAAATATCCGACATGGCTTTTAAATCACCCTCCAAGTCACGACCGGTTGACTGTTCTACTAGATGATCGGCCCGAAATCTCTTTTTGCATTCTTTGCAATCAACCATAGCATCATTGAAACCGCTGGTATGGCCGGAGGCCTCCCAGACTTTTGGATTAAGCATAATAGGGCCGTCCAAACCAACAATATCCTGCCTGTCAGAAACAAATGTCTTCCACCATAAATTTTTTATATTGTTCTTCAATTCTGTGCCATACGGGCCATAGCTGTAAGAATTGGCAAAGCCGCCGTAGATTTCTGATCCAGGGAAAACAAAGCCTCTCCTTTTGGCTAAAGAAACTATTTTTTGCATTAAATCGTCGTTGTTTTTGGGCATAAATATTGAGAAATAATTTATTTTTAGCAGGTTGCAGTAATAATCTAATTAAGCCATCTTAACTAAAAAAATGGGTTTTGACAAATGAAAGTTAACGGCCCGATGAAGATGATTTTTTCCAATCATCAAAGTATATTTGAGTCCTGATAGACTCCGCTCCGGCCACCGCCTGGTATTTATCTTTAAGAGTGCCGGCTAATTTGTTTATTTTTTCGGTAATAATCTCATCCGATATCTTGTACCTGAGGGTGCGGCTGTCTAAAGCCAAAGCCACATTAGCCGTATTCCGGCCCAACGCTTTAAAAGAATCAGCTAAAATAAGCGTAGAGTTCCAAGAGCTGCCAACTGCATAAGAAAAATACTGGTGGCTGTAACTGTAAACTTTACCAGTATAATTCAAAAAATATTCTCCAGCTACATATTCCTTGGCCGTTAGGCCTTTGGCTGATAAAGCTGCCTCATGTCCGTTAGGAGAAAATGCCAGCCAATTTAAAGAAAAAGAAAATAAAGAAAAAATAAATAAGATTAAAAACATCTGAGGCAGGAGCTTTAAATGCCAGCGGCTTTCCGGCAGAAAGCCAACCCAGCCGTTTTTACCATGCATTTCCTTATCGGCTATGGCCAGTTGTATAGCCGACTTAACTGATTTTTGGTAATCCTTAAACCAATCGTTAGTCGTCAGCCAATCATCGCCCACCTTAAAAGATTTTAATTTGCCGCGGCTGGCTTCATTGAGCAGGAATTCCAAACTATATCTTTGTGATTTTGACAATTCAAAAAGAGTGATGTATTCGGCTTCGTCATTAAAAATTTTAGCGGTATCCATAGGCATGTATAAATAAACAAATATGAATTTATAACATTTCCATTATAACATAAAAGGACGTGGTTTTCCACGCCCTTTTTTATCAGAAAATATCTTCTATTTTTTCTTGTTTTGTTCGTCGATATAAGCTGTTATGGCAGTAACTACCTTGGAATCATCCTTTAATTTTTCGGTTAGCATTATTTGATCCCTATTTATAACCATGCGATCAGCCGGACCATGCAATTCATTACCCAATTTAGCCAAGGTTAGTTCTTGCTGGCTCTTGCTTTGATCGGTTGTAGGCGTTTCCTGGCTCTGCTGCAAAGGTTTGGTAACAACTTGCAAGTAATAAATGTCGGTTAAGATCAAATCCCGACTGGTTATGTTTTCAACTTTGCCAAAATAAACCTGCCCGTTGGCCAAAAATATTGCTTGCCAATCATCACTGCTGGAACTCATGCCCGGCAAATTGACGCCGGTGTATTTGTCCACTAAATACCAACCGCCCACCACTACGATAATAATTACCACGGCAATAATGATGAATTTACCTATACCACCCCCGCTTTGGCGCGGATAAGCAAAATCTTGCACGCCCTGACCCATTGTATCTTGCTCATCAGGAATTATTTCCGAGACCTGATGACCGCCTCTTTTCTTGTAAGCCATTATTTTTCCCTTTGGTTTTTTGTAAATGGCAGAATAATATTAATCAATAAATTCTACTCCGCGTTCACAAAAAACTTATTAGTTAATAAATTTTTTATTCTTCTTTTATTTCCAAGACATCATTTAAAGCAATACTCATAGCCGTAGCTACCGGAACAGCTATGACAATTCCTAAAACACCGGCTAGCTTAAAGCCAATCATCATGGCAATAATAGTGATGATGGGATTCAAACCGACAGCTTTCTGCATCACTTTTGGAACTATGATATTATTTTCTAACTGTTGGATTATAACATAAATAATCAGTACTCCCACCACCAACGCCGGTGATTGCGTCAGAGCGATAAAAATAGCCGGAATAGCTCCGATAAAAGGACCGATATAAGGAATGAGCTCGGTAACGCCGGCAAATAAAGCCAGGACCAGAGCGTATTTTATGCCTAAAATCGTCAGACCGAACCAGCAAAGCACGAATATTATCAAAGACAAAACCAATTGCCCTCTAAACCACATGCCTATCTTTTCTTGTATCCTGTTAACCAAATGCGTAACATAGGGCTGATATTTTACCGGTACGAGTGATCTTAAAACCCTTTTCATGCCATGCTCTTCAATAGTCAAATAGAAGGTTAAGACGGCCACTATTAAAATAGATATTATGCCGCCCAAGAAAGCAAAGAAAGTGCTGAATATGCCGCCGGCCGCCGCCTGGATGGCATTAACATTGGATTGCAAATCATTTAAAGATTTCTGGATATTGTCGGTCCAGCCATGGCTATCGGAATAGGTGCGCAAGCTTTCTATATTGCCGGAAAGCTTTTCCCAGTAAGCTGGAAAATCATCGGTCAAACCCTTAACCTCGGTAGATATAGGTGGTATAATCAAATAAACAGCTCCAACTAAAACCAAGATTATAAACAGATATATTATAAGTATGCCGAAGCCTCGCGGAATCTTATGCTTCTGCATAAAATCAACGAAGGGGTCCAGAGCGGAAGCTAGGATTAAAGCCACAAAAATAATCAGGATGACATCTCGAATAAAAAATATGAAAAAAATTATCAAAAACAAAACCGATAATTTGAACAATGACAAAATGGAAATATCAAAAGTTATTTTTTTGGGTAATTCGGGATTTGCCATTTTTCTATAAATGAGTTAATTTTGTTAATTAAGCAAGTGTCCACTTGCACCATTAAAAATGTCATTCCGAGCGAAAGCGAAGCTGTAGTCGAGGAATCTTATACATAAATTATACTTTAATATAAAATACAAAGTCAATAAGATGATAAAAGACACAGTCAGGCCCAGTTAAATAACCCGTATAATCAAGGCATTAGCAAAATCTATGAAACAGAAACCAACTGATATTACCAAAAAGAAAATTAACCGGCCAAGCAAGACTATCGCTACTAATAAAGAAGGTTTGTTCAATTATGAAATAATCGAAAAATATCAAGCCGGATTGGTCCTAAGCGGACCAGAAGTAAAAGCAGCCAAGCTGGGACAAATGAGCTTAAAAGGCTCTTATGTGACCATAGACAATAACAGCGAAGTTTGGCTGATAAAATCCTACATCACGCCGTACAAGCCGGCCAAAAGCGCCCAGGCCAAATATGATCCGGGCCAGAAAAGAAAGCTGCTTTTGCACAAAGAAGAAATAAGCTCGCTCCTAGGCAAAAGCAAACAAAAAGGCTTGACAATTATACCAATAAATGTATATACTAAGAGAGGATTAATAAAAGCTGATATTGCCCTGGCCCGAGGTAAGACCAAGATTGATAAAAGGGAAACCATCAAGAAACGGGAGGCCAGCCGGGAAATAGCCAGAACATTAAAACAAAGGGTTTAAGGGGATGTATTGTTTCGATGGGAGGCCTTAAATTTGAAGTTAGCAGGACGAGATTGGCACTTGCTCGCAAACTAAATGCCAAAGCACATAAGTGCAAACAACTTTTTAAGCAAAGTAAAATCTGCCTTTGGTGGATTTGCTTTCGCTCCTGCTGTTGCTTAATTGCTTAACAGCCATCGCCCTGCCCACGCCTAGGTAGGCAAGAAGCGGTGTTATAACTCTAGGACAGATAGGCCAGTCTATTCGAACAGGCCTATTTAAATTATTTCGAATAAAGCCGAATCTGTTTTGTTCTTTTAATAGGATCCGGCTAAAAAAATAAAAGAAATAATCTTGTACACTGACTTTTGATTTACTTCCAGACAGGAGCTCATTACTCCTCATCTCCACTAAGTAATTAGCAGGCATTAATAAATAATTTTTATAACACAGCCGATGAGAAGATCATTTAGGGGTGGCAAACAGCAAATTCAGACCGCAATCAAAGAACTCAAAATCAATGAGAGAATTTTAGCGCCTGAAGTAATGGTTATAGACGAAAACGGACAAAATATAGGTGTCATCTCCAAATTCGAAGCGGTGGAAATAGCCAAGTCAAAAGATTTGGATCTGGTGGAAGTATCGCCCTTGGTAGACCCGCCTATTTGCAAAATCATGAACTACGGCAGTTATAAGTACCAGAAAGAAAAACAGGAAAGAAAGCACAAGGCCAAACAGAAAGTGTCTGAACTTAAAACCATAAAAGTATCCAGCCGGATAAGCAATCATGATTTGGATTTGCGAGTAGACCAATCGGTGAAATTTTTAACCGATGGCAACAAAGTTCGCATAGAACTTCAGCTCAAAGGCAGAGAACACCAGCATGTCGATTTGGCCAAAGAGATAATCAATAAGATAATCACCCGAGTGAAAGAAAAGCTGGCCGGCAAAGAAATGAAAGTAGAACAGGATATCAAGAAACTGGGCAGCAAATTATCTGCCATCATCACCCTATAAAAATAATATTAAATAATAAACAAGCTGTTGAAGCGATATAAGAAAAATTATGCCAAAAATGAAAACCAGACAAGCTGTCGCCAAAAGGTTTAAAATAACCAAGAATGGAAAGGTTATCAAAAGAACCGGCGGACAAGACCATTTCAATGCCAGAGAAACTGGAAGAGTGAAGCGAAACAAAAGAAGAGATACGCAAATCGCTAAAGCCGACCAGAAGAACATCAAAAAAATGATGCCTTATAACTAATAATAGTGACTAAACTAAAGATATGCCAAGAGTAAAAAGAGGTGTAATACATACCAAAAACAGAAGAGGTATTTTAAAAAGAGCCAAAGGCTTTAAATGGGGACGAAAAAAATTAATCAAAGTTGCCAAAACCGCTATCACTAAAGCCGATGCTTACGCTTTTAGAGACAGGAGAGCCAAGAAAAGAACCATGAGAGCTTTGTGGCAGATTCAGCTTAATGCCGCTGTTAGGGAACATGGACTTTCTTATAGCAAATTTATTGCCGGTTTGAAAAAAGCCAAAATTGATTTGGACAGAAAAGTCTTATCAGAGCTAGCCAGAAAAGAACCAAGTATATTTGCCAAAATTGTTGAAAAAGTAAAATAATCAGATACAAATAAAACCGCCCGGGAGGCGGTTTTTGCGTCTATCTATTGACTTTTGCGCCGTTTAATGATAAAATCATATTTGATACTTAGATTAAGTATTTTTTATTTAAAATATTTAAAAACACTTTGGAGACGTAGCTTCCGCCTCGGCTTCGCCTTAGGCGAGACGGGCAGCTGGTTAGAATACATTGGCGGAATCAAATAAAGTCACTTAATTTCATACATTTGGAGACATAGCTTCCGCCTCGGCTTCGCCTTAGGCGAGACGGGCAGCTGGTTAGAGCGCTTCCCTGTCACGGAAGAGGGTTGCGTAGCAACGGGTAGAAGCGAGCTAGGAGCTATGCGACTACAGCGAGCGTCGATGAATGCGAAAAAAATGAGCATTCAGCGCTACCCCGGAACGAGGGTTTCCCTCGACTGGACAATTTAATTTTCATACATTTGGAGACGTAGCTCAGCTGGTTAGAGCGCTTCCCTGTCACGGAAGTGGTCGAGGGTTCAAGTCCCTTCGTCTCCGCGAATAATTATAAAAACCACCCTTGCGGTGGTTTTTATAATTTTATTCAGACTTTATATCGACGGCGTTTTGTAAAGTTTTTTCAAACACGGCCGCCGCAGTAGCGATGACGACGGAAATAAAAGTAGCCAAAATACCTATGGTGATAAAGCCCGCCGGATCGTCATCTTTATTATGAAATATCCTGATGTATAGTGCTGCCATTACAATTGAGATACTCAGTATGATTGCGCAATATTTTATAATCCTTAAAGCTTTCACCGAGCTTAGTGAGAATACTTTGTTTTGCCCGATGTATCTGAGTAATTTAAACGCTTGATACAGCGCAACAAAAAATGGGATAGACGCTATGTACATATACATTATGAACGGATCAGAGTAAATGCTAAACAGGTCTAAGTTTACGGCTCTCCCCTCAGTCAGAGGAAATTGAATCATGACAAAGAGCACCAAGATGCCGATGAGTACAATGACTGCCTGAAGAAATATTATTGAGCCTCGTTTCATAAATTGTGTTTATAAATCGTATTTGAAGTAATCACTAACGTTTTTTTATATTAGTTTTAGTAAACTAATATATATTGTTGGCAATTTATATACACTTTACTATTTTTGATTATTTTTGTCCATTCCAGATGTCTTGCCCTTTTTTTAATCGTCCGTAAGTTCTGTATTTTACAAAAATCGCCCAAACAGCAATTTTTTGATACACTAACAATACCAAATAATCTATTAAACAGATGAAAAAAATTACAAAAAGATCAATCTTGTGGGTTGTCATCGCAGCCTTTATATTCATAGTATTTTTGTCGATGCTGTTCACTGATGAAGTGAGCTTAGGTGAGGCGGTTGCTTATGGTATCATACTTTTAGCCGCTGGCGGCTTCTGTGAATTGTGGCAATGGCTGAAAACGCGCACCAAGGTATACCGCATCGCTTTTGTCGTCGGGCTTGCAGGCGCACTCCTTCTCGGTTGGGCCAATGGCGCTGTCGGCATTATTGGCAGCGAAAATAATCCTGCTAACTTGATGTACGGAGCGGTATTTGCTGTCGGACTCATCGGCTCTACTATGGCACGCTTCAAGCCGCGCGGAATGGCACACACATTGTATGCAGCAGCACTTGTTCAGATATTGATTCCAGCAGTCGCGCTCTTTATCTGGCCAGCCAAGGCCTCTTGGGGCGAGGCGGGAGTAATTGGCGTGTTTATAGTAAATTCATTTTTCGCCCTACTGTTTGTCGTATCGGCTTTGCTGTTTAGACACGCGACGCACGAGCGCAACTGACTTAGAAGTAAAACAGAGATAGTTTAAAATTACTAGTAAGATCGCCTAAATGGCGATTTTTTTGTTATAATAAAAAATATCAGTTTGATAAAATTTATTATAATGAATATTTTAATAATCGGTTCAGGCGGGCGTGAGCATGCTCTCGCTTGGAAGCTGAAGCAATCTCCAAAAGTAAAAAAGATATTTATCGCTCCCGGCAACGCAGGCACTTCTGCTTGCGGAGAAAATGTTTCTTTAGATACTCTTAATCATCAGACTGTCATTGATTTTTCAAAACAACATGAGATCGGTTTAATTGTCATCGGCCCTGATGATGTTTTGGCTTCGGGCCTGGTTAATGCTCTTCAAAATTCTGGTATAAAAGTTTTTGGCCCAACTAAAGAGGCGGCAGAAATTGAGTGGTCTAAATCTTTTGCTAAAAATTTGATGAAACACCTGAACATTCCGACCGCAGATTCAGTCGAATTTACTGAAATAGAAATTGCCAAAAAGTATGCGAGAGAACATATTTATCCCTTAGTGATTAAAGCGGGCGGGCTTGCTTTAGGCAAGGGTGTGATTATAGCGGACTTTTACGATCAAGCAGTTACCGCATTAGAGAATATAATGACTAAAAAAGTTTTTGGCGCTGCCGGGGATACAGTTATAATCGAAGAATTTCTGCAGGGTGAGGAAATATCTGTGCACGCTTTTTGTGATGGAAATACTGCAGTGATGTTTCCGTCCGCCCAAGACCATAAAAGTATTTTTGATGGCGACAAGGGACCGAATACGGGCGGTATGGGCACGGTCGCTCCCGTTCCGACTGTTTCAGAAAGTATTTTACTTCGGATTGAATGTGAAGTGGTACTGCCTATTCTTCGGGAATTAAAAGACATGGGCCGGCCGTTTAAAGGTATTTTATTTCCTGGAATCATGCTGACTAAAGATGGACCGAAAGTGCTGGAATTCAATGCCCGTTTCGGTGATCCAGAAACACAATCTTATGTGAGAATTCTAAAAACTGATCTTTTGGAAATCTTGTTAGCTTGCGTGGACGGAAAATTGGATGAATTGCAAATTGAATGGGAGAAGAACATGTCGTCTTGCTGCGTGGTTCTGGCATCAAAAGGATACCCCGGAGATTATCAAAAGGGACTGCCGATAACAGGTATTACAGAGGCAGAAAAAATGGAAGATATTGTTGTTTTTCACGCCGGAACAAAACTTTCAGACAATAGATTGATCACTAATGGCGGTAGAGTATTGGGCATCAGCGCTACTGGCAATATTCTATCAGAGGCAGTAGAAAAAACTTATAGAGCTGTTGAAATAGTCGATTTCGCTGGCAAGCAATATCGAAAAGATATCGCCTGACTAGAGAAACGAGAGGAAAATCTCGTCCACTTTCTCTCGCATTAAAGAACGAGCAGTTGCTTTTGCAACTGCTCGTTCTTTGTTTACAAAGATTTGAACTAGTTCCAACCGGTTACTTGGTTACAGTAATCGTCTTAGTAGAGATATTGTTTGAAGCACTGCTATCTGTCGCCGTTACGGTTATGGCATGGGAGCCTGAAGAAATCTGGCTTACAGCAACTTTATCGGAGCAGGATGCAGTTATACAAGTTTTCAAGATTTTTTCATCTAACTTTATAATCATTGAAGCCACACCGCTACTATCAGTCGCTGAAGCGGAAACAGTCAAAGTGCCTTTTGTGGGAATATTAGATCCGTCGGCTGGATCAGAAATAGTGATAGCTGGGCCTGTGGCATCCGGTGCTATTAAATTGATTTGGGCTGAAGCACTGCCGAAATAGACACTAGAGGAATTGTCAACGACTTGTTCAGTGATCGTATATGTACCGGCTTCATTTGAAGCGGTAACAGTGAAAGCTTTGGTCACGCTGGAACCGGGAACCATAAAAGAAAAATCAAAAGCCCCGATTTGTGTGAAGCCACTGGGCAGAAGAGGTGTAACCGTATAATCAACAGGTGGGCAGGTATTACTATCGTTATTTTTAACCGTCAGATTGAAAGATTGGGTTTTGTTTGTTTCAATAGTCGCAGAAGTCGGACTCAATGTGACTGTCGGATTAGCTTTGATGCAGGCAACTTGCGCCATATTGGCAGTAAATTCAACATAAGGATTAATGGGATCGGTGCTGGTAGCTGTTTGAGTAATTTGCAAGGGCATAGCCGGATCATCGAAAGACGTGCCATTGCTTAATGTTTTAATATAGCGGGTTACAACACTACCACCAGTGTAACGATGTATATTGACACCAGTTAAATTACTGGGGGCTTTGGTGGTCAATAGAGAATCATAACCAACGGCGGTGCGGTAAGACAAATAATAATATTCTGAAGTACCAGGTATAGCGATTTTTATAACTTGCGGGTATATGGCAACACCAGGATCCTGTTCGGTGGGTGAGAGCCGAAATGTGCCGCTGGCAGTTATGGTTTGGACTTTTCCTGGAAAAAGATTAAACCAAGTCATTTGATTCTTGTGTGCTCCGTTATATTGCCTTAATCCTACAGAGCCATTCCCCATTAGGTCAGAGCTGTCCCCATACTCTTTATCCACCACTCCGTCATTGTTTGTATCAGTGCCGGCATGGCGCATCCCCAGATTGTGGCCTAATTCGTGACCGATAATGCCTGCGGAAGCCGACGCGATCCACGCCTTACAGGTTGTAGCGCAGCCAACATTGGCGATTCCGCCCCAACCGCAGGAATTGCCAGGCAGGATAAAGACCAGATGCTGGTACAGGCCAGTATTGACGCCGGAGGCGACTGCCAGATTGATGGCTTGATCGCCCCAGGTGTTATAGGCGCAAGAGTCGGTTGAAGAAGCGGCGATTTTAAACGGCCCGACAACATCCACTGAGCCATTGCCATCAGTATCGCGTTTGAAACCGAGTTGACCGAAAGACATTTCCCGATACAGGCCATCGACTGAATTAGTAGAGCCGTAAACAGCGGTATCAATCTTGTCGGCTGTCATTGATGTGTTCTTGTCTTGGAAATTAACTAAAATAAATAAGGCTTTGCGTTCAATTGCGGTTATGGCGTTGGTCGTAACTGCTGAGCTGGCAATATTTTCCACCAGCAATTCTTCCGGCCCCAAAACATAACCGTCCAAAGAAGCGCTATCTGCGGATGACAGCCTCTCTGCTTGCTTCTTGGGAACATGCAACTCAAATCTTTTGCCGCTGATTTTATCCTTCAAGAAATATTTAACTTCTGATTTGTTTTTTTGGAAATCGTCTAGCTGGATGACATCCAACTGCCCGGAAATAGCAATCGGACTTTCAATCAGGCTTTGAACATCGACTGGCAACTTTTTTTTAAGTTCAGCCGGAATAATAAATGACAGAGCAGTATCTGGGTCGGTTTGAGCGGCTTTCAACAGCTGGCTTTTGCGAAGCAAAGCTTGACTTAAGACTTTATTGAGCGATTCGGATTTGGTAGACTGGGCTCTTTGATAATCTATATTAGCATTGAGCAAGTCCGCATTGCCCTTCGCCAGAGCCATTGACAAGACTTCGCTTTCAGCCTGATTTGACGACTGCTTTCTGACAGTTAAGGCTTGGTTTAATGAAGAACTTGGCAGTGAGAATGCAGCCAAGTACATTAGGCTGGAAAAGGCCGAAGCAACTAGAATTATGACAATAAAAGCCGTGGCCGAGCTGATCTTAACTTTAGTTTTAGTCAGGATAGATCGAGTGTTTTTCTCTTTCATAAATTTAAAGATAATTGTAAATGATTATGGAGATTTTTTATATAAATAAAGATATTATGATATTAATTATACCTCTGTTCAACTGAAAAGCAAAGAATCTATGGCCACCATCTAGCCGTTTCATCTTTCAATTGCCTCTAGCTAATTAAAAAGATCGCCTAAACGGCGATTTTTTGGTAAAATAAAAACATTAAATAATACTTACATTATGTCTTGGTTTTGGCTGGCTCTAGCCGCCCCAATTTTATGGGGTGCGGTCAATCATATTGATAAATACATTATCAGTAAATATTTTACCGGCAAGGGAGTCGGTTCGTTGGTGATTTTTACCGGCTTATCCGGTTTTATTATTTCTTTCTTGATTTTAGTTTTTAATTTCTCCAGTATTTTCCTTTCTCCTGTGACAGCCTTAGTCATTGCCATAAATGGAGCGATTTTAGTAGCCGCCTTTATTCCGTATTTGTATGCGCTAGAAAAAGAAGAGGCCTCTTGGGTTAGTCCGCTTTATCAATTGATTCCTGTTTTTGGATATTTTTTAGGAATGATATTCTTGAAAGAATACCTATCACTAAACCAAATCATCGGTTCCATTCTAATCATAGTTGGCGCCTTTGCCCTATCATTAAATATAACCTCTAAATTGCAGTTTAAGATAAGGCCATTTTTACTGATGGTTTTATCATCATTTATGATTGCGGTTAACGCTTTGATATTCAAAATAATTGCTCTGCAGGAAAATTTTTGGGGCACTGCCTTTTGGGAGTATCTGGGAGGATTTATTTTTGCGATATTTCTTTTTACTTCTGTTTCTCTTTACCACAAGCAGTTTCTGGCGACAATTGAAAAGAGTCAAGGACTGGTTTTGAGTTTGAATATTTTTTCTGAATTAATGAATATAGTTGCTAAACTATTGGCTGGTTTTGCCAGCTTGCTTGCTCCCTTGGCCTTAGTTTGGGTGGTAAACGGATTCCAGCCGGTGATCGTGCTAATTTATGGCATTATCCTGACTTTGTTTATTCCTAAGTGGGGCAAGGAAAATTTAGATAGAAAATTTCTAACACAGAAGATTGTTGCCATTTTGATCACTTTTTTAGGCGCGTATATATTGTTTAGCTGATAAGCTAAATATATTTATTCGTCTCTGCAAAATTAGATAAAAAAAGAAACTCCTATCAAAGGCGGACAAGCCCTGGGCAGGAGTTTTATTGATTATTTTAATCAAGCGTTTCAGAACAATTATACTTCAACCCAAGCATAAGGAGAAAGTATCCAGGCCTCTTTCAAATCATCCGTTTTTTCCAGCTCACGTAGGCCGCCGGTGAAATACCTGGGCCGTTTGGCTGGATCATCGCCAAGCGATAATACAGCAGAGCCCACAGTAATTAACATGGTTTTTTCTTGGACATTGAATGTTTCTATTCTTTTACCTATAACCATTTCAGAAAAATGATCCCATTCTTTTTTATAATGGTTTGAATAAAGCGGGATTTGAACATTGTATTGATCGGGATTAGCCGCCAACCACATGTCATTGACCAATATCCAATTTGTCGCTCCCCAGATTCTCAAGATCAGCCATTCTTCGCGATATCTGAAGGTTTTTCTAAGCCTAAAGCCGAGAAATCCAGGCCCGCCTTGGCCGTAGGTGCCACAATAACCAGACCATTCAATTATTTCACGGCCGATCACTCTCTTGGCCACAGCCGGGAATATGTCCTTTTTCTGCTTCTTGGTTGGCAGTATGGGAACTAATTTTGATTCAATTCTTTCTGCTTGGGGGCAGCTGATATCAAACAATGGCATTTCTTTCTCCTTTTCTGTTCTGTTTTTACAATGAACAACACTGAAACACTACAATATATAAATAATTTTGTCAATCTTCAATTGGCTTAAAAAATCATTACTTAAAATCATCCACTCCAAAATTGCTAATAAAATAATTTTTTTGTATTATTACAACATATGGAAAAATTCAAAAAAATTGAACAGCCGGATGCTACCAATGAGATTGATAAACTATAAGTGTCAGAGTCACCCCATGGCATGCCTTGCATTCAAATAGAAAACCCAAGCCAGCCTTGGCGTAGCATCATCCGTCAAGCCATAACGGTAAACGATATGAATGATCCGGCTTACGGCCTGCGCAGTGAAGCCGGGGCATTTTTACAAAGCGATAGTGATGACTACCTCCTAGTTGAATTTTGGAAGCCAGATTACCAGCCGTTTGTTGATTATCTTAATGAACGGATTAGTTTAAAAAAATAATAGCCAAATTAAAAAACTCCCAAAGATAGGGAGTTTATAATTTACGATAAGGATCTAATTTACAAAAACAAACGAACTCTTTTGCCCAGTGGTTGGCGGTCGGCCACTACCAGATTTTCCACTGTGGTTTCAAATATATCAGGCAGCGGCTCTGGGTCATCAGGCCAGGTGCTGCCGGTGCAAGTAACCTCAATGTCTCCCTCTTGCTCTTGAACTTGCAACAATTTTTCCACCAAAGCGCTGATTTTCATAAATCTCTCCTTTTGTTTTCAACCATTCCCAATGTACAACTCACCATATTATTATACACTATAATATGATTTTTGTCAAGCTATTCTAAAGCTTAAATAACTAGTGTGCTATAATACTATTACATTTAATATTTACCAAAAAAATATGATTCTAAAAAATAAAGTGGCCATAGTCACTGGCGCCAAGCAAGGCATCGGCTACGGCATTGCTTTGGCTTTGGCCAAGGAAGGCTGCCAGGTGGTTGTAAGCGATTTAAGCCAAACCGATTGCGAAAAAGCGGCGGCTAAAATAAAGAAGGCGGGAGTAAAAACACTGGCCGTAAAATGTGATGTCTCCAAAAAGAAAGAAGTTGATAACTTGATAACCAAAACAATAAAAGAATTCAAGCGCTTGGACATTTTGGTCAACAATGCCGGCATTTTTCCTTTTGTTTCTTTTGATAAAATGACAGAAGCCGATTGGGATAAAGTGATAGATACTAATTTAAAAAGCGTGTTCTTGTGTTGCCAGTCAGCCGTAAAAGCCATGAAAGCCGGCGGTAGAATTATCAATATTTCTTCCATTGCTTCTTTTGTCGGCTTTGAAGGCTTGGTTCACTACTGCGCTTCCAAGGGAGGCATAAATGCCCTAGTGCGAGCCTTGGCCTTGGAACTGGCTTCCAGAAAAATAAATGTCAACGCCGTAGCACCAGGGGCTATCAACACTCCCGGCGCCAAACAGCCTGATCAGCCGAAAACTAAATCCGAAGAACTGGTAAAACAAACCATAACTATGATCCCCTTGGGCCGAATGGGCGAGCCTAAAGATATCGCCAATGCTGTTGTCTTTTTAGCTTCCAATATGGCTGATTACATCACCGGGCAAACGATAATCGTGGACGGCGGTTGGACTCTAAGGTAATAAACTACTGTGCCCTTACAGACATAATATTTTATAATTCAAGCTTCGCTTGTCTATTGTCCTCTTGATTTATATTTTGTTTCTGTCATCCCGACTGAAGCGAAAGCGAAATGGAGGGATCCCTCGACTGCGCTCGGGATGACAATAAGAGAAATAATAATAACTTGTTTAAGAAAATATAAGATTGCTTCTCCGCCCTGGGCGGATCGCAATGACAAATAAAGGAAAATGGAATAAAAATACTTCATCTATGAGTTAATGCTTTATAATATTTCGTGAGAGAAATAAATTTTTGTAAAAAAATAAACTCCCAAGATTGGGAGTTTTTTGATAAAAATATTATTGATAGAAAATAGTAATCAAGATGTTCATCCGATTAACGCCGGATGGTGGATTTACCGTAGTCATATTAGTCTGGCAATCCATTATCACCAGTTCCGGCAGTTCTTCGATTAATCGCTTTTTTGATTCTTCTTGCAACCAGTTATTTATTTGTTCTTCTAAATCCGCAATGGAATCATAACCTCCGACATTGATAAGCGAGAAAATTTTTACCTGCTCAATATCCATTGTATTTTCCTTTCCTTTTTAGCGCACTGGTGGCTAGTTATAAACTAGATGCATCAATGAGCGGTTGAAATGTTTAATGGAATAGCTAAAATCGTCTAACTTTCTTTCAAAATTATTGGAACCGCCAGTTGAACAGCCGGCTAAAACCAGAATTGCTAAAACGGCTGATAAACCTAAAAAGATTTTCATTTTATTTTACAACGGCCGTTTAGTAAGGCAGAAAAGTAACATTGTTATTGTTAATCAAATCATTGCCGTTGGGCGATGAATCTAGAGCATTGTTGTTGAATCTCCAATAACCCATTAGGCCCGGCTCGGAACCGGTTAATTCTATATCTTTACTGCTCAAGATTTCATTTTGAGTTCTGGCCACATTCCAGATGCGCAATTCATCCATTTTGCCATCGAAATTATCTCCGTAACCAGATGGCGATCCTTCCCATTGATGACCAATAGAAAATCCCGTACTACTGTTATGAATAGAATTAAAGACTCCTATTATTTGATCTCCGTGATGCAGACCATTAACATAAAAATCTACTGTGCCTAAAGAAGCATGATAAACTACTGCCACATGATACCAACTATCTACAGATGGCATCCAATTAGATGTATTCTGCATTATATTGCTACCATTAGAGCTAATAGTAAAATCGAATTTATACACCCCACTCCAATTACTAATTACAAATAAATATGATACATCATGACCCTGATTAGAATCATTGCCCTTACTAAAAATTGGGTAGTTTCTGCCATCTTGTGGCAGAATGGAAATATTTATCCAAGCTTCAAGTGTCATATCGCTAGTTATATCCAGTCCAACTTGATCCGCATCTGAAATAGAAAAATATTGGCTCAAACTTCTTTGAAAATTAGCATAAGCCGAAAACTCATCAGGCGGTGGAGGCGGATCAACAATCAAGCTTTCCAAATAAACAATCCTCTCCTCCAATTCCGCTACTCGGTTTTCATCCCAACTAGGATCGCCCGGATCACCTTTCGGCCCCGGTATGCCTTGAGGACCGGCTTCACCTGGAAGACCAGTTAACCCTGTCTCACCTGTCAATCCTGGAATACCCTGAATTCCTTGAACACCACGGAGTCCACGAAGACCCTGTGGACCACGAAGGCCTTGCGGACCAATGTTGCCTTGAGGGCCTTGCGGACCGGCTTCACCTGGGGTACCCGATATGCCCTGTAACCCTTGTTCTCCTTGAGAGCCTGGGGGACCGGTTAACCCTGTTTCGCCTGGCAAGCCTTGCGGCCCCATTTCTCCTGGCAAACCTGGCAGGCCTTGCGGGCCTGGAGTTAATTCAATGTTTGTAACTTGATCTTCTAAATTCCCCAAGGCATCCCATAGGGCCTCAAAGGGCTGGCCACTGGGATTACTGCCGACCATAACCATATTGTGATTGTTATTAGCCATCGCCAAATTGGTGATAAATAAAACAAAAATTACGCTCAACAAACAAGTTAACTTCTTCATTTCTGCTTTCCTTTCTGGTTGTTACTATTTGTCAAAGGACGACATATCACCTTAACAAAAAATAAGGTTTTTGTCAATGACTATATGTCATTGCGATCCGCCCAGGGCGGAGAAGCGATCTCGCATATTAAACCATAAGATTGCCGCGTCGTCCGCTAAAAGCGGACTCCTCGCAATGACAAATAAAATAAGGCCACCTTTTAAGGGATGGCCTTGTAATTTAAAATGTACTATTTATTATTCTGGAGTTTTTTCCTCCTCCGATTCCTCTTCCCAAGTTCCACGCCTCATGGCTGCGGCTTTGAGATCATCATCCATAATGCTCCGCCAACTGAACCCCAATGGCCCAGCCGTAGAAACACCGGTCTCTTTGCGAGTGCTACCTTCCACTTGGTAGAAGATAGAACCGTCGCCGCCAGCGGCAACGATTTTCTGGAGTTGCCAACCGGGCATCTCCGTCAAACCGGCTTTGGCGGCTTCGTCAAGTTGTTCGGCCGGGGACTTGTAAACGTCTTTAGCCGCCTGGAGCTGAACGATGGTCGCTTTCAGACCGGCGATGGTCGCCTCACTGGACTGGTCCTTCGGAAACTGCCAGAGACAGTATCCAAATCCCACCGCACCAAGAATCGCCATCACAACTACAGTAACAACAATGTTTTTCATCTCTACACTCCTTACAGTTTTTGGACGGCCACATTCAAGGGCAGTCCGTACTTCAACTGAAGTTCAATCTGGTGGCGACTCACATTGTCACCACCAGCGTTGAAACTTAGCACCGCACACCACAGACCATCAGCGGTTTGCTTGGGCCGAAGTTCTGATATGAACCCGCCATCGATCTGGGCAGAGAGCCGTTCTACATCCTCCTTGGTGGGAACGGCTAATTCAACTCGGTCGCCAAAATCCGTAGCAACACCGGTTGGCACCCACTGGCCAGTTTTCACTGTCACAGTGTTGCGACTCATCTCCAACTCCTCCGGCACAGATAACATCACAGTTTTCACTGCTGTTGCCTCCACCGGCTCTACTGCTTCTTCAACCGGAACTGGAGCAGGACTTTCTTTCTTAACAACTTTGGGAATTGTCGAGGATTTACTCATCCTGTCCACTCTCATAAAACCCCGCTTGGTTTCGTTATTGTAGGAAGCAACAGACTCATAACTTATGCCCGTCGCTTTGTCGATGATTGTCTCACCGTCCACAATGTGAAACCAACGACTGCCCAGATCCACCTTCTCGCCACGTTTAACACCATCACCATCTTTCAAATAGAGATAAGCATCTTGCGTAGCAAAGTAAGCAGTGGGCATATCGGCAATATGGTTATTTAGGAAGGTATCTCTATTGAGATGCAATCCCCAGCCATTCATACGACTGCCAATGTTGGCCAGGACTTCCTCACGCAACGCAGACAACCGCATCATATGCCGTCCTTTGGAGCCGGCAAAGAGCGGAGCGTTCACATTAAAACACTGGAATACTAGCGCCACAAGTGAAAGCACAATTGCCCACTTAAAAACCCAACGCTGGGGGGTGAGCGCTGTCACCACTAGGTATGTGGCGCAGAACACAATCACCAGAGCAAAGACTTCCTTGATCACCCCGGCTTGAATTGCCGCCGGGTTCTTCAAGGCTACAAACAACCCGCCAGCCTGAACCAGCGAATCGAAAGTAGCCCCAAAGACAATGGTCAAAATCGCTTGAGTGCCAATGGCGATACCGAATCCCAAGAACAGGATCTGGGCAAAGCTGACACTCTTCCCCGCCAGGTTTTTAATCTCCTGGCGGTTGAAAACAGCGATCATTATAGCGCCGGCGATTAATGTTATCATCGGCGCATAATAATACAATATAGAAAGACCGAAGGCTGCAAGTACGACTTTTTGCCATTTCATCTCAACTCTCCTTTTAGTATTTTTTCATTAACTTGGCGAAAGTTCCTACGAACATCTCCGCCGCCCTCGACAACAAATCACCGATCAGATGGTTGGTGATTTGATCACCAGCATCAGTTTGATTCACCAACTTTTTTAGGATATTACTACTACCTCCACCAGACGAGCTGGTAGCCGAGCCGTTGGTATTAGGCTTGGTCCGAAACCAGTCAGCAAAGGCAGAGACATGATCGTGCATTTCATCTCGCCAACACCAAATTAAAGCCAACGGAGCAATCAAGATTGCCAATAGGGCAGCCCAAATTCTCCACCAGCCTTTCTCATAACGAGGCAAGAGCGCTTCTACTTCTTTGGCCTCGCCTCCCTTGGGATCTATCACATCTTTGCCCAAGAACCCTTGGGCTAGGCGGGGCAATAGCGATTCCACTTTATTAGCCTCGTCTCCGGAAGCTATCACATCTTTGCCCAAGAACCCTTGGGCTAGATAATTGACAGTTCCCTTAATACCACCGATGGTGCTTTGGTCTTCTGGCTGGC
>JAUSEE010000009.1 GCA_030650095.1 Candidatus Buchananbacteria bacterium
AGCAGTCGCGTTATTATCCCTCTACAGCAGGATGTTGTAGAGGGATTTTTTAGTTAACACGACCAGATACCAAAATCACACCTATAATTTGGAACAAATTTCCGCGGCTTTAGCCTACGAGGTGTCATTTTAAGGTTTATGGATATCAAAATCTATTTCTTGGTATAAACGATATATTCGTTTAAGGTTGTAAAACGGGTGGCTTCGGTCATGCCGTCGGGTCCGGTGTAGGCCTGATTATTATTCTAGCCATTGCAAAAGATCATTAACATATTGGACTCTATGAAAGAGTCCAAAGATGCAACAAATCTATCTTAACCACTGGTTCCGGGGCTACAATCAACTAATGAAATACATTAGCGATATTGCCCATCTCAAGGAAAAAGACCAAGCTGTCATTAGAGAAAGAATTCGAATTTTAGAGTTCTTCGATGAGTTTGGGAAAGTAGCTACCCAAAAAGCATTTAATCGTTCCCGTTCCACCATCTTTTTATGGAAAAAGATTATTAAAAAAGGTGGCGGCCGGCTTTCCAGTTTAAAATCGCATTCTCAAGCGCCTCGATCCAGATCAAAAAGAATTACTCTATTTGAGCATGTTGATTTTATTGAAAATTACCGCCACGAGCACCCGGGCGTTTCCAAAGAAACAATCTGCCCGGAGCTGAAGGAATATTGTTTAAAAAATAATCTTCCAGTAATATCCGAATCAACCATCGGCCGAATCATCGGGGAGTTAAAAAACAAAGGCAGATTACCTCAACATTTGAAATTATCCTATTATGCCAGAACCGGCAACCTAGTGATTAAACATCAAAAAAAGATTAAAAAATTAAGGCGGAAAGACTACAAACCAACCCAAGCGGGCGATTTGATGCAAATCGATGCCATCGAGCTCTTTATCGACGGCACCAAGCGCTATATTATCACGGCTATTGATATCTACGCCAAGTTTGCTTTCGCCTACGCTTACAAGTCGTTGTCATCGGCTTCAGCCCGAGATTTTATGACCAAACTAATTCGGGTCAGCCCTTTCGCCATTACTCATATCCAGACCGATAATGGCCAAGAATTTCACAAGTTTTTCGCCGAATACGTCCAAAATCAAACGATTATTCATTTCTACAACTATCCGCGATGTCCCAAGATGAATAGTTTTATCGAGAACTTTAATGGTTTAATTCAGCGCCAATATGTCGATTGGCACTACCAAGAATTAAAAGACGATGTCGACAGTTTTAACATCGATTTGATGGAATATTTACTGTGGTACAACACCAAAAAACAACACTCGGCTATTGGCAAAATCCCGCCCCTTCGATACTATGTAAATACAATCATTAACAAATTAAATTTATCGCCAATTTTAACCACCCAAAAGTCCAATATCTTATGGACGAGCGCATCTTCTTGCGTGTCAAGGCAATCTGGTGTAAAATTAATCTAGTATCGGTAGATACCAGATTAATCCTGAATATATTTCAGGATCTTAAATAATATCGAAAGGTGAAAATGGAAGCGGAAAATAAAAATGATCACAAGGAAATTGGGCGGGACTTAAAATTATTTAGTTTTGATGAATCGGTCCCAGGCGTGGTTTATTGGTGGCCAAAAGGGCTTACTTTATATAATTTGATAATTAATGATCTTAAAGCAAGGTTGCTTGAGCAGGGCTACCAGGATACAAAAACCGCGGCTATTATTAATATTGAAACCTTGAAAAAATCTGGCCATTTTGACAATTATCATGAAAAATTATTTTTTGTTGGTAATGAAAAAGAACTCACAAAACCAAAATGGTGTTTAAAGCCCATGAGTTGCCCGGG
>JAUSEE010000016.1 GCA_030650095.1 Candidatus Buchananbacteria bacterium
ATATCGGCAAAGCAGTTAACTTAAAAAATCGCTTAGCCAATTATTTCAAATCCCAACTTGGCAGTCGGACCGCCAAGTTGATGGAACTTGCCACAAAAATAGATTGGCAGGAAACAGATTCGGAAATCGAGGCACTTATCCTGGAATCACAGCTTATAAAAAAACACCATCCGCCGTTCAATGTCATGCTCCGCGACGATAAGCAGTATTTTTATGTCGGATTTACTAATGAAGAATTCCCGAAAATTTTTTTAACCCACCAAATATTTGATACTAATTTCATCGGACCGTTTACTGATGGTTTGGCGCTAAAGACAGCACTTAGATTATTAAGAAAAATATTTCCCTATTGCACCTGCAAACAAAAGCATAATAATTACTGCCTTAATTATCATATTGGAAAATGTCTGGGGTTTTGCTGCCTTAAAAACAGACTAGGGACTAGGAACTATAGACTAGAACGAGGCCAAAAAATAATTTACTCAAACAATATAAAAGCAATTAGAGAGATATTGTCCGGCAAAAGAACAACGTTGATTAAAAAATTTAAAAAAGAAATGACAGATTTTGCTGAAAATGAAAAATTTGATAAGGCCATAGATTTACGAAATAAAATTGAAAAAATAGAAAAAGTTTTTGAAAATGCACAAATTCTACGTAATACAAATCTACAAATACGTGCAAATGCCGTGGATGATGTGGATGTAATTGAAAAATTGAAGAAACTATTGAAGTTACCACAGTTACCGCAACGGATTGAGGGTTATGATATTTCCAATATCCAGGGTAAATTCGCTACCGGGGCAATGATTGTCTTTACAAATGGTCAACCGGACAAAAACCAGTATCGTAAATTTAAAATCGAGATTGCCGACTCACCCAACGATATCGCTATGCTCAAAGAGGTACTAACGCGGCGGTTCAACCACCAAGAATGGCCATGGCCGGATTTAATCATTGTGGATGGAGGCAAGGCCCAGTTGAACGCTACACGTTCAGCAATTTCTAATTTCAAATAAAATCCAAAACTCCAAATCTCAAATCCCCATAGTTGCATTAACTAAAGACACCAGGCATCGAGGTGATCATATTTATGTAACTAATAAAAAAACGGCTATGCCGTTGAAGAATCTATCGCAGTCGGTTAGGAATTTAATTTTACAAATTGATGCCGAGGCCCACAGGTTTGCAATCAGTTATTATAGGAAGCTGCATAGAAAATTAGGCAAATAAAAAGGGCGTTGACCACCACGCCCTCAGGAGTCTTCTTCAGCCCTGTCAAGACCTACTTTGCGGGATGTTTCGGTCCCCCGCGGGAGCAAAGACACAAATCTCCGTTATGCTACCGTCAGGTTATGATTGTCCACGTAGTGAGCAACCATTTTTTGTAACGTCAACCTGGTTTCATAGTTAACTCCTTTCGTTTCTCGGCACAAAGGTGCCGGCCAAAAAGAACTTTTATTGCAATAATCAGCAATAACTCATCCGCTAACTACTTCTTTACGGCACCGCTAGCGGGAGGGTGCCACTCATAAAGTCTTCATCATAGTATCATTATACACCCAAACGGATTAAATGTCAAGGTTTGCTAAAAATTGCCAAGGTGGTATCATTAAAGTGTACTAAATGGCTATCATAATAGGCCTTTTTTCAAATATATTGGCTCTATATCTCGCTAATCTGTGGGTAAGCGGTTTTAGCGTAATTGACGGCTGGAAGGCATATTTGATAGCAGGCATAGCGCTGGGCATGCTTAATTTGATAATTAGGCCAATATTAAAGATTATTACTTTTCCGCTAATTACGGTTTCGCTAGGTCTTTTCCTGATAGTTATTAATGCCATAATGCTGTGGCTAACAGCACAGCTTACCGGCTACATAGTTATAGAGAGTTATGTGGCACTTTTATGGGCAACACTGATAGTAGCGACAGTAAATTTTATAACTAAGTGGTTTAAATGAGAGAAGAGCTAATTGATAGCCGATTTATATTCATGACA
>JAUSEE010000017.1 GCA_030650095.1 Candidatus Buchananbacteria bacterium
TTTTTTCAAAGCAAAAATAACTGCCTGATATTCGGCATCATTATTAGTCGTCTCGCCGATATATTCTCCGTATTCTTTCTTGAACGAACCGTCAGCGGCCTCAATTACAACCCCAATCGCAGACGGTCCCGGATTGCCACGTGAACCGCCATCGGTATGTATTAGATATTTTCGTGCTTTATCCATGCTTATTTAAATATTTTATAATTATTTCTGAAATTTTCATAATCTCATCTTTAGACTTGCGTTCCAATCCGCCTATGCCTTGATGGCCACCGCCGCCATATTTAGAAAGTATCGCTCCGATATTAGCAGTTCCTAGACGCTTGGCCCAACGATTCTTGCCAATGCTTAAATGATAATAACCGCCATGGTAGCTTACCACGGCAGAATAAGAAACTCCTGGATAAATGAAGTAGGACAAAAAGTGCGGCACCCGAATGGAATCAATGGTAGAATCCACGAAAACAACTATGCCCTCAACTTTTGATATATTTTTAAAATTTTTCCTGTCTTTCTTTAGCTCTGCAGCTTGCTTGGCGATTGCATTTTTAAACTGCGACAATTTTATAATCTCAGTGATTGGTTTCTCGGCTAATTGCCTGATTAGCGCCCCGACCTTTGCCCTATAGACGCCCTTGCTGGTTTTATCCAAAAAATCCTGGATTAAAGAAAATTTTAGGGCCGGCTCCTTTTTTTCAACAACCTGTTTAGGTGATTTATATAAAGCCGAGTCAATTATATCAGTCCACTTAGCAAGATATTGAATGTGTTTAGGAGGTTTATAGCCAAATTCTTTTTTTAGGTGAGCCATGACCATACCACAAACTGACTTATGGGTGGAATTAAAATGATGGGTCGCATCATTAACGAAATCGTCTTTCAACTTATTGTTTAAAAAAGATGTCTCATGATGGTCAAACCACCATGCGGCATTTGGATGAAATAAAAAATCAACCATGATGAATGGTTCTTTAAATTTATGTTTAAGCCAGCCCTCTTTTAGGCCGGGCGCGTAATTAATCGGATTGAACGAGACAATCTTGTCGCCACGCGACTTTAAAAAATTAAGCATCACCGCTCCGGATGCCATACCGTCAAGATCATCATGAAAATAAAGGTGGTATCTCATAAATCTAATGCTTCCAATCCTGGCAATTTATTGCTAGCTAAAAATTCCAACATCGCACCGCCACCGGTTGAAATAAAGGAATAGCGGTCAAGCAAGCCTAGCTTATTAACCGCAGCGATGGTGTCACCGCCGCCGATGATGGACCGCTCCATTGAAGCTACGGCTTTGGCAACCACATGCGTCCCCTCGGCAAAAGCATCTATCTCGCTCAAGCCCACCGGACCGTTCCAGATGACCATTTTTGCCCCTTTTATTATCTTGGCGTATTGTTTTACAGTTTCCGGCCCGATATCAAGAATTGCTTGATTCGGGTCAATGTCTTTGACCAGAGATATCTCTGCACCAGAGCCACCGGTTTTATCATCCGCTATCAGCACATCTTGAGGCAAAATAATTTTATCGCTGTTGACATCTGGCTTAACACGGCCATCAACCACAGAAGCCCCCACATTAATACCCTGGGCTTGAAAAAAATTGTTAGCCAATGCCCCGCCAATTAATATTTTCTCAGCTTTTTTAAGAAAATTTTTAATGACCGGCAGTTTGGTTGAAATTTTGGCGCCGCCAAGCACTAATATTTTGCCCTCTGCTGGCGCTTTCATCGCCTGTTCAAGGTTTTCAATTTCTTTTTTTATTAAAAACCCGGCATAAGACGGCAAGTGTTTAGTTATTGCCACAACGGACGCATGCTCACGATGCATTACAGCAAAAGCGTCATTTACATAATAGTTAAAACCCTTCGCCAGTTCCGCCGCAAAACCATCATCATTTTCCGTTTCACGCGAATCTTGACGTATATTATCCAGAAGCAAAAATTGGCTTACCTCAAAAAGTTTATTAACCTCACCCAATTCGGAATGCGGTACCAGCGTGAGCGTCTGGCCAAGTATTTCACCCAATTCTTCAACTATGGGAGTAAAACTTAGACTTGAGACATCGTGCCCCAGATGGCCGACCATCAACACCTTAGCTCCCGCGCTAATTAAATAGTCAACTGTTTCCTTTTGCGCTTTGATTCTAAAATTCTCGGCTATTTTTCCATCAAGTATAGAAATATCAAAATCCACCCGTAACAGGACTTTTTTGTTTTCAAGATCTTCCTTTTTTAATTCGTTGATATA
>JAUSEE010000018.1 GCA_030650095.1 Candidatus Buchananbacteria bacterium
TTCCGTCAAAAGAGTGGATTTTACTCGCAGTGTTTTACTATTATACTGCTCGCAAACCGTGCAATCCACTCTTTTGACGGTGCTATGAGGCATTATTCACCAAGCTTTTATATTTTACGGAAAGCCTTGACATTAAAATTATATAATGTATGCTAGATAATGTTATCGGCTACTTAACAATTTAGGAAATAGGAGAGAAAGTCATGCGGCAAAAATCCCAAAAAGGGTTCAGTATTGTTGATATACTTATTGTAGTTGCGGTAATTTTAATTATTGCGGTCATTGTAAAAAATTCACTCCTTGGCAAACAAATAAAAGATTTTAAAGAGAGTTTTGCGGTTGAATTAAGTAATCGCCAGCCAAGCGAAGAAGAACGCCAAATCATTCAGCCACTTGTAACAAAACAACTGCAGGGATTGAGAGATAATTTGGATGCGGTCCTAAAAGAAAAAGTTGGTCCATCCATAGTATCAGAAACCATCACTCCAGAGGAAGTAACTCAGAGAATAAACAAGCTAAAAGAAATTAAGGCTGCGCTTGCCAAAGCTGAAAACTCGGCAAAATATTTTGGATTCAAGACATGACTTTTATAACCGGCGCCGCTTCGCAAGAGGCGGTTTTTGTTACTTCACGAAGCTTTAGCAATTTGGTATTCTTGAAGTATGTCCAATCAAGAACTGGCGAAAATTTTGTCGGAGATGGCGGCGTTTTTGGATATGAAGGAAGCGCCGATAATGATTAAGTTTGAATAAAAGGTGTATAATTTAATTGGGGCTATTAAACGTGGCCAGATAATCATATGACTTATCGCATTTTGTTAACTGGTGGCGGTTCGGGCGGGCATGTTTACCCGCTTATTGCCGTGGCTGAAGAACTTCAGAAACAAGCAATGCAAGACGGCACTACTTTAGAGTTGCGATTCATCGGCGATGATGGTTTTTTTCAAGATACGACGGCTGGGGTAGGAATGGAATTTAGGAGAATCTTTAGCCCAAAATGGCGCCGCTATTTTAGCGTTCAAAATTTTATTGACATATTAAAAGCGCCACTTGGGTTTTTGCAGGCATTTTTTTACATTTGGCGGTTTATGCCCGACCTTGTTTTTTCAAAGGGCGGTTATGATTCTTTTTTACCGGCGCTTGTAGCGCGTATCTTGGCAATTCCGGTAGTAATTCACGAATCCGTTATTGTGCCGGGCAAGGCTAATCTTTGGGTCGGCAAGTGGGCTAAAAAGATTTTTCTGGCATTTGACGGAGCTAAAAACCATTTCAAGCAAGACCTTGTTGAGGTGGTCGGCAATCACATTAGAATCGGAGTTATGAATATTACCGATAAAGCGGCGGCATTGACGGCTTTTAATCTCAACCAGTCAAAGCCGGCGATTTTAATTACCGGTGCCAGTCAG
>JAUSEE010000025.1 GCA_030650095.1 Candidatus Buchananbacteria bacterium
GCGTTTTGGCTTCTATCGTTTTAGTTTCCATGGGCGGAGCCAGGAGATCAGCCAGAGACGCAGTAAGAAAAGCTGATATGCGGCAGTTGATTTCTGCCCAAGAATTGGTTTATGGAGCTGCCGATCGCTATTATACCTGCAACACTACTGTGGGAGATTGCACCGGCGAAGCTGATAATTACCCGGTTACCATTGCTTATAGTAGCGTGAATTATATGGTATCTACCCCCAAAGATCCGACAAATTCCGGGAGTAATGTTTATAAAGGACTTGATAATGCCACTGTCGCGACTGATAATCAGTTCTTCTGCTACTACGCTGCCTTGGAAACAACTCCGGCGACATACTATACTGCTTCTCACGGCGGGAATTTCACTAAATCTGCCGCGCCGACTACCTTTGCTAATTGTGCCACTCCTTAAGATTGCGTAAGTCATAGAAACATCCGTTTTCGCCCCCTCCTAAAAGGAGGGGGTTTGTGTTAAAATAAAATAATGGTTAATATATTTATTTTTATTTTTGGTCTGGCCGCGGGTTCATTTTTAAATTGCGTAGTTTATAGATTAGAGAGGGGAGAGAGTTTTTTAGGGGGTCGGTCTTATTGTCCTCATTGCAGGCATAAGCTTGGATTTTTTGATTTAATACCGGTTTTAAGTTTTTTTTGGCTCCGGGGCTTGTGCCGCTACTGCAAAGAAAAGATAAGCATTCAGTATCCTTTAATTGAAATAGCGACAGGATTGTTATTCCTGCTTATTTTTACAATCTTCAACTGGCAAGATTCTATTTTCTATTTTCTGATTTCTATTTTCTTAGTAATTATTTTCGTCTACGATTTAAAACACTATATCATTCCCGATAAGGTAATATATCCCGCCATAGCGATAGCGGGGATTTTCAATTTATTGAAATCCGATTTCCTATTATCGGCTTTTGGAGCGGCCGGTTTTTTCTTGGCTATTGTTCTTGTTTCCAGAGGCAAGTGGATGGGTGTAGGGGACATAAAGCTGGCTTTTTTAATGGGGTTAGTTTTGGGCTGGCCGAATATTTTAGCGGCCCTATTTTTAGCTTTCTTAATCGGTGCTATAATAGGATTGGGATTGATAATTTGGGGCAAAAAGACAATAAAATCAGAAGTTCCCTTCGGTCCGTTCCTAGTTTTAGGGACTTTTATCGCTCTTTTTTGGGGTAGAGAATTAATAAATTGGTATTTGCTTCATCTAAACATAAATGCTTAAATGTTTAAATAATAAAAGTTTCACTCTAATTGAGTTACTGGTGGTTATAGCCGTTATAACCGCGCTGACTGCCGTAGTTTTGCCTAGTTTCAGAAGCGGCGACAACCAGCTGGCTCTTCAAAGATCGGCTTCAAAGCTTGCTCAAGATTTAAGAAGAGTTCAGGGTATGGCAGTTTCGGCTCAAGAGG
>JAUSEE010000026.1 GCA_030650095.1 Candidatus Buchananbacteria bacterium
GCGTTTTGGCTTCTATCGTTTTAGTTTCCATGGGCGGAGCCAGGAGATCAGCCAGAGACGCAGTAAGAAAAGCTGATATGCGGCAGTTGATTTCTGCCCAAGAATTGGTTTATGGAGCTGCCGATCGCTATTATACCTGCAGCACTCTTCTGGGAGATTGCGCCGGCAAAGCTGATAATTACCCGGCTACCATTGCTTATAGCGGCGTGAATTATATGGTATCTACCCCCAAAGATCCGACAAATTCCGGGAGTAATGTTTATAAAGGACTTGATAATTATACTGTCCCGGCTAATTGGCAGTTCTTCTGCTACTACGCTGTTTTGGAAACAACTCCGGTGACGTACTATACTGCCTCTCATGGTGGGAATTTCGCCAGATCTGCCGCCCCGACTACCTTTACTGAGTGTGCCACTCCTCTTCCTTAAGGTTGTGCAGATTATAGAAATATCCGTTTTCGCCCCCTCCCGAAAGGAGGGGGTTTGTGTTATTTGACTCCCGAAGTTAAATAATATAAATTAAATATATATGCCTTATCGTAAAATATTTTTTGAGAAAAACCAGCCGGTTCATGTAGTTTCTCGCGCCCTGACCGATGTTTTTAGGCAAAAAGAAGATTGCGATAGATTTATTTTTCAGTTTTATGCCGTTAATTTAGGTAAAAAGGGATTTAACATGAAAACAAAGGATATGATAAAGGCCGGCCAATCTTTACTGCGAGGAGAAAAAATTCCCGAAAGATTCGTTATTAAAGAACACGCTCCGCTGGTGCATTTATTGGATTTTTCTTTAGTAGTGAATCATTATCATTTTTATTTATTGCCGACTATCGATGGATCAATAGTGCATCTTATGCATAGATTAAATGATAGCTTTGCCAGGTCTTTTAATTTACTTCACAATCGGAAAGATGCCGTTTTCGGATGCAGATATAAGGGTATAGCAGTAGAAACTGACTTTCAATCTCACGCCGTCAGCAGATACGTGAGCATAATGAACCCTTTGGATGTTTTTCAGCCGGGATGGAGGGAGTACGGATTAAAAAATCCCAAAGAAGCATTCAATTTTTTAGAAAATTATGAATTTTCAAGTTTTCCGGATAAAATAGGGAAGAGATCTTCTCTAATTCTTGCTCCGCGAGAAATTTTAGAGCAATATACGCCTTTTTGGGGGGATAAGGAAGAATACAGAAAATTTGTTGCTGGGTTTTTGAAAGAGAGATCCGTCCTTCCCAACGATTTCTTAATAGAATAACTTATTCGACTCCCGAAGTTGAATAATTGCATATTGAATAAAGAAAAGACGCGAGGTAAAATATTATAATGAGTTCAATTTTTTATCTATTTATCTTTATTTTTGGGCTGACAGTGGGCAGTTTTTTAAATTGCGTGATTTATCGCTTAGAGCACGGAGAGAGTTTTCTTAAGGGTCGGTCTTATTGTCCTCATTGCAAGCATAAGCTTGGATTTTTTGATTTGATACCGGTTTTAAGTTTTTTTTGGCTCCGGGGCTTGTGTAGCTATTGTCATAAGAAAATCAGCATTCAGTATCCTTTGGTGGAATTTTTTACTGCTTTGATTTTTTTAGCTATCGGTTTGTTGATATCAGATATCAACCAACCGTGGTTGATATCTGATATCAACAAACTATATTTGATGGCGGTTTCCGCGTTTTTAGTCGTTATTTTCGTCTACGATTTAAAGCACTATATCATCCCAGATAAAATTATTTTTCCGGCCATAGCCGTAACTTTAGTTTATAATTTTTGGAAATCGGATTTCCTATTATCTGCGTTTGGAGCCGCGGCATTTTTCTTAGCCATAGTGCTTGTTTCCAAAGGCAAGTGGATGGGAGTAGGGGATATAAAGCTGGCTTTTTTAATGGGATTAGTTTTGGGCTGGCCGAATATTTTAGCGGCCTTATTTTTATCTTTCTTAATCGGTGCTATAATAGGATTGGGATTGATAATTTGGGGCAAAAAGACAATAAAATCAGAAGTTCCTTTCGGCCCCTTCCTAACTATTGGAACACTTATTGCATTATTCTGGGGAGGAGCAATTATAAGTTGGTATTTACAATTATTCGTCTTTTAGCGAATTGATAGATTAAATAATTAACGAATTGCGAATTAACGAATTAATGCGTTAATACGTTAATCCTTTAATAAATAATTGGCAAATTAATGAAAAAAGGTTTCACTCTGATTGAGTTATTGGTGGTTGTAGCCGTTATAACCGCGCTGACTGCCGTAGTTTTGCCTAGTTTCAGAAGCGGCGACAACCAGCTGGCTCTTCAAAGATCGGCTTCAAAGCTTGCTCAAGATTTAAGAAGAGTTCAGGGTATGGCAGTTTCGGCTCAAGAGG
>JAUSEE010000040.1 GCA_030650095.1 Candidatus Buchananbacteria bacterium
GCCGCTCTCGAAAAGCGGTAAGGGTTTACGCCCTTCGAGAGTTCGAATCTCTCTCCCATCGATATGAAGATAGTCTCAATCTCCAACAACGATCCAACTATTGAAAACCTAACCCAGGAATTGATTGACATCGATCGGCAATGTTTGGGTGATTTAGATATGGCCGACGAAGGTGATCTGGACTATTGGACAGCTAATAGAAAATCCACTTTTGCCGCAGCGCTTTACGACGGCAGTAAGATCGTCGGTTATATTGACCTGATAGCGCTAAGTAATAATGGAGTGAGACAGCTAAAATCAGGCGATTGGCATGACGGGAAAATCGACCAGATTTTCATCGCCGATTTGTCCAGCCACAGTACGGCGTTGTATCTGATAGCCGTGGCGATATTGCCTAAATACCGCAGGCAAGGCTGGGCCAAAAAACTCTGGAATTACTCGGCCGAGCAATTCTCTAAAAATGGTTATTCTATCAGAGATATTTATGCTGTAACTTGGACGCCAAACGGCTTTGGTTTTCTCAAATCCTTTAGGCCGGAGATAATTGGCCGCGACAGCGCCGGCCACCCTATTATTCGCATCAAAACCCTGAACGGAAAGATGCCCATCGCCAATTTATAATTTAAGCCTGATATAAAATTTAGCACCAGCTTGGCGCTTTTTTGTTTCAAAAATAATAAATTTTAGCATATTGATACAACAATAAGTTATTTTGCAATTAATAGATCCCTTTACAATTACATAGCTAGGATTGAAAAATATGCCTGTAAATGATAGAATTCCATCGAGATTATAGTGAAAAAGAGATTTTTAATTTATAATGTTGCTGCCCGAATACCCCTGGCTTTTAAGCCAGGGGATGAAGGGCAGTATGAGGAGAAATACGTCGGCGGAGCCGACACCTTCCATTTGAAACCGCCCAGACCTGCCCGCCATTGCCGTCCCTATTTTTTCTTAAAAACAAATTAGTTTTACGCAAACCCAATACCTTAATCAATAAATTAAGGTAGGCGTAGGCAGGCGGGTACCCCGCTCTTTAGAGCGGGGTCGGGTTCATTAATAATAAGGATCAAATCCATGAAAATCGCTTTTATTTTTGACATGATCTATCCGTTCAGCATAGGCGGCAGCGAGGTTAGGATTTATGAACTAGCCAAAAGATTATCCGTAAAACATGAGATTCATCTTTTTGGAGTCAAGATGTGGGATGGACCGGACATTATAAAAATAGACAATATTACCCTGCACGGGGTTTGCCACTACGGGCGAGTTTACGGCTTTTCTGGCAAACGTAAAATAATAGAACCTCTAAAATTCTCTTTGGCTGTTTTTCCGGCCCTAATGAAAGAAAGATTCGATCTAGTCGATTGCACTACTTTTGTCTATTTCCATTGCTTTACGGTTAAATTGTATTGCTGGCTGACTAAAACACCGCTGATTTTTTCCTGGATGCAGTATTGGGGCGATTATTGGTACAGTTATCTTGGCTGGAAAGGATTTTTAGGCAAAACGCTAGAAAATATGTCGAAATATTTGACCAAAAATCATGTGGCTATTTCAAAGACTACCAAAAATGATCTGGTTCTAGCCGGAGTCAACGAAAAAAATATTTTCATAAATTATTGCGGGGTGGATTTTGGTGAATTAAAGAAGGCGCGAGATGCTATGACGGGCAAAGAAAAAAATTGGGATATCATTACCGTCGCCCGATTAAATCATCAGAAAAATGTTTCTTTACTCCTGCAAGCTGCAGCTGTTGTCAAAAAAAAATGGCCTGAAATAAAAATAATAATAATCGGCGACGGACCGGATCGGAAAAATCTGGAAGCGCTGACAAATGATTTAGGATTAAAAGACAATATTTCATTTTCCGGATTTGTAAAAGACTACCAAGCTGTTCATAAAGAAATGCTATCGTCTAAAATATTTGTTTTGCCTTCTATCTTGGAGGGGCTGGGGATAGTAGTTTTAGATGCCAATGCTTGCGGCCTGCCGGTAGTGGTGATCAAACATAAATGGAATGCGGCCCAAGAACTGATCGAGGCAGGCAAAAACGGCTTCATTTCGGAAAATAATGCCGATGATTTGGCTCAAACAATATCGCGCATTTTAACCGATGAAGAACTAAGAAAATCTATGGGCAATTTTGCCGAAGTTAAAGCGAGAGATTTTGATTGGGATAAATTAGCCATAGAATTAGAGAATTATTATTTTAAAATTACCAAGTGATAACAAAGTTACTAATACACGGCGTAGGTATTTCAATTGAAGCAGAAGAAGAAATATCTTCTTGGCTTAACCATGATTATATTCGCTATATAAAACCGGAGTTAGAACCAGACGCTGTAAAATTAAAATTCAAGCTTATTGAGGAGCAACCTAACTACAGCGATTTACCAGAACTCATCGCCTCCACCTACCATAATGATTATATTGTATACGAAAATAAAAGCAGTCGAATAATAGATTTCTTTGGCCAGGCTTTAGCTATCTATAATCTAAGTGGCCGATTAAAGTCAGTGGAAATCCAGTCTTCGACCAGGTCTAAATTATACGAAATTTTCTGCCTGGCTTTTGAAACTCTTTTAGGCGATGAATTGGATAAAATAGGCTGGCATCGAATCCACTGTTTGGCACTGGAAAAAGATGGCGAAGGCACGGTTGTCCTCTTGCCACCCGGTGCCGGCAAAACCACGCTTGCCATGAAATTTTTGGAAAATACTAGGGTAAAAATATTGGCCGAGGATTTAGCCATTATTAAGAATGGCGAATTAAGAAGCCTGCATTTCCGTTGGGGGACAAGGGACTTGGAAACAGATTTGGACGGACGGCTGGCTGAGTCTGGCCACTCTCCAACTAAGAAGCTATTCAATCCCGATCCAGCGGAACTGGCTGTTAGCGCTCGGCCGAAAAATCTAATCATGGGCAAAAGGATCTCTTCGGCGCGAAGTGAGATAAAAAATATTTCCAAGATTAAAATAATAATCCCTCTTTTCAAAAGTATGGTTCTGGGACTTGAACTTCAGCAAGCCCTGGCTTTTTTTATTTTAAGAAATTTTAAGGACGGATTTTTTAAGTTTTCTCTCAGTTTTTCACGGTTGACCGCTATGATTAAATTAATAATGAAATGCCAAACTTATGAATTTTTAATTGGCAATGATATAGAAAAAAATTATGAAACATTATCCAGTTTTGTTCAACCAAAGAAATTATAAGCTAATATACCTCATTTTTTAATTAACCCATAAGATGATCCAAAAAATACGCCAAATTATAATTTATCTGGTTAGGAATTTTTTTCTGGCGACGAGGAATATAAAACTATGCCGTTATTTTGGCATCGGCCTTTACAAAATCGGTTTGCATTATGCAGTTAAGAAATTGGCAAAAATTCCGGAAACGGAAGCCATTTATTCCAGCACTGATTTTAATGATGAAGATTTCTTGCCGGGTGAAAGCGACATTGATTTAGTGGTGGTTTTAAAGAAAGAAACAGCGCCTGACATAATTTTTGACCTAAACCAAATATTAAACAAAGCTAAGAACGGAATAAATTTTTATTTCCCTTTTTTCCAAGATATATTTTTATTTGATGCTCAAGAATTCTATGACATTTGTCATAGATCAGAAAGAATTGAACATGAAAAAAAGGATTTTGACAATCTAATTCTTATCTGGGGCGAAGATAAAAGGAAAAATTTGACTCCCGGCCGGCAAGAAGCAGCGCCATCTAAGAGAACAGCCAGAATCGTTTTGATGGTATTCATGCTTCTTGTTATTGAGAACCACTGGGGGCAAAAAAATCTTAGGCGAGTCAGGAAGTTCTTTGGCCATATTTTGTATCTCGGTTTTCACTTTAAATACCACCGAAAAGCGAAAAGTGTCCAAGACTATCTAGTTTATATGGCCGAGATAGGCGTTCCCGCTCAATTCATTGATATTTTCCCCAAATTAAAGGAATTTGATTTTGATTATCAGTATGAATTATTACCACTGATGGTATATTCGGTAATCAAGATTTACGAAAGCATAGATAAGTTTGAAAAAATAAAAAACGATTACACAACGGAGATAAGCGACAACTTTACAAAGAAGCCGAGCCAAGAATTGCTGGATTTTTTTGAGTCGGTTGATAAAAAAATGATTAAATCTATTTATGCGCTTTCTTCTCCATATTTTAGAAACTGCGTTAATTGGCAGCAGAATATATACATCATCCTCAATGACGATATCGGTTATGGCGATTTCAAAATATTTTTTGATTCATTTTTTGAAAATTTAACATTACTGGAATTGTTTCCTATCCGTTCAAATCCTTTGGCCAGGATATTTAGAAAAAAAATGCCCGCATTACCATCCATTTATTTTTTGACCGATAAAACTTTTAAATCGCCACATTTTTTCAGGGAGAATGAGGCTGGGGAATTAGACTTGTTCGGCTACAAGATATTCGGCGACAACATTGATTTTTCGGCCGCGTCTAACCGTTTTGTGGGAAAATTATTTGAAAATGAAAATAATATGGGCTGTTATTCGCGAGCGTCGGAATTTTTGTCTTTTGACGATGAAATCATCGATGCCATAACAAAGGCTGTTAAGTTTTTCAGAATCGCTGAAGAAAAAAGGCTATTCTTTTATGGCGACATCGACAAAAAATACAAGGAAATTTACGGCGAAGACGGCCCGGATATTAACGACAAAAAAGATATTTATCGGTTTTTTTATGAACATGCGATTAAGAATAGATTTAAATAAATGATAGGCAAAATACGCAAGATTATAATTTATCTGGTTAGGAATTTTTTTATTCGTACCAACTCAATCAGAATCTGCCGATACCTTGGCTTGTTTCTTTATAAACTTGGGCAGGTTTTTGCTGTTGCTCGACTTAAAAAAATTCCTGGAGTGGAGTCTATTTATTCCATGACCGATCTCACAAGCTGGACTTTTTTGCCAGGTGAAAGCGATATCGATTTGGTTTTAGTCGTCAAAAATTTTAATTCGCAAGAATTCATAAATTTTGCTGAGCAATTTTCCCATGCCACAAAAACAATTTATTATTTTTTCCCGTTTTTCCAACATATGCCGGTTTACACCGATGAGGTGCTCGAGGCGGCCAACGAAAGTTGGTCTTTGGAGGCGACGCAAAAAACCAAAGATTTCCGTAATTGGATCCTGTTGTGGGGTCAGGATAGGATCAGTAAATCGACTCCGCCGGATCATCAAGAACCTTCCCCAGTAATAGTGAGACTTATTTATGAGCGATTATTTTTGGAAATCTGCCGCTTTAAGTGGGAACCAAAAAGACAACTTAGGCGGATATATCTCAATTTTTTTGACATTATGAGGCAATCCTTCATTGCGGTTAAGAAACGTGACGCCCGAAGCGATGATGAGTATGTTTCTTATATGCGTGAAATCGGTCTGCGGCCGGAGTTTATAGATTTATTTTTAAAATTACCCGATTGCCATTTCCGACGCGATTATGAATTTTTGCCCCTCGCTCTTTTTTCGGCGCTAAAACTTTTGGAAAACATAAAAGAACCAGTCAAACACGATCTTTCCCATCCAAAAATCGTCGTTGATAAGAAGATAGAAATCACCCTCGCCGAAGAAGCTGTGGAATTTGTTAACCAGATTGACAAAGTCGGCATCAGCTCAATTTATTGCGGACAATATATACACTGCCTTTTTGGCTTTCAAAATTTATATTTTATTTTGGAAAACGATTTGCCGTATGATATCTTTCGAAAAGAATTTGATAATATTTATAATAAATTAAATATCTTAAAGACACTAAGAGCTAATTCTACATTAGGAACATTAAAAGCCGTCAAGCATAATGGCCAAGATCCAAAAGAGGTATTCCCTTTAATTATGACAAAAAGAATGATGGAATCCCTCTATCTTATAAACGGCCAATGGGGCTTAGAAGGTTTAGAGATTGGCCTATTCGGCAAAAAAATTTTTGGGAAAGACATTGACTTTTTAAGTTTCTGGAACGGCAATTACGATGACGGTCTAACAAAAATAGAATATCATTCTTTAGCCACATTTATGATAACCCTTTATCAAATTGCTTTAAATAAAAAAAATAGGGCCACGGCTTTTGGCCTGATCAAGAAAACCGTAAAATTTTATCAATTATATGAAAAGACTAACACAATTTATTATGGCGATATCGACAGGCGATATCGGGAAAATTTCGGCCACGACGGGCCGGCCATTGATAATATGGCGGAGTTTATGAAAGCAATCGAGATTTTTTACAGACATGAGAAAAAGAGGATTAGTCACTTGTTAAGCGAAAAGGAAATAAAATAAATGATAAATAAAATACGTGAAAAAATAATTTATCTGGTTAGGAATTTTTTTCTGATGACAAGGAATATAAAACTATGCCGTTATTTTGGCATAGGCATTTATAAAATTGGCCTGCATTATGCGATTTATAAATTAAAAAAAGTTCCGGAAATCGAGGCAATCTATTCGGCCACTGATTTTTTTAGTGATGATTTCTTACCTGGTGAAAGTGACATCGATCTTGTGGTGGTTTTAAAAGAACAAACAGAGCCGGATAAAATTTTTGATATGAGAATAAAACTGGATAAAATAATTGATAAGATTATCTTGTATTTTCCTTTTATTTCCGAACCGGAATTTTTTGGTGCCGAAGAGTTTGACTTTGACAATATGTGCGGTAAGCCGGGAAAAATAAGGAGATACAAAAAAGATTTTGGCAATCTATTTTTCATTTGTGGAGAAGACAAGAGAAAAAATCTAACACCCCATGAACAAGAAACCGTTCCCCCAAAAGCAATGTTTAGATTTTTTTTAGCCGCGCTTTTATTTTTTTCCCTTGAGAATATCTCGGGCAAAAAGAATTTAAGACGGGCCAGAAAGTTTTTTTCCTATGTTTTATATTTGGGATTTTTTTTTAAATATCGCCGGAGAGCCATAGATAACCAAGAATATTTGAGATATCTGAAAGAAATTGGCGCTCCGACTGAATTTCTCACCCTCTTTCCGGGATTAAAAGAGTTTGATTTTAATTATCGGTACGATCTTTTACCGATGATTATTTTTACGGTTATTAAAATTACTGAAAGTCTGAATAATTTTGAGGAGGAAAGCGAAATTTATGAAGAAGAAATTACCGGTGATTTTACAATTAAATTAAGTGACGAACTGGAAGGACTTCTATATTCTGTTGACAAAAGACATATATGTTCTATCTACCACATGCCTAGTTGCGCGTACTGGGGTGAGTATTCAACTCAAAGCATTTATGTCATTATCCCGGACGGCATTAGATATGAGGATTTCAAAGCAGTATTTGATTCTTTTTTTGATAAAGTAAAATCGGCGAGATTGCCATGGATTACTCCCCCTATATTTGATCCTTATTTAGGAATATTTGATCCGGCACTTCACCGCACGCCGTTTATCTACTTACTTACCGAGAAAGCGTTAAAATCTCCATATTTTTTCAACGGCAACGAAGCGTCCGAACTTGATTTATTTGGTAATAAAATATTCGGCAAAAAAATCAATTTTTCCGGGTTAGCTCCGAGATCTGCCAGCAAGACAATTGAGAAGAATGGGAGTATCGGTCGTTACATCCAAGCGAGATTTTTACAGACACTGGATAATCGGCACCTAAGAAATTTAATACAAAGAATTAAATTTCTTAGAATTGCCGAAGAAAAAAATCTCTTTTTCTACGGCGATATTGAAAAAAAATACAAGGAAATTTACGGCGAAGACGGCCCGGATATTAACGACAAAAAAGATATTTATCGGTTTTTTTATGAGCACGCTATTAAAGGAAGATTAAAATAAATGATATACAAAATACGCCAAATTATAATTTATCTGGTTAGTAATTTTTTTATTCGTACCCGTTCGATCGAAATTTCCCGATATTTTGGTCGAGTTCTATATAAGTTTGGTCAAGTTTTGGTAATTGCCAGACTGAAAAGAATTTCCGGAATAGAATCTATTTATTCCATGACCGATCTCAAGAGCCGAACTTTTTTAGCTGGAGAAAGCGATATTGATTTAGTTTTAATCGTTAGAAATTTTAATTCGCCAGAATTCATAAATTTTGCTGAGCAATTTTCCAAGGCCACAAAAATGATTTATTACTTTTTACCGTTTTTTAAACACATGCCGGTTTTTAATAACCAGACACTTAAAGACGTAAACAGATATTTATCTTTAGAAGCGCCACGAAAAAACAAAGATTTTCGAAATTGGATTTTCTTGTGGGGAGAAGATAAAATTAAAAGGTTAATCCTGCCTAGTCACCAAGAAGTATCACCGACCGTAGTACGATTCAGTTATGAGGCGCTTATTTTAGAAATTTGTCGTTTCAAATGGGAGCCAGGTCGGCCACTCAGACGTGCTTATGCCAATTTTTTTGAGATTATGAGACAATCCTTTATCTCTGTAAAAAAACGAGATGCTCAAGATAACAATGAATATGTTTTTTATATGAAGGAAATTGGTTTGCCGCCTAAGTTTATCGATTTTTATCTAAAATTGCCTAGCCTGAATTTTCAGCGCCATTATGAATTTTTACCCCTAACCCTTTTTTCGGCGCTTCGACTTATGGAAAATATAAAGGAACCGAGCAGACATCATTTTTCCAATCCTGATATTGTCGTAGAGAAAAAGATCGAAGTTATTCCCGCCGAGGAAGCGATGGACTTTGTTAGGCGGATTGATAAAACCAGTATCAGTTCAGTTTACTGTGGGCAGTATATACATTGCTATCCTGATTATCAAAATTTATACATTATTTTGCGCGACGATTTGCCGTACGAGGTTTTCCAAAAGGAATTTAATAATATTTACGACAAGTTGGATTTTTTACCGACACTTAAAATTAATTCTAAATTAGGAATGCCAAAAGCAGCCGAATATGACAAAAGTGTCGCCAAAGAAATATTTCCCCTAATACTGACCAAAAAATTGCTATACTTGCCCTATTTATTGAACGGCTTATGGGGATTGGAGTGTCTGGATGTCGGGCTTTTTGGTAAAAAGATTTTCGGGGAAGAGGTTGATTTTCTTCGGATCCAAAATGGCGACTACAACCAAGGCCTACTTAAACAGGAGCATCATTCTTTGGTTACTTTAGCCGTAACAATTTACCAGATTTTTTTAAATGAAAAAGTTAGAAATGAAGCCTTTGGTCGAATTAGAGAGACTATTAAATTTTATCAATTATTTGAAAAAACCAACACTATTTACTATGGCGATATCAACCGACGGTACCGGGAAGTTTTTGGCCATGACGGGCCAGATATCAACAATATCGCCGAATTCTCAAAAGCGACAGAGATTTTTTATCAATTTGAGAAAAAAAGAATCAGCAGTTGATTAACTATAAACAAATGAAAGAAATAAAATACAAATTTTTCATGAGTAAGGCCATTCTCTTCTTTAAAACAGATCGGTTGATTGGTTTATTGGGGATAATTATTAAAAAATTATCGCCCAGTTTGTATTCGACGATAAAAATAATCGACAAAGATAGAACTCGAATATTTGATTTGAAAAACAAAAACCTCAGAGCCAAAATCAAGTGTATTTATAATAAAAATAATCGATTAATTTTTACCCGCCACATTATTGATGAAATCTGGAATACCAATACTTATAATCCACCAGGATTTGAACTAAAAAATAATGACACAGTTATAGATATTGGCGCCAACATTGGTATTTTTTCTGTTTATGCCGCTAAGCAGGCACCGGCCGGAATAATTTATGCTTACGAGCCGGAACCTGACAATTTCAAATTGCTGGAAGAAAATATTGTTATAAATCGTTTGACTAACATTAAACCTTTCAAACTTGGAGTCGGAAGAAATGAAAAAGTAAAATTATTAAAATCTAATTTTTCCAGTGCCAGTCACAGTTTATATGGCCAAATTGGCGGTGCCGTAGATATTGATTGTGTGTCGTTAACCAATATCTTTGACATCAATCAGATAGATTGTTGTCATTTTTTGAAACTAGATTGTGAGGGGTCGGAATATGAAATCCTGTTCAATTTACCGGACGAATATTTTCGTCGAATAAAGCTAATTTCCTTGGAGTACCATGATTTTTTCAGCGATAATCGAAATGGAGGCAACTTAAAAATTTTTTTGGAGAGCAAAGGCTTTATTGTTACAATAAAGCCAACCATTGCCAAACTTGGCCAGATTTATGCTAAAAATAAAACGTTAATTTAAGGCAAAAAAGTTTCTTTAATGCCTCGTATTTCTAATATCTAAAATTCCAATCATGAAAGACGAGGTGATGGTCTGGATGCCTAAAACAATTAAAACCAGAGCCACGATGGAGTTTTTTATTTCAGCCAAATTGCCAAAACCGCTGCCAATCCATTTGGTCAGGATAATCACATAAATTATCAGACCAGCCAGGAACATAGCTACCCCGGCCAAAACCAATTTTTCTAAATTAAAAAATCGAGAAAATTTTTCTAAAAATAAACTTCTCTCCCCGAGATGGGTTTGAGCGTATTTTTTAGCAAAAAGGGAAAAGAAGATTAGTTGGTAACCAATAATAATCAGTAAAGAAGAAGCGAACATTGGATGATAATAAAATTTTAGGCCCCAAATTGATAACGCTCCGAAGTAAAGCAGCCATGTCATTATTATTCCCAAAAGAAAAAGGATTGCGCCGGGAATTAAAAATAATATGGTTGGGCTGTAAAGTAGCATCAAGCGCAGATGACGCCAGCCGTCATTGAGCGGCCGTAATTTTGACCGGCCCTGCCTAGATCGGTAATTAATCGGGATTTCTCCTATTTTCATCTTCTTTTTGACCGCTTTGATGATCATTTCCGAAGCAAATTCCATACCGCCGGTTTTTAAATCCAACTTATTAAAGGCTTCTCGGCTAATGGCGCGCATCCCGCAATGAGCATCTTTTACTTTGGCGCGGAAAAATAAACGTAGTACAAGTGATAAAAACGGATTGCCTAGATAGTGATTGAAAAAAGGCATAACCTTTTTCCCCATTTTCCCGGCAAAACGATTGCCAATGACCAAATCACAGCTGTCGGTGAATGATTTTATAAAATCTGGAATAAAATTAAAATCATAACTGCCGTCGGCATCGGCAATAATTATGATATCACCTTCGGCTGCACGAAGCCCTTCCAGACAAGCATTACCATAGCCATCCTGGCCATGTCTAATTAGTTTGGCGCCCAAAGAAACAGCAATTTCCGGCGATTGATCGGAAGAAGAATCAGAAACAATTATTTCTCCGTCAATATTCTCTTGGACAAATACTTTTTGGATTTCCTTAATGCACCCGGCCAGAGCTTCTTCCTCGTTCTGACAGGGCAAAATCACGGAAATTTTTGGCGGATTATTCATTGGTTTGGTAGATTATATATTTTTGGTTCCTGTAAATTTCTTTCCAGCCGCAATTTTGCGTCTGTTCAGTTAGGTAGTATTTGATTTTATATTTTTTAATTATGTCGTTTTTTACGGTGCATAATTGGCGGGAAAAAAGTTTTTCGGCATCTGCTTTATTAGCCATAGGTCCAAAAACTAAAGAGTAAAACGGTTCATGCCCCGTGAGTGGATAAATGGCCGAGGACAGAAGAGGCGCGGCAGCCACCTGGGTTGGAGAGAGCCGGGCCAGAAACTCCAGAACTGGATAAGAATCGGTATCAACCACCTGGTACAGACTGAACTGATAAGGCGTCCGGTAATATTGTTGGAAAGAGAGAAAAAAGACAACAGCTAGCAATGAGGCAATTGCTATTTTTTGCAGCCAAACAGTGCTAATATAGTTTTTTAACTCCAGCGCCAAGCAGTAAAGGCCGATGGCGCTAAGAAGGGGCAGGCCGATGGCCAAATAATATAAATTACGCTGATAGGGAGAAAAATAAGACACGCCCAATTGATAATAAAATAAGATAGAGACAATCAGCCAGGCTGGCCACAAGAGATAAGGCGAATATTTTTTCAACATGTCGCGACGTGAAAAGATAAAGATGCCACCAAGCAAGGCCAAGCCGTAGCCGACCAGACTATAAACTTCCAGTGGCGAATTCCTATATTCCAAAACACCCCAGCCGGATTTGAATTTAAAACCAAAATTTAAAATAAACACCGTTACGAATTTGATGACTGTTAAATAGCCTTTGAAATTGAACAGATCGGGTATATTCGGCCAGATCATATAAAGAAGGATAGCAACCCCGATTACAGGCAAAGAAATGAAAATCAGCAGAGATTTCCAGACTTTAAGAGTTTTTCTAAAATTGATCAAACAATAGAGAACTAATACCGGAATAACAAAAGTGATAGAAATGGAATGAATCAGTAAAATGAATACTATGATAAAAAAGCTAAAAATAATATACTTGCTTTTCTGCTTTTCTATGCCCTCGGTAAAAAAATAAAAATATAAAAAAATAAACGGGATAGAAAATGTCAGCGGGGTAAAAAACCACAGGCCTAATATATTTACATTTGATTTTAATGACGCAAAAAACAACACCGATAAAATAGCAATATAAAAATTACAACTGGTCTTGCGATAAGCAACCCAAAATAAAACAAAAGCGGTGATAGTTGCCCAGATCGCCGGTAAGAACTGATAAATATCGACTAAAGGTAAAATCTTAGCCAGGCTAGCCAGAATCAAATGAAAACCAAATTCTGTGACTATAAGCGACTGGTTATGCAAGCCATGCGTGATTTTCAAAGCTTCGCTGACATGCCGCCATTCATCTATGTGATAAGGCAGATGGTAATTAAAATGAGGGCTGTAGACCAAAATAAAAACCGCGGCCAAAGAGATAATAAGCAGTAATATTTGTTTGATCGTTAGTGGCTTCATGTATAAAATACTAGCATTAATCGAGGTTGCTTTCAAATTATAATTGATAAATAACAAGCTGGCATTTTATGGGCGCTTTTTTGTTTTTCATCTTTATTGTATAATAAACACAAAGAAATAATTGCCAAATTACCATGAAAAGGAAATATTTCAATTCTTTGAACTTATTTTTAATTTTTGCGTTCTTGCTAACAGCCGGTTTTGGCTGTAAAAATCCGGGAGCTGATGTTCAAGAAAAAATGAAGCCGATAGAATTAAACTACTGGCGAGTATTTGATGATCAAGATTCTTTTAATGACATTATTGCCAAATACAAACTGCTCCATCCCAATATAAAAATAAATTACCGCAAGTTTAGGATTGAAGAGTATGAGCAGGCTATCTTAGAAGCTCTAGCCGAAGACCGCGGACCGGATATTTTAAGCATCAATGAAAGCGATTTGAGAAAATACCAAACCAAACTGGCGTCCATGCCGGCTGAGATAGTTATGGCCTACCAATATACCAAAGGGACAGTCAAAAAAGAGGTGGCTTATGAGCTTAGGACCAAAAAAAGCCCGTCGCTTAGGGAAATAAAAGCTAATTTTGCCGATACGGTTTATGATGATGTGGTTTTAGACGGCCAGGTTTACGGCCTGCCTATGAGTTTGGAAACACTGATAATGTTCTACAACAAAGACATACTAAACAAATCAGGCATCGCTCAAGTGCCCAAGGACTGGAAAGCCTTTCAGGAAGCGGTTCAAAAATCAACCAGATTCGACACTACCGGCCGGATAATCCAATCGGGGTCAGCACTGGGAACCGGCTATAATATTGAAAGAAGTTTTGATATTATTTCTGTCTTAATAATGCAAAACGGAGCAGTAATGATAGATGGCAATGGCTTTGCCTCTTTTAACCAGGCCACAGCCGACAAATATTTTCCCGGCCTGGAAGCCATCAGATTCTATTTGGATTTCTCCTCGCCGGTAAAAAGCGTCTACTCTTGGAATGCCGATATGCCCAACTCATTCGAATCATTCCTAAGCGGTAAAGTGGCTTTTATGTTCGGTTATAATTATCACCTGCCCAGCATTAAATCTCGGGCGCCCAAACTTAATTTAGGCCTGGCACCCATTCCTCAAGTCAGTCAAGACAACCAAACAAATTATGCTAACTATTGGGTGGAGAGTGTTTCTAAAAAATCAGCCCACCAAAGCGAGGCTTGGGATTTTATCATTTTTGCCAGCAGTAAAGATAATGTCACTTCTTATTTAAACACCACTGGCCGGCCCACGGCCTTGAAGGAACTGCTCAATACTCAAATGGATAATGAAAATCTTTATCCCACCTCTCTTCAAACCCTAACGGCTAAAAATTGGTACAAAGGCAAAAACCAGCCGGCGGCCGAAGAAGCTTTGAAAGAGATGATAGAAGCCCTGCCAACAGCTGTTGAAGACCGAGATTTTTCTGACATCATTAAAAATGCCATTTCCAAAATTAACCAGACCATAAGATGAAAATAAAAAAAGTCCTAATTCTACCGCTCATTATTTTATTCTTATTCTTATCAGTTCAAGTTGCTTCGGCTGTTAGTTTAATAGGTGAAGATTTAGCAAATAGATGCGCCAGCAAGGAGGGTTGTGGCCTGTGTGATTTTATCGGTTTATTTGTCACTGGCGCTGATATTTTAGTGGGTCTAAGCGGTACTTTTGCTATTTTAATGTTTGTCTATGGCGGACTGGTTTTAATTACCGCCTACGGCAACGATTCCCGAATAACCTGGGGCAAAAATATTTTAACCGCAACTATAATTGGCATACTGATAGTTTTTTTCGCCTGGACGCTGGTAAATGTTATTATTGGCGCGCTCTTCGGCCATCCCAATTTTGAGTGGTTTAACACTAATGGCGTCTGTAGTGAGGGGGTAAGCGGGCAAAGCCATTAACTAATCAATTGGGAAGTAGGGATAAATCTCTTTTATAAACATGCAAAATAAAGTATAATTCAAGTACCAACTTATAAACAATATAACCTTCGCGTTAATTGGTTAACGGTAGAAACAGTAACGCGGCACTTAGGAAAGGGGGTGAAAAAATGAACAAATTAACATTAAAAAAGATTTGCGCCGGATTATTAACAGTTATGGTCTTGTCTATTTTCGCTGTACCAGTAATCGTTTCTGCGCAAGGTCTTGATTTAGGGCTTAACGAGGCTGGAGACATTGGTTTGGCATCTGGTGATTTGAAAGCATCTATTAATTCCATTATTCAGCTTATTTTGAGCTTCTTGGGAATATTAGCGGTTATTATTATTCTTTGGGGCGGATTTATGTGGATGACGGCTGCCGGTGATGAAGGCAAGGTTGATAAAGCTAAAAAACTTATTATTTCCGGTATCGTGGGCATAGTAATTATTTTAGCTGCTTACATTATTGCTAGCTACGTTATTACCACCGTGGGCGGACAATTAGAATCCTAAATATTACAATATAGGTTAACGGGGGTTCGCCCCCGTTAACTGCTATATTAACTTATGAAAAAAATAATAGTAAAATTATCATTAATAATATCTTTGGTTTTGCTAATTTGGCCCAGCCTATCTTACGCTCAACTGGCTAATTTAAAAAACGCGACGCCAGACTTGCTTCAGAGAGGAACTATTTATGACATTGTGGGCACTTTTATCCAAATACTTTTGGGTTTTATCGGTGTTTTGTTTATAGTTCTGGTGATTTACGGCGGATTCAGTTGGATGACAGCCGGCGGCGATAGCAGTAAAGTTCAAAAAGCCAAGGATACTATTATAAAAGCCACTATTGGTCTGGTTATTATTCTGGCCTCTTATGCCATTGTCTACACGCTTACCAGCCAATTGTTGGGGGAAACCTAATTTTTAAAAATTAATAATAAACTAAAAAACAATGAAAAAAATAGCTAAAATCGCTCTTAGTTCATTGATCCTAACCCTGGTTTTGGCCACGGTAGCGGCCTTGTCGCCAGTTAGTGTTTTAGCGGACGACACTATTCAAGGAGGTTTAGATTCTTTGAAACTCGGAGCGCCAGAACTGCCAAGCGGCACCACTGATCTAAAACTGGTTATAGGTCAGATTATTCAAATCTTCTTGGGATTTTTAGGAGTTATCGCCGTAGTCCTGATTATTTATGCTGGTTGGCTCTGGATGTCGGCCGGGGGCGATAGCGCCAAAGTAACCAAAGCTAAGGATTACATTAAAAATGCCATTATCGGCATTGTTATAATCTTGGCCGCTTACATTATTACCAGTTTTGTCTTGACACAACTCACTACGACTTTAGCATAATAAGATTACAAAAATAAAAAACGCCTTATTTGTTAAGGTGTTTTTTATTTGCCTAACTAAACCCTAAGCGTTAGCCTATAGATGAGGTCTTTTCCGCTGTCTTCATTTGTCATTGCGAGCCCGCCTGTCAGCAGACAGGCTTGCGAAGCAATCCCACGGCTATGGAATACGAGATTGCTTCACTACGCTCGCAATGACATTTAAAATCGTTATAAATAGCAAAAGTGTCATTGCGAGGAGTCTATTTTTAGCAGACGACGCGGCAATCTTATAATTTAATCCGCAAGATTGCGGAGCTTGTTCCGAGCATAGCGAGGAATCTCCCTCGCAATGACGCTATGGCGTGGCAGTTTATTTGATTAGTTATTTGTCAGAAACAGTTAAATAAACTATAATTATTAAAGTAATAATCTATAATAATCAATATGAAACTAAATTTAAAAATAATATTGTGCTTTATGCTTCTGGCCACAATATTATCTGTGACAACGATTCATCAAGTTCAAGCTAATGTTATATTGGACGGGATTGAAGATGCGGTTAGAGGCACGGATTTGCCCAGCGGCGAAATCATCCTGCCAGTAGCCATTGGACGAATTATTCAATTGCTTCTAAGCTTCTTGGGTGTTCTGGCAGTAGTTTTAATTATTTATGCCGGTTATATGTGGACCACAGCTGGTGGCGACAGCGCTAAAGTAACTAAAGCCAAGGATTACATTAAAAATGCAATTATCGGTATCATAATAATCATGGCTTCTTACATTATTACCAGCTATGTTATTGAGAGGATTACCGAAACCCTGCAGTAGGTATAAAATAGTATTTCAAAAAAGAAACACCCTGTCGTTATAAACAGGGTGTTGTTTTTAGATTAAAAGATTAGTGGATATCGGTGCCATCCAAGCGGATATTGAAATCATAAACATGGTCGCCCGTCTTCATGCGCCGAGAAGTATCCAATCTTTCATGACCGATAAGTTGGCCGGTTTCGGCGTTATAGACAACAACGTCATATCGGCCATAAGGTACCGCCAGTTCCTGTTCTTCGCCCGGGCCAAAGGTATAAGGCGAACCTAAACCCCTGATTAAAACAGTTACGGGATATTCGAACGGGTTATAGATGCGCCCGAATCCGCCATCGAACCCAGCTAGAGCCGGTGCTTGATCGCTAACTCCTCTGGTGGCTCCAAAATTGCGTGAACCGCGATTCCAAATACTGCTGTTGTCACTTATAGCAATCATAGCATCTTTGGCATCAGCTCGCGCTTCCGGATCAGAAATATCACCCAAAGCTAAAGCAGCGGCATAGCCATCCGAGCTTTTGTAAGCCACTTGGCTGGGATCAACTTTAAGCCTGGGATCAGCGTAGGTGGCCATTTTGCCCCCTCCTATGCCCAAACCGGAATACAGGCCAAAGGGACTAGAAGTTGTACTGCAACCACAGAAAAGGATGACAAATAACATAACAAAGAATAAAATCAACCACCAGACTTTGGAATTCATGTAAAATCTCCTTATGTTCCCTAATCAAAGGGATGTTTTGAAAGGACTCTAGCAACATTAACATCTGCTATACTATAGCAGACAAACCTATTTTTGTCAATCGCGTAACTAAATTATAATTTCTAAAATGAATAGGGTTTAATTTGACAAATTAAAGCTAATTAATTTTTACTAAGCCTGATTTTTAATTTGATTGATTCCTTAATATAACTAAGAGATGTTTTTGCAATATTAACGCGGCTTTTCCTGTTTTCACTTAAAAACTCCTGCCAAATTATTGGTATTTCAACAATACTTAGTCCTTGCCTATCGGCTAAAACCAGCATTTCTGTATCCCAAAAAAAACCGGTGTTTAAAATATTAGGCAAAATCAAATCGCGCGCCTGACGGCTGATAATCTTGAAACCGCAAGGGAAATCGTTTATTTGCAAATTAAAAAGAGATTTAAAAAACAATTTGTAGCTATAAGAAACAAAACGGCGAAAATATGATCTTTTAACTTGGGACTTAGGATGAAACCTAGAACCAATCACCAAATCAGCGCCGGCCTTAATCTTATCTATAGCCCGAGGCAAAGCGGACAAGTCGGTGGCTAAATCAATATCCATAAAACAATACAAATCAGCTTCATACTTTAGCCAAGCCGAAGCTATAGCCAAGCCCTTGCCTTTTTGGGGAATAAACAAATATTCTATTTTTTGATTCTGGCTAGATAATTGGTGAGCTATCTGGGCTGTCTGGTCGGTGGAATTGTTATTGGCTATGACAATTATAAAGTCATCGCCGATTAGATTTTTTTGGCAAAAATCCAGCACAACTTGGACATTTTGGGCTAAGATAAATTCTTCGTTGTAAACCGGCAGGGCTATTAGTACCTTCATTTATCTTTTGGGTTAACTTTAATCTAAAAAATCTTGTAGATAATCGCTTCGCTGTCAGAATACACCTTATCAAAATAAAAATTATTATCAAGATTTCTAATCATGTCACGATGATCCGTGGTAGCAATAATATATTTGGCTTTAAAATCATTCTTAATAATATCATAAATCTCCTTATACCTCTTCCCTTGCGTCACATCAGCCCACTTATGATAAAGATCTTGATCAAATAAATACATAAAGGTGGGATCTAGACCGACAAGATAATAATTCTGACTGTTATGATAAAACAGCATAGGAAATTCATCCCAGTCGCTATGGAAAACTATATCGCCCGGCTGGCTATTGGCTATTAAATATTGCGAGGCTGATTTCAAGTAATTAAAATTAAAGCCGTTATCCAAACTTTTTTTAGCCTGATAAGGCATTTGATAAAATAAAGTGGCAATAACAAGAACTGAAAAAACAGTTAACGCTATTTTAACATAAACATCATTTAAAAAAACTTTTTTTATAACCTTTTTAAATTCCTTAAAATCATTTTTAATTTCAGAAATAGACCAGGCTTGGCTAAAAGTTAGGGCTGAAAAGATAACAGCAAAAGGCGCCAAGTATTCTATGTTGCGGCGTGATTTTAGGGTAGCCAAAATAAAAACTAAAAATAAAGCCAGGGCATATTTAACCGTAACAGTAAATTTTCTGTGGTAATTTAAAAATATTATCAGAGCCAGAAAACCGATGGAAAACGGCAGTGAGCTGTTTATAAAAAAATCACTTACTCTGTACGGATACCACTCTGATCCGACACCGATAACAGATTGATAATTAACAAAGGCGATTTTTATGATATGGACATAATAAAATTCCAAATTTTTGGGAAAATAGGGGTTGATGACCAGTCCCAAAACTAAACCGATTAAAACACTGGCTAATAATTTTATATTATCAATTCTGAAAGAACTTTTAATAAAATTAATTGACAGTCTGGCAACTTTGCCCAAAAAATCAGTTTTCTTAACTTTAAAATTAATCACTTGGCTAAGCCAGTTATCATGGTTTTTGGAAAAGGCCAAATTCAAACTTTCTATAAAAACGTAAAGAGCAGTAATAATAAAAATTAAAAACCAGCCGCCATAACTCCAAACATAAACAAAAGACAATAAAGTCAGCAGATAATATTTCCTGTGAGTTATCAAATAAACGCCCAAGAACAAAATTATTAAAGACAGCGGCTGGGCTTTTACTAGTCCCAATCTAAAAACAAAAGGCTCCACAAAAAATAAAAAGACTATATACCAAAAAGGGCCTCGCACTTTCAATTTAACCAGTAAGAAATAGAGGGTTAAAAGAGCCAAAGAATCCAATAAAATATGGCCCAGTTTTGCCCCCACTAAAGGAGGAAAAAACTTCACAAAAGGCGCCAGATAAAGATGATATAACAAGTGGTGGTCAATATAGCCGTCTTTTAGAGTGGTAAATTGTAAATAAGGAAAATCTTTGACCAGGCCTTGTTCGCCTATGAGCTGCGACACTTTAATGTGGTAGAAAGAATCGGGATCGGAGAGAGTGGGCGCATACTCCAGCCAAGAAAAAAATGTCAGGCACAATAAAAAAAGCAACAGACCGGCTATTGCTTTATTATCAGTCAGCCAATTATTTACCCTGTTAAATAGCATCTGAAAAGCTAGAATTTAATGAATTATTTTTAATCCCAATCCCTAACCGCCTTAAGCTAAAAGCCAATTTAATTGGGTGAACCCTGTTAAATAGCATTTTATTTAGCTAGTTCTTTTTTGAAAAAATTCACCCAAGGGATAGAGGTGGGATTTTGTTGGTTTAAAATAGTCAAATAATAACTAACCCAGGAACCTAAAAGCAATACTTCTAAAGCAGTCAACAATTTGCTGTCGCTGGAAACGGAATAGTCTATGAATTTTATTTTTTGGTTTTTAAGCACCTTTTCAGTCACATAAAAACGCCGGCTGATTATGGCCGAATATAAATTGGAATTAAGAAATAAAAATTTTATTTTGGAGGAAATAGCTGTCGGCATTTTTAAACCTTCTAACAAGTGATGATTTAATTCCGGTATTTTATAGTATTGGATTATATTCTTGGCGCTTTCATTTATTTGATTGGCTAAAATGTGAACATTAGCCGACAAAAAATCAGCGGCTACCAGAATCGGCAACTGACCCTCAAATTCTGCAGCTAATTTTTTAGCGAAATTATTGGCGCTATCAACCTTGGCTGTTAAACTTTGGTTTAAAATTGATAAATATTCGCAAGATTGCTCAATCTCTTTACTAGAAACCTTAATTATCTTAACCCTGTTAAGCAAGGATAAAATTGCTCCTAACTGCAAGCCTAGGCCGTAGCGAGGCTGATGGGATGGATTATATTTTTTATTAATCTGGTAATAGGGAATGTTATGTTTTTTGGCGCCTGTTATTAGTTTGCCTCCGCTGGCTAAACAGAAAATCTTGGCTTTTTTTTCTCTAGCTTCTTTAAAACAGCTTAGGGTTTCTTCTGTATTGCCGGAGTAACTGGAAATAATCGCCAAAGTCTGGCTATTTACAAATTGCGGCAGATGATAATCCCTCACTAAGACAAAGGGTATTTTAATATCCCGGCTGTAAATGCTTCTGGCTAATTCCGTAGCTAGGTTTGATCCGCCCATGCCGCAAACGACTATGTTTTGAAAATGGCTATAGTTTTTAGGCCACTTAAATTTGGATATATCCTGCCAGGACTGGCTTATTTGGTCGGGCAAAAAAGATATGGTATCACTAACCTTGGATTTGCTGTAGGCCTGAATTGTTTTTAAATCATCTAAAATTTTCATAGTTCTTAGGTTTTGATAGTTAACTTAATTTGATAATTTAATTCTAGCAGATTTAAGATAATTATGCCATTGATTTTTGCTTAAATATATGGCATAATCTGATTATATTATCTGACAAATAATCAATGTTATTTTATGTCCGGACACAGTAAGTGGGCTAAAGTTCATAGGCAAAAAACAGTAACCGATGCCAAAAGAGGGGCTATTTTCACCAAGCTGGGAAATCTTGTAACCATAGCCGCCAAAGAAGGTGGCGCAGATGTGGAAAGTAATTTTAAATTAAGATTGGCCGTGGAAAAAGCCAGGCAAGCCAATATGCCCAAAGATAATATTGACCGAGCCATAAAGCGAGGCGCTGGCACAGGAGACGGGAAAAACATACTGGAAGAAATAACTTATGAAGTTTTTGGCCCGGCTGGCAGCGTTTTTATCGTAGAAACAATCACTGATAATAAAAATAGGACTGTCTCTGATTTAAAAAATATTTTAGGCAAAAACAACGGCCAGCTGGGCGGACCTAACAGCGTTTTATGGCAGTTTGAAAGAAAGGGAGTGATTTTAATCGATAAAAACCAATTAAGCGGTAAAAGTCTGGACGATTTAGAGCTAGGCTTAATTGACGCTGGCGCCGAAGACATAAGTAAAAACGATGAGGGTTGGGAAGTAATCACCGCCACCGATAAACTGCAAGATATTGAAAAAAATATCAAAGACTTAAATATCAGCACCCAAGAATCATCACTGGGCTTTAAACCAAAAGACGATTTAATCATCTCTGATCCGGCCATTCAAGAAAAAGTTGAAAAGCTATACAGCGCCCTGGAGGATTTGGATGACGTCAATAATATCTACACTAATGCCAGTTGGTAAAAAAGTAACAATACTAGGAATTGATCCGGGCCTAGCTGATACCGGTTATGGCATAATAACCTCGGAAAAAAATAAGATTGTTGTCGTTAGCTACGGATCCATTGTCACCGATAAAAAATTAGCTACAGCCGACAGATTAAAGCGTCTGGAAAATGAACTGAAAAACATTATCGCCACCTATAAGCCGGAAATTATCGGCGTAGAACAGTTATTTTTTTGCAACAATGCCAAAACCATCATAAATGTCGGGCAAGCCCGCGGCGTCATACTGTTGACCGCCGCTAAAAACAATTTGATTATTAAAGAATTTACACCCCTCCAAGTGAAACAAGGAGTTACCGGCTACGGCCAAGCTGATAAAAAACAAGTTCAGCAAATGGTTAAGACTATTCTGGGCTTAAAGCAGATACCCCAGCCGGATGACGCCGCCGATGCGCTAGCTATCGCTATCTGCGCCATTAATAAATAAGCTTATTCTAATGATAAAGTCGGAAGCTAAGCCGTTAATTTCAGTTTTGATGCCCGTTTATAACGGCCAGAAATTTTTAAAAGAAGCAATTAATTCGGTTTTAAATCAAACCTACCAAAACTTTGAAATCATCATTATTAATGATGCTTCCACCGATAAGACCAAAAAAATCGCCTCTTCATTTGTTAAAGCAGATCCTAGAATAAAACTAATTAATCACCAGAAAAACAAATACCGTTCCGGCGCCCTTAACACCGGGCTCAAACATGCCTCCGGTTCTTATATTTCTTTTTTAGACGCTGATGATGTTTATTTGCCGGATAAATTAAAAAAACAATTGGCTTTTTTGGAAAAAAACAAAAATATTGATCTGGTTTACAGTGATTTTGAAGTTATTGACCGGCGAGGCCAGATTATTTTTAGAAAAGCGATAATTTTTACAATTGATCCCAAAAAAATACTATTGGCGGCTTCTAAAAAACAAAAAGTTGATGGCACTCCGAGTTATCGCTTGCTGGGCCATAACGGCTGTTACCAGATTATTCCCAGTTGCTCTCCGCTTATCAGGAAAAAGGTTTTTGCCAAAGTGAAATTCGATGAAAAACTAGTTACCTCTCAAGATTATGATTTATGGTTCCAGATTATCGGCCAAGGATTCAAGATAGCCAGACTGCCCCTGGCATCTTACCGCTATCGCCACCATAAAAATCAAATAAGCTCCATAACCAATCAATTAAAAAGAAAAAAGTCATCCAACAGGATTATTAGGAAACTTATTAATGGAACATATTTCAAATAAATGGCCAAAAAACCAAAAATCCTCTTAATACCCAATGTGCCAAACTGGGCCTTTGACAATAATGCCAAGCAATTGAAAAAGAGATTGGAAAAATTTTATGATTTTGATATTAAATATCATGATTATTTCAAAGAAAATAAAAAAGTAAATCTAAAAAAATATGATTGTATTTTTTTATTTTTTTGGCCGGCACTGGATTTAATTCTAAAACACCTGACACCGGAAGAAGCCCAGGATAAATTAATCACCGGGGTTTTCAGCTATAATAGCTGGGCGGGTCGCAAAAGATACGCCCAGAGCCAATTCAAAAGATGCCGCGGCCTGATAATTAACAATAAAAAAATAGCCAGTCTGTTTAAATCCAGTAATTATGAAACTTTTTTTATTCCTAAGTTAGTCGATGATGATCTTTTTTATTATAAAAAAACAAAATCGCCGGCTAGCGACAAATTAGTTGTCGGCTGGGTGGGCAATCCCAATCACGCCGGACGAAACTACAAAGGTTATTGGAATATCCTTTTGCCTGTCTGCCAAAAAAACAACAGTTGGATTGAATTACAAACAGCTTTCCAAAAAAATAACTTTATTGCTCACGACAAAATGAATGATTTTTATAATTCTATTGATGTTTTGGTTTGTGTCAGTCGTGGAGAAACCGGGCCTAACACTGTCTTAGAAGCGGGACTGTGTAAAAGAGCCGTTGTTTCCACGAAAGTGGGAGTGGTTGCTGAAATCATAAAAAACAATTACAGCGGTCTGATTATTAAGAGAAACAAAAAATCATTGGAAAAAGCTTTAAAAAAATTATATGATAATAGAAAGCTAATAGATGCTATGGGCGACAATCTGCGCCGTAAAATAATCAAAGAAAGAATTTTTAAAAAAAATATAAAAATATATAAAAAAATATTTAATAAAATCACTCAAGTTAAATAACTATGAAAATTGCCCAACTGGTTTCCAATATCCATCAGGTATCCGATAAATCAAATCATGCTATTTATTCACATGTAGCTTGGCTTTGTAATGGCTTGGTAGAAAAAGGCCATCAAATTGATTTATTCGCTGCCGGTGATTCAAAAACAAAAGCTAATTTAAACTCGGTCTATCCTAAATCTTTCTCTAACACCAAATTAAATGAGAATCTGGTTAAAAATTATACCTTTTTGTTGAATTACAAGTGTTATAATAAAGCTAAAGATTTCGATATTATCCATTCCCATTTCACTTTGATAAATCTGTTTTTTTCAAAATTAACCGATACGCCCAGCATCCAATCAATCCATAGCCCGATTACCGATGATCAGAAAGAAATACTTAAACATTTCAAATCCAATCGTTTTATTTCTTTTTCTTTGGCTCAAAGAAGATCAATGCCGGAGCTTAATTGGATAGCTAATATTTATCATGGCATTGATGTTGATATTTTCTCTTTTAATCCGAAACCAGACGATTATTTCCTTTACCTGGGCAGGATTACTAAAGAAAAGGGGGTCCATTACGCCATTGAAGCGGCTCGAGCCGCTAAAGTGCCCCTTATTTTAGCCGGACGCAGCTACCCCAATGAGGGTTATTGGCATGATAAGATTGAAAAACAAATAGATGGAAAAAATATAAAGTATGTCGGTGAACTTAATTTTAAAGATAAAATAGAATATCTTAAGAAAGCCAGGGGCTTGTTGTTTCCTACCCAATACAACCAGGAGGTTTTTGGTTATGTTATGATCGAAGCTATGGCTTGCGGTACTCCGGTTATAGGTTGGAATAACGGTTCCGTGCCGGAAATAATTTCCGATCAAAAAACAGGCTATGTAGTCAATGATGTGGCAGCTATGACTCAGGCCATTAAAAATATTGATAAAATAAAAAGAGAGGACGTCAGAAAAAGAGCGGAAATATATTTTAGCGTTAAGAAAATGGTTTCCGGTTATGAAAAAATATACCAAAGAATAATTACTGAGGACAAATTTAATAAAAACAATAAACAACATTAATCTTTAATACAAATATCAGCTTGTTATTTATTTTATGACCATATCCCAACTATCAAAAAAAATAAAATCATCTCAGGATTGGAGAAATCCTACCTATATAAGAGGTGGCGGTTACCAGCATAATAAATCATCAAATAATTTTTCGGTTTCTTCAAAATACAGGCGGCCGAAAAATAAAAAAAGACTAAGAAAATTTTTTGGTATTTTAATACCAATATTTATCTTTTTATTTTTAGTCGGCGGCCTATTTATCTTGGGGCTGTTTGCTTGGATATCCAAAGATTTGCCTAATCCTGATGGTGTTATTAACAGGTCAATAACAGTCAGCACTAAAATATATGACAGAAAAGGAGAAACTGTTTTGTATGATATTCATGGCAATATTAAAAGGACTTTAATACAACTAAACGATATTCCTGATTATGTGGTTAACGCCACTTTGACAGCTGAAGACAGAAACTTTTATAGCCACAAAGGCTTTAGTATTACCGGCATACTAAGATCAATCCTAAAAAATATTTTTACAGGCAGCAAAGTCGGCGGTTCAACCTTAACCCAGCAGTTTGTGAAAAATGCCATTTTAACCAATGAAAAAACATACACTAGAAAATTTAAGGAAATATTAATATCTTATCGTCTGGAAAATAAATTTTCCAAAGATCAGATATTGAACATGTATTTCAATGAAATACCTTATGGCTCGGTGATTTATGGCATAGAAGCCGCTTCGCAATCATTTTTCGGCAAGTCAGCTAAAGACTTAACTGTAGCCGAAGGAGCTATATTAGCCGCTATACCGCAAGCCCCGACTTATTATTCCCCTTACGGCAACAATAAAGATAAACTAATAGCCAGGCAGAGATATATAATAGATTCCATGTCCGAGCTTGGTTATATTACCAAAGATCAAGCCGAGCAAGCTAAAAATGAAAAAATAATATTCAAACCTCTCCAAGATTCTATTATTGCTCCGCATTTTGTGATGTATGTCAAAGAATTATTATCAGAAAAATACGGCGAGGAATTTATTAACCAAGAAGGTTTAAAAGTTTATACCACTCTTGATTTGGACAAGCAAAAAATAGCCGAGGAAGCAATCAAACAAGGGGTGGAAACAAACAGCGCAAAATATGGATTCACCAATGCCTCCCTTACTGCTGTAGATCCTAAAACAGGACAAATCATAGCTATGGTCGGATCAGCTGATTATTTCAATGAAAAAATAGACGGCCAAGTCAATGTGTCTTTAAGGCCCAGACAGCCAGGATCTTCTTTTAAGCCTATTGTTTATACGGCGGCTTTTATAAAGGGCTATACCCCGAATACCATTTTATATGATGTGGTGACTAATTTTGACACTACCAGCAGCAATAAGTATGAGCCTCATAATTATGATTTAAAAGAACATGGCCCGGTCACTATCAGAAAAGCTTTGCAAGGATCACTTAATATACCGGCTGTAAAAACCACTTACTTAACCGGCTTGGATAATGTTTTAAATTTAGCTGATGATTTGGGTTATACCACATTAACTAATAGGGATAGGTTTGGTTTATCTTTGGTTTTAGGCGGAGGAGAAGTCAGATTATTAGACCATGTCGGAGCTTATGCCGTATTTGCCAACGAAGGAATAAAACATGATATAACACCTATTTTAAAAATAGAAGATAAAAATGGCAAAGTTTTGTTTGAATATAAGGACAAGAAAAAAGAGGTTTTAGAACCTCAATATGCCAGATTAATAAGTAATGTTTTATCAGACGATGAAGCCCGTTCATATATTTTCGGTTCTGGCAGCAAGCTCACTTTGCCCGGACGGCCAGTGGCAGTAAAAACCGGCACTACTAATGATTATCGTGATGCTTGGACTATCGGTTATACTCCGAGTTTAGCCGCTGGTGTTTGGGTGGGTAATAATAACAACAGTGAAATGAAAAAAGGAGCTGATGGCTCCATAATAGCTGCCCCTATTTGGAATTATTTCATGAAAGAATCTTTAAAAGACAGTGCGCCGGAAGGTTTTACAGCGCCGGAAGAAATTATAACGGGCAAACCGGTATTAGACGGCCAAGAAACAGCCGATGTTTTAATAAAAATAGATACTATGTCTGGAAAATTAGCCACTCAATACACTCCGGAATCAACAATTAAAGAAATTAATATAAAAGAAATACATAATATTTTATATTATATAAATAAAGACGATCCGCGAGGAGAAAGGCCCAGCAATCCAGAAGACGACCCTCAATTTAAAAATTGGGAAGATGCGGTAATCAAATGGGCGATTGATCAGGGATTTGATTTAAATAAAGATATTATAATACCAACAGAATATGATGATATCCATTTAGAACAAGACCAGCCTAATTTAATTATTATCTCTCCTTTGCCGGGACAAAATATACAAAATAACGAATTACAAATAGATATAACCGCTGCCGCCAAAAGAGGAATAAAAAAAGTCGAATATTATATAGACAATAATTTAATCACCACTAAAACTGATTCTAGCGACACTAATTTAAATATTTCCAATATAACTGGCGGTTCTCATACTTTAATTATTAAAGTTAAAGATGATCTGGAAAACACTGTTATAAAATCAGTTGATATTAATAAATAATAATTATAAGTTGCTACTACAAACCTTACCAGAGGCTCAAATTTAACTTAAGGAAGGAATATAATCAAAACCCTTGATTATTATCTAAATAAACTAAAAAATCGCCTTACAGGCGATTTTTTAGTTATAAAAATAATTTAGTTTTATTGGCCGGAAGCCCAATGACGCATCACCATAAGACGAGCTTGCGAAATTTGATGTTCTGATAAACCTGCTTCTAAATATTTCTTTTTTAACTCTTCAATTTTTGAAGCTGCTTCATGATCATCAGTAATTGCCCTAACAGAGAGTAATTCCGATTGTAATTGTCTAATAGCTGAATAAGGATTTTTAGTGGCATTTTCTAAAATATTAGCTCTAATTTTTAGAACCTTACTTTTATAATCTGATTCGAATGATTCTTGTGGTAAAATTTTTCTTAACATTTTATTTTTTTCCCATCTTAATCTATCTATACTATTATTATCTAAACCTAATTCATCTTCCAATTTTTTCATATCCTCTCCGAAAGTTGAATCATCCTCAAAACGTTTTTGACCCATTAATAAATCAGCTTGAACATCATAAGTATTAACGCGCTCATTAAGCTCAAGATATTGTTGTATTTCTTTTTCTTCTGTTTTTTCATTTTCATTAGACACTTCTTGTTTTGGTAAAAAATTTTGCTCAAAATTCATAAATTTTTAATTTAATATTTAAAATAATTATAAATATAAATAATAATCTTGTCAATTTTTATTTTTTAATTCCTATTGCTTTATAGGCATAATAATATAAATATAATTGTCTTTCCCGTCTGGTTTTATAACACAAGGACTGTTATTATTGCTTATTTCCAAGATAATATTATCAGAAGATATGTTTTGTAAGCCATCTAATAAATATCTATAATTTAATACTATATTATTATCTTCCCCGGTAATATCCGCTTCTATTTTAGATATATTTTCTCCGGTTTGTGAAGATGAGGAAATAATAGTTATTTCTTTACTGTTGGAATTTAATTCTATTTTAATATCATTTATGCCATTTTTTGTGAATAAACTTGATGTTTTAATGACTTTTATTAAATTTTTATTATTGGTTTTTACTAAAGTCTTATAAGAAGACGGTATTATTTGAGTATAATCAGGATATTGGCCTTCAATTAACCTGGAAACAAGATCAATGCCATTATAAGAAAACATAATTTGATTTTCTAATATATATATCTCAATATTTTCAATATTTTCCAAAGAAATATTATCTTTAAAAATACCTAATATCCTTGATACTTCATTAAGGGTTTTTACAGGAATTATTATTTTTCTTTCATTATTATTTTTATTATCGGTTAATTTGATCTTTTTTTCAGCTAAACGATAACTATCAGTGGCAGTTAATATAATATTATCAGAGTATAAACCTATAAAAACACCAGATATCTCCGGCCGAGCTTCGGAATTGGAAACTGCAAATACAACTTCAGAAATCGCCTGTTTAAATTCTTTAACTGACACTATATAAGGGTTGTTTTTCTCTATTTTAGGAATCAAAGGGAATTCGCTTGATAATTGGCCTTTTATTTTAGTTTTCTGTTTTTCGCAAATTATTTTTAAATTATCATCTTCTAATTCCAAATCTATTCTTTCTTTAGGCAAATAAGACACATAATCACTGAATAATTTAGCATCTACACTATATTCGCCTTCTTTTTCAACTTTACTTCTTATCTGTATCGTAACCCCTATTTCTAAATTAGTAGCAGATAAAGTTAAGGCTTTATCTTCCGCTTTAATTAAGATATTAGATAAAATAGGCAAATTTGAATTTTTATAAGCTATATGACTTACAACCATTAAGCCTTGGTTTAAATTCTCCTGAGTACAGGATATTTTCATAGGGGTATATTATATTAATAATAATTAATATTTATATATAAGTAATAATACTAATAATAAGGGTGGTGAATAAGTGTATAACACTTTAAAATAAGGTTTTTACTGGTAAAATAATTGATTTTAAATAATTTAATTGGGTATAACTTATCAGTTTGTATTAGTTATGGTGTTTATAATAATTTCTATTTTATATAAATAATATTTATCAACTAATATTGTTAAGTTATCAACTTTATATTTACATTAATATTAATAAGTTATTAAGTGTTATTTGTTGTTTTTAAACAACTTATCCATTAGTGTATAATTTTTGTTTTAAAACATTTATATCCTGTCTTAATTTATCGTCGGTTTTTAAATTCCTCATTATTTTATCATAAGCATGAATTACTGTGGTATGATCGCGTCCGCCGAGTTCATGGCCGATTGTCGGATAAGAGGCTTTCATTTCTTCCCTCATTAAATACATTATAATTTGTCGCGGTTCGGCTAGACTCTTTTTACGGCAAGGACCGGTAATATCATCTATTTCAATATCAAAATATTCTGCCACTGTGTTAATAATGTATTTAGGAGTTAATGGTTTTTTTTGCGAATCAGTGATTATAGAAGAAATTATTTGTTTTATTTCATCTAAATCTAAAACCCTATTCCTTAATTGACTATGGGCGGTTATTTTATTTATAGCTCCTTCTAATTCCCTGATATTATTGTGGATGACACTGGCTAGATATTCTATTATTTCATGACTTAAATTAAATTCCTTTTCTTTTAATTTTGTTTCAATAATAGCTATTTTTGTTTCTAAATCAGGTATGGAAACATCGGCAATAACGCCCCATTCAAATCTGGAGACTAATCTGTGTTCCAAGGCTGATATAGCCTTAGGCGGCCGATCGGAAGATATCACCACCTGCTTGTTATTTTGGTGCAATTCATTAAAAGTATGGAAAAAAGCCTCTTGAGTTTGTTCTTTACCGGATATAAATTGAATATCATCTATTAATAAAACATCAGTTGTTCGATATTTTTTAGTAAAATCATCAGCTTTACCGCTTCTTATAGCTGTAATATAGTCGTTAGTGAATTTCTCGCAAGATACATATAATATCTTCTTATTTGGATCATCACTTAATATTTTATGGCCAATAGCTTGAAGCAGATGGGTTTTTCCCAGTCCCACGCCACCATAAATAAACAAGGGATTATATGATTTACCTGGATTTTTAGAGACAGCTAGGGCGGCCGCATGAGCTAATTCATTATTTTTACCGACTATAAAATTAGCAAAAACATATTTTGGATTTAAGCTGAAACCTTCTATTTTTAAATTACCAGCAGCAACTATCGGCTTATTTTGATTATGGTTAAATTGGTTTATATTAACTTCAAAATCAGGTTTGGTTTCAATTGCGGGGATATTTAATGATTTTTGTTGATTAATAGCTTCAATTTTATACTCAATGAATTTAATCTTATTATCCGAAACGCTTTTCAAAGCTTTTAATATATTAGTATGGTATTTTTTTTCCAACCACTCTTTAGTAAAGCCGTTTGGCACAGAAATAACGACTTTTTCCCCATCTATGGAAGAAATGCCGGTATTTTTGAACCAAGTTGTAAAATTAGCCTTAGATAAAGATAATTCTAATTCTCCTAAAGCCGATTGCCACAATTGTTGAGGATTCATGGGAAAATATGTGTTATTTTATTTAAATTTGGATAAAAATTATCCTACTTTTAAAGTAAAATAAGTAAAAAAGCTTAATTTACAACAAAAATAATTCGTTATAATTTTAACACAACTTAGGAAAATAAAGAATAGTCCACAGTAGTGCTGATACTGTTAATAAACTGTTAATATCTATTTTACACAATAATTATTTAAATAAAAAATCAGTTTTATTCCATAACAAATGAACCCGACCCCGCTCTAAAGAGCGGGGTATCTGGGCGGTTTCAAATGGAAGGTGTCGGCTCCGCCGACGTATTTTTCCTCACACTGCCCTTCATCCCCTGGCTTAAAAGCCAGGGGATGAAGGGCAGCAACATTAT
>JAUSEE010000043.1 GCA_030650095.1 Candidatus Buchananbacteria bacterium
AACCCGACCCCGCTCTAAAGAGCGGGGTATCTGGGCGGTTTCAAATGGAGGGTGTCGGCTCCGCCGACGTATTTTTCCTCACACTGCCCTTCATCCCCTGGCTTAAAAGCCAGGGGTATTCGGGCAGCAACATTATAAAAAATCCTGATTTTATCAATCAGGATTAAATGATTTCATCAATGAGTCCAAACTCCAAAGCTTCTTGGGCCGTCATCAACTCATCCCGATTGGATTCTCTAGTTATAGCCCTAAGACTCTGCCCTGTCCGAAAGCTGTAAATCTGATTAATAATCCCCTGATCCCGTTCCATATCTTTGATGCACTCGTCTATTTTCTTAGGGTGACGCAAAACATCCAAACCCAGGCTTTGAACTGCCACATTGTGGATTTTTATTTCCGAATTAGGCGAAGCTATGCGCCAATCACAAGCCTGCAATACAATAGCGGCAATAGAACGGCAGAAAGAACTGACTCGGCCTATTTTTCTTCCGGGATAATTTTTGAGCATATCATAAATAGCCAAACCAGCTACTACACTGCCACCATTACTGGTAAACACTATGGTTATTTCTGGATTGTCATTGGTAGCCAAAATCATCAGAGAGTCGCGCACATACATGGCCATGTCTTCGTCTACTTCACCGCCTAAATCAATAATGCCCTTGGACAGGAGCCGCTGACGGGTTTCATCGATATGGTCGTATTTCCACATGCGTCTTTCCTCCTTGGTTGGTTTTAAAAGAACTTGAAAATAAGCTTAGCAATAATTAAAACAAATATCAAATTATGGCGAGAGTTATTTTCGACTTATTATCTCAAGTAAGCCGCGGGAAAAATTACAACCGATAACCCGGCAATATTTGCCGCAATTTCTAATACCCTGTCTTTCTAAAACAGCTTCCTGTTTCATTAACTTCTTTAGTTTTTCTTTTTTTATGTTGCCTATTGTTTGTCGCTTGAAACAAAGCGAGATATCACCATTGGGATAAACAACTAAATTTCTCTGGCCGGCAAAACAACGATACTTTAGAACATCTTTAGGAGAAACATAATAAGTTTCTAGGGCAATCAAATTAGCCGGCGAATTTTTGAGTTTAAAATTATTATTCTTAAGCCAGCTAAACAACTTTCGTGATTTTTCCACTCTAGGCCAAAGATTTTCAACCAATTCATTTTTGATCATATTTTTAGACTCCAAAGATTCAATAATTTCATCCAGGGGTTGGATAATAATGGCGGTATTGCCCAAATTATAAAGATAATCCACTAGTTGAGGTATTTGATAGATATTAGAAGAAGTGATTAAAATAGCCACCTCCAATTTAATCCGACTGCCGGTAACCAGTCCTACGGTTTTAAGCGCCTGGCCAAAAGCTATCTCCGATCCCCTGATAAAATTATGGCTATCAGCTTCTAAACTATAGAGGGAGACTTTTAAGGCGTCCAAGCTCGTCTGCTCCAAGGCAGCGATTATTTCCGGAGTTATTAGCGAGCCATTGGTGTTTAAAGTGACTGTTTTAAAATATTTTTTTAAATCACTGATTAGAGCTAAAACCAGATCTTTTTTAATCAGAGCTTCCCCGCCACTTATTTCAATGAAAGTCTCCGGTAGTAAATAGGATTTTAGCTCCCTGGAAACATTAAGCCAATCAGCCAAGTCCATCTCCAAATTAAAATCAGTCTTTTTCCAAATATCACAGGTTTGGCATTTAAAATTACAACGGAAAGTGGCGATTAAACTAACATAATCAGGCCGGTAAAAATCACGGCCGGTAAAATAACCCAGCTCCAATAAAATCTTGCTGACTAATTTCTCTCCCCAGCCTGTTTTATTAAAATCTTTTAAAGCCAAGCCGACTATAAGCCAAAATAAAATAAGCCCGAAATAGTTGCTCCAAAGATAATGATCAAACAAGCCGATTACCAGTAGTGACAACAGGGAGGAAACGGCAAACAAATCAGCAGACTTGTACAGGGTAAAAATAATTACAACTGCAAACAAAAGAAGCCCCACCAAACCCAGTTCGGCCCAGCACAATAAATAAATATTATGAGCCGGCTGATAATACCAGCCTGAAAACCCTGGCTTAAACGAAGAGAGATAATTAGTATAATTGCCTAAGCCGACTCCCCAGACAGGATTTTTAAAAATCACCTCTTGGGCGCTAGTCCAAGAATCAAATCTTTGCTCGACTGATTTTTCTTCCAACCTCTGATTAAAAGACAGCCTGGTAAAAACCAGGGGTTTATAAATTATAACCAAGGATGATAGAATCAATATAAGATAAAGAGAGATTCTGATTAAATCGGAAAATCTTTTTCGTAAAATAAATACCAGCCACCAGCTAGCGCCTAAAATAACAAGGGCTAGCCAAGCCGAGCGAGAAAAAGAAAAAAACAAGCCGACAGTTATAAAAACCAAACCGATGGCGCTAAATATTTTTCGCCAACCATTGGGATAATTAAAATACAAATACAGGCCGGCCAAAAAACAAACCACCAAAAAACCGCCCAAGATATTAGGATGAGGCAAAGTGCCATAAGCTCTAAGCCAGCGGTGGCTGCCTGTGCCCACCACCGAAGAAAAAATATCAGCCGGTAATTTGCCGGCCAAACCCAACCATTTGCTCTTAACTATTTCTTGAGACAAAAACTGCCACAGGCCTAAAACCGATTGGGCCACGCCGCTTAAAAGAAACGACCAAAGAATAAGACTGGTTTTAAAGCGGGCATTTAAAATTACAAACATCAAAAGGAGGGCTTCCAATAATTTTAACCAGAAATAAAAAGACAAGGTTCTACTGGTGCTCCATAAGACAGACAAGCCGACATACAAAACAAACGCCCAAATAATTAAAACAAAAAAAAGTTTTTTTCTATTTACAGCCAGCGGTTTTCCGGTCTTAAACATTAACAATGCTTGGCAGATAATAATCAGCCAAAGAAGTATTTCTGTGGCATATAAAAGAAGCGTGCCTTCCTGCCATTTGAAACCAGACAAAAATCGCTCGTCTATTATCCAAACGGTGGCCAGGGGCAACAAAAAAACAAACAGATAAATTAAATACTCAATTGCCTTGGCTAATTTGCTCATTGGGTTATTTCTTTTAATCTTGCTAAAAAGTTATCCTGGTAAAATAAGCGTCTGTCGTTTTCATGGAATTTAAGCATAGTATCGCTTATGATTACCCGGCTGTCGTTTTCTCGAGCTAAGCTTTTATTATTTTTGGACATTTTTAGAAATTGTATTTTTTTCAAAAGCCTTTCCAGCAGATCGCCCATAAAACCGCCTAAAATGTATTCTAAAGACGAATGAGATAATTTAGCTGACATATTATCAAAAACCTGGCGTCTAAAACTTCCGGCCTTAGCCAGATGATTGGGCAGATATTTTTTAATCCAGGAGTTTTGCGCCAAAAAATTATCATAAGCCCCGCGATCATAGAGAGGAAATAAATTAGCGATCCAATAAACCAGATAAACATCGCTAGCGGCTATCTTTATTTTAGAGAAATCCAGATCATCTTGCGAGACATAAAAGCTTAAGCACAATCTATCAGTGATTTTTTTATCATGGCGTCTCAAGCGGACCAGGCTTAAAGCCAGGGTTATTAAAAATCGAGCGGTAAATAAGCGCTTAGAAGATGTAATAATGAATAAATCTATGTCGCTGTCTTCGCGGATATTGTTATTGCCGGAATTATTGCACAAGCCGACTAATTTGATAAAAGGCAAAAACCTAAGCAAGCCAACACCCTTCATGGCAATTTTATTTTTCTGGCCGGATAGGCCGTATCTCTTGAGGCGTATAGCGATTAAACCGCCTCTGTTGTTTAAAAAATAAAAACCATTTTTAAAGTTTATCCTGCTCTTTAAATACTCACTGTCTTCTAAGGCTGTTTTAACCGCTGACAAACTTACTGCCTGATCAAGCGGTGTTGGAGTAAAAAGCCATTGCCAGATTTCCAAAAGGGTTAGGGGGTAATCAAAAACATCAAAATAACAGATGGCGGCAAGAATCGATTGTTCCAAATATTTATTATCCATACTATAAACTTACCACAAAAAAATGTTTTTATTAACTAAAAATCAGATTGACATTTTGACCTATAAATCTTATAATAAGAAATGTTATTTAAAGAAAAAATAACTCTAAAAATATAAGTCTTCAAACTAAAAAAATACTGATCAAAGGGTGGACATTAATCCTTAAAATGACCACTCTTAGCCTAATATCCTTGGATAAATTATTAAAATTGTTCAAGGGTCCTTTTTTATCAATTTCTAATTTTACCTTCAAATTCATAATTCTGCCTAATTTCGGCAGATATCTTTTGGTTAGAAATAGAATCACCAAAAAAACTTCCAATGCCAGAGAAAGGCTACTGCTGACTTTTACCAATCAGTACATCATACATCTGATCTTAATACTGATTGCCCTGTCGGTTACAACTTCCAATATATTAGCATATGAAAGACTGGAAGACTATGGCCAGAATGCCTTGATTTATAAAGTCATCGGCTTAGAAGATATAGAAACCATACAAGATACCACCTCACTGGAAGAGCCCCAGGTTTATAGTTATTTAGGAGAGAGCTTCCAGGTGGAAAGCGGAGTCTTTTCCGAAGCCCAACAGAAAGAAACTGAATTAAGCAAAGAACAATATAACAATAACATACTAGTAACCGAAGGTGGCACGACTTTAACTAAGCCCGATTTAGTCAGCACCGAAGGCGCCAAAATAACCAGAACCAGCATTAGAAAATATGAAGTTGAAGACGGAGATTCCATAGGCAGTATATCTTCTAAGTTCAATATTTCAGTTGACACCATGCTTTGGGCTAATAATTTATCCTTTAATTCTTACATTAAGCCGGGACAGGAATTGATTATTCCGCCAGTCAGCGGCGTCTTGCACACGATTAAAAAAGGCGACACGCTAAAGAGCATTGCCCAAAAATATGAGGCCTCGGATGCCAAGATAAAAGAATTCAATAATATTAAAGATGATTCTCTTTTGGTAGTAGGCGATAATTTAATGGTGCCTGGCGGACGAGTAATTTATACCGTTAAGCCAAGAACTTATGTAACACCAACACCAACCCCAACCTATAACGCCCCGATACCGACTAGCGGTAAAATGCTTTGGCCCAATGGCTGCAGCCGAGTCACTCAATACTTCAAAGGCTGGATACATACCGGCGTAGATATTGCCTGTCCTTACGGCACAGCCATTGTTGCTGCCGCTGACGGCGTGGTTGCCAGAGTCCAATATTTAAACTACGGCTACGGCTACAATATAGTGATTGATCATGGCGGGGGCAAAAAAACCCTTTACGGCCACGCCAGTTGGATTGGCGTTGTCGCAGGACAACGGGTCAGCCAAGGAGAGGTAATCGCCAAAGAGGGTTCCACTGGCCGGTCAACCGGGCCTCATCTTCACTTTGAAATTGTAATCAATGGCCAGAAAGTAAATCCGCTTAATTACATCCGTTAAAGTATATTTAAAACTCCCCCGATTTCATCGGGGGAGTTTTTTGTTTTTTATTGTCCGTTTTGGTCATCGCTGCAACCTGGACAAGTGGGATGGCAGTAGGCTGACCGGTGGCAAACCGATTTTGGTTTTGGCGGCAGTGGCCGGCCAATTAAATAACGAAAGCCTCGATAGAGTAATCTGATTGTTTTAATCAATATATTTATAATTGCGCCAACTATAAAAATAAAAAACAAAAAGGTGATAAAAAAACTAAGGATATTCATTATTTTCTCCTTTCAAAGAACGTTTTTAGGGGTAGTTTCAATTAGTATTTCTATTTTTGGTTTACTCTTATTTCAATGATTTGTCAATCCTATCTATAAATTGTCATTGCGAGGGAGCTTAAGCGAGTCCTCGCGAAGGCGGGGAAGCAATCTTATGTGTTATACTGTGGGATTGCTTCGTTCCTCGCAATGACAGTAAGAATAGGCTCGCAATAACAATTAATACAATTTATTTCAGGTTTTATGTTCCATGTTTTATTCTTACTCCACCTTCGGACGATACTGCAAGGCCTCGGCCACATGCTCTAATAAAATATTATCTTGGCCGGCTAAATCGGCTATGGTTCTGGCCACTTTGATAATGCGATAATAAGATCGGGCCGAGAGATGAAGTTTTTCCGTTGCCTGCCTTAGGATATCGCGGCTGGAATTATCCAAGGAGCAATATTTTTTTAATTGTTCCGAGCCCATCTCGGAATTATCAATTATATTTTCCTCCTTGAATCTGGATATTTGAATATTGCGAGCCGATTGAATGCGAGATCTTATGATTTGTGAACTTTCACCATCGCTTTCGCTTTCCAATTTGGAAAAGCTAACTCGCGGAACTTCCACATGCAGATCTATCCTATCCAAAAGAGGACCGGAAGCGCGTTTTTGATATTTTATAACCTGCGCCAAATTGCAAATACATTCTTTGGTGGGATCGGAATAAAAACCGCATGGGCAAGGATTCATGGCGGCCACCAGCATAAACTTGGCCGGAAAACGCAAAGTGCCCGAGACCCTGGAAACCGAAATAATGCCATCTTCCAAAGGCTGCCTTAAATTCTCTAAAACATTTTTGGGGAATTCCAAGAATTCATCCAAAAATAACACTCCCCGGTGAGCCAAAGATATTTCTCCGGGACGAGGCCAGGCGCCGCCGCCCACCAGAGCCACGCCGGAAGCGGTATGATGAGGACTGCGATATGGCCGAGTAGTGATAAGCGGCTTATCCGACGAAAGTAAGCCGGCCGTGCTATAAATTTTGGTTACTTCCAAACTTTCATCAGCTGACATTTTGGGCAAGATAGATACCATGGCTTTGGCGAGCATGGTTTTGCCCGATCCGGGCGGACCGGACATCAAGATATTATGGCTGCCGGCAGCAGCAATCTCCAGTGCTCTTTTGGCTTGTTCTTGCCCTCTAACATAAGCCATATCCACATCATAAACCTCCGGTGCAAAATAATAATCGGCGCTAGGGACATATCTGGGTATTAATTCTTGGCCTCCTAAATGGCTGGCTAATTGTTTAAGATTCTCCACTCCAAAAACATTCAGGCCATCTATCAGGCTGGCTTCACTGGCATTGGACGGGGGCAAGAAAATGTTTTTTATGCCTCGCCTTTTGCACATATCAGCAATGGACAAGACACCGCTCACCGGCCGAAGATAACCGTCCAAAGACAATTCGCCGACAAAAAGATTATCCCTAAAATCGGCCAATGTTATCTGTTCGGTTTTTAAAAGGCAAGCCACAGCAATGGGCAAATCGTAGTAAGAACCCATCTTTTTCAAATCAGCCGGCGCCAAATTAATAGTGACATTGCCACGAGGAAATTCCAAATCAGAATTTTTAACCGCGCTCCTTACTCGACTTTTGGATTCATCCACCGCCTTATCGGCCAAGCCGACAATATACATGCCCGGCGTGCCATGAGGAGAGTTGTCAGCTTCCACTTCCACCGGTATGGCATCAAGCCCGATAATCGCCGCTGAAAGTATCCTGACTGACATAAAATTATCTAAAATTTATAAAGTTGAAAATAGTTATGACTTTAATTATAGCAAGATAAGGATACACGTATATAGCATCTGATTAATACCAATTAAACAAAAATAAGACTTAATTATGCACTGCTAGTTAATATCCTTTAGTATCTTCAATAAAATCATCTAATTTTAATTTCATCATATTAAAAATATCAAGATTATTTTTTTTAACATCGTTCTGGAATAGAGGATCATATTCCAAGTTATACAAACTATATATATCCTTAAATTCTGGCTTATACACTAAAATATAATTTTTATAAACCAATGCCCGTTTTTTATATTTTTGCAGTAAATTATTATCAATAATTTTCATACTACTCATATCACTGACATCTAAGATTGTTCCGAAATTATCAACATACAAACTACTTGAGGTGTTATGAATATCCATATCGGATTCCATGTAAATAAAATCTCTAGCATAATCAGGTATCTTATTAGGATAAAGAGCTAAATTAATTGTATCTATTAGAGCATAATTGCCTTCTACCAAAGATGGCACTTTCCCTAGTTCATAGATAAAAAACGGAACATTTAACACATGTTTTGAATCAAGATTATTATGAGAAAGTAAATTTAAATCATTATCGTATATGCTCTCTCCCTGGTCAGCCATTAACACTATTTTGCTATTTGTCAATAATCTAAGAGAATCTAGCTTTTCAAAAAGATATTTAATCTCACTATCCAGGCTAAAAACATCCATCATATATAAATTCCTAATATTCTGGTTACTTATTAAATTGTCGCCATTATACTTATAATCCTGATAATCAAATATCCAATTATATTTATTATTATTTACGTTCGATAAAAAAAATCGATAATAAGGATACTTGGCCTCGAAAGGAACATGAGCATCTCCTAGGGACAAAAAGGCTATTTTCCTATCTTGGCGATGCTGATTCAAATAACGAACAAATAAATTAACAGAATTACGACTATTAGCGTTATTATCTGATTGAAAATACTCTGGTATTAATAAATTTCTAATGGTGTTGTTAAAAACAAAGGCCAATAAGACAACGTCTTTCTTTAAAATATTTGCATCAAAAGCAGTAGTATAACTTATATATGGAGCAGACACTTCACTAAATGGAATATTAAAGTTTACTCTGTTTATTATATCATCATCGGTAAAATCCGTATGCAATGATATTAAATATTCTTTACCTAGTTGATTAATAAAAGTCAGATCAATCTGATTATCCACTGACATCGCCGTCGTACGATATTTGTATGGATATTCATTAGAAAAAATTGAAGCCAGAGTAGGAACAGATGCTGGAAACACTGTATACATATTGTCTAATACAGTTGATTGATTATAAATTTTATTTAGAAACAAATCATGATTGTTCTCCACCACATCTTTTCTTAAAGAATCGTTCATAATAATAATTACTGTTTCATTGTTTTCAATATTGTTAAAAAATAGAAGAGTATTATTATAAAATAAAAAGTAACCAATAATTAATAAGAACACTAAAAAAGAATAAAATTTTAATATCCAAACTAATGCTAAAATAATAATTCCTATAATAACAACGTCCAAAATCAATCTGATATTAAAATATAATAGGGTATTAAGTATTAATCGAAAAATATCTGAGCTGTCATAAAATACCTGATATAAAAACGGCTCGGTTATAATAGATCTGGCCACAACTAAAGAAATAAATGGAGTAATTAACCAAAATATATTTATTTTTCGAGATGTTTTTTTATAAATTTTATCACAAACACAATAACTAAATATAAATAAAATGAAGAATAACAACAAATGCAAACATATAATTTTTAGAATAAAAAAATAATTAATATCAAAAGTTGGAAATTTAAAGGTATTTACAAAATTTACTAAGTTACTATCTAATTTTACATTCCATAAAAAAATCCCAACGGAAATTACCGTAAGGAGTATAGATAAAAACAAAGATTTTATAAGTATTTTTTTCATATTGCCATTAACTATATTAATGCATTTTATTCTTCTTTTATTAAATCATTTATTTTACCCAAAATCTTATCATTTAATAATAACACAATAAGCCTTTTTCGGAAAACAAAAAAGCTGGAAATTATTCCAGCTGTTATTTTTTAATTTTTAACAAAGATCAGCTAAACACCTTAGAGTATTATCCAAAGAAGCTGTATTCTCACCCACATCAATCATCTCGATTTCTTCATTACAAAAAACTCCGGATGAAGCCATGGCTTCAGATAAAAACTTACCTTCAAAAATAGCCAGCTGTATGCCATCAATTGCCTTTTTTAAAGAGCCACTGCAAAATTTGCCGGCAATTTCAAGAGAGTTTAAAATAGACATACCAGAGAAACAACAAATACCCAAAGAAACATAAAAATTCTTATATTCCCCAGATTTGGTACAAGACGGATTGCTAGCTAAGCGCCCTATTGTGGATTCTAGCACACTGCCCATTTCACCGGCTCTGATTAGGGCTACTTCCATTTCTCCAAAAAATTCCGGATGACCAGCCAGGGCCTTATAAAATAAAGATCCCTGCCCCACCTCACCATTAATTGAATTAATTGCTTCAGTAAAACGCCAGATTCGATTGGGATTTTTAGCTATTAAATTCAAAGATTCTCTTAAACTTAACCTGGCATCAATGGCGTTATTTAAATCAATCCAAAATTGCTTGAGAGTTTGAGCCATAGTCATCATTAGTCTGTCTCCTTGTTGGTTGACAATGATATTTACCAGCTAATCTTTAAAAAGAACTTAAAATAATATAATCATATATTGAGGATATAGTCAACGATCGATTTCATAAATTATTATTTGATGTTTGATTTAATTTCTTCAATTTCCTCTTGAGTCATCAGGCCTTGGAACACGCCCTGGGCTATTTCTTTTTTTGTTTCCATGTCCCAAAGTTTGTCGGGACCGCCGGAAGAACGGCCGCTGTTATGCCACTGATTATATATTTCTCCTAATTCTTTCAACTTTATATTAACCAAGACTATATCATCTAATTCTATTTCTTCGGCCATAGTAGCCTTAACTTGGGCTATTTGTTTTTTCTTTTTGGCTAAATTCAATGATTGGCTAGTGATAGTAAATTGGATGCCTAATTTTGATTTTTCACTATTTTCCTCATCTTGCTGATCTTCAATCTTTATGCCGCGATAGTGTTTCTTGCGCCTAATGGCAAAATCTATTTTATGAACGATATCCTCATAAACATCTGTCCTAACCAATTCAAAATCAACCCCCGAATCAATCAACAGTTTTTCTAAAAAATTAGATACCATAATTTCGGCCACAAACCCTTCTTCTACTCGTTTGTCTTTAACTCCTCTTTCGATTATCAATTGTTTAAAATGTGTTGGATGAGAAATACCAGCAATGCCTCGGCTTTGCTCATCCAAATAAATTTGCTCGTCTAGTAAATCATTCAACTCCCGCTTAACCTCTTCAAAAGCATATTTTTTTCTTAGCGCTTTCGGCACGCTGTCCGGATCCAAATAATATTTTATGCCCAATTCATAATCCGTAATTATCTCGCCCCAGGTTATGGGATTTCTCTTGCCGTCACTTATAACAAAATACTGCCCGTCTTCTAATAAAACACCTCGGCTACCGGCTGGCTTATTCGGCCGATACTCCGGATCATTCAATCTTTGACGTTCTTCCTCCAGCCATTTCACCGCTTCTTGTTTCCTTTTTTGAATGTCAAAAACTCTTTTCTGGATATTTTCTGTCTTAAGTAAATGTTTTTTACCAATTTTATCTTGAGATCTTTCTTCGGCCACATTCTTCAAGTGCCAATTTAGGACTCCATCTAATTCTTCCTGTTCTTTTTGGGTGATGTTTTCTTCTTCTTGTTTGATTTGTTCTCGGGCAATATCGCGGTATGGCCCGGTAATGGTTTTTTCAAGCGATTTTCTCATATTATTAAGATTTATTTTTATCTTTCCATATAACTACAATAAGTATGGCAATCCCCAGAACAATCATCACATCAGCTAAGTTAAAGACAGTATAATATTTCAAATCGATATAATCAACAACTGCCCCGAAAAAAATCCGATCAAGCAAATTAGAAAATGCTCCCAAAATAATAATGGCTAATCCCATAACACTCAAACTATTTTTTCGGCGATAATGATAAACCAAAAAATAAATTAAAATAGCTATGATTACAAAATACAAAAAAAGGATCAGATAATAATTCAAAAACAAGCCGAAAGCGATGCCCGGATTGACAGCTAATTTTAGTTTCAACCAGCCAAAAATAAAATATTCCCTGCTGGGAAAAGCAGAGAATATTTTTTTAAAAGATATATCCAACAATAATAAATTAAGGGCGATAATATTTATAAACCAATATCTTAGAGCGGACATAATTATTTTCTGGTAATGGCTTTCTTGCAAGAAACGCAGGAACCGGATTCCGGCCTGACTCTTAATCTTTCAGCTTCAATAGGCTGGCCGCAATGGTTACAAATGCCATAAGTGCCATCGTCTATTTTCTTAATGGCTTTTTCTATATCGCGCAATTCCTTTTCTAATTCCCTCTCCACAGAAAGATTTTTGGCGTAATCGGCTACTTCCACCGCATTATCTTCGGCACTTTCACCATATTGAGGAAAATCAGCATTAAAATTAATTTCTTCTCCTGGTTCGCTTTTTTCTTGATGTCCAATGCTTCCAAGCTGGCCCATAACGACTTCTTTTCTTTCTTCGAGTTGTTTTTTTATATCCTTAAACAGCTGCTTGTCCATAGATTTAATATTAATCATAAACTTAAAACATCCCCTTAGGGAATTGATAATAGTATAACAGAAAAAAAAGAGAAAAAAAAGGAGCGCAAGTTTTGCTTCCCTTACAAAGGTTTGTGTGGAAGTGACTTACGCTCACGGACTCTCGAGTCTGTCTTGACTATCGCCTATAGGTGGCGGGCAACAATCAAGAAATGCATGACTTTAAGAGCTTTTGTCTGTTTGAACAACAGACACAATGTCTTCTACCGGATACCGGCCGAAAACTCCTCTTTGTGGGGATCGACCTGGATGGTCGGATATGGGAGGTAGTTCATTATCCCTCCGAAAATTCGAGGGGTATCAAGTAAAGGACAGGGAGTTAACATCAAATTCAGCTGGCTTTAATGGCAATTCCCTTAAAAGGTTGTTAAAAAGAACATTTCATAATGATTATCAGAATCACTATAATCATTATAGCACACTTTTAGGACAATGTCAATGAGATATATTGACTAAAATTAGATAAAAATTGCTTACTTTGTATTTTTTATCCCCACCACCTATTATGAAGTTATCAACTATCTATCCACAACCACTAAATTGTATTGACAAAATATTAATTATATGATATAAACTATATAGTCATTTAGAAAAAGAAGTTAATTTTTATGAATGAAAATAAAGGAGAAACGCTAAATACCAATCAGTTTTGAAGAGTTGGAAACCCTAAGAAAGGAAACCACAATGAAGCATGGAACAGAAACTGACCGGGTGCGAGTACGACTGAAGAAACGTTATGATGACACTGGATATACTGGTCGTATCGTGGAAGCGGGCACAGAGGGTGATGCCTATCTCATCGATGGCGGTGACCAATGGAGAGTCCGTGTCATCAACCAGCCATGGGGTGACGGGGAAATTATCGTAATAACGAGGAATTTGGAGTTCCTTGAATAAGGCGCACTATTCTTGAGACCACATTTTTTGGCCCACATCATGACTCGTTCATGCTCTGTGGGCCATATTTTTTTACAAAATTATTCCAAAATCAATCCATTTTTATTGATTTCCAAAAAATCAAACGATTAATATAAACTATTGACATAATAACAATAGTGTGTTATACTATTTATTATAGAAGACCGGATGTTCCGGCAACTATAAGATAAGATTGTAACTTAACAACCGGAGAAAAGCGATGAAAAAGTACCTTGCTTTAGTAATTATTGTCGTCATAATTGTTTGTAGCGGATGTAACGACGCCGCAAACCCGGGTAATGTCGCTTATAACGATATGGCTATCCATCCCCCGATTGGCATCAACGCCGTTGTCAATTATCAAAATGGAGTCTACTATTTCCCATTCACAGAGTCCGAATATGGCAACGCGTTGTCTCTATTCAATGCCATACACCCAGAACTTGAAGTAACTGCCATGTCACCGAATGACACCGGCGGATACGGACGCACAGTCGGATACTTCGTCACCTTCCGCGTCAAAGACGGCGTGATGGAAAAAACAGAATAATTTTAAATGAACAACACCCCCGGAACTTCGGTTCCGGGGGTATTCTTTTTGTAAAATTATTCCAAAATCAATCCTTCTTTATTTATTTCCAAAAAATCAAACGCTTTAAGATATTTACCCAAGCCGTAATCCAATAGAAAATCGGATTTAAACATAAGATAATTAAAGCCTAACTCAGGCCAGTCTTGATTTATCAGCGCTTCGCTGTTGCTAATGACAATGTTACTGCCAACTGATTTATACATCAATTTAAACTGGCCATCCGGTGAATAAAGATAATTCAGACCGTTTTTACTTAAAAAAGAAAACGCCTCTGTATCAGGCAATAGTTCCTCTACCCTGGTGCCATCGGATAAATAAACGCTTTTAACCATAGGATATTTTGAAGCCATTATTATTTTTAACATCTCTTCTGCTTTGCCGGCATAAATATTTTCCAGAGAAACATAAAAATCGTAATCGCCAAACAACCAGCCGGAATTATTGTTATTTTTCTTAGCCGCCAAAAGAACCTGGCGATTATCGGAAGAAAGATAAGTATTAAGATAGGTATTTAATTGGCTACTTGCAAAAGACTGGTAATCCTCATTAGACACTTCTTTTAAATTATTTTTCCAATTATTCAACAATGTAAAAAAATCAGAGCTGGCAAAAATAAAATCACCAGGAAGATCAGATTGGCTTTTGGCCAGAGCCAAGCGGGCAAGCGGTCTAGCCGAAGACAGTATTCCGCCATAAAGCATTTTTAACTCTCTGCCTTTGGCCTTAAAACTCAAAATCAAATCATTGTTTTCGTTTTTGAACAAAGAATAAGCCAGATTCAAATTAAGATCATTATCATTGGCAGTAAAAAATGCCTCTGAAATATAAATATTGATAGAGCTAAAAGCATGGAATCTTTTTTGAATGCTTGATTTGATTTTACTGTTCTTATCAGGCCGGTAATCACTAATCAAACTTTCATCCGCTAAAAGAAAACGATCATACGACAATGATTTATACGGCAATTTGGCCTCTGTTAATATTTTTTTAACTTTAGAAGGGCGATCGGTTTTGATTATGGCGCCGTATTTAACTTGGCCATCTTTCAAGCGTCCGATAATGGCCACTTCCCTGTCTATATCCAGCGAATCATAATCAGCCAAACCCAGATCCGAAAACACTGCGGTTAGGATTTGATCAATCCTAGTGGAATCGTTTATTTTGGGCCGGCTAAAATGAGCATAGAGTACTGTATCAGCCGGCGCATAGCTAATTAGAGTGTCGGTAAAAACTCGGTTGACGATAACCCAGAAAGACAGCAAAATAAAAACACCTCCAACTGCCGACAAAGCGATGACTTGGCCGCGTTTAGAGATGTTTTTAAATTTAAAGTAATTGACAAGCATAGATATTAAATTCAAAATTCAAAATTACAAATAACAAATTTTGGAACTTGATATTTTGGATTTGAGATTTGATAATTTTATCTTTTCCTAAAACCAAAACCGCCCTTTCTGTCGTTGCCCTTCCTTTGGCGATCAAAGCGGGAACGATCACCACCTTGGTCCCTGTGTCCGCCGTCAAAGTGATCATTGCTTTTGGCTATCGGCTTAAAATTAGGATCGGCCTGTTTAACAGACAAATTAATCCGGCCTTGATTGTCTATTTCCATAACCTTCACTCGCAAAGTTTGTCCAACTTTGGCCACATCGGTTATACTGTTAACTCTTTCATTGGAAAATTCGGAAATATGAACCAAACCGTCTTTGCCGGGAAGTATTTCCACAAAAGCTCCGAAATCCATCAAACGGACAACTTTACCGTCGTAGATTTCTCCGGCTTCCACTTCTTTGGTTAATCTCTCCACCCAATCCTTGGCTTTATCAATGCCTTCTTGTCCCACGCCGGTAATGCTAACCGTGCCGTCATCATCAATATCAATCTGGACACCGCAGGCTTCGATTATTTCATTGATAATCTTGCCGCCTGTGCCAATAACCGCGCCGATTTTTTCCGGATCTATCTTAATAGCAATAATGCGAGGAGCATAAGGCGACAACTCTGTTCTAGGTTGAGCAATGGTTTGAGTTATTTTATCCAGTATTTCCAATCTGGCTTCCTTGGCTTGAGCCAAAGTAGCTCGACAAATCTCTAATGTAAGCCCGGCTGTCTTGGTATCCATTTGAATGGCCGTGATGCCATCTTTGGTGCCAGTTACTTTGAAATCCATACCGCCATCGCCGTCTTCCAAATCTTGCAAATCAGTTAAAATTTTATACTTGTCTCCCTTAGAAGCCAGGCCCATGGCAATTCCGGCCACCGGTTTCTTAATCGGCACACCGGCATCCATCAAGGCCAAAGTGGAACCGCAAGTTGAAGCCATGGAAGAAGAACCGTTGGAACCCATAACCTCGGAAACAGTCACAATAGTGTAAGGGAATTCTTCTTTGCTGGGTAAAACAGGAGCCAAAGCTTTTTCAGCTAAAGCGCCGTGGCCGATTTCCCGACGTCCGGCGCTTTTGAAATTGCCGGTTTCGCCAAAAGAGTAAGATGGGCAATTATAGAAATGCATATAACTTTTTTTGGTATCATCATGAGTCATCTCATCTTGCAACAAAACATCGCTGGGAGCGCCCAAAGTGACCACAGATAAAACTTGGGTTTCACCGCGAGAAAATAGGCCGGTGCCATGAGTTCTGGGCAATAAGCCGACTTCGCAAGCCAGGGTTCTTATTTGCTTTAAACTGCGTCCGTCCACTCTTAGATCTTTTTCCAAAATAGCCTTAGCTACCACTTCTTCCAAATAAGGCTCAAAGCCTTCTTTGACATAATTTACAATCTCTTCAGGCTGGCCTTTATCTTTAAGTTGAGAAACAAATTCATCCAAAACAACTTTAGCCGTAGCTTTCCTTTCACGCTTGGTGCCAACCGGCTGGTTAAATAAATATTGATCCAGTTTGGAGTCAAAAAACTTCTTGGCTTCTGCAAAAACTGCTTTCTTCTCGGCCAGTGGCACTTCAAAACCAATATATGAATCTTCAATCAGCTTATTTTCATCTTGCTTTTCCAGTCCTACATCTTTTCTAATTGATTCAATAAAGTCCAACAAGGGCTGGGCGCTTTTAGCGGCAAAATCCAAAGCCTGAAACATATCATCTTCCGATACTTCCTGGCCATCGGCATCAATCATCATAATTTTGCCATTGGATATAGAAACAACAAGGTTAAGATTTGATTCTTTTTTCTGATCTTCGGTCGGATTAACTATAAAATTGCCATTAACCCGTCCGACATTAATACCAGCCAAAGGGCCGTTCCAAGGAATATCAGAAATATGAAGAGTTAAAGCGGCGGCGGTAATGGATAAAATATCAAAAGAGTTTTCCTTGTCATAAGAGAGAGAAGTTAAAACCAATTGAACTTCGTTTCTTAACTCTTGATTAAACAAAGGCCTGATGCCTCTATCAATCATGCGGCCAGCCAAAACAGCGCTGTCGCTGGGACGGCCTTCGCCTTTGATAAATTTGGAGCCTTTTATTTTTCCGGCGGCGTACATCTTTTCCCTCACTTCTACTTGCAGAGGAAAAAAATCAATGCCTGTTCTGGCTTCCTTGCTTATAACCGCGGTGGCCAAAACAACAGTATCGCCATAGCTGACAATGCAAGAAGCATTGGTTTGTTTGGCTAATTTGCCCACTTCAACCGACAATTTTCGGCCGGCAAATTCCATTTCAAAACTTTTTTGTTTTAACATGTATTTCCTTTCTTGATTGGAGAAATAGCAAATAGATTTTATTTGAAGATAAATGAGCTCTTAACTTTTAAAAGAGCATTTACTTTCAAATAAGCAATACTATGCGCTAAGTCCCGTTTAATTATTAATATACAAACAAAAAGAGGAGACGAAACTCCCCTTTTGTAAACTTATGACCCTATTTCTCCCGCGGCTTCAGCCTCGGCTTCAATTTCGTCCAATAAGACATCTTTAGATCCTTCAGATTTATTAAAAGTTTTAAGCTTTAACTTCTTAGTTAATTCTTCAAAACTTTCGGGGTTTTCTCTTTGCAAATATTTGAGTAATTTTCTCCTTTCCGAAACTTTCCTTAATAATCCTCGGCGAGAAGAAAAATCTTTTTTGTGAGTTTTTAAGTGCTCGGTCAGATTTTTTATTTCTTCCGTCAAAAGGGCAATTTGCACTTCAGAAGAACCAGTGTCGTTTTCGTGGGTGGCAAATTTTTTTATGATTTGCGCCTTTTTTTTCTTATCAATCATTGATGATATCCTGTCACGAAATTCCCAGTAATTATGCTTGTAAAAACCAAGAAAATCGCCTTAATTATTAACACTCCTATCTTATTACAAAATCGGGCTTTTGTCAATAGACAAACTGACAGTTTTCCCGCTGGCGAAATCATCAATATTAATCGACTCCTGATAGGTGCTTAAAACCCAGACCCAGCAGAAAGCGGAAACAACTACCAGAATCCCTATAGCTACCCAATCTTTAGGCTTCATCACTTGCTGTAAAATTGATTTCTTTTTTACTGCCGGCATTTTACTGCCAGAAGTAGAAATTTTTTTAATCCCCATAAATGTTTTATTAATCTTAAGTAATACTTATATTATAACAGAAATAATTCAGCTAAACAAAAAAGCAGCCTCAACGGGGTAAGGCTGCAAACTCGCAATTCGGACACCGGCTGGCTTGACGGCCAAGCGGATCAACATAACCGCACTTGGGACAAGAGCCTTGGAAAGCGGCCAGCTTAACCACTGACTGCTCCTCTAACGTTCTAATTGTGGCGTAGAATTTGTGTTGCTCATAGCGCTTTTTGAGCACGCGAGCAACATAATAACCCACAGCTTGATTTGGAGAATGAACGAAAACCGGCCCATGAACTACTAGGCCATCGCTCTTGCGCCTGACATCATACTCTTGCTTCAAACCTTATCTCCTGTCGTTTAGTATAGAGCCGGCCCAACCAGCCATGGCTCTATAAATAGATCTCGAAACATGGGTGGTGGCCGGCCAAGCTTTATCAATTGGCTGACGGCCATTTTCTACCAAAGAAATCGATCCGGCCATGTCCGAAAATACAAACCGGCTGTTGTACTCTAGGATATCAATCGTTATCAAACGATGAAGGCGATCAACGGCGCTAACTTTCAGCTCCACTTTCTCGCCACTAGTTCTGATAACGATCATCGGAAATTGGCCGGTGGTTGCCAAATCTTTAGGCAGTTGGGGCAATGTTGCTCTACTCCGTCGGCAATCAGACGCTTGATAGCCGCCGGACCGATACATATCCGGCCATTTCTATCGCGCGCCCGAAAACGTTTCCGACAAACACTACAAAAAAGCAAAAGACTTGTAACCCAAGCCATAACTTATCTCCTTTGGTTGGTTTGGTGTTAAGTTTTAAGGTCCTAATTTACTGCCATGATTATAGCATATTTACACTATTTTGTCAATAGCCGCAATAAGCATCCAGCTTGAAAGTGCTGGGCATAACCGCTTGTGCCGCCAAAAACTTTACCGTCTCGGCCACTTGCTGAGGCTCTATGAAATTCCGAACCTTCGCTTTATAGCGTTCCACGACTTCTGGAGATAATCCGTCCCACTCCCTGGTGTTCACCGGGCCGAGAAGCAAATCGCAGACACACATGCCGCCAGCCTTGCCTTCACTGCCATTGACGCTATTGCCCCAATTATGCAGGAAAGCGAAGGCGGCGGAATAAAAGGCGGCACCGGGCAAGCCTCGCTCGACACATTGGCCGAGTATATTGATTATCCTGCCTTTATCCAGCAGGCAATCAGCGGCATAGGTCAAGGCGAAGATATGGCCGCGAAGAAATGCTTCAGCATCAAGATATGCTTGAAAATCGAAACTATCGCCTTCCATAAATGGAAATGCAGCCATCACCACCAGATCCAAATCATCAATTGCCTGAAATAATTCTCCAATCGATTTTTCATTGGTCATGTCGCAAAAAAATCTTTTACCTGGCAAGTCTTTGCGCTCGGTATGACAAAATGTCCACAAGACATTATAATCCAAATCCAGCTCGCGAACGATGGCTGCGCCGATATCACTTCCTCCGCCAATAACTAAACAATTCTTCATGACGCGTCTCCTTTTTGTATTTTAAAAATCAGTTTGTTAATGTGCCTCGCTGGGCCAGACAGCCCCTTTGGCCTTATTTAATAAGACTAATCATTATAGCACAATTAAATAAATATGTCAAGCATAAGGATTACCACGATGCCAAGCATCGGGGCTTGCCGCAGACTATAATCAATAATTAATCTAAAACAAACATAAAACACGGCTTCAGCCGTGTTAATTCATTTTTAATATAAATAATCCTGCTCGCGCTAAAAAATATTGTGCCAATTTTTCCTAACAGCGAGCGTTAAGAGCCAACTATAGGAGCAAAGCGACATTTGTTGGCTTAGCGAGCTGAGGGAAAATTGGCCATGATTTTTTACTAGCGAGCGACTTTTTCTTTTGACGTAGCTTTTCTTTTTCCTAGAAAAAGAAAAGTGCGAATAAAAACAATAGATTAAAAAGCCTGATAGCAAAAGAGAAAAAATATATGACAAATAAAAATAATATAAATCAATTTAATAGCTTTCTTGTTTTATTTTGCTTCTGTCAAAATCTTCTTCACTATGCTCCGGTTCGTCTTTGACAGGCACGCCCAGTGGCATCAGGCACAACACTCTATAATCTTCGGGCACATGCAATAATTCTTTAACTTCTTTTTCGGCGTTGTCATTTCCCCTGATATGAACCCAGCACGATCCCAAGCCCTGGTTGGTGGCTTCCAGCCAAATATGCTCGGCTACAATGGAACAATCTTCCACCCAATCAGAGCTTTCTTTTTCATGGCCAATAACCGCAATGATAACCGAGGCATCTTTTAGATGTATAGCCCAAGGAGTTAGTTTAGACAATTTTTCCTTGTTGCTGTTATCTTTAATGATTACCAAATCCCAAGGATACTTGGCATTGGCGCTAGGAGAATACATGGCCGCCGCCATAATATCATTTAACTTGTCATCGCTTATTTTTTCAGCCAGATAGTCCCTAACCGCTCTTCTTTTTTTAATAGCTTCTATCATATAATTTATTTATATTTTAATTTCCATAATAATTTTAGCTAACTTTTTAGAGTCATGGCGAAATAGAATAGAATCATTGATCAAGTCAGCTTTGGTAACATGCTTTAAATCGCCACTGACATCCGGCTTAACAAAAAAAGAATTCTCTTGGCCGTAGCTTTGAGATGATTCTTCTGATGGCCTTTTGGTATTTAATATAACATGATCAATAGCCTGATTGCTATACCTTTGAATTTCCTTGATAAAATCACTGGCCGAAAAATTATTGGTTTCTCCATATTTGGTCATGACATTGCAAACATAGACAACCTTAGCTTCGGTAACTTTAAGAGCCGCCACTACGCCCTCGACTAACAGATTAGGAATGATGCTGGTGTATAAATCACCCGGCCCGATAACTACCAAATCGGAGTTCATAATGGCCGAGATGGCTTTTTTGTAAGCAAAAGCTTTCGGCTCCAAAAAAACGCGTTTTATTTTTAATTCCGGATTGTGTTTGGGAATATCGATATTGGTTTCGCCGTAGACCAATTGATGGTTTTCCAGTTCGGCGCATAAATGGACATTGTCCAAAGTGGCCGGAACAACCTGGCCTTTGACTTCCAAAAGTTCGGCCGCCGCTTCTATGGCGGTGGGGAAATCACCGGTGATTTTGGTGAGAGCAGTGATAATCAAATTGCCCATGTTGTTTTTTTCGTTTTCCCCTTCAAAACGGTATTCAAAAATCTGACGCCAAATATCGCCGCGATTTTCAGAGAGCGCCACTAAGCAACGACGGAGATCGCCGGGAGGTAAAACGCCGAATTCATCTCGAAGCCGGCCGGAACTGCCGCCGCTGTCAGCGGCTGTCACCACGGCTGACAAACTGACATCATACTGCTTTAAACCCAAAAGCAGATTATAAGTTCCGGTGCCCCCTCCGATAACTGTTATTTTCTTCATATATTTAAAGACAGCTCAAATATTAGCAGAAAAAAGACCAAAAAGCAATTGACTTTTGGGGTTAAATATGCTATATTTGGTTATACTTGCTTTTTGATCAAACGCGCTCCTGTAGTTCAGCGGATAGAACACTAGCCTTCTAAGCTAGTTACCCAGGTTCGATTCCTGGCGGGAGCATTAATCCATTATGGTGGCTATAGTTCAGCGGTAGAACAGCGGGTTGTGGTCCCGTTAACGAGGGTTCGACTCCCTCTAGCTACCCCAGACGGTATCTAATATAACCGACTCCGGTTGATTGGATACCATCACAGGAATCTCGGCATTACGTCGGGATTTTTGTGTTTTAGGGGCAACTAAGGCTTTTGATTTTCCGACCACCACTGGAGTGAATTCCACCGCCATGTCGGTCACGATTCGTGGTTTCTGGCATTCCTTGTATTTCTCGGTGAAGATCAGACCCTCGGCTTGCATTAAGGCTCTTATAATCGGACTCGGTATGACTGTCACCACTTTCTTATCCGTTACCTCAAACCGTTCCCAGTAGAGGCCGAGGAACAATCGCTTCATTTCGTCCGGAGCTTTGTTGTAGGCCTCGTATGCATTTCTCACAAAGAGCA
>JAUSEE010000048.1 GCA_030650095.1 Candidatus Buchananbacteria bacterium
ATTGCCTTACAAACCAATAATGACAGGTAAAATGAGAAGGTATCTTAGCCCGCTAACCATTATTGATATTTTAAAAATGCCAGTCGGTTTTTTCCAGTCGCTCTGGCATATATTCTGGTTCATGCCGGATGTAGTTTTTGCCAAGGGGGGCTATGCGTCTATACCGGGTGCACTAGTAAGCAAGTTATTATTTATACCTTTATTTATTCACGAGTCTGATTCTATCCCCGGTCTGGCTAACAGGATTTTGGGTAAAATGGCAAAGACTGTTTTCATTTCTTTTAATTCAAGCGAAAAGTATTTCAAGGCCGGGAAGGCTGTTTTGACAGGAAATCCAGTTCGCAAAGAGTTGTTGACTGGTGACAGATTGGCGGCGATTGAAAAATTTGGTCTGGATCCTAATCGTAAAACCATATTAGTAGCTGGTGGCAGTCAAGGCGCCCAGAAAATAAACAGGATAATTCTTGATTCGCTTGTTTTGTTGGTAAAAGATTTTCAGATAATTCATCAGTGCGGTGAAAGCCAACTCCAGTCGGTAAAGACCGAATTAGAAAAAATTATTAAAGAAGGCCAGGGTGAATATGCCGATGCGGTCAAGGCGAATTATAAATTGTATCCATTTTTCGATGCGAACGACATGGCTTTGGCCTATGCGGCGGCAGATGTCATCATTTCCCGAGCTGGCGCAAACAATATTTCCGAGATAGCCATGCTTGGCAAGCCTGTGATTTTAATCCCTCTTTTTCATGGCAGTCGTGGAGAACAACTGTCCAATGCCGAAGAACTTGCCAAATTTGGGGGAGTGTACATTGAAGAAGAAAACCTTACCCCCCATATCATAATTAACCAAATTCAGTCTCTTCTTGAGCTGGATAAATATAATTCCGTAAGCGCAAAACTAAAAACCTTTGCCATGCCGGATGCGGCTCAGAAAATATCAGAAGTGATATTTTCTGAATTAAAAATTTAAAAATCAAAGTTCAAAATTACAATTTAAAATTTTAAAATTTTTCACTGTCATTTTACATTTTGATATTTGCATTTTAAATTAAACACATGTGGACTACCACAGGACATGAAAAGCAAAAAGAATACTTTAAAAACGCTATTAAAAATAGTCACTTAAATCATGCGTATCTTTTCTCTGGGCCGGATGGAATAGGAAAGAAGATGTTTGCCTATGACATATTCCGTCTAGTAAACCAACGAGAGCCTGTGGGCGATCCGGATCTCAAACTCATCACCCCGAGGATAGAAGATGATGAAACC
>JAUSEE010000054.1 GCA_030650095.1 Candidatus Buchananbacteria bacterium
TGTATCAAGAAGTATGAGGTATTCTTCTGCGTAACCAGGATAACACACCGATGAATAGAATTGGAGTGTAGTAGAGGTTCTTAATGGAGTGTCGTTAGAAGCCGTGGTAATAGTAATAAGGTCCCCCGAAATAGAATTTCCGCTCGGCGATCTGCTATAAGATAAGGCCGGATTGGCGACTAAGAATGCACCGATGATTGCTAGGGTAATGTACAATGATTTGTATTTTTGCATATTATTTTATTTAAAAAGTTATTTAATAAATTACCAAGATCACTAAAGCCCAAAATTAATTCAAGGAGGATCGCTCAATAACAAGTTGCGATATTTTATCATTGACCTAACTTTAGGTGACGAACGAACAAAAGTCAAGTCACGAATTCAATATATTTTACTAGATATGTTATTATATAAAAATGCGGTGGATTTTATTTATACTACTATTTTCTCTGTTTTTTCTTTTTTCTATTCATACCCTCACTGATATAAATCAGGATATTGGGCTGCATCTCGTGCTTGGTGAAAAAATACTAAAAGAAAAATCGGTTCCCCAGATAAACCTTTTCTCCTATACTGCGCCGGATTTTCCAACCCCAAACCACCACTGGTTGGGCGAGGTTTTTCTATACCTTGGCTCGCTCTTTGGTGGGCTAAGGGGCCTTATAATTTTTAAAGCCCTTGTATTATCAGGAGCATTTATTTTGGCTATATTTGCTTTTAAGAAAAAAGGGGGTGACGTTCTCGCGGTTTTTATGGGACTCAACGCAATATTTATACTCATTGATCGCACGTATGTACGTCCTGAAATATTTAGCTTTTTGTTTTTAGGTTGGTATTTGTTTGTATTGTTTAGGCAAGATTCTAAAAAACTTCTTTTTACCCTGCCATTTATTCAGCTTATATGGGTTAATACTCATATTTATTTTTTTATTGGGCCGGTTATATATGCCATTTTTCTTATCCAATATTATATAACCATAAAAACTTTCAAACTCAAAGATCAAACCATTCTAATTGGGCTGATAATTGCGTTGGTGAACTTTATTAACCCGACCAGCTGGGTAGGTGCTTTATATCCTGTTTTTGTTTTTAATAATTATGCGATTCCGATTCTAGAAAACATATCCCCATTTGGCCTTGGTGCCTATAGCTATCCCTCTCTGGCCCTCTGGGCATTGAGCATAGGTATGGTTATCTCGGTAATTGGGTTCATTGTTAATCGTAAAAAAATTAAAAATAATATTTTTGAACTCGGTATAATTATAATTGGGGTAATATTAGCGCTAATAATGATAAGGAACGTGCCTATTTTTGCTCTTATAATGTTACCCGTTAACATTAAGAATTTTTATGAAGCAGGGTTTAGACCGAATAATAAAGCTATAGTTTTTGGAATAATCATCTTGTTATTTATTCTGATACAGTATGTTACAAACAGTAAAATATACGAGATGGCAAGATATAACAGAACTTTCGGGCTTAATATTCCTACTTATGGCGAAAATGCGATTAGGTTTATAAAAGAAAATAACCTACACGGACCAATATTTAATAATATAAACGCGGGCAGTTACTTGATCTGGAAACTACCAGAAGAGAAAGTTTTTGTGGATACCCGCCCAGAGGCATACCCAGATTATTTCATAAGAGATGAGTATATTGCCATGCAAAAAGATCCAGAAAAATGGGAAACCTATTCTGAAAAATACAATATCAATTTAGTGTTTTATGCTTGGATAGAAACAAAGTACACAGATTGGGCAAACGCATTCCTAAAAAATATTTCTAATAATAAAAATTGGGGCCTAGTTTATTTAGATGACAATATAACTATATTCTTGAAGAATACACCGGAGAATAGTGAAATTATAGAAAAATATTTAATTGAGGCAAATTATAAATAAGAGTCTGGCGAACCCATATGAATAAGTTTTGATTCGTTAACTTTGTTTACCGCAAAGTTATTGTTTTCTTTCAAAAATTCCCATACAGCTGTTTTGTGATTATTCCCCTTTCCCTACGCAATGAGCCGATGACATTCCCGCGAGGAAGCGGCGGGAAGAGGGGTTTGAGGGGAGGGATCCCGCCGCTTCCGAGCGAATTTAGGATTTTACAGATAGTTGGGCGGCTTCGCCGCCCAACTTCTCTTTTTCAGCTATTTCTGATAAAATAAGTTCGAGGGAAGTCATAAAGACGCTCCACAATCAAAATCCGCCCTCAAGGGCGGATTTTGATTGTGGAGCGGGTAGGGAGAATCGAACTCCCGCCGACAGTTTGGAAAACTGCCGTACTACCACTATACGATACCCGCGTATTTTAAATGTCGGGCCGCCGAGATTCGAACTCGGGCTAAAACGTCCCAAACGTCTCGTGCTACCATTACACCACGGCCCGTATTTTTTAACTATTTTTGTCCGCCCGGGAAGAATCGAACTTCCATTTAGGGATTAGAAGTCCCTTGTTCTGTCCGTTGAACTACGGGCGGCTTTCTTATTAGGTCTAATTATACCTTATTTTCGCTTGAAAGTAAATTAAGAAACTGCTATAATTCATTGGTAAATGGTGGCCATAGCTTAGCGGTCTAAAGCACTGCTCTGTGGCAGCAGGGATCGAGGGTTCAAATCCCTCTGGCCACCCCAAATGATAGAGCAAGCCAATTGTTTGGCTTGCGTAGGGATTTGAACGCCGGAGCATATGACTTGCCACAATCGGCGGCAAGTCACGCGAGGCGGTGGTCAGACCGAGCCGCCGGAAGGCGACGAGAGTCGAGACCAATTCTCTCTGGCCACCCCAAGTATGGGTATTTTAGAAACCTTAATTATAATTTTTCTGGGCCTGTTTTTAATTGGACTGATTATTAGTGTAGCCCTCTGGCTAATGTGGCTATTTTTGATTTTGGCCATTGTGCTTTTTGTCGTCCGCCTGACTAAGAAGTGGGCTAAAAAACTCTCAAAGCCCAATTAAGCCAAAATAAAAACGGACAAAAGTCCGTTTTAGATTGTAGGCACATTACGCAATGCCTCGGCTATTTCTTCCGGCGGAAACGGATTTATATAAAGGCCACTGCCGATTTCGAAACCAGCTATTTTAGTAATACGAGGTAAAATGTGAATGTGCCAGTGCGTATCGTCTTCAATAGTTTCGCCGTAAATTTTTTTACTGAATCTTACCGGCGCGGAATGTAAAACCCAA
>JAUSEE010000014.1 GCA_030650095.1 Candidatus Buchananbacteria bacterium
TGAACCCGACCCCGCTCTAAAGAGCGGGGTATCTGGGCGGTTTCAAATGGAAGGTGTCGGCTCCGCCGACGTATTTTTCCTCACACTGCCCTTCATCCCCTGGCTTAAAAGCCAGGGGATGAAGGGCAGCAACATTATAAAATATATTAAAATTAAGGCCATTATAATTGACTACTTCTATTTATAATGTTACTATTTTTACTAGTTATTATTAATTTTAATTAATAGGGAAATGCCAAAAAGAACATATCAACCTAAAGCCAGAAGAAGGGTAAAAAGACACGGTTTTCGTAAGAAAATGCAAAAGCCGGCTGGTAGAAGGGTTTTGAAGAGCCGTCGCGCTAAAAACAGGAAGAAATTAACAGTTTAGTGTTTATTTTATCTAAAATAAGCTAATTTATGCTTAAAGTAAAAAATCGTTTGGCTAAAAGAAGTGATTTTCAATCAGTGTTTAAGGCTGGCCAAAAAAACTTTAATAAGTTATTCGGCATAAGATATAAACTAAATAATCTTAAAAATCCAAGAATTGCCGTAGTTGTCTCTAATAAAGTGTCCAAAAAAGCTACCGAGAGAAACAAAATAAAAAGACAAATAAGATCAATTATTTCTGATTTTTTACCTAAATTTAAACAAAATTTTGATATAATTGTTAATATATTGCCACCAACTTTAAATAAAGGCTACAGTACCCTCCAAGAAGGGTTATTGGAAATTTTTAAGAAGAGCCATATATTATAATCAATGAATTTAATTTATTTACTGCGGCTTTTTGTTCTAAAATCAATAAAAATATATCAAAAAACATTATCATTTGATCATGGGATAATGAGAGTATTTTTTCCTAATGGTTATTGCAAATACCACCCAACTTGCTCTGATTACGCTTATTTGGCGGTTGAAAAATACGGCATATTAAAAGGAGGATTAAAATCAATTTGGAGAATATTGCGGTGTAATCCTTTTTCTAAGGGCGGCCACGATCCGGTAAAATAAAAAAATAAATAATAAATTCAAAATTACAAATATCAAATAATATTAAATAACAAATTTAAAATGATAAATAATTATTTTTTTAATTTTGATTGTTATGATTTATTTGGAGCTTGAAGTTTTGAATTTGAAATTTATTAATTATAAATATTTCCTATGGTACAATTGTTCAATGTTGTTTTATATCAGCCGATACTCAATTTTTTGGTTCTGATTTATAATTTTATTCCCGGCCATGACATTGGAGTGGCGATAATATTAATGACAATCATAATTAAGTTGATTTTGTATCCTTTTTCTTTAAAGTCAATCAAATCACAAAAAGCCCTGCAGGAAATTCAACCGAAAATAGAAGCCTTAAAAGTAAAATATAAAAATCAAAAAGAAAAACTGGCTCAGGAAATGATGGTTTTATATAAAAACGAAAAAGTAAGTCCGTTTTCTTCTTGTTTGCCGCTCTTAATCCAGCTGCCTTTTTTAATAGCCGTCTATCAGGTTTTTAATAGAGGGTTATCTAATGGCAGTTTAGATAGCCTCTATTCGTTTATCTCTAATCCGGGAGTACTGAATCCGATAACTTTGGGATTTTTAGATTTATCAAAACCACAGATTTTTTTAGCCCTACTAGCCGGTCTGGCTCAATTTTGGCAGGTTAAAATGCTAAACACTAAAAAGCCAGAAGTTAAAACAGCCGGCAGTAAAGATGAAAGTATGATGGTTATTATGAATAAGCAAATGACTTTTTTAATGCCCATAATGACTGTTTTTATCGGCGCTAGCCTGCCAGGCGGCTTGGTTTTGTATTGGTTTATGACCACACTGCTCACAGCCCTGATGCAACTAGTGGCTTTTAAAAAGAAGAAACAATTAAATATGGAAGTAATCGACAATCACAGTAAAGAAACCATAAATTAAATTTTAATATGATTTTAACTAACGACCAATTGATAGGTTTAAAAGTTATAACCAAAAATGGACAGGTTATTGGCAAGATTAAAGATTTTGAATTTGAGGCCGAAAGTTCCAAGATAATAAAATATATAATTTCCAGCAGTGATTTGGTTAAAAAAATAACTTCTCAAAATTTGATCATTGGTTTTGATCAGGTTGTTGAAATTACGGCCGAAGCCATGATTGTTGAAGACAATACTGTTGAAATTACAGAAACAATCAAACAAACAATATCGGCTTAAAATGATGCCTAAATAAAAAACCAAGATAACATCTTGGTTTTTTATTTATTGTTTGTCTCTATTAGAAATATCTTCTTTTGCCGACAATCATTTTTATTTTTTTAGGGATAATATCAACATCAGCCGGAGTTTTTATTATCTTCCTTTCATCGCTTAAAAATATCGGTATGGTTTTATCACTCGTAACTCTGATAGTTTTGTTTTTAAGATGGCTTAAGGTTGATCGGTTTTTTCTAAATAGCCTGTTTTGGACATTTTCTATAAAAATATCCAATTTACCGTCTGTGGGATCGCTGATGGTGTCGTAACAGCTATTTAAGTTGCTGATATTTATGATGTTATTATTCTCTTGCAGATTGATTATATAATTTTTATCGCATTCTAGGGTGATGTTTTTACCGCCAATCTCCAGAGAAGTCAAAAAATAATAATTGTTTATCTTTCCTAAATCCATTTTTTTAATTATCCTGGATGAGATAATATCACAAGCTGATTCTTCTGACGGCAGGCCCAGTAATCTGGCAATATTGTTGTTTGGTCCTATAGGTATAATCCCTATAGTGATATTGAAATCAGCGATTAGGTTTATTACCTGGCCGATAGTTTTGTCATCTCCAACTATAATGATTGTTTTTACCCCTCTTTTTATTTCCTCCGCCAAAACTTGATTTATGTTTTTTAAAAAGGATAAACGATTTATTTTTCCGTTTATCCCTAGATCAGTCAATCTGGTTTCTATTCTGGCGATAATATTAGTATATTTTTTATCATTCAGTTTGGAATCGTAAAGGTAATAATACATAAAAAATTAATGATAGTTATTTCTTCTTGGATTGTTTGTTTTCTATTTTTTCAGCCTCACTATTCACTTGTGTTTTAAGATCTATCTTTTCTTGTTTGGAGAAATCAGGCTTAATGGATTTTTCTTTGGGCGTGCCCATTTGGCATTTGCCGTTTAAGACCGATCCAGCCGCCACAATTAATGTCCCTACTTTTATGTCGCCAAAAATTTTTCCGGTGGAAGTTAATTCCAACCGATCGTTTATTTTTAAATTGCCTTGGATTTCACCCGATACCAAAGCGTTTTCAGCGGCTACATTGGCGAATATCCTTGATTTTGGTCCAACCTTTAAATTTCTTGAGGTTTTAATTGTTCCGCAAATAATCCCTTCCACTATCACATTTCCTTCGGTGACAAAATCTCCCTCAACTTTTACAGATGGGCCGATGACGGTTTCTGTTTCATTGGTTGTAGGGGTTTCTTTGAACATAAATTTAATTTATTAGTTGTAAAATTCATAATCATTTTAACTCATAACAAATACCCTTGTCAAAAATTCACCAATATGCTATATTTATAGCTGTTGGACGGGTAATTGGCGCATGATATGATGTGTCTCCATGTCGATGTAATATATGCCTTCCAAATTTTATAAACTTATCTAAAATTCAGATGCCAATTAAAAAATCGGCCATGAAGGCCCTAAGGCAGAACAAAACCAGAGCGTTGCGCAACCTTAAAGTGAAAAGAAAGGTTAAAGAATTAATAAAAGAGTCAACCAAATTAATTGAAGCTAAAGAAAAAAGCGCGGCTGACAAAGTTAAAGCCGCTGTTAAATCAATTGATAAGGCCGTTCAAAACAAAGTCTTAAAAAAGAATACCGGTGCCAGAAGAAAATCACGCTTGATGAAAAAATTAAACAAAATAGGCAAATAACATTTTTTAATAAAAAACAGCCCCGCCTAGAGCGAGGTTGTTTTTTTGTTTCTGTTAATCCACCACTCGTCATTTTTGTCGCCAAACCACCAATGATCAGAATCCATAGCCATTATCGTCTCTGCCAGTTCGGCAGCGCCATTCGTGTATAATCTTTTTTTAATGGCCGGTATCCAGCTTTCCGCCCTGGTATTACCGATATCAACCTGCTCTTTGAGGGAAATCAAAAATTCCAAGTTATCAGCATCTTTGGCTATTTTAGATTCCTTGGTTTCTCTTTTTTCGTATTCGGTAATGATATTTTCTATGTCCGGCCCGAAAGGCAAAGTGGAAGTTAAATCCTTCAAAGCCTCATGTTCTTTTTTTTCGGTGTATTTTTGGTGGACATAATTCAAATCGGAAATGCGCGCTTCGGATAAATCATGGAAAATGCACATTTTAATAACCTTGTTGGTGTCTATGTTTTTATCTTGGTCCAGCATAGCTAAGGCATAGCCTATATAAATGGTTCTGGTGGTGTGTTCGGATACGCTCTGCTGGCCGCTGCCTAAAAAGAAAAAACCGCTTCGTGGAGTTTTGGCTAGCATGCCTACTTCAAACAGGAAATCGGCCGTATTTTTAAAGTCGCTCATAAATTTAACAATTCTTAGTTATAAATAAATTAAGTAATAATTCCGGATTGGTTTCACCGCTTTTGATTTGTCTTTCTATTTCCAGTATTTCATTGATTATGGCTACTAACTGGTTAATAGTAAAATTTTTGCCTTGTGTTTTAACTTTGTTTAATATAAATGGCTGGATATTTAATTTGGCCGGACCAGTGCCAGCTGTTTTGGCTTTGAGTATCAACTTGAATTGTCTGGCCATCATGGAAATTATCATCAAAGGATGAGTGCCAAAATTAATTTGATTAGCCATAAGCTTAAGGGCCTTGTTTTTGTCCTTACTGCCCAAGGCGTCGGCTAAGCCGAATATATTGTCGCTAAATTTATCACTCACAATAGTCTTAATATCTTCCGGCATGATAGTTTCGCCGTTTTTGAAAGCCGATAATTTATTTAATTCGGATGTTATTTGGAATAAATCATGGCCGGCCACAACCGTTAATTCTTTAACAGCCAAGGGATCTATTTTAATGGATTTTTCCAGAGCATATTTTTTTATCCAGTTCTCTAATTCCCGTCCTTTGATTGAATTCAGTTGCCAAAAATACTCCTGTTCCGACAAGTATTTGAATAACGGGCTATTTATAATCAGTTTGTTTTTTCTATCAACTTTGTTTTTTTCCGGATCAATAAAATCAACAAAGCAAATTATATTATCTATCCTGTCCTTATTATTTCTTATGAACTCCAAAATTTCCGAGCCTATTTTCTTATTGGCCAATGAATTTTTCACCACGACCATTTTTCGCTCGCTTAAAAAGGGAGTGGTTAAAGCCTCTTCTTGGATTTGGGATAAAACTAAATTCTCACCATCCAAAGGCACCACGTTAAAACCGGCTTTATCTCTTTTTTGGATAAAACCGTCTTTAAGTTCTTTTAACTTGCGGGAGACTAAATAGTGATCGTTGCCCAATATAGTAAAAATCATATTGCTTAAATTTTAACTGATTTGAGATTTAAGAACAACTGCCTTGACATTTTACTTGTTTTTGTGTACTTTTTATTAAGTTTTATGGTTCTTTAACAAACATACCGAAAGAAGGAGATCATTATGCTTAATATTTTGCAATCCAAAGGTAAAAAAATTATTTTTGTACGCCACGGAGAATCCGAAGGCAATGCCAAAGGCTTGGATGACAGTTCACTGATAGATGTGCCTAATTACGGTTTCGTTCTTAGTGAGCGTGGTTATGAACAGGCTCGTCTCGCCGGAGGCAAGTTGCGAGAATTAGGATTATCTTGGGACCGGGCTTTTATCTCAACTTATCTGCGTACCAGGCAAACCTGGTGGGGTATAAATGATGCTTATCCTATCTGTTCCCATGCGCCAATTATTGATTCGCGTTTAAATGAATGGTGGCGTGGAATCTGGCATACCATGAATAGGACCGATATAGATAAATATTATCCATTGGAAGATCATATTAAAGCCCGTGAAGGCTGGTATCATTATCGGGCTCCAGGAGGTCAATCCGGACAAGATGTTGAACTGCAGATCTATTCTTTCCTGTCTGATTTTATGTATGGGCCATATAAAAAATTTAAAAAAATCTTAATTGTAGGACATGGCCAGTGGGCGATTTTATTTTGGCGTATTTTGACTGGGGCGACTGTTGAAGAGGCGGAAAATAGAAAAAAATTTAAACCCTTTGGTAATTGTTCTATAACTATTTTTGATAATTGTCTAATTGAGACGATTGAAAAATAAAAAGAGGAACAGGAAAGGAATTGGTACAATGGTAATCCAAGAAAAAGATCTGGCAGCCGGGCAATTATATTTGATTCAATTGACTGACGAAGGCAGAATACGCCGAGGTCCTGCTAGAGATGTAGTCTGGCAAAATGGTTGGATAGTGGCTAAATTTGATAAAGTTTATAATGCCCCTATCTTTAATTTGCTTTTTGATGTTTTTTCTCTCGGCCAGAGAAAATTTTATTGTTTAGGTTTATATTTCCATGATATCCTGGAGATAAAATTAATCAGTCCGGAAGAGATTGAAGCTTACCAAGCTACCGTTAAGGAAGCACTTAAATCATATTACCAACGGCTGGTAAAAGGTTTTCAGGACTTTTTAATGGATTAAACAATACATCAAAACCGCCTAAGTCTTAGACTTGAGCGGCTTTTTTATAATGTTGCTGCCCGAATACCCCTGGCTTTTAAGCCAGGGGATGAAGGGCAGTGTGAGGAAAAATACGTCGGCGGAGCCGACACCTTCCATTTGAAACCGCCCAGATACCCCGCTCTTTAGAGCGGGGTCGGGTTCATTGTGCTCAATATTTATATTTCAACCACATTTGTTTCTCCCCAGCTTTCGCCCACGCTTACCTCTGTTTCTATGGGAGCGCGCAATTTGTAAACTTCGTTCATCGTCTCTTCCACCAAGCGGGCTATTTTTTTAATTTCATCTTCAGGGACTTCAAACACTAATTCATCATGGACTTGCATGATCATTTTTGTTTTTGGCGATACTTTGGGTAATTTTTTATGTATGGCTACCATAGCTAGTTTTATCAAATCAGCCGCTGTGCCTTGAATAGGCATGTTAATGGCCATTCTCTCGGCCCCCGATCTCACTTGTTGAACGCTGGAATTTATTTCGGGTAGATAGCGTCGCCGTCCGTAAAAAGTTTCCACATAGCCTTTTTTTCTGGCCACAACAATCGTTTCATCCAGGTATTTTTTAACATCTTTATAGGTTTGGAAATATTTGTCTATGAATTTCTTGGCCTCTTGGCTGGAGATGCCGGTACGCTGGGCCAAACCCCAGGCGCCCATACCATACAGGACGCCAAAATTAACTTCCTTAGCTTGCCGTCTTAAGTTGGGTGTCACCTCGCTTATTTTTAGATCGCCAATGGCGGCAGCCGTTTTGGTATGGATGTCCACTTTGCCTTCAAAAGCTTCCAGCATGTTTTTATCATTGGCTAGCGAGGCTATAATGCGCAGCTCTATTTGGGAATAATCAGCTTTAAGTATTTTATAGCCTGGCTCGGCGATGAAAGCTTTTCTTATTTTTTGACCCCGGTCGGTTCTAATGGGTATGTTTTGGAGGTTGGGATTGGACGACGACAGTCGGCCGGTGGCAGCCACGGTCTGATTAAAACTAGTGTGGACTCGGTTGTCTTTTTTATTGATTAATTTGGGCAGAGCATCTAAATAGGTGCTTTTTAATTTGGCCAGTTCCCTAAAATCCAAAATCATGTCAATCACCTTATGCTGGCCTCTAAGCTTTTCCAGTTCGCCAGCGGCGGTAGAAATGCCTGTTTTGGTTTTACCCAAGCCGGCAGTTGATATTTTAAGTTTTTCAAATAATATTTCTTTTAACTGTAGCGGCGATGAGATATTGAATTTCTGGCCAACAGCTTTGTAGATTTTTTTCTCCAGTAGTTCCAATTCATTATCAGTCCCTTTGGCTAATTCTTTTAGCAGTTTAACATTTAATTTAACGCCATTTTCTTCAATTTCAGCCAGCACTTCCACCAGCGGCATCTCTAATTTTTCAAATAAGCCGAACATGCCTTCATCTTCCAGATCTTTCTTTAATTTTTGGTAGATTTGGAAAGTCAGATCCGCATCTTCGCAGGAATACCAGGATATCTTTTCCAGCGGCACCTCTGACATACTGATTTGATTTTTGCCGGAACCGATTAAATCTTCTATGGGTTGCATCTGATAGCCCATTTCCACGAAAGCCAGAGTATCCAGATTATGCTGCCGATTGCCCGGGTTTAATAGATAAGAAGCGATCATAGTATCAAAATGGAGTTCTGACAATTCAAAACCGTTTTGTTTTAAAACTTCCAAATCGTATTTCAAATTATGGCCGATTTTTCTTACAGCTCCATCTTTAAAAATAGATGATAATTCTTTTTTTATTTTGTTCACTGCTGGGAGAGGCAAGTAATAAGCCTCATTTTTTTTCCAAGAAAAACTGATGCCCAAAAGATCAGCCGAAAACGGATCAACCGAGGTGGTTTCCGTATCCAAGCAAAATTCATCTTGTTTTTTGATGGCACTCAAAAAATCAGCCATATCTTTTCCCCCAACCACCAGTTGGTATTTTTGGTTTTGATGTTTGGTTTTTAAATCTTTGGCTGATTCCATAAATAAATTTCCTTGCCCGCTGGTGATTGGCAAATGCTCATCTAAAGATGACAACTGGGTCATTAATCTTTTAAAATTAAGGCTCTGAAATAGTTTTACCACTTTATTTTTATCAAAACCGTCCAGCTGGCAATCGTTTAATTTAAACTTAATCGGCACATCTATAATAATCGTAGCCAATCTTTTGGATAAAAAAGCGTCGCTTTTGTATTCTTTGAGCAATGCTTGGTTTCTGTCGCTGATTTTTTTAGAATCCAGGTTTTTATAAATATTTTCTAAAGTCTTAAAATCATTTAAGAGGTTAATGGCTCCTTTTTGGCCTATGCCTTTAACACCCGGTATATTATCGGAAGGATCGCCGCGCAAGGCTTTGTAATCAATTAATTGATCGGGTGTTAAGCCATCGAATTTTTCTTTGATGATTTGCTCGTCGTATAAAATAGTTTCTCCCAAACCTTTGTGGGGTGAAAAAACTTTGGTATTGTCATCGATTAATTGAAAAGTGTCTTGATCGCCGGTTAGGATAATGGTTTCAATATCTGGCCTATCCACGGTTTTCAGGTGGGCAATAGTGCCGATTAAATCGTCGGCTTCATAGCCCGGCTTTTCAAAGATAGGAATATTGAATGATTCCAAGACTTCTTTTACCAGCGGTATCTGTTGATATAATTCGTCCGGCGCCTTGGCTCGGCCGGCTTTATAGGCTTCAAATTCCTTATGCCTGAAAGTTTTTTCTTTTAAATCAAAAGTGGCCACAATGTAGTCGGGCTTCAAATCCTTCAAGACTTTTAGGAGTATGGCCGTAAAGCCGTAGACCGCATTAACCATCACGCCGTCTTTGGTGGTCATAGGTGGCAGGGCGTGGAAGGCTCGGTGCACCAGAGCATTGCCGTCTATGATTATAAGTTTTTGTTTATTTTTTTTCATAAAAGCATTATATCATTTTAAGAACACTCGGGGAACAAGATTTTTTATCTTGATCTTGACAATTTTGGTTAAAAGTAGTAATATAAAATTGAGTTTGAACCTTTAAAAAACAACCAAGGAGTACCAAATAATGTTACTGGGAATAATGGGTGATACCCATGAAGTTGATGGAAGTATTGTTGGCAAAGTGGCAAGAGATTTAAAAAATAGAGGCGCTCAAGTAATTGTCCATACGGGCGATATTGAAAAGCAGCATTTGAGCGCAGATCTATTTTGCGGTCTGCCGGTGGTTTGCGTTTTAACCAGACAGCAGCATGTTGATTCTGATTTTACTTTTCCGCCCCATGGCTGGACTTATACCAGGCCGGGCAACAGTATGATTAGTGATCAGGACAAAGCCCAGGAAGCGCTTAGCAATACCATTGCCAGCAAATTGGCCATAGCTAATCGCATAGTCAATTTGGGCGAAGTGGTTATTTATGCCGGGCATGAGCGGTCTAACGACGTTTTAATGAACAGTGTTAAGTTTAATGAGTTCATGAATATTTTGAATCAGGTTTATGACGGCGTTAAATTCATCTTTACCGGCCATACCCATCATCAGTTCTTAATCCAGAGAAACGGTTTTTCCTGGATTAATCCCGGAGCTGTTTTGCCACTATTTTTTGATTACGAGTATGCTCTGGTAGACACCAGTAATGGTGAAATTGTTTTTACCCGCCTGCCTCGCACCACCAGCAGTGTCCGCCCCCAAACAGTGGGCATCATCGGCGGTACGGGCAATATTTCCGAACGGGATGACCAATTTTGGCAACAACTGGCTATTGAATTCCATGAGCGTGATGTTTCCACCGTGATTATAGACGGCGGTTTTCTGCCTAGGGACATCGGCCGTCCAGAGCTGTCTGATTTTCAAGTTTTTTATAATCTTCTGCCTACCATGAAAGATAATATTCATAAGCCGGGCAATTGGCATCTGATCCCCGATGATAATCCGGTGCTAGAAATTTGTAGCCATTATTTCTTGGTTCAACATAATTTAGGCATTGATTTAGACGGCAAAACCGAAGTGGAAATGATCAGGTTTATCCGCCAACAGTCCCAAAAGTATCAGCACATTGATATTGTTATCTGCGGCGGCATTCACGATGCTTTGTTTGAAGAACAGCAAGAAGTGATGATTATCAATCCCGGCGATGCCAGAAACCATCGCAAGTTTGTGACTATTTGTTTCCCTCGTTGCGAAATTACTTTTTCTACTGTTCGACTGGGAACCAATCGCCTCTAAAAAAACACCCTCAAGCGCTTCGCGTTTGAGGGATTATTTTTTTATTCCGGTTGCCAGGTGGAATCATAGGTTTGGTTTAAACCTTTAGCTTCAAAAATGTTTTTCTCCACTTTTATCCAAGCCGGAGGATTATGATCAAAGATCAGACCTGATTTTTGACTGTCAAATTTCCTGACATAGAACCAATATTCATCAATGGGCTGGTTCTCGGTGTAATGAGCTTCGGTTTTTTGGATAATAACACCAATGATCGGCTCGGCTTCGGCCTGAGTTGGTATTTCATCAGCTTCTTTGGCTGGATAAGACAAAACGCTATCATATTTTTCCATTAATCTTAAAGCTGTTTCATCATCAAGAATATTAGTGACAGAATATTTTTCCTTATAGCTATCTATCTTCTTAATTAAAGCCCTGGCTTCATCAGTGGTTATATTCGGATTAAGTTCTACTATTTTTACTACCCGTTTAATTCTAGCAAGTGTTGGAATTAATATAGCTGCCAAAATAGATATAATAGCTATAACTACTAGTAATTCAATAATTGTGAACCCGGATTTAGATTTCATTTATGTTCTCCTGTTGGTTTTAAAATGTGCCTGTGGCTCTTTGCCAAACAACTTTGCAGTTTATAACAAAATACCTTTTTTGTCAAGATTATATTTTTCTGTTAAAATTAAAACAAATAGTAAAGCAATATCTGCTTTTTTGTTTTGATAAAAACAGCAAAAACATGTATTTACAAAGGATAGAACTTCAAGGCTTTAAATCTTTCGCCCATAAGACGATTTTAGAATTTCCGGCTCCCGGCTCAGGCTGTAAAACCTCGCCCAAAATCAAAGCCCGTAACGGACAAGTTGTAGAAAAAGGCATTTGCGGAGTAACAGCCATAGTCGGCCCCAATGGTTCGGGCAAATCCAATATCGTGGACGCAGTGAGATGGGTTTTGGGCGAACAAAGCTTAAAACTTCTGCGAGGAAAAAAATCAACCGATATCATCTTTTCCGGCTCGGCCAAAAAATCCCAAATGGGCTTGGCCGAGGTTTCTTTGCATTTGAACAACGAGGATAAATCCGCCCCCATTGATTACACAGAAATCGTCATCACCAGGAAATTATACCGCGATGGTGAAAGCGAATACCTTTTAAACAAAAATTCGGTGCGTTTGTTTGATATTATTATGCTTCTGGCCAAAGCCAATTTCGGTCAAAACACTTACAGCATTATCGGCCAAGGCATGGTGGATAAAATCGTCAATTATTCCAGCCAGGAAAGAAAGGATTTTTTTGACGAAGCCACTGGAGTAAAGCAGTTTCAAATCAAGCGCGATCGCTCGGTGAACAAATTAAAGAAATCACGCGATAATCTGGCGCAGGCGCAGACCTTAATCGGCGAATTGGAGCCGCATCTTAAAATGCTAACCAAGCAAGTGAACCGCTGGCGCAAAAGAAAAGAAATTGAAACAGAATTAAAAGACTGCTGGGAGAAATATTATGGCCGGCAGTGGTTTGAGCTGGATAATTCTTATAAGGAATTTATTATCTCTGTTACTTCTTATGATAAACAAAAAATAAAATTGGAACAGGAGATAGAATCTCTGCAGGAAAAACTTGATTCACTCAGCGTGGCTAGTAGCCGCAGCGAGGAATTTGATAAATTGCAAAAGGACTACAATAATTTAACCGAAAATAAGAATAATATCTTAAAAGAATTAACAGTTGTAAACGGCAAACTGGATGTGGAGTATGCCAAGGTTGGAAAACAGAACTTATCTTGGCTTTTCACCAGAAAAGATGAGCTTAAAAAGAGGCTACTAGAAATAAATTCCGAATTGGAAAGTCTCAAGCTAAAAATAAATTCTAAAAAGAAAGATTTGGCCGGTTTGGAGTCTGATATTAATAAAATAAATAATGAACTGACAGTATCCCAGAATAATTTGCAGATAATCCAAGAGGAATTGTATAAAACCAAAGGCGGCGAAAGGAATAATTATTTTTTGGAGTCCATAAAATCAATTTTAAGGCAGAAAAATTCCATTGGCGGGATTTATGGCACAGTGGCTGATGTGGGAAAAATAGATAAAAAATATGAAATGGCTTTGGCCACGGCTGCCGGCAACCGCCTTTGGGCCATAGTAGTGGAAACCGACGAAGTGGCTGTTAAATGCATTAATTATCTTAAGGCCAACAGATTGTCATCTTTAACTTTTTTTCCGTTGAATAAATTAAAAAATTATCCCTCTGATAAATACACTGGCCAAAACAGCGGAGCTATCGGCATGGCGATTGATTTGATAAGCTACGGCGTTAGATTTGCCAAAGTTTTCCAGCATATTTTGGGCGACACTTTGGTGGTTAAAGGAGTGGAAGATGCCAAAGCTATCGGCATTGGCCATAGGAGGATGGTGACTTTGGAAGGCGATATTTTTGAAAAAACAGGTGTGATAAAAGGCGGCTATAAACGCCAGGGCTCGGCCGTTTGGGCTGGCGTGGGCGAGAGTAAATTCTCCACTCAAGAAGAAAGAATAAAAGAATTTGCCACTCTTAAAGCTGAGATCGAAGAAAAACATAGGTTGCGTGATGGCATTATCGCCAAGATGAATGATTTTAAGGTAGAAATAAGGCTGAGCGAAGACAAAATAAACAGTTTGCATATCGAGTTATCCGCTTTCAAAAAAGAAAATGATAAAATTGAAAATGATATCAAAGAAGGCCAATTAACCCCCCAGGAAAGGAACAAATTTTCTGATGAATTATCGTTGCAAAAAAATAAATTTGAAAAAGAACTGTCCGAAATAGACAAAGACGTTTTGTCGGCCAGAAAAAAAATAGACCGCTTTAATTTGGAAGAGGAAGACAAAAAGAAAGAGGTTTTTTCCTTGCAGCAGAATATGCATCTAAGGCAAATCGATTTGAATAAAATAATTTCCTTGCTCAATGAAGCTAAAATTGAATTAGCTAAAATTGAAACTAAAAAAGAAGATCTATTGTCTTTGATACGGCAGGATTTAGGAGAAGAATATCGCCCCAAATCCAGGGCTGATTTTAGCGATGTGGATTTGGCTGATTTGGAAAACAAAATAAGCAAAGCCAAAAAACAACTGGAGCTTATCGGTGGCACTGATCCGGAAGTGGAAAAGGAATATTTGGAGGTTCAAACTCGATTTGATTTCCTGTCTTCGGAGAGTATGGATTTAGAGAAAGCTATTGGCGATTTGGAAAAGATAGTTATAGAACTGGATAAAATCATCAAGAAGCAATTTGAAAGCGAATTTAAAAAAATAAATCAAGATTTTTCCAGGTTCTTTAAAAAACTGTTTGATGGCGGTTTGGCCAAACTGGTTTTGGTGCAGAAAGAATTAACTGAAGCCGAACAGGTCAAGGCAGAAATAGAAAATATCGAAATAAGCGGGAACACCGAGGAGATAGCTAAGCCTAAAAAACAAGCAGTTCACATTGAAGACAAATCATTTTTAGCCAACATGGGCATTGATATAGAAGCTTGCCCGCCAGGCAAGAAAATTAAAAATATCAATGTTCTTTCCGGTGGCGAAAAGACCATGACTGCCTTAGCTTTGATTTGTTCCATTATTTCCAATAACCCCTCGCCTTTTATTTTATTTGACGAAGTGGATGCCGCTCTAGACGAAGAAAATTCCAGAAAATTCAGCGACATCATTGATGAGCTATCGCACAAGACCCAGTTTATTACTATTACTCACAATCGAGCTATTATGTCCAGAGCCGATGTGCTCTACGGTGTAACCATGCAAGGCGACGGCGTTTCCAGGATTTTGAGTCTTAAGTTTGAACAAGCCGAAAAAATAGCCGAAAAATAATTATTATGGTGTTATTTGACATATTTGATGATTTCTGCTAAATTAAGCCTACACCGTCAAGTGCTATAGGTTTATAAAAAGACTTTATTCACCCTATTAAGTGGGCAATTCCGTTGCCAAAAATCCTAAAAAGATTTTTACTTAACAGGGTAAACTTTATAACTTTTAACTTTATAACTACTTATGTTATCAATAAGATTTGTCAGAATTGGCAAAAAGAAACATCCTATTTATAGGATTGTCGTGATGGAAAAAGGCAAGAATCCGCACAGCGCTTATTTGGAGAGCTTGGGAATTTATGATCCTCACACCAAAGAAAAAAATATTAAAAAAGACCGAGTTGATTATTGGTTAAAAAAGGGAGCCGAGCTTACTGCTACCGTTCATAATTTATTTGTAGATCAAAACTTGATTACAGCCAAAAAAGTCAGAGCTTCCAAATCTAAACCGGGCAAGAAAAAGCAGATAGCTATTGATCTTAAAAAATCAGAAGAAGAAGCGGCTAAAAAAGCTCAAGCAGCTGAAGCCGAAAAGGCTAAAGAAGCGCAAGCAGTTGTCGAACCGGAAATTAAAGAAGCAGAAACTGCGCCTGAGGTTAAGCCAGAAGAAAATAAATAATAAATTACTCTCTAAAAACAGTCCCGCGAGGCGGGGCTGTTTTTATATTTGCCATTGACAAAAGCATTCTGATTTGCTATACTAATTATAGTCCTATTAGCCTGAAAAGGACTTAAAAAGTTGCATTTACCCGCTGTTAATTTGAATAGTCGGATAAAGGTCCGCAACTGGCACAAGGCTAATATTTAACAAATAAAGAGTAAAGAAAGCTATGGCTCAGGAACAAGATGTAAAATTCGTAGAAGCAATCGTTAGAGAGATTGTTGCTAATCCTGGCGATGTGAAGGTCGACAGGACTGTTGATGAAAGAGGCGTTCTCTTGACTTTGACAGTTAATCCGTCTGATATCGGTTATGTAATCGGTAAACAGGGACAGACCGCAAGAGCAATCAGAACCTTAACCAAAATTATTGGTGCTAAGAACAACGCTCGTGTCAATTTGAAGATCAATGAACCAGAAGGTGGTTCACGCCGACCTCGAAGAGAAGAGCACGTTGATACTGATGTAGTAGGTGATTTGGAAATATAAATTGCCAAAAAGCTTTAAACTATAACAAAAGCTCCGCCCGATTCGGCGGGGCTTTTGTGTTTTTAATTATTTTAATTGCAGTTTGACAAAAAAAATAAGCCTGCTAATATTCCTGTTAGTTCCTTGTTTTAAACACTCATCACAGGAGGCTATCAAGTGGTTATTAAAAGACGCCAAGTTCCGGCTAGCGGCGTTTCCGGTTATTATTTGGTTTATATTTTAGAAGAAGATGGCCAGGAAGTGGAAATTGGCCGGACGGTTTGGAATGATAATAATACTCTCTTACGAGCAGTAAACACCTATGAAGAGGGTTTACTGGCAGGACTGAAAGTTTTTTATGACAAGCAGATTGAAATTATCAGAGAGAAATAACAGCCAGTTAAATGACTGGCTTTTTTATTTAAAAACATTTAGTATTAATTTATGAAACAATTCGATATCATCACAATCTTCCCTCACATTTTAGATTCTTATATTAATGAGAGTTTATTTAAACGTGCCCAGAAAAACAAGCTGGTTAAAATAAATTTCCACTACTTAAGAAAATGGACTAAAGACAAGCATCAGACGGTAGACGACAAGCCTTATGGCGGCGGCGTGGGCTTGCTTTTTAAAGCCGACATACTAATGAAGGCGATAAAGAGCATTAAGAAAAAAAAGAAAAGCCGAATAATTTTAACTGCAGCTAGCGGTAAAAGATTTACCCAAAAAGAGGCTAAGCGCTTGGCCGCCTATGATCAATTGATTTTTGTCTGTCCGCGCTATGAAGGCGTGGATGTCCGAGTGGAAAAAATGGCGGATGAAAAGATTTCCATCGGCGATTATGTTTTAACCGGCGGAGAACTGCCGGCTATAGTAATCATGGATGCGGTCGCCCGGCATTATCCGACTTTTGTCGGCAAACAGGAATCAGTGGAAAATGAATCATTTTCTTCAGAAGATTATTTAGAATATCCTCAATATACTCGTCCGGAAGTGATTGAATATCAAGGTAAGAAGTTAAGGGTGCCCAAGGTTTTGCTCTCCGGCCATCACGGGGAGATTAAGAAATGGCGGGAGAAGAAAGCGAAAAAAGTTAAATAAATTGTAGAGACGTTGCGCGCAACGTCTCTACTTGTATAAGAAAATCAGATGAATCGTAATTATTTTAAAAATAAATATCTGGTTAATTCCACTCGTCTGCCTATCCAGGATTATAGCGCCGATGGCTATTACTTTTTTACGATTTGCGTTAAACATAGAAAATGTTTATTGGGACGGGTTAAAAATGGCACAATGGGTTTATCAGAAATTGGTTGTATTGTTTGGGAAGAATGGTATAAAACCGAAAAAATCAGAAAAAATATTAGATTAGATGAATTTATAGTGATGCCTAATCATTTGCATGGCATTATTGAGATTGATAATAAAGTAGAGACGCATTGCAATGCGTCTCTACAATCCAGTAATAAATTCGGTCCGCAAACAAATAATTTGGCTTCTACTATTCGTGGCTTGAAAGGTGCCGCTATCAGAAAAATAAAAAAACTGGGTTATGATAACTTTTGTTGGCAATCGGGTTTCTACGAACATATCATTCGTCCCAATAACGAATCTTTAGATAAAATAAGATGGTATATAAAATATAATCCGCCCTTATGGGACAGAGACAGAAATAATCCAATTAATATTAAGATCTAATTTATAAAGACGGGCATATTTTGCATAGAGATTGCGTATTCTGTAGAGACGTGGCATATTTTGTAGAGACGTTGTGTACAACGTCTCTACTTTGTTTGACTTTTGACAGTGGGGGGGGGTAGAATTAAGATATAAAAATTAACCTATAAATTCTATGCCAAAATCACCGGAATCTCCTAAAAAATACACTCCAGAAGAAATAGCCGATCTGGAAAAATCACGGACTATTTCGGATGCTGAATTATTAAAAAAGGGATCCAAGTATGAAATTGATGAAGAAGGAAATAAACATTTAGTAGATGCACCGATTGAAGATATTCTAGAAAGAAAGAGAAAAGAAGATTTAATAGAATTAATAAAACCATTAAAGAGTGGCGATCGAGTTGAGTTAACTTACAGACCATATCACCCAAAAGAAAAGGGAGTGGTTATTTTTTTAGATCATGATCCAAATTTTTTTTCTATACGCTTTAAAAGAAACCCACACGATAAAGATTATGCTTATCTATCCGATCTTCTTGATATAAAAGTCATAAAAATAGAAAAAGGAATTCTTTAAATTAAAAATTAGGTCAAAGACCGATGTGCATATCATGTTAATTACTTTTTAAGATTTATTTAAAATAAGGTAAATTATTTTACTGTCATAGATATTTTTATCTAAATTTAGCTAAAAAATTAATTGTTTTTCATGATTTTGTACTTTTGTTATTTTATGCTTCCGAGCTCTTGACAATGCTTGTAAAATAGAATATAATTATTAAGCAAAGATCAATAAAAACAAACCATTCTCCAAACAAAACATTAAAACCTGTTTTAAACCCACCCCCGCTTAAAGATAGGGTGAGGTGAAAGAGAAAAAACAGTGGTATCTAAGAGATTCGTCCGCTTCAGGCTGACGGTTCGCTAATTGGATCCCTCTGTTTTTTCTTTTCCGCGGTAAATGTGAAAATAAAAAGTTAGAAAAGAAAAGTAAATTGACAATTAAAAAGCAATTAAAAACAACGTGAGCCCTAAACAATTTTTTCAATTTCCGAATTCGTCGGAAAGCAACATAACGGTTAGCATCTGGCCGTAATCTAGATGCAATTTATTGAGAGTTTGATCCTGGCTCAGGATGAACGCTGGCGGCGTGTCTAAGGCATGCAAGTCGAATGGGTTTAGACCCATGGCAAACGGGTGAGTAACACATTGGTAACTTACCTCGAAGTTCGGCATAACCTTCCGAAAGGAAGAATAATACCGGATGTGGTCATCAGACGAATGTCTGGTGAGTAAAGATTTATCGCTTCGAGAGAGACCTATGTCTTATCAGCTAGTTGGTGGGGTAAAAGCCTACCAAGGCTATGACGAGTAGCGGGTGTGAGAGCACGACCCGCCTCACTGGGACTGAGACACTGCCCAGACTCCTACGGGAGGCTGCAGTCAAGAATATTCCACAATGGACGAAAGTCTGATGGAGCGACGCCGCGTGATCGATGAAGCCCTTCGGGGTGTAAAGATCTTTTATTAGGGAAGAACTTTTGACGGTACCTAATGAATAAGGGGTTGCTAACTCTGTGCCAGCAGCAGCGGTAATACAGAGACCCCGAGCGTTATCCGGATTTATTGGGCGTAAAGCGTGCGCAGACGGTTTTTTAAGTCTGTGGTTAAATCTTGGTGCTTAACATCAAGACTGCCATGGAAACTGGAAGACTAGAGGATGGAAGAGGTCAACGGAATTGCCAGTGTAACGGTAAAATGTGTTAATATTGGCAAGAACACCAGAAGCGAAAGCGGTTGACTGGTACAATCCTGACGTTGTTGCACGAAAGCGTGGGGAGCGAATGGGATCGATCTGGTCCCTTCCGATAGTGATATCGGAATGAGAATTTGGCTATATGCTGGAATATCTGTGTATCTCAAACTACTTATTTGATATAATT